>CABRHX010000041.1 GCA_902470805.1 uncultured Collinsella sp. | reverse complement strand
AAAGAGAAGAGGCGGGGCATGCCCCGCCTCTTACACCACATCTCTGCGCGCTACCCTAGTTGAGTGTCTGCGGACAACTTAAAGCCGTCTAATATGTCCCTGGGTATGCTAAAACGACCTGATAATGAACAGTTGTACATTATCAGGTCGTTGTTTTGGTGCAAAATAATGTGACCAGTTTTACAACAGTACTCATATTTGGCATTTTTTGCCCACCGAGGTCAGCGGAAGTCGAAAATGGAGCGGGAATTTCTCAGAACGACCGACTTGACGCTCTCCTCGGGGCAGTTTTTAAGCGCAGCAATGACCTCGGATACTCTTATGAGTGAATCGACGAGCTGTCGCGCGGATGTTTCCGCGTCTGGTTCGGCCGGCGCGTCGGTTTCGAGTAGCAAGCGATCAAGTGGAATCTGTCGCGCGTATTCGCGCCCACGTTTGGTCGCAAGCATGCGTTCATTCACGGAAAAGTAGCAGCCCGCAATGCGTGCGCGGACAAACTCATCTGAGGTGCCGCTAAACCAGTGGAAGATAATGGTGGGGGAGTTGGGGACGTCCTTTAGAAGGTCGTTCGACTCCAAAGTGTCCAAAGTTGCTCCCGCCGCGCGAACGGCGTGAATGGATAGAACGCGTCCAGGTAGCGGGGACTGCGATAACGTTCGGCATAGCCGTTCAAATGCCTGCGTCTGGTTTCCCTCGGTGCCTGCAAAGCGTGGCGAGAAATCGAGCCCGACCTCGCCGATAAACCGTTCCCGGATGGCGAGTTCACAAAGCAGGCCGACCTCGGCGGTTCCGCATCGGCCGTCGGCAATCCACCAGGGGTGGAGGCCCACCCCTGCAATAACGTTGGGACTACTGCTGGCGCGTTCGGATGCTGACGCGAAATCGCGTGGATCGACGCCGCAATCAAAGAGCTCCAGTCCCATCGCTGCGGCTTCGTGGGCAACGGTGTTCGGGCTGGCCATCAGGTCGAGGTGACAGTGAGCATCAAAGGACTGCAGCTCCATCGCGGTGTGCCTTGCTAGTCCAGGCGCTGGCCGTCGGCGCGAACGCGCTCGGTACCGCGTCCACTGATCTTGCGAATAACCTCGCCGGCAATCATCTGGCCCATGATGGGCGGCATAAAGCTGGCGGTTCCGAGCTCGGTGCGCTCGTGGATGTTGGAGGGGTCACGGCGCTGAGTCTTGACCGACTCCTCGCAGCTAAATAGAACGTGCAGGCTCTTGATGCCACGTTTTTTGCACTCTTTGCGCATGATACGGCTCATGGGGTCGCGCACCGTGTCAAAGATATCGGCGAAGCGCAGGCATTCGGGATGCAGCTTGTTGCCGCCGCCCATGGAGCTCACCAGGCGAATGTCGTGGTCCTGAGCATACTTGGCGACGGTGAGCTTGGCCGAGATGGTATCGATGGCGTCGATGACGTAGTCGAGCTTGCCGCCCGTCTGCTCCAAAACGCTCGCGAAGAATTCGTCGATGTTATCGCTCAACAGGTATTCGGTGCGCTTGATGACGGTGGCAGCGGGATTGATGTCGTGGATCATGGCTTCCATAACGTCGACTTTGCGCTTGCCGATCGTGCTGTGAAATGCGATGGCCTGGCGGTTGATGTTGCTGGGCGCGATAACGTCCTTATCCAGAATCACGAAGTGTCCGATGCCGCCGCGGGCGAGTGCCTCGCAGCAATTAGAGCCCACGCCGCCACAGCCAAGCACCAGCACAGTGGCGTCAGCGAGCTTGTCGAGCGCCTCGCGGCCCATGATAATCTCGAGCTTGGTGTCGCGCGTCTCGACGGGAGCGGCGGCTGCGGTTTCGGTCATAGATATCCTCCGATGGGGAAGTAATTAACGTATTTGGCTATCGCCATTATAGGTATTATTCTGCGGTTGATTTCCGATCTCAACCGAACACATTGAGCGAATAGGCCGTTCCCGCAGCTAGCCGAACGCCCCCGCGGCCCCTCACGGGCCCCGGGGGCGCCGTTTTCCCAGTTGAAGGAACGGTGGAGATGTGTTTCGATGGGTCCGGTGGCCATGCTCCGCCCGCCGCCCGGCACCTCTTCCCAGACTCAGCCGGAC
>CABRHX010000040.1 GCA_902470805.1 uncultured Collinsella sp. | reverse complement strand
AAATCCAAGGGTTATACCCTAAGAGCAAACCACCCCTTTTAGGGGTGGTTTTGATTGCGTTTATTGGGCGTAAATGACTCTATTACATCAGACGATCTTATCGTTTTTGGTATTGAGCCTTTATTTAAAGAAGATAAATCGAATAACAAGGACAACTGCTATGGCCACAATGATCAAAAGCAGGAGTGTCAGTCGATGCTTCTTGCGTCGTTTACTTGACGAAACGAAGATCGATTTTCCTTGTTTTGGCGTTTCGAGATAGCGAGCCGAATGCGTCAAGGTTTGCTTTGGTCGAGGACCTCTTTGTTGATGAGCGGCGGATGCTTTCATCGGCTCATCACTAGCTGCGCTGTTTTTAGATAATGGTGCGTCTTTCAGATATACAGGGTCTCCCGAGGCGACGCTCATATGTTTGCGTCCCGTTTGGGCATCCTCGAGCGTTTGATATCGATTTCTCGTCACATACTCGGGCTCAGGATCATTAATGGGCTCTTGCGAGATGTGGGGGCGATGGAACCGTGGCGGCTGCGTGGAAGTTTCTTCCCCCTGCGTCTGCATAAACATTTTGTTCTGGTTTTGGTCGTCCATGATGCCCTTTAGCTCGTTACCAACAACGTGTACGCGCTCATTGTAAGCCCCTTGTTATTTGTAGCTGCGAACATACTCGTTATTTAAGCTCTGGTTCAAAGAACCTTAACCTTACTAAAACCTGAGTCAATTACACTTAGATATGCTTATAGTACTTGACTCAAAAAACTTTATAGTCAATGTATATATAAGCAATGTGTGGGCATATATATGAGCGTCAAAAGAAGTCCCAGTCACCTAGAAGATGGCTCGGCAGTCCTAAAAGGAGTGGTAAACATGGCAAGCATGGTTCCTTATCGTTCGGTTTTTGGCGTTCGTCCTTCTGCTAGCTCGCTGTTCGATCTGTTTGATGATATGACCGACCTTGCAAACAACTCGATTGCTTCCAAGGCGTTTCCCGTTGACGTTGAGGATAAGGGCGACGGCTATGAGGTCAAGGCTTATCTGACCGGCGTCGCCAAGGACGATATCGATGTCGAGCTTAACGAGGGCCGTCTGTCCATTAGCGTGAATGTCGAGGAAGACGAGGAGAACGAGGGCAAGAACTTCCTGCAGAAGGAGTTCAGCTCGTACAGCGCGACGCGTGGCGTGTATCTAAAGGACGCTTCGAGCGAGGGCCTCTCGGCTAAGTACGCTGACGGCATCCTGACCGTTACGGTCCCCAAGATCGTCGAGAAGAAGAACGTTACGAAGATCTCCATCGACTAACTTCGTTGGTGTTCTGCGCTATTAAAAGACAGCAAAAGGGGCTGGGAAGCGATTCTCGGCCCCTTTTGCTGTCTAGGACAGTCTATTGAATGGTTGCCGGTTGATACTGACTCGCAGGGCGTATCGAGAGTTTTCGCGATCCTTGGAGAAGGGTTGCGGAGCTGCCGACCTCGTCATCCAGGGTTGCGGCCAGAGCCTTGGCATAGCTTTTGACGGTAAGGCTCGGACGATTGTTATCTTGGCTGATATGCATGGCAATGAGCTGTTCGGTGCGATCGGTAACAAGTTCGCGCGCGGCTTCGGCGGCTTGGCCATTGGAGAGGTGTCCCCTTGCAGACAGGATGCGCTCCTGAAGAAAGCGGGGATATTCTCCCTCGCGCAGCATGGTCACATCGTGGTTGCTTTCGAGCGCGAGGACTCGACAATCTTTGAGGGTGTTCATGGCTTGGCTCGATAGCTCTCCGGTGTCGGTGGCAAAGCCGATGGAATCATCGAGGGCGTCGAATCGATAACCGACTGGATTGATGACATCGTGTGATGTTGAGTAGGTTTGCACGTGGATGCCGGCAATGGATAGGGCGTCGCCGGGATCGAATTCCTCGACAGGCAGATGCGAAAGATTTTCTTTGTTCGAAAGAGTGCCCCTGCTGGCAAAGAGGGGGCCGTGCCAGTGCTTGCACCAGACATCGAGGCCCTTGATGTGATCGCTATGCTCATGAGTAATGAGAAGAGCCGAGACGTTGTCTGTCGAGAGCCCCAGTTCTGCCATGCGCTTTAATGTCTCGCGGCGAGACAGTCCGTCATCGACCATAATGAGCCCCTGCGGGCCCTCGATGAGTGCGCAGTTGCCTTTAGAGCCACTGCCGAGGATATGAAGGTGCAGACGAGACATAAGATTCCAAAGGATACAATGGGTGCGGACGAATAGAGGAGGAAGCGAATGCCAACGGTATCACAGCATTACGGACACCATGCCGTGCCCGGGGCAGTCGATGAGACCCGAACGAGGCAGCAGGCTGCTCCTGTCGTGCTCATGGTATCAGGCGGCGCGGACTCGACGGCACTGCTTCTTATGGCGTGCACATCAAAGCTGGATATCCAAGACGGACGCGGTGTTGCCCCCATTGCTCGCGAGCGCCTGCATGTGCTGCATGTAAACCATCATCTGCGCGGCAAGGCGTCCGATGGCGACGAGGCCTTTGTGCGTGAGCTCTGCGCGAAATATGGTTTACCGCTGTGCGTGGAGCACGCTTATTTTGATGGGGAGTCGGGCAATATTGAGGCCGCGGCCCGCGAGGTGCGCTATGCCGCGGCGCGGAGGTATGTTCGCGAGCTCTGCGCCCAGACGGGGGCACCGCGAACGGCGGCTCGTATCTGCACCGCGCACACGTCTTCGGATCGCGCGGAAACGTTTTTGATGAACGCGATTAAGGGTTCAGGGCCCGCTGGCCTATCGAGCATTCCTCGCCGGAGGAATATCGTGGTGCGTCCCTTGCTCGACCTAACTCATGGCGAGCTCGTGGGCTATCTACAGGTACATGGTCAGCCGTGGCGTGAAGACGAGAGCAATGAGGATATCTCGTATCTGCGAAACTACGTGCGCCATCGAGTGATGCCGGTGGTGGCGCAGCGCAACGCGAGCGTCTGCAAGACGATTGGCGCCGCCTGCGAGATCTTAGGCGATGAGGACGCGTTTTTGTCTCAGCTTTCGGCACAGGCGTTTCGAAGCTGCCTGCGTAAGGAGGCGGCGGGCGCGCTGGTGCTCGATGCCAGGCGCCTTGCTGCGGCCGAGGTGGTAATCGCGCGGCGCATCGTGCGACTGGCGATTAAGCGCATCGATCCGGACGCTCGTCCAGAGATGCGACATGTGGAGCGAGTCCTTTCCTGCGTTGCCGAGGGCGCCGGCTCGGTCACGCTTCCGGCGGGGATTGACGCACGCATTGAGTTTGGCATGCTGGCGTTCAAGGCGCCGGCGGCTCGCGAGGGCCTGGTCGCGGACTGGGTTACCGTACCCGGTCGTTTGCCGTTGGGCGGGGGACGTATGCTGGTCACAGAACCGATGGCCGTTGAGCCGGGATGCGATATCGTGCGCCGCGCCCGTGAGCTTGCAGCTGCCGGGGAAGTGACAGCTTTGGTAGACGCGGCTGCCCTGGGTTTTGCCGACAGCGATAGTGAGCGGATCCTGGCGGGCTCGCGTGGCGAGATCCCTGCCGAGGCGCGATTGGCGCGCCTGTGGGTGGACGGTCCTGTACCGGGAGACGTGATGTGCCCGTTAGGGATGAGTGGTCGAAGCAAGAAAGTATCCGACTTGCTAGGTGAGGCTCGCATTCCCGTTTCCGAGCGCGCCGGCGTGCCCATGGTGAGGACGGCGCCGGGGGGCGCCGTGGTGTGGGTCGCCGGAGTTCGCGCGGACGAGCGTTTTAAGTGCACGGCCGCAACGCGCGTGGCATATCTGCTCCGCGTGGTCGATGCGGAATAGCGTCCCACGCCAGCTATTCTGTGCGACGTTGACGGTATTCCCGCGCTGATGGCGTACGGGCTGGAAAATATACCCCGTGCGCTGCTAAAATGTGAAGTTCGCGTCCATACGGCGGTGTGTGGGCGATAAGCACAAGAAAGGGTTGTCATGGCTTCTCAACATCCGGATATCGAGAAGGTTCTGTTCACGCAGGAGGATATCGACGGTATCGTCTCTCGCCTGGGCGAGGAGATTACTCGCGATTACGCGGGTAAGGATCTGGTGCTGATTGCGGTCCTGCGCGGCGCCGTGGTCTTTATGGGCGACCTGATGCGTAAGATCGAGCTGCCGACCAACATCGATTTCATGGCTGTTTCGAGCTATGGCGACGGTGTGAAGTCCTCGGGTATCGTGCGTATCATTAAGGACCTGGATATCGACATCCGCGGTCGCGACGTGCTGATCGTCGAGGACATTCTGGACTCGGGCCTGACGCTCAAGTATCTGATGAAGAACCTCGAGAGCCGCAAGCCCGCTTCTCTGGAGGTCGCCGCCTTCCTGTGGAAGGACGTTGAGGACCGCGTCTCGGCCATCACGCCCAAGTATGTTGGAACCCATTGCCCCGATGCCTTTGTGGTGGGCTACGGCCTCGACTATGCCGAGCGCTATCGTAACCTTCCGTATCTGGGCATTTTGAAACCGGAGGTTTATTCGTAAGATGCCCGACGACCATAACGATAACAATTCCCAGACTCCCCGGGAGCCTAAGATCCCGGGGATGCCCGGAGGCAAGAAGCCCACGCGTACGGGCTGGCTGTATTTTATTTTGGCTTGCGCGCTTCTGGGCTACGCCTTCTTTAACATGGGCTCCGGCTTTGCCAATTCCAGCAATACCGTTAAGCTCGCGACGAGCGAGATGGTGAGCGCCATCAAGCAGGATCGCGTCGAAGATCTGACCTATACGGTTCAAGACGGAAGCGTGACGGGTCATTACTGGAAGACGAAGAAGGACAAGGGCGATACGAGCGAGCTCAAGAGCTTCTCCTCGACCTATGTCGGCTCCGATTCGCTTGCCGAGCTTATGGCGGAGCACCCCGATACCAAGTACATCGTCAACACCAATGACCCCGATTTTTGGGGCGACTTGGCGATGAGCGTGCTTCCGACGATCGCCCTGATCGCTATCATGTTCTACTTTATGCGCCAGATGATGGGCGCCAACAACAGGAACATGCAGTTTGGCAAGACCAACGCCAAGACCAACGAGGCCACGCGCCCCAAGGTCAAGTTTGAAGACGTTGCCGGCGTGGACGAGGCAGTCGAGGAGATCCGTGACTTTTTGAGCGATCCGGATCGCTATCGCAAACTGGGCGCCAAGATCCCGCGTGGCGTGTTGCTGGTGGGGCCTCCGGGCACCGGTAAAACGCTGCTGGCTAAGGCCGTTGCCGGCGAGGCGGGCGTGCCGTTCTTTAGCATCTCTGGTTCCGACTTTGTCGAGATGTTCGTGGGTGTCGGCGCCAGCCGTGTGCGTGACCTCTTTAAGGAGGCCAAGTCCCAGGCCCCGTCGATCATCTTCATCGATGAGATCGATGCCGTGGGACGTCAGCGCGGAGCTGGCTTGGGCGGCGGTCACGACGAGCGCGAGCAGACGCTCAACCAGCTGCTGGTCGAGATGGACGGTTTTGAGGAGAGCGAGTCGGTCATCCTGATCGCTGCGACCAACCGTCCTGACATCTTGGATCCGGCATTGCTGCGTCCCGGTCGTTTTGACCGTCAGGTCACGGTCGACCGTCCGGATGTGAAGGGCCGCGAGCAGATCTTGCGCGTGCATGCCGAGAACAAGCCGATGGACGAGGACGTGAAGTTTGAGAAGCTCGCCCAGATGACCGTTGGCTTTACCGGTGCCGACCTGGCGAACTTGCTCAATGAGTCTGCACTGTTGGCTGCCCGCCGCCATCGTTCCGTGATCTCGATGGACGAGGTCGAGGAGTCGATGGAGCGCGTGATTGCCGGACCGCAACGCAAGGGTCGCGTGATGACCGAGGCCGAGCGCACCACGATTGCCTACCACGAGAGCGGTCATGCCCTGGTGGGCCACATCCTGGAGCACTCCGATCCGGTCCACAAGATCTCGATCGTCAGCCGCGGCCAGGCGCTGGGCTACACGCTGCAGCTTCCGCAGGAGGACCACTTCCTCAAGACCAAGAACGAGATGCTCGACGAGCTCGCCGTGTTCTTGGGCGGTCGCGTTGCCGAGGAGCTCATGTGCGATGATATTACGTCGGGCGCGAGCAACGATCTGGAGCGCGCAACCAAGATGGCGCGCGAGATGGTCACGCGCCTGGGCATGAGCGAGGAGCTGGGCACGCAAGTGTTTGGCGAGGCGCAACATCAGGTGTTCCTTGGTCGCGATTACGCCGATCACCAGGATTACTCCGAGGAGACGGCGCGCCGCATCGATATCGAGGTTCAGCGCATTATGCGTGAGGCCCATCGTCGTGCGGTCGAGATTCTGGACGCCCGTCGCGATCAGCTTGATCTGATGGCGAAGGTGCTGCTTGAGCGCGAGACCGTCGAGGGCGACGCCGTGAACGCCCTGCTCGACAACGAGTGGAATGCCTACCTTGAGCGCGAGGGCGATATCCTGGCGGCCAAGGAGGAGCGCAATGCCAAGGCGGCCGGCATGCCGACCAAGAAGCGTGCGCCTCGTATGAGCGAGGAGGAGCTGGCGGCTGATGCCGCGGCCTTTGCGCAGGCGGCCATGCAGGAGGATGCCGAAGCCGCATCCGATGATGCTGACGATGACCATGCCGTCGTCGATGCCGACACCGACGCCGACAAATAGTCTTTGTGGCGAAAGCCTCCGCGGGGAAACCTGCGGAGGCTTTTTCTTTACGGGCTTTAGCCTGTGCGGGGCGCGCAGCGCGCCGCATCAGAAACCACCCGC
>CABRHX010000039.1 GCA_902470805.1 uncultured Collinsella sp. | reverse complement strand
GTACAGATTTTTGTAGAGGGGTATGGAGATGTACCTACTAGCAGTACATTTTGCGTAATCTGGGCAAACGCTGATTAATTGCTCGTATAATTGCCTATGTCGAAAGATACAAAAACCTGTACCTTTTTGTGCAACAAAAAAGCCGCTCAACCAGCGGCTTTTCTTATTTCGGCATGAAAAAGGCGACCGCCCTTTATGGACGGTCGCCTTTGTTAATTTTTGTGAAGTTTGCCTTAGGCGCGGGTCTTGATCTCCTCGAGCACCTTGGCAACAAACTCGTCAACGCTCATCTGAACGGTCTCGTTGGAGCGATCGCGGACGGAAATGTTGCCGGCCTCGACCTCCTTCTCGCCCAGGATGAGCATGTAGGGCACGCGGTCGATGCTGCGGGCCTCGCGGATCTTGTAGCCGATCTTTTCATCGCGGTCGTCGCAGACCACGCGAATGCCAGCCTCTTCCAGCTTGGCGCATACCTCGTGGGCGTAGTCGCGGCTCTTCTCAGAGACGGGAAGCGCCTTGACCTGCACGGGCGCCAGCCAGGTGGGGAACTTACCCGCAAAGTGCTCGATCAGAATGCCAATAAAGCGCTCGATGGAGCCAAAGCACACGCGATGCAGCATGATGGGGCGCTTCTTGGTGCCGTCGGCGTCCACATACTCCAGATCAAAGTTGAGCGGCATCTGGAAGTCGAGCTGCACGGTACCGCACTGCCAAGTACGGCCGAGCGAGTCCTCCAGATGGAAGTCGATCTTGGGGCCGTAGAAGGCGCCGTCGCCCTCATTGACCTCGTAGTCCATGCCCAGCTTCTCCAGAGCGGTGCGCAGGCCCTCCTCGGCGCGAGCCCAGTCCTCGTCAGAACCCATGGAGTCCTCGGGGCGGGTGGAAAGCTCAACGTGATACTTAAAGCCAAACTTCTGGTACACGGAGTCGATCAGGTTGACCACGCCCACGATCTCGTCGGTCAGCTGGTCGGGACGCACAAACAGGTGGGCGTCGTCCTGGTTAAAGCAGCGCACGCGGAACAGTCCGTGCAGGGCGCCGCGCAGCTCGTGGCGGTGCACCAGGCCAATCTCGCCGGCGCGGATGGGCAGCTCGCGATAGGAATGCGGCTTGGAGGCGTACACCAGCACGCCGCCCGGGCAGTTCATGGGCTTAATGCAGTACTCTTCGTCGTCGATGACGGTGGAGTACATGTTGTCCTTGTAGTGGTCCCAGTGGCCCGAGGTCTTCCACAGCTGCTTGTTCATGATGAGCGGCGTGGAAATCTCCACGTAGCCGGCCTTGTGGTGGATCTCGCGCCAGTAGTCCAGCAGCGTGTTCTTAAGGATCATGCCGTTGGGCAGGAAGAACGGGAAGCCGGGAGCCTCGTCACGCATCATAAAGAGGTCCATCTCGCGGCCGATCTTGCGGTGGTCGCGCTTCTTGGCCTCCTCCAGCATGCGCATGTGCTCGTCGAGCTCTTCCTTGGTGGCAAAGGCGACGCCGTTGATGCGGGTGAGCATCTTGTTGTCCTTGTCGCCCTTCCAATATGCGCCCGAGACGCCGGTGAGCTTAAAGGCCTTCAGCGCCTTGGTGTAGCAGATGTGGGGGCCGACGCACATGTCGATGTAGTCGCCCTGCTGGTAGAAGGTGATGCGGGCGTCGTCGTCCAGGTCGCCGATGTGCTCGACCTTGTACTTCTCGCCGCGCTCCTCCATAAGGGCGATGGCCTCGGCGCGAGGCTTCTCGTACACGGTGAACTTGAGGTTCTCCTTGACGATCTTCTTCATCTCGGCCTCGATCGCGGGGAAGTCGTCCTCGCTGATCTTGACGCCCTCGGGCAGGTCGACGTCGTAGTAGAAGCCGTTGTCGGTCGCGGGGCCGTAGGCAAAGTCGGCCTCGGGATAGAGGCGCTTGATGGCCTGCGCCATGATGTGCGCGGCAGAGTGGCGGATGACGTGCGTGACCTCGTCCTGCGGGAGCTCGGCCACCGAACCGTCATTGTAGAGTGCCTTCATGGGTATGTTTTCTCCTCTCGGATGCCTGATGCAAGTGTGTGCGATGCGCTCGGCGTTTTTGACTTGCATCATTATAGGCAGGTTGCCTTGGTATACAAGCGCCCGCCGCACCTTAATGGCACGGCGGGCGATTTTCTACGCATGCTTCATCGTGTGGGCGCGGGGTGTGGGGCGCGCGTGGCTTGCGCGGGACGCGCGGTGCCCGTTGCTTGCGGCCAGCCCTGCGATGGATGCGTTACTGGATGCGAGTTCGGCAGTAGGGGCAGACCTTCCAGTGCGCATCGAGCGGGCGATGGCAGCTGGGGCAGACGTTGCGAACCTGGGTATCGCACACCGGGCAAACGACGAAGTCCTTCTCGATGGGCGCGCCGCACTGCGGGCAGGTACCGTACTGGGCAAGCTGGCGCTCGCGCAGGGCCATGTCCAGCTCCTGCTCCTCGCGGTCGGCCGCGTAGGAGTGCGGGCGCAGGACCAGGTAGGCGATGAGGCCCACAAACGGGATGAGGGCGATGATGCCCCATGCCACGTAGGCGCTGGCGCCGCGGCGGCGAGCGTCGATGAACACATAGACGACCGACAGCACGTACAGGGCGATGATAAAGCCAACAAAGGCATAGATGACGCCCATAAGCTGCGGCGACATAAGCTCGGAGATGTACTTGGACATTACGGATACCTTTCGGAATATTAACAGTCCAGCCAAGTTTACCACGGGGTTTGTTTATATGGGACTACGGCTGGGTACGGGGCCGGCGCGGACACAAACATCTCAATCTGTAACAGGTGGGAGCGGAATTCAGGTCTAGATGTTACAGACCAAGACACAAGGGTCCCTCCCCGACCTCAATCTCGATCTGTAACATCTAGGGCTCCAAAACCCCTCTTACTGTTACAGATCGAGACATTCAAAATCCGCCAGAAGGTTTGTCTCGATCTGTAACATCTACAACCCAAATCATCAGCTAACTGTTACAGATCGAGACGAACGGTTGCCGTAGCTGTCGGCAGACGAGCTTGTCGACGTTGCTGGGTCTCCCCTCGCCTGCCGTTGGCGGATGTTGCAGGACTGTTCGCCGCATTGCCGCCGCACTGGGGGCGCGCAGACCGTAGGATAGTCTTATTGACAGCCTGTCAACTCGTCTGGGAGGCACTGTGGCAGAAACGTTTGATATCGCAATTGTGGGCGCGGGCATCACCGGATGCGCCATCGCGCGACAGCTCGCGCGGTTTGACCTGTCCATATGCGTGGTCGAGGCAGCCAACGATATCGCGCTGGGAGCATCGAAAGCCAACGGCGGCCTGGTGCACGCCGGCTACGACCCGGCGCCGGGCACGGTAAAGGCGCAGGTAAACGCCCGTGGCTGTGAACTGTACGGTACGTGGGCCCAGGAGCTGGGCTTTCTGTTCTGCCGCACCGGGTCGATGGTGTTGGGCTTTAACGACGAGGACCGTGCGCAGCTGGAGCAGCTGCGCAGCAACGGCCATGTCAACGGTGTGCCCGAGCTGTCGATCGTCGGACCCGACCGCATCCACGAATTAGAGCCGCGCGCCAGTACCAAGGCGACGTGCGCGCTGTGGTGCCCCTCGACTGGGTTTGTCGACCCGTTTGAGGTTGCCATCGCCGCACTGGAGAACGCCGTGGCCAACGGGGTGACGTTTATGCGGTCCGCGTCGGTGGAGGCGATTGAGGTTGCTGGCTCGAATGAGGGAGCTGCGCGCTTTACGCTGGCGACCCCCGCTGGCAACGTGCGCTGCCGTTACCTGATCAACGCCGCGGGCAACGGAGCCGCCGACATCTCGCATATGGCAGGCGCCGAGGAGTTCCAGATGGTCTGGCGTCAGGGCAACATCGTGGTGCTGGATAAGGAGCCGCGTGCGCTCATGCCGCTCTACCCCGTTCCCACGCCAGTTTCCAAGGGCGTTATCGTCACGGGCACCGTACATGGTAACACCGTGATCACCGCGACCGCTGCCGTGCGCGAGCCCGGCGACACGCAGACCTACGCTGCCGATGTCAACGCGCTGCTGAGCGGTGCGCGCAAGCTGGTGCCCGATCTGGACACGCGCCGTGTGGTGCGCGCGTTTGCCGGCGGGCGTCCGGTCATAAAGGGGACGAACGACTTTCTTATTGGGCAGTCCGCCGTGGTGCCAGGCCTATTCCAGGCGGCGGGCATTCAGTCGCCGGGCGTGGCGAGCGCGCCAGCCATCGCCGAGCGCATGGAGCAGATCTTGCGCGATGCCGGTGTTGCCCTGCACGAGCGGCCCGACTGGGATCCCGTCCGCCGCGCGCCGGACGACTTCGACCGTGCGCCACTTGTGCGCAAGGAAGAGCTCATTAAGTCCGACCCCGCGTGGGGGCAGATCGTCTGCCGCTGCGAGACGGTGCCCGAGGCCGAGATAGTGGCCGCGATCCGACGCCACCCGGGCGCGGTTTCGGTCGAGGGCGTCAAGCGCCGCTGCCGAGCCGGCATGGGTCGGTGCCAAAGCGGCTTTTGCCAGAGCCGCGTGGTGGCGATCCTGGCGCGCGAGCTGGGCTGCGACCCCAGCGAAGTGCTGTTGGAAGATGCCGGATCTTGGTTGGTCGAGGGACCGCTGAAGGGGGTGCGCTAGAATGGCGACGTTTGATATGCGCGACGAACGCGCGGAGGCGAGCGCCGTGGCAACGCAAGCCTTCGACGTGGTCGTTATCGGCGGCGGACCTGCCGGCATGGCGGCCGCGCTTGCCGCTCAAAAGGCCGGTGCGCGCGTGGCCATCGTGGAGCGCGAGCAGCATCTGGGCGGTATCCTGCGCCAGTGCATCCACCCCGGCTTTGGCCTGTCGCACTTTAAACAGGAGCTCACCGGTCCCGAGTACGCGCAGCGCTTTATCGACCAGATGCACGCAACCGACATTGCGCTGTTCCTGAACAGCATGGTGCTTGGGGTTGATTCAGGCGAGCCTGCGGAAGACACCGCGGTCCATACCGTCACGCTCATGAGCCGCGCCGGCATGATGCAGCTCACTGGGCGCGCGGTCGTCCTTGCCATGGGCTGCCGCGAGCGCACCCGCAGCGAGATCAAGATCCCCGGCAGCCGTCCCGCCGGCGTGCTTACGGCCGGCCTGGCGCAGCGATACATCAATATCGAAAACCTCAAACCCGGCTCGCGCGCCGTCATTTTGGGTTCGGGCGATATCGGGCTCATCATGGCACGTCGCTGCACGCTCGAGGGGATTTCGGTCGAGGGCGTGTACGAGCTCATGCCGTACGCCAACGGTCTGCGCCGCAACGTTAAGAACTGCCTGGACGACTTTGGAATTCCGCTGCACCTGTCCACAACCGTCACACGCGTGATCGGGCACGACCGCGTGGAGGCCGTCGAGGTGAGCCAGGTCGACGAGCACCTGGCGCCCATTCCGGGGACCGAGCGCATCGTTCCGTGCGACACGCTGCTGCTTTCGGTGGGATTGATTCCCGAGAACGAGCTTTCGGTTGCCGCGGGCGTGGAGCTTGACCCACGCACGCGCGGCGCCGTAGTTGACCAGAGCCTCCAGACAGGCGTGCCGGGCATCTTTGCCTGTGGCAACGTGCTGCACGTGCACGACCTGGCCGACAACGTGACGACCGAGTCCGAGCGCGCCGGTGCAGCCGCGGCGGCGTACGCGCTGGGTGGCGGAGCCGAAACGAACGCGGTCGCGGACACGAGCTGCGAGCTCACGGTCTCCCCTGCCGGCATTGCGGGCTACGCGCTGCCGGGACGCATTACGGCTGTGGCGCTCACCAAGCTGAACTTCCGCGTGCGCCGACCGGTCGACACCGCCCGCGTGCGCATTCTCGCTGGCGGCAAGGAGCTGTTTGTGGGCAAGGTCCGCCCATTTAAACCGAGTGTTATGGAAAGCTTCCCACTGCCGGCAAAGGTCATCAAGCAGGCGCTCGATCTGGGTGCCAGCGAGATTGTTCTATCCGTCGATCCCATCGAGGAGGCATAAACTATGAGCGATAACGTGGTCGAAACGCTGCAGTTCAACTGCACCACCTGCCCATCCGAGTGCCTTCTGACCGTAGAGGTGGAGCGCGACGCCAATGGCGCCGTGGTGGAAGTGCGCTCCGTGACCGGCAACAACTGCCCGCGCGGCGATACGTTCGCGCATCAGGAGCTCACCTGCCCCATGCGCGTGCTCACGACGACCGTGGCCGTCTCCGGCGGCGACGAAGCCCTGCTCCCCGTTCGCACGGCCGAGGACATCCCGCTGGCGCTCCACGCCCAGGCCATGGCCCTGATCCGCGGGATCGTAGTCGAAGCCCCCATCCGCATGGGCGACGTAATCCTCCCCAACCTCCTAGACACCAACATCGACCTAGTCGCCAGCATGGACATCAATCGAGCCTAACCAGTCTTTTTATGACGGGGTTCTTTTAGCTACCCCACCATCAACCCCATCCCCTACTCCGTTGCGGTGAAATAGTTCCTGATTTCCGCCAAGCCCCGGCACCCAGGAACTATTCCACCGCAACTTCTTTGGGGATCGCGTATTTGGCTGGCACTCGATTAGTGCCATTTTCAAAACTACCCCGGTTTACGGGGCTCAATCGAGAACCCCCAACCATAACGGCCATTTTCGATTTTTGATAAGCCGTCTACCTGCACTGATAATTGTTCTCGGGGGAAGCGGGCACTGCGGGGCGCGGCAACGGCG
This sequence comes from uncultured Collinsella sp., assembly GCA_902470805.1. Taxonomy (GTDB): domain Bacteria; phylum Actinomycetota; class Coriobacteriia; order Coriobacteriales; family Coriobacteriaceae; genus Collinsella. The sequence goes on along the minus strand of CABRHX010000039.1, from coordinate 93 downwards.
CGCGATTTCCGCGTCGCAGCGCTACCCTGATGCTGAACGCCGGGACGATGACCCACTGACCTGCTGACGCCTCTTCGGCCGTCCTCAAATCCG
>CABRHX010000038.1 GCA_902470805.1 uncultured Collinsella sp. | reverse complement strand
CAAGCTGAGCCCGGCGTTCTTTGGCTCGGCGCTTACCAACTTTGGCGTGGAGCCTTTCCTGAAGGAGTTCCTGCGTCTGGCCCCGACGCCGCGCGCCTATACCGATACGCTCACCAGCGAACCGGTCGATCCCTGCCGCGACGACTTTAGCGGCTTTGTGTTTAAGATCCAGGCCAACATGGACAAGAACCACCGCGACCGCATCGCCTTTGTGCGCATTTGCTCGGGTAAGTTCGAGCGCGGCATGGATGCCTTTCACGTGCAGGGCAACCGCAAGCTTAAGCTCGCCACGGGCACGTCGATGATGGCCGACGATCGCGCCATCGTGGACGAGGCGTACGCGGGCGATATCGTGGGCCTGTTCGACCCGGGTATCTTTAGCATCGGCGACACCGTGTGCTCCGGCAAGCGCCACGTGCAGTATCCGCAGATCCCGACGTTCGCCCCCGAGATGTTCGCTCGCATTACGCAGGTCGACACGCTCAAGCGCAAGCAGTTCGTCAAGGGTATGGAGGAGCTTGCCCAGGAGGGCGCCATCCAGATCTTCCGCGAACTGGGTGCCGGCATGGAGAGCGTCATCGTGGGCGTGGTCGGCGTGCTGCAGTTTGAGGTACTCGAGCGCCGCCTCAAGGCTGAGTACCGTGTTGAGGTTCGTCGCCAGCCGCTGCCCTATACGGACATCCGCTGGATCCAGAACGACCCCGACACTATCGATATCCCGGGCCTTTCGCTCACGCGCGACACGCTGCGTGTCGAGGACATGCGCGGCGGTAAGCTGCTGCTGTTCACGAGCCCGTGGAACGTGGATTGGGCAACCGACCACAACCCCGACCTGATACTGTCGGAGTTTGGCAACGTAGCCTTTTAACGCATTGGCGCGGTGGTCCTGTGGGGCTGCCGCGCCGTTTGTTTGCCTTATGCCGCGCGAGCGGCTATCATACCCACCGTCGTCTCAAGACCGGGGCGTCCGAGCAGTTCGGGTCCGATATCCTGCTCGTTAAACCTAAAACCAAAGGAGTACATAATGATCAAGAAGGTCATGGAGGACTACAAGGTCCTGTTGCGCAGCATTCCCGCGGCAACGGTTTCGCTGTTTTTCGTGAGTGTCATCATGATGAACCTGCTGGCCAACAAAGAGCTCATCAGCCTGCCGTATCTGGCACTCGATTGCGGCTTTGTGGTGAGCTGGGTCTCGTTTTTGTGCCAGGACATGATCTGCAAGCGCTTTGGCGCCAAGGCATCCATCAAAATCTCTATCCTTGCGCTGCTGGTCAACCTGGCCGTGAGCTTGTGCTTTTGGGCATGCTCGCTAACGCCCGGCATGTGGGGCGCTTACTACGACACGGGCATGATCGAGGTCAACACCGCCCTTAACGCCACCATCGGCGGCACCTGGTACGTGGTGCTGGGCTCTTCGCTTGCCATGCTCGTTTCTGCCGTGGTTAACTCCACGCTCAACCAGTCGCTCGGCCGTATGCTCAAGAAGAATAACTTTGCGAGCTTTGCCTTCCGTTCCTATGTGTCCACGGGTGTTGGCCAGTTTATTGACAACCTGGTCTTTGCCATCGTGGTGAGCCACACGTTCTTTGGTTGGACCTGGGTGCAGGTCCTCATGTGCTCGCTGACCGGCGCTGTTGCCGAGCTGCTGTGCGAGGTCTTCCTGAGCCCCGTGGGCTACAAGGTCGTGCGCGGCTGGGAGCGCGAGAATGTGGGTTCCGAGTACCTCGAGCGCCACGCAACCGCCTAAGGAGCAAGTATGCGGGTTTTGATCACGGGCGCTTCGGGCGGTATCGGAGCCGCATGCGTGCAGCGCTTTTTGGACGAGGGCCACGAGGTCGTGGGCTTTGATCTGCTGCCGGCAGCGATCGAGCACGAGCGCTACCGCCATCTGATCGTTGATGTTCGCGAGCCGGACTCGTTTCCAGGCGACCTTGAGCCTCAGGTGATCGTGAATGTTGCCGGTACGCAGGATTCGGCCGACGACATCGCCGCCAACCTGTATGGCACCATCAACGTGACCGAGCGCTACGCCTTTGCGGGGGAGGGGCTTGCCGCCAAGCCAGCGCCGGCTATCAAATCCGTGGTCAACGTGGGGTCGGCGAGCGGGCATACGGGATCGGAGTTTCCCGCCTATGCCGCCAGCAAGGGCGGCGTTATCGCCTACACCAAGAACCTTGCAAACCGTCTGGCGCCGCAGGCCATCGCCAACAGTGTGGACCCGGGTGGCGTCATCACGCCGCTCAACCGTTGCGTGATGGAAGACGAACACCTGTGGAACCAGATTATGGAGCTCACGCCGCTTAAACGCTGGGCTACCGCCCAAGAGATTGCCGAGTGGATTTACTTTGTGGGCGTGACCAACCGGTTTATGACCGGACAGAGTCTGTTGATCGATGGCGGCGAGGCCGGCCGCACACAATTTATTTGGCCCGAATAGGAAACGCGCCCGGTGGAAAGCCGTCGGGCGCGTTTTTGATGTATCGATTTTTAGCCGAGGCAAGTCCAGTTGACGGGGGTCGAGCCGTGTTGTTCGAGTAGCCGATTGGCTGCCGAGAAGGGACGCGATCCCATAAAAGCAGGGAGTTCTGCCGTGGCGCGGTTGGCCGAAAGCGGCGAGGGGTGCGTGGAGGCCAGACAGAACTTGTCGGTTGCCTTGCCCGCGCCGATCGCGGCGAGCTTACCTTCGACCATCTGCTGAGCAAAGCGGCCCCATGCCAAAAAGACTACCGGCTGGGGCAGCTGACAACAGCGTTCGATAACGTAGTCGGTGAGCGTGCTCCAGCCCAGTTTGGCGTGCGAGTTCGCGGCATGCTCGCGCACGGTGAGCGTAGTGTTGAGGAGCAGGACGCCCTGTTGTGCCCATGGGGTTAGGTCTCCCGTGGCGGGAATGGGGCAACCCAGATCGGCTTTGAGTTCCTTATAAATGTTGCGCAGGCTCGGCGGCAACTTGGTTTGCGTCGTGGGGACCGAAAACGACAGCCCCATGGCCTGGTTGGGTCCGTGATAAGGATCTTGACCCAAGATGACAACCTTGACCTGGTCGGCCGGCGTGTAGGCGAGGGCATTGAGGATGTCGTCTTGTGCCGGGTAGATGGTTTGCTCGGCACGCAAAAGGGCGATGCGCTCGAGCAGCTGGTTCGTAGTGTCACGTACCGGCTGCGGTGCATCGCCCAACCAAGTTGCTATGTTGCGGTTGCGAGTTGCGGTGTCCATGGGGCTCCTTTATGGCAGATGCTCTGTTGGTATCTATTGTAAAGGCGCACCGGATACCTTTATGCCGCGGCTGTATGAGAAGTGGGGTCTACGAGACGTGCTCGGGCGCTCCTGCCATGCGAGCGTGTCCGTGTGCGCGAAGGCGCGGAAGTTCAACGGTTGCCACCATGACGCCGGTGAGGATGAGAGCGGCGCCAAAGAAGGCGATGGGGCTCAGGACCTCGCCGACCAGGAAGAACGAGAAGACGGCGGAGCAGACTGGCTCGAGCGAGAAGGCGAAGCCGGTGGTCTCGGCGGGCACGTGGGGCTGCACGAGCGTCTGGGTAATAAAGCCGTAGGCAGAGCAGATGAGTGCGAGCGCGACGACAACGACGATTTCGCTCGGCGTGCTGGGAAGCGTGAAACCGCCAAAGACGCATGCGGCAATGCCCGAGAACAGGCCGCCAAAGCCCAGCTGCCAAACGCCCAGGGACAGCGGATCGACTTCTTCGACAAAGCGCTTCGCCACAATGATATGGCCGGCATAGACAAAGGCGGAGAGCAGCATGATGAGCGCGCCCGGGTTCAGGCTGGTGAAGTCGGCGCCCGAGAGCAGCAACATACCGCAGGTGACGATGGCGGTGCCGACGAGCACTTTGCGTTCGGGGGCACGGCGCAGCAGGGCGGCGTTGGCAAACGGCACGATCACGACCGTCAGGCTCTGCAAAAAGCCGGCAGTGGAGGCAGAAGTGAGGCTAGAGCCCAAGCACATGCAGGTGAGCTCGGTTGACATAATGGCGCCGATGATGGCGGCGCGGACCATAAGGTCGCGGTTGATGCGGAAAGCGCGCTTGTGGAAGAGCAAAAGGCAGGCCACAAAGGCGATGATGCAGCGCAGCGCAACGATGCTCGTGGCGTTCATGCTGTCCATGCCGATCTTCATGAGGGGGTACGAAAAGCCCCATGCGACGGGAACGGAAAATGAGAGCGCGATTGCTTTTTTGCGATCCATGGGACTCCTTTTGTTACAGAACGGTTTCGCAAAAAGGATTCTGCTCCCAGATGTGGATGTAGTAAAGCGAATGTATCTTCAGTATGATTAAGAAATACTAATGTTGGCAGAAAAAGCCCTGGCAAAACGTTTTACAGCTACATCGATGTGGAGGCACGATGGCATCGCGGTATCAGATTGTATGTATGGTGGTCGATTGCGGCAGTCTTAAGGGCGCGGCGGACGAGCTGGGCTATACGCAAAGTGCGGTGAGCCAGGCCGTCAAGGCACTCGAGCGCGAGCTGGGCACCACGATTATCGAGCGCGGAAAGCAGGGCGTTTCGCTTACGCGCGACGGTAAGCAATATCTGCCGTACCTGCGCCAGATCGTGACCGCCGAGGTCGAGCTCGAGGGCAAGCGCCAGGAACTGCTGGGGCTTTCGTCGACCGATATTCGCATTGCAACGTTTACCAACGTGAGTCGAACCGTGTTGCCGCGCGTGATCCGCGACTTTGGGGCGCTGCACCCGGGCGTACGCTTTACCCTCAAGCAGGGCGATTACACGCGCAACGCCCAGTGGGTGCACGATGGCGTGGTTGACTTTTGCTTTACGGCGCGTGGGTTTACCGCAGGGCTCGAGAAGCGCGTGGTCTATCACGACGAACTGGTGGCGCTGTTACCGACTGCGCACCCGCTGACAGCAAAGGAAAAGGTGACGCTTGCCGACCTAGCGTCCGAGCCGTTTGTGCTGCTGGATGAGGGCGAACAGAGCCTGGTGCTCGATGCATTTGCGGCGCATGGCTTGTCGCCGCACGTGACGAGCGAGGTCACCGACGACTACACCATCATGGCGATGGTGGAGGAGGGTCTAGGCGTGAGCATGCTCTACCGTCGTACTGTGGAGGGCATGCGAGCCGATATTCGCGTGCGGCCCATCGTGCACGCTCCCTCGCGTGACGTAGTGGCAGCCTGGCGCAGCTGGGATACCATGCCCATCGCCACGAGGCGCTTTATCGACTATATGAGCTCGCATATTGTCAATTAATGACTGGCGTGGCTTTGAGTGCGGTGTTTAGCGGGCTGTCGCTTTGGCTTGGGTGGCGCGATAGGTGCGTGCCGGGTGGCAAAGTAGTACCGCCACGACCATAAAGAACGCCGTGGTGCCCAGGCTGATGGGGTAGACCATCATGATGTTCGCAAAGGTGCGGAAGTGCGGGAACACGCAGAACACCCAATAGAAGCGGATGCCGCAGACGCAGATCATGGTGATGAGGGCGGGCGTGAGCGAGATACCAAAGCCGCGCAGGTAGCCGGACATGTTTTCGTAGAACATGCTAAAGGCGTACGCCGGGAAGATCGAACACACGCGGATATAGCCGATCGAGACGATGTTGGGATCGCTGTTGAACAGCGACAAGATCTCGCGTCCCAGGCCGACAATAACGATGATCGTGGTGAGTGCAACGATACCGCCTTCGACCAGGCAGACCTTGAGCGTTTTGGTGCAGCGGTCGATCTGGCGGGCACCGTGGTTTTGTCCCACAAAGGTGGTGCAAGCCTGGCTAAAGCTGTTGAGCAGGTTGTAGCATACGTACTCCAAGCTCATAGCGGCGCTCGATGCCGCCATGACCTCGGTGCCCAGGCTGTTGATAGCAGACTGGATGATGATGTTGGCGACGGCAAAGACGGCGCTCTGGATGCCGGCGGGCAGGCCGATCTTGACGATGCGCTTGAGGGCGACGGGGTCGATAGCCAGGTCGCGCGGGGTGACGCGGACGACGGAGTCGGTCTTGAGCAGACGGATAAAGAGCGTGGCGGCGCTGATAGTGTAGGCGATAGCGGTGGCGATGGCGACGCCCGCGACGCCCCAGTGGAGTACGGGGACAAAGATGAGATCCAGGCCAATGTTGAGGACGGTGGACACGGCAAGTGCCTGCAGCGGCATGCGGGTGATGCCGACGGAGCGGAAGATCGCGGCCTCAAAGTTGTAGAGCAAGATCGAGGGCATGCTGAGCAAAAAGACGCGCAGGTAGAGCGAAGCGAGCGGCATGGTTTCGGCGGGAACATTGAGCGCGGCGAGCATGGGCTCGGCAAAGATCTCGCCCAGCGCAATGACGACAAAGCCCACGAGCGCCATTAAAATCGAGGTATGGACGGCGCGTTTGACCATGTTCTGATCGTTGCGGCCGATAGCGTTGGCGATGACCACGTTGGAGCCAAGCGACATGCCAATAAACAAGTTGAGCATAAGACTGGTAAGCGGAACATTGGAGCCGACCGCCGCCATGGCGAGGGTTCCCTGGTCACCCGAGAAGTTACCGATAATGACCGTGGCGATGAGGTTCGACAGCTGCTCCAAGATGCTCGTGGCGGCCACGGGGAAGGCGAACAGGGGGACATTGCGCCACAGCGATCCGGTGGTCATGTCAATGTGCTTAGATACGGTGTCAGCCATACGCTCTCAATCTCTAACATGCTCTTTTGTGCTTATTTGCGCAGACGATGATACTCCTAATGCAACCAGTCGGCACTTGGGGACGTTCCTTTTAATATGAGCAGGACATTGTCAAGAGGCAAAATCGGGCCTGGCCCCAACGATAT
>CABRHX010000037.1 GCA_902470805.1 uncultured Collinsella sp. | reverse complement strand
CGCTCCGATCTTCGCAGGAGCCAATAGAATGTGCACCAGAAAATGCCCTGGTAGCGACAGTTATTAGTTTAGCGAGATCGATGCGGGGGCAAAGATAAATCGCGTGGGTAATGTCGACAATTAGGTGTAAATCGTTTTGCCAGTCGGTGAAAGGAGGAATGCAGGGTTATGCGTTAAGACGCGCTATCTTTGACACTCACGTTGCATATAGCTTCTGGGAATCTACTACCCGTTCCAGTTTGCTTCACCTTCCGCTCGCATCAGAGCGCGCCAAAGCTCACTGAGTCGCTAACTCGCTGTAATTAGCGAAGACGATCCCCCCCCCCTCTATCCTGGATAAGACATGTAAAACCGATTTTATTATTCAGACTCTGTTGTTTATATATTCGTCTGTTGCCCCATCTCGAGAAATGATTTTGCATGGGTGCCCAATCACAATCGAATGGCTTGGTACGTCGCAGTTAACATAAGTGTTCGGTGCAACGAGAACGTCGTTGCCTAAACGAACGCCACCAACAATAGTTGAGTTGACACCAAGCCAAACGCAATCGCCAAGAACAGGCGCACCTTTTCGTTTGCCGCGGTTTTCCCGACCAATTGTCACACCTTTGTGCATATTGCAGTTGCGACCGATAACGGCATTCGGGTTTACCGTAATGCCAAAAGCGTGACCCAGATACAAGCCTTCGCCAATCGAGGTGGCAGGCGCGATCTCGAGACCATATTTGCAAGCCATCCTCTTTCGAAAAAGATGCCATAAAGGATTGTGCGAATTCTGGCACTTTCGAAGTAGCCAAACAAACCTCAAAGCATGGTTTGAGAGAATAGACCCCCCCCCCAAAGCGAATACGGTCACTGCTGTATACATTCGACATTGCTATCACCCAGCTAATTCCCGTAGAACTCGCGATACCACTTCGCGAATTCACGAAGACCGTCCTCGAGCGGCGTTGCGGGTTTGTAACCAAAATCGCGCTCCAAGGCGCCAGTATCCGCATAGGTTACAGGCACGTCACCAGGCTGCATAGGAACGAGCTGCTTATGCGCCTCGAAATCGTAATCGGCGGGGAGCACGCCCTCCTCAACCAGCACACGCTGCAGGGTGTCCACGAAGTCCAGCAGGTTCTCGGGATTCGAATTGCCGATGTTATACACGCGATGAGCGGCAATTGGCAAACCATCAGCACCGATCTTGACCTCAGGAGCGCCGTCCATGACCCTGCGCACGCCCTCCACAATATCGTCCACGTACGTAAAGTCGCGCTTACAATCGCCCATGTTGAAAATCTTAATCGTATCGCCACGACGCAACTTCTCGGTGAAGCCGAAGTACGCCATGTCGGGCCTTCCCATGGGCCCGTACACCGTAAAGAAGCGCAGACCCGTGGCCGGGATGGAGTAGAGCTTGGAGTAGGCCGCGGCCATGAGTTCATTGCTCTTCTTGGTGGCAGCATACAAACTCACGGGGGAGTCTACGCGGTCCTCCTCGCTGAAGGGAACCTTCTCGTTGCCGCCATAAACCGAACTCGAACTCGCGTACACCAGGTGCTTCACCGGGTGATGACGGCATCCTTCCAAAATGTTAAAGAATCCAATCAGGTTCGAGTCGATGTAAGCCCTCGGGTTCTCAATGGAATACCGCACACCCGCCTGGGCGGCCAAGTTCACCACAACGTCGAAGCCGTTCTCAGCGAACAGGCGCTCTATCAACGCGGCATCGCACAGGTCGCCGCGCACGAAGGCGAAACGCCCCGCCTTGTCCACCTCCGCCAGCATTCGCAGGCGAGCCTCCTTGATGCCAGGGTCGTAGTAGCTGTTCACGTTGTCCAGACCGATGATCGCGTCGTCGGTGGTTTCGAGCAGCCGCTTCACCAGAAACGCCCCGATGAAGCCGGCGGCGCCAGTGACGAAGACTTTTCTATCCTGCATATATACCCCACTCTTTCGTTTTAAGGAAGTCCTGAGATGGAACTCCCAACAAGTTAATTACAGACCTCAAAACGTTTTAAAGCCGCCGCCCTTGACCAGCTTCAGCAGCACCCTCCTACTCTTGGGCAAAGCAAAGCAAATCGCGAAATAGACAACGACGCACCCTACAATGTCCAACCCGACGCCAAGCCAGTTGCTAGATGCGAGTCCATACGTCACCCATGCAAATGCGCACATCATCGATGTGCAGAAAATGGGCTCCTTGAGCGACAACATAGTGCGCCCAAACGAAAGGCCAACCACGAAATATGTGACCACTTGGTTGATAGCAATCAAAAGGATTCTCAATCCCGCATCAGCCCACACGACGGCATCGAACCCTTGCATAGCCGCCACGGTCATAAGCGGCGTCATCAACACGAGGTACATCACCTGCACAAGCGTAGACACGCGCGGTTTGCCAAGAGAGCGATACATCTCGCTGCTGTAGTATGAGAGCAGCACCATCGGCCCCTGCACCAGCCCATACAACCCGAACATGAGCGTCGCCTCGCCCCACTGATCGCCGAGCAACAGGGCCACCAAAGGCTCGCGGAATACGAAGATACCCGCAGACAACGGCAACAGGAACAATGCCACCATGAACTGGAAGCGTCGCAGATAAGCAACGTATTCTTCCCGATCAAACTGAAGGCGCGAAAGTGACGAGAACAAGATGGGCGTCGTAGCGTTCGTGATAATCCCGAAGCACCCGCTCACAAAGGTGACTGGCGTCTTGTAATATCCCAACTCAGCCGCACCCAGGAAATGCCCCACGATAAAGGTGCCCGCCCAAGAGGAAAGCCATATGGTGAACGACTCCAAAAGCGTCCATCCGCTGAATGAGAACATAGCCTTCAGCATGTTGAAGGAGTAGAAAAAACGCGGTTTCCACTCAGACAGCAGAGTCAGCCCCACTGCATTTACAATATTCGCCGCCAAAGTGCCAACGATAAGCGACCAGTAACCAAATCCCATAAACGCCAGTACAAGCGTCGAGCCGAAGTTAAGTAAGGTCGACGTCAGTCTCACCGGCATAAGCGACTTGAAATCGAGATTACGGTGGAACAACGCCATCTGAATGCTCGAAAACGACGTCAACGGGAGAGAGAGGCAGGCCACGGCCAAGGGAAAGCCCAGCGACGGATTGCCCACGAAGGTGGCCACCGGATCGTTGAATATGGCAATGAGACACCACAGGACCACCGATATGCCGAAGTTCGTCCAAAAGGCCACGTTAGCGTTGGCATGCAGGTCTTTTTTGTCTCGGAAGCTGTGTTGCACCAGGTACTTCTGGAACCCGGCGTCCGCGAACATGTCGGCAAAGCTCACTACCATGGTGACGGTCGCCACCATGCCAAACGCCTCTGGCGCCAGCAGCCTCGCTAAGACGAGCTGCGAGATAGGCGAGATGATTTTGGCGATAATCTCGGTTGCCAGAGACCACTTTGCCGCGCTTGCCGACCTCGCCCGGAGGTCTTTTGTGTCGGACATACTAAACCTCCATGAAGAAACGCCGGAGCGCGCTTACTGGCTGATTATCCATGCGCACGCACTGAATGCAGCTTTCGTTTGCCATCATTCCTCGTTTTCACGTTGGGGCAAAGAAACCATTTGCCCCAACGTCCTCTCCGCCTCAGCGGGGCTGAAAGGCGTAAACCCGCCCCACGGGTAGAAAGTCAGCTCGCCGACGAGAACGCGCCCCTTGCAGATGAAGAGGTCGACCCTCAAGAAAGGTACACCGTCACTCAGTTTCCTTGATAGCTCGAGCATCTCGCTGAGCTGCTCCGGGGCAGGTATCGTCTCTTCGGAACTCGCGTATCCCATCGCCAAAGGCAGCAGATTCCACTCAGTGTCGTAGAAATCGTTGTACCTCTTCTCAGAATCGTTCTTGTCCCCGTGACAATAAGAAATCAGCCGGGGTTCCCCGTCAAAGCAGAAGAAGTCGAACTCGTCGATGCCTTCCCAGTTATCGTCTTCATCACGGGCATTATCGCCCTCGCTCTCCAAGAACTCCTCGGCGAACACGACGGGCTTCACGTTCTTGTAAGGCCATTCCCTGCACCCGTAAAAATAATTCTGCTTCAAATGACCCCGAAAAAAGTCCTTGGCACTGTTGAGATCGAAGTGTCCCTTGTCAGTGCAGATGAGCACGCCGCCGCAGTCGTGGTTCGTTTTGAGTACGAACTTCTCCGGTAGCCCACTCACATCGATGTCATCAGCGGAATTCCAGGCGCCCAACGTCTTGACCACGTGCTCGGAGCCCACACGCGAGGCAATGAGGTCCTTAGCGCGGTACTTGTCGACCATGGTCGTGTACGCAGGGTTGTGATCGTTAAGCTTCAGCCACTGCATCTTCTCAGTGAAGGTCACCGGCGAGTCTATGCTAGGCCACATGCCCAACTTGGCGCGATGCATCAATCGAAGGTGCGTCCTGTCGGAAACCCATTTCGTTAGACCCTTCGACGTAAAGGCACAGTAGGCCATCCACGGGTCACTTAGGTATTTTTTAATTTTGCTTTCCATATATACAATTTCCTTAAGTCCGAGCTTAAACAAAGCGTTTTACTTTTTAATTCTCTGCGCTACACATGGAACAAGCCCTGGGCGTATGCAAACCACCAACGTAGACTTTGCTCGTATATGCCCGAAACGGTTTCGGGCACTATTTACCCCATCCAGACGAACGAATAAGACTCGATACCAAGCCCGGTATGAAGCAGATAGGCATAAAAGGCGTAGAAAAGGAACCAGACAACTAGAAAACAGCCAAGACAAAAACGGGCTTTTATTTTCCGAGCGTCCTTCACGAAGCCTCCGAAAATCACGGGGCCTAATACGGTGAAGTAATAGGCTATGCGGCCGGCGTTGGCAATCACATAAGAGGACGCCGAAGCCAAAATGCCTAAAGCGTAAAACACGAGCGGCATCCGGTTGGCTTTGAGCCGCGACGTTCCGTCGCTCTCAACCGGGGCAACATTCGCAGTTTCGCGGCTGACGAAATATGCGATCGCGAGGACGGTCGCCTGCGCAAAAACCATCAACCCGATGCTCGATTCGTTCACGGAGTAACGCGCATACCGGTCGACGAGCTTAGAGCCCGCATAAGCTGCCAGGAACAGCAGGGCAACCGATGCAAGCATCTTCGCGGCGAACTGCGATCGGCTCTTGCTTTTGTTGGAAAATAGGTAGTAGATGAGGAATAGGACCCCTATCAGGGCGGACGCGTGCAAAAGAGCGCCAACAGCCCACCAAGCGCAAAAAAGCAACGGCTTATTCTGTTCTAAAAACCTGGTTGCGTAGAAAACCAGCGAGACTGCAATCATCTGGCACGTCAGACACATAGACAGCGGGAACACCGTTGCCGTATAGACGAACATCGCAAACGAGAGCGATGCCGTTCGTCTAAAATCCCAAAGCCTGAAAGCAAAAAAGGCGTTGGTGATCAGCGACTCGACGACGAGCAAGAACGAGTAATTGTTACAGATATGGAGCACCGCACTTGTGAAGACACCGTACGGAACGCTGAACGTATGGTTCCACATCGTGGTCCCATACGCGTAGAAGTACTCGATTCCCTCTTTATAACCCAGGGTATCCTGCCCAACCGCATACGACCTCAAGCCCCCGACGGCGGTAAGAAGAACCACGGCAGCGACCAGCCCAGCCTTACTCTTGCCGTTTTCCGACATGCGCGCAAGCGCCGCTGAAAGCAAAACGACAAGAAAGTAGAAAAGCGATGTTTCGATAAAGTTCATCCGAATACCAGCCTCACGAAACCGGGAAGCTCCGAATTGATTTCATAGCCCGAGCCTTTCAAATCCCTCGCACTGGCGCTTGACCCTATGCGATCCGCGGAGAGCGCGGCGTCGGCCCATTCGTCCAGAGCGTCGCCCAGACTTTTGTAAACGACGTTCTCGCAAATGCCAACCTCCCGCGTGATGGAGTCGCTAATCACGCAAGGGAGTCCGTTTGCCTGCGCCTCGACGACGACGTTCGGCAGGCCTTCGTAGACAGAGGGGAAGATGAAGACGTCCATAGCCGAATAGAGACGGCGGACATCGCTCCTAACCCCGGCAAACACCACCCTATCGGTCAATCCGAGCTCGGCAACGCGCCTCTCAACGGCCGTGCGTGTCTCGCCTTTGCCGACGAGAATGAGGACGGCGTCTGGCCTTCTCCGGGCGATTTCAGCAAAAACATCGACAAGGAAGAGGTGGTTCTTCTGCTCACTGAACCTCCCGACGTGCCCGACGACATAGGACTCGGCAGGAACGCCCAGTTCGCGCTTAACATCGTCCCGTGTCGAAGCGTCATAGGCGTAGTCCTCGAGGTTGAGCGCGTTCTTCATGAGATGGAAACGCGGCCCCGATACCCCCGCCTTGCCGAACATGTAGACGCCCGCCTCGGTAGACGGGGCGGCGAAGTCGGTCGCCGCAACCCTGACAAGGGGCTTGAAAAGATTGTGCAGCAGGGTCTCCTTTTTGCTGTTCGAAACTGTACCCGTGTTGCTTGACCTGAATATGGTTCTGGACACGCCTCCGAATCTCATGGCGAGCAAATCAAGACAGGAAAGGCTGTGCTGAGACGACCTGACAGCACAGCAATAACCGCCGTCCCGGGCTATCTGCATGAGCCGCTTGAACGAAGCGACCGGCCCGGCCTCGGTCTTCTTGACTGTGTGCACAATTCTGCCGCCCATCGACTCGATTTCGGCGTCGTAAAAGCCCGGCACGTCGGACGACACACAGAAGTCGAGCTGATAGCGCGACTTGTCCAAAGCCCGGTAATACTTCATGAATACCGTCTCGGCCCCGCCGGTGTCCATCGAGGTCACGATATAGAGGGCCTTCTTCATTGGACGATCACCGCATCGGATTTCTCGATCAGCTTCTGCAGCGCCTTTTTAGCAATCGCCTTCCTGCGGTTGGCCGGAGATTCCTGATAGCGCTCGTATACCTCGGCCTTCACCGCGAACCTTGCGTCGCCTGAAAGATCCGCCATTGCGCGGAGCTGCGCTATATGTAGATGATGGTAGGCGGGAGAGGCGATACGCTTTTCCATGTCGTAATAAGACCAGAAGCCGGCGTCGTAGTCATCCAAATGGCAAGCCAACGTCTCCGCAGAGTGCTTGAATGGCCCGGCGAAGCGCGCGTCGACCAACGATGCGTCATAGAGACCGAAAAGGCTAAACACCCAACCGTTCATGACACTGCGCCTGGGGCGTTGAGGGTACTCCTCCAGGAACAGTTCTCCCCCGTCATGCGACGACACGCCGCCATTGTCCATGTCGATAAGCATGAACTCGGCAGCTTTCAGCGCCGCAACTCTATAGCACTCGTCCCCGAAAGCCGCATGGGCCCTCAGCAGCATCGAGCACCCCTCGCCTTGGGCCATCGAGGAGACGGAGTACTTAGCGCTGCCTATCGGACCAAATGCGTCCCAAGAGCCGTCATCCCGCTGGGCGCCGATCGCCCAATCCGAGCATACCCTTAGTGCGTCGAGAAAGCGCTCAACTTCATCCGACCTGAGAATGCTCAAGTCGTAACAGCCCAAACCGTATTGGAAAATGGCGATGGGGAAATGCACCCGCGCCCCACCGGCGATGACGCTAACAGGGACACCGCCCTCGTCGAGCAGAGTACTGCCAGTGACCTTGCCGGTCAAATCGTTGTAGTACCCGGACAACTGTCCGACATTATAGGCCCTGCCCAAGCTCTGCTCTACGGCCACAGCCGTCTTGCCAGTGAGCATTTTGCTCCACCTTTTGAGCATGGTCATCTTCTGCGCAATCTGGCCCATCATTCACCTTCGTTTCTGTAATCGACTCCGAGCGAGCGCACAAGCCCCTCCACGTTGGCCTCCAAACGGAAGTCCCTCTCCCAAACGGCCCTTGCAGCGCGCCTCATAGAAGACCCTTCGGCCTTGCCCAAAAAGACGAATCGCTTTATGGCCGCGGCGACATCTTCCGGTCCACAGTCGCTAGGTAGGAGAAAGCCGTTGACGCCATCGCTTACTATCTCGTGGGTTCCGCCAACGTCCGTGGCGATGACGGGAATGCCGAATCCGCAGGCCTCCATGATCGAAAGCGGCAGGCCCTCGCTTGACGAGACGTTCACGAAGACGTCGAAATGCTTCGCTGCGTACTCCCCCAAAAGCGCGTCGTTCGGCAAAGCCCCCGCGAACTTCGCGGTGGAGTGCGTCAGCAACGAGCAGGCGGCCCTCGCCTCCTCGAGCTGTGGGCCGTCGCCGTAATGGGTCCATTCGACGCGAAGCCCTTCGGCATCAAGAAGGGTGACAGCCTTAGCAAGAAGAGGCACGCGCTTAACGTCGACAATACGCGAGCACGAGATGACCCGCAACGGGCAGGTCAACGGCTCGCCGGACTTGTCTGGCATCTCCCGCGTTCCGAGATAGGAGGTCGTCACCTTGCCCTCATGGCCCGGCCAGTTCGCGTTTATGTATTCCTCCCCGTCTTTCGAGCAGGGAAGCACTCCGGAAAGCTTGGATAGGAGGTATCCCCGGAAGGGCAAATAATGCACATCGGTACGATCTGCATACAGATCGTACCCATGTGCACGCGCAACGGCGCGTGCACATGGGTACGTGCCGGTCAGCCAAGCAGCGACCAAAGCGGTGTCGTAAAGCCAAAAGCTGTATATGTGCGTGGGCTCAAAGCCAAAGCGGACCAGTTCCTCCGCAAGCACGTCCGCCTTTGCCTTCGCCCTCGCGGCAAAGTAGCCCCGAAACACGCGCTTTCCGATTCCATGAACGGATTCTGTGGCATAGGCCTCACGAACGTCCGCACCGCCCAAAAGGGGAAACGCGATCCCTTTGACTGCAAGCAAAGCCTTGTCCTTGGAGGTATTACCGCAACCCAAGGCCAGGGGCGTCACATTGCCCGGCAGCGCGCAGGTGGGCGCGTCACCCGGCTGCGCCTCGGTCCCCACGGCGAGCACCTCGTCGAAATAGGTCGAAAGAACGCCTATCTCGTTCTCGAGATAGGACTCAGCGGCGACCTCGCCGCGGTTAAAGGGGAACCTCCTCGTCAGAAGGAGCAGCCGTCTCTTTTTTTTATCAGCAGTAATCGCCACAAATACTAATCCCTCTTGAATAGGTCGCGGGTATACACCTTGCCGGCAACATCGGCCAGATCGTCGCTCCACCGGTTGGCAATGATCACGTCGCACTCGGCCTTGAACCTCTCAAGGTCATGCGTCACCTCGGAACCGAAGAATTCCGGCGCGTCCAGCGTTGGCTCGTAGACAACGACCGGCACTCCCTTGGCCTTCACGCGCTTCATAACGCCCTGGATGGAACTGGCGCGGAAATTGTCGGAGTTCGACTTCATGGTCAGGCGGTACACGCCCGCCACGGGCTTCTCCTTGCCTTCGTATACCTTGTCCCACAGCAGTTGCAGTACCTCGTCTGCAATGTAGTCCTTGCGAGTGCGGTTGGCATCGACGATGGCCTCGATAAGGTTCTGAGGCACGTCCTTATAGTTGGCCAGCAACTGCTTGGTGTCCTTGGGCAGGCAGTAGCCGCCGTAGCCGAAGGAGGGGTTGTTGTAGTGGGAGCCAATGCGGGGCTCTAGGCACACGCCATCGATGACGTCCTTGGTGTTGAGTCCCCTCATCTCGCAGTAAGTGTCCAGCTCATTGAAGTACGCCACGCGAAGTGCCAGGTAGGTGTTGGCGAACAGCTTCACGGCCTCCGCCTCGGTGGTACCAAGAACGAGCTGCGGGATGCCCGTCGTGCCATCAGGGTTGGTGCGCTCAAGCTCGGCGGGGCCGACGCCTTGGGCGAGCAGCCCAGCAAACGTCTTTGCGGCCTTCACAGCTTCCTCGTCGTCCTTGGGCGCGCCCACAACGATGCGGCTAGGGTGCAAATTATCGTAGAGCGCCTTGCTCTCTCGAAGGAACTCGGGGCTGAAGATGATGCGGCTGTCGCCAAGCGTCTCGCGAAGCGACGAAGTGTAACCCACAGGGATGGTCGACTTGATGACAATCCAGGCCGTCGGGTTCACCGAGCGGATTGCCGAAATTGCGGCTTCAACAGACGAGGTGTCGAAAAAGTTGCGGTCCGAGTCGTAGTTCGTTGGCGTGGCCACGATGGCGAAATCCGCGCCTGTATAGGCCTCGGCGACGTCCACGGTTGCATGCAGGTCGAGCTTCCTCGTGCCCGCCTTAGCCTCGGCCAGGAAGAGCTCAATCTCGTCGTCCTGGATGGGCGACTGAAAAGCGTTAATCTTCTCTACCTTCTCGGAGACGATGTCGAGCGCGCGCACCTCGTTGTGCTGCGAGAGCAGAACGGCCAACGAGAGCCCCACATAGCCGGTGCCGGCAACTGCTATCTTCATTTTTTCGGACATATCATTCAACCTTTCGTTAAGAGCAGGCACACATATGAAATAGTTAGGATTTCGCCTTGCCGAAGAACTTCAGCGCCTCAGAGACGCAGGCGGCGGGCGATGAGGCAATGGCCTTTAAGGCGTAAATCACAGCCTGGCCTGGCTGGTTGCTGCGCTTCATAGCGAAGGCGAGCACGGCGTTGTGGCGAAATTCGATGTAGCGCACATCCTTCTTGCTGAGGCGCGGGTAGTAGCCGCGCACCACCTCGTGCCTTGCGACCTCGCCGTTTACCTTGTTCTTGCCAAGCGAGAGCCTCTCGCCGGAATGGAGGTACTGCCTCACGTGCACCTCGGGCATGTAGCCCATGTGGGCGCCAGCCTCTATGCAGCGCAGCATCAGCCACCAGTCTTGGCCGGTCGCCACCTCGCCGAAACCCTCAGTGCGGTCGAACAGGTCGCGCCTGAGCATATAGATGGCCGTTGGGCTTATCGGCGTTAGGAGGTGCGCGCGCAGCAGACCCTCGGTGGAGAAGTCCTCGCAATGGTCGAGCCTGCGGTGCTCCACAAGCCGGCCACGTTCGTCATACCACGAGACATCCTGCCAGCTCATGTCGAGGGAGTTTTCCTGCATGAAGGCGACCTGGGTGGACACCTTGTCAGGCAGGAACTCGTCGTCATCGTCGAGGAACGTGAGGTACTCGCCCGTCGCCTGGCGGCAGGCGTAGTTGCGCGCCGCCCCGCCGCCGGTCTGGCCGGAGGTGTGCAGCAGCCTAAAGTGCGGAAGGCTCGCGGCATAGGGGGCGACCGCCGCGTCAGTCTCGGCGCTTTCCGGCCACTCCGGCCGATTGTCGCTCACTACAATCAGTTCGATGTTCTCCGCGCCGTAGTCCTGCGCGGCGATTGAGTCCAGGGCCACGCGAATCCTGTCAGAGCGCTTGTAGGTCGGCACCACGATCGAGACGAGGGGTTTGTCAGCACTCATGCGCTACCTCCCCGTCTTCTTCTTGCCGAACATGACGCCAAAGGTCTTGAAGAAGACCTTCCAGTCTGCCTTGAGGCTGGCACCCTTCGCGTAGGCAAGCTCGAACTCCTGGCGCAGGCCGTTCTCGAAGGTCGCGAGGTTGCGCGGGCCCGACTGCCAGGCACCGGTAATGCCCTGCGGGACGGCAAGCACCTGCACCTGTTGCTCGTGCGTAAAGTTCCCGAGCTCCTCGTAGGTGATGGCGCGAGGGCCGATGACGGAGAGCTGGCCCGCGAGCACGTTGAAGAACTGGGGCAGCTCGTCCAGGGAAGTCTTGCGCAGGACGCGGCCTAGCTTGGTGATGCGGGGATCGTTTGTGACCTTCCGCTCGCGGTGCCACTCCTCGATCTGCTCGGGGCTGAGGTACTTCTCCACGTCGTTGGCGTCGGCGACCATGGAGCGGAACTTGAGCACGCGGATGGGGCGACCGAAGCGCCCCGCGCGCTCGTGAGCGTAGATGGGTGCGCCCTTGGTATCGGCCGCAATGAACGCACAGAGCACCGCGCCAGGGATGAGCCCCACGACGCAGACGCACGCGCTGAACGCGATGTCGAAGGTGCGCTTGACGAAGCGGTAGCCAAGCGACCTCGTGTCGAGCGCGCGGGACTCTGCGGCAAACTCTGGCGAGCCTGGGAGGCTCATCGTGCCCGTGCTTGCAGCGGAGCCGGCACCGGCGCCCGCCGCGCTCTCGCGCCGGTCCATGGCCTGAGCAATGAGCGCCGCGCCCACGGGCGCATTATCCTCTGTTACTTCTTTAGTAGTCACAATAAAAATTTCGTTCCTGTCCCCAGGAACCCCCCCAATCCACAAATTCAAAAACCAAATAAATTGCCGGCGTAACGTCTTCCTTACGTTTTGCTCGGCACGTCTAACGGAAGCAGCTCCCTAAATGCGGAGTCGCCTTCGCCCACGTCCACCAGGCACCAGCGCTTGTGACGGTCGATCTTTTTTACGTGGGCCTCTTGCCCCACAAGTGGGCCCTGCTCTATGTGCAGCACACCGTCTTCAATGCGCGCAACGCTGTTGCGCACCACGCCGTCGTCGTCGAGCACGCTGCGGTACCAGTCCTGCGCATCGTCCGGCATGGGCGCATAGGCCCGCTCCCTGCTGCCGGCGATGCGGCAGCCAAAGCTCAACTGAGCCAAAGCCCTATCGAGCGCTGCGGCATCGTGCGTGGCGACGAAGAAATATTCCTTGTACATGGGTTTGGTTTGGAGCGACCAGGCGCCGTCCCGCTTAAACCAGAACTCCTTTTGCATCACAAAAGCGTCTTGCATAAGGTTGTGCGGGATAATGCGGCGAACCTTTTCGCAGGTCTCGCGCTCTTTTCCATTGGGGGTGTGGACCAGATACCAGCGGACGCGGCCGTGCTGGCTGTTGGTGGTGGCGCCGTTAAAAGCGCCCGGCAGCTGCTCTTGGCGCCGTGCCGTCTGTTCCATGTTCTCGCCCCCTCTTTTAGCTTTGCGATGCACGCAAATGCAGGGGCGTTTAGAACAGGCTTCTCGCTCGCAGTTAGGCGCAGTCGCAAAAGTACAGATTTTTGTAGAGGGGTATGGAGATGTACCTACTAGCAGTACATTTTGCG
>CABRHX010000036.1 GCA_902470805.1 uncultured Collinsella sp. | reverse complement strand
AAATCCAAGGGTTATACCCTAAGAGCAAACCACCCCTTTTAGGGGTGGTTTTGATTGCGAAGGACGCTTTGAAGCCCGTTTTGCCGCCGATTTGCCTAGGTATAAAGGGCTATGGGCAAAAAACGTCAAATATGAGTACTGTCACAAGTCCTGTAACATTATTTATTTGCAAAATATGTAGTGTTACGCAACATATGTCCAATTACTTAGCCGATAAACGTCTGCAATTTTTCCGCCGTAGGACGCCTGACGGCTAAATCGCCTTCTGAAGGCATGAACTCGCTGTAACTAAAATGGTAACAGTACTCATATTTGCCATTTTTTGACCACAGGCCTTGCGATGATGCCGGGATCCGCACCTGCCGGGTTCGAATCCCGGCATATCGGTAGCAAAAAGCCCGCTACCGAATTGGTAACGGGCTTCTCAGATTCTGTGGTGCCCCCAGCGGGATTCGAACCCGCGATATCCACCTTGAAAGGGTGGCGTCCTTGGCCGCTAGACGATGGGGACAGCGGGAAAGAGTATAGCAGACTTTTTTAGCCGTTCACATATCGTTGGCAAACTGAAAAACCACCACAAAGGTGCCTGTCCCCTTTGTGGTGGTGAGGTGCTAGGGGAGGAGCTTCATGGCGGCGTCGTGGGCGGCGTGCTCGTAGGTGTCGTCGAGGGGCTTGAGCGGCAGCAGGGCGGCGGCCTGTGCATCGCCACGGTGCTCGAGGGCATGGGCGATCAGCCAGTCGGCGAGCTCGGGGTTCTTGGGCAGCGCCGGGCCATGCAGGTACGTGCCGATGACACCCTTGTAGATGATGCCCTCAAAGCCATCGTCGCCGTTGTTGCCGGTGCCCGCGACGACGGACGTTCCGAGCGGCGTTGCCTCCGCGTCGAGCAGGGTGCGACCCCCATGGTTCTCGAATCCCACAAAGGGCTCAGGTGCCAGATCGGTTTTGACGGCTACGTTGCCGATCAGGCGATCGGAGCCACGTACGGTTTCGGCGGCAATGACGCCCAGGCCCTCAATGCGATCGTCGCCCATGTAGTACGAACGGCCGAGCAGCTGATAGCTGCCACAGATGGCAAGCAGTGTGCCGCCGTCCTCAACATAGGCCGCGACCTTGTCTTTTTGAGCGAGCAATTCATGTGCCACAGCCAGCTGATCGCGGTCGGAGCCACCGCCCATCATGACGATATCGGCATCGGTGAGATCGAGTGACTCGCCCATACGGACCTCGTCCACGCGCACGGGAATGCCACGCCAGGCGCAGCGGCGCTCGAGGGCGATGACGTTGCCGCCGTCGCCGTAGAGGTTAAGGGCATCGGGATACAGGTAGACGATGCGCAGCGGGTGCGAAAGCTCGACTGGCGCGATGCCGACAGGAAGAGCGCTGCCGTCGGCACGGGCTACGGCGCGCCCGGCAACAGCGTCGGCGGTGGCGCCTTTCAGCCCGTCGAGCTCCTTGACCAGCGGCGGGAAGGCCGTGTAGTTGGCGACGGCGTAGAAGGTGTCATCGGCGGCCTCGTCTGCCACGGCGCCAATTGCCTGCGCGACGTCCGAGATAATCGCGGCATCGATGCCGGCGTACTTGAGGCGCACCTGCATGTCGTGCGCGCGCGTGCCTCCGGCAAAGGCGACAAGACCCGGCGTGTCGGCGATGCGCTCAAAGTCGACGTCGTAGATCCACGATACATCGTGTCCGTCGGCGTCATTGTCGTTAAGGAAGAAAGCGCAGAGTCTGCCGCCTGCCGTCTTGATGGACTGGATTTGTCGATCGAAGCCTACGGGATTCTTAGCCAGGTTGGCCTCGACGGTGCGGCCGGCGATATCCCAGCGCCCCATACGTCCGCCGGCGGGGACGTAGGCATCGAGCGTAGGCTGTAGAAGCGCCGTATCCACGCCCAACTCGTGCGCGGCAAAGAAGGCGGCGGCAACGTTGTAGACCATGTACAGGCCGTTGTAGCGTGTGGCGATGTGTGCGGCAGCCGCGTCGGGCGCAGATCCAAAGACCAGGTCAAAGTCGTAGCCGTCGCAGCCGAGCTCCACGCCCGTCACGCGACGGACAAGCACAGGGCGGGCCCAGCCGCACGAGGGGCAATGGTAGGCGCCGAGCTGGCCGTATTGCACGTAGTCATACTCCAGCGGCGCGTTGCACTGTGAGCAAAAGCGCGAATCGCTAATACGGTCGGACTCGGTGTTGGTGGCGCCGTCGATGCCAAAGGCAATACTCGCGTTGGGAACGCGCGCGGCAATCGAGGCGCACAGCGGGTCGTCGGCGTTGTAGATAAGCGTTGTTGTCGGCGAGAGCTCCAACGCATGGGCGATGACCTCCTGGGTGTGATCGATCTCGCCATAGCGATCCAGCTGGTCGCGGAACAGGTTGAGCAGCACGAAGTACGTCGGCTTGAGCTTGGGCAGGACGCGTACGGTGTAAAGCTCATCGCACTCAAAAACGCCCACGCGCTTGCCGCCACCGGCTCGCTTGAGGCCGCTGCGCGCTTCGAGCAGTGCGCCCACCACGCCCGGCTCCATGTTGTTGCCGGCGCGGTTGCATACCACGGTGGCGCCGCTGGCGGCAACGGCGTCGGCGATGAGGTTGGAGGTGGTGGTCTTGCCATTAGTGCCGGTGATCACCACGCTGCGGTCGACAAGGTCCGCGAGGTCGCTTAGCAGCTCGGGGTCGATTTTCATGGCGATGCGGCCGGGGAGTACGCCGCCCTGGCGCTTAAGGACGGAGCGCAATCCCCAGCGGGCGATATCGCTCGAGGTGCAGGCAAGAGATGAGCGGAGGTTCATGAAGCCGTTCCTAACATAGATGACATGGTCGGGGCGATCGCGTCGCTAAAAGCCGTAGCGGCGCGCAAATTCCTGGGCAAGCTGCGATACGTCTTCGCAAGCGTTGGCCCAGGGGGCAAAGTCGGGAGTATCCGAGATGATGCCGTCGGCCTCCCAAACTGCCTGATGCGAAAGGTCCCAGGGGTCGTGCGGTTCGGGCCGGCAGGGAAGGTACGGCGTCTGATACATGGGGTTCAGCAAAAAGAACGCGCCGCCCTCGCAGCGGTTGGCAAACTCGCGCAGCGCGCGTGTCGCCGGGCGCATCTTGTTCGTTTTGAACAGCAAGATCGTGCGGGCGAGCAGGTACCAGGGGGAGTTCTCGAGGGCATCGGCCCCCATCTGCTCCTCGAGCTGGTGGGCCAGGGCAAAAAAGCCGTCCTCGTCTTCCAGGCGAGCGAGGGCGAGTAGCACGGTGCCTGCAGCTCGGGTGGGATAGCCTTCCGCCTTAAGAATACGGCGAGAATAATTGGCGGCAGCACGGTAGCGAGCGCTTGCCATGCACAGCTGCGAGATGGCCTCGAGCGTGTGGAGCCACCCGATAAGAGCCGGCTCGCTTACGGTGAGATCGGCCGCCGTCACGCCGTCCGTCAAAACCTTGTTGGCCCAGTAGTGTGGGGCCTCCATGTCGAACCCGGGCACGCTTTGCTGCAGGTAATCGGCCGTGGTCGCCTCGAGTTTCATCAGGTCGCCCAGGCAGGCGTCGACGGGCGTGTCCGCCAAAATGATGGCGAGCAGCTGCGCATCGAGGACATACGCATCGACGCGGACGATCTTGAGCAACTCATCGCGCATATCGTCGAACAGGCGGTTGCGCGTCTGCTCAAACTCCTCGTCGCTGCCCATGTCCTCGATGCGATGGAGTTCGTCGAGCAGGTGGCGGTGGACGCCAGCATAGGACAATAGCGCCTGGGCATGCTCGGTCTGCGCATACTTATGAGGGTTGACGCTCACGTCGTTATGGACAAGCTCGCGTGCTGCATCGGTGAGTTCGGGGTGCGACGCAACGTAGGCGCGCTCCAGGTAGGCGGGGATGTAGACGCTCGGATCCATTAGAGGTCTCCTCCCTTAAACGGCAAGCCCTGCTCGGCCGCCCGCAGGATGCGCTCGTCGATCTGGGAACGCACGATATCGTTGGTGGCGACCCAGGCGGCAAAGCTGGCGTTGTCGGGGGCGCCCAGGCCCTCCTGCAGTACCGGCGTCGCCTCGGACAGCGCAAGGACAAGCTCGTCGGTGGAGCCCACACCTACGTTGACGCGGGCATAGACGCCATCGGGAAACTCGGTTTGGAAGTAGAGTGCCTCGGCTGCGTGCGGGCACGAGCGTGCGAGGATGCACAAGTAGTGCTCGGCGCTCTCGTAGTCTAGCTCTCGCCAGGCAGCGCTCATCAGCGCGATGAGCGTCCACGGGTCCAAGTCGCGCTCCGCGTCCTTGGGACGACGGCGCAGCGGCGTGTTGGCAAGATAGGGGACGGAGTGGGCAGAGCGAAAGCGTTTGAGCTCCTCGGCGGGGTATTCGAGCTTTGCCATGGCGAGCATCGCGGTGTGGCGGACGCCGGCCGGATCGTTGGGGGCAAAGTCGAGGCTGCGGTTTGCGGCTTCGAGCGACATGCGATAGCGGCCGCTAATGAGGGCACGCGACGCAAGGGCGGCAAGCCAGCGCAGGTAGGGGCGGCGCATAAGGTCGCCCGCGGCCTCGCGCTCGTAGGGGTCCTGCGCCGAGGCAATCTTGAGTGCCAGGTCGTGCTCGACTTCATCGCGCTTGGATACCAAGTACTGTACGTACTCCTCGTTGGAGTTGGCGGTGAGGGCGGTCAGCATGCGCTGAGCGTCCCAGTTGGTCGGATCGAGCTCGGTTGCCTCGCGAAGCATGTTCTCGGCAGCGGTCTCTTCTTGCTCTGCCTGGGTATCGTCAGGGATAAAGGGAATGCGGTAGTCGACAGCCTCGACCACCTTGGCAATGAGGTGCCCGGCGCGGTCGCGGTCGTGCACGATGAGCGGTGCGGGGTTGCGGGTGAATTGTTCCATCAGACGCTCTACGGCGGCACCGTCGGTGAGCGGGATATTGTCGCGGCGCAAGGCCTCAAGAACGAGGCGATGGCAATCCTCTTGAATGGGATCGAATGCCATGGGGCCTCCTTTGCTGCGGTTAGGGTTCAAATCTCTCTATATAAGTTTCTAGTTTACCCGCATGTGGCACACCGGGGGTGCCGCACTTGGACATGCACCTTTGCACCACGAAGACGGATGTCAGACGGATGTCGCACAAATGTCGGCACCTTGGACGGCCGAGTGGTATCACGGTGCCGCAAACGGTCGATTTTTGGCGGCGAACGGGGCGCATTTTGGAGGGGCACAGCCCTGCCCGGGATATGTGGTCAACCTTGATAAAACGTTTGCCCAGCTTGGGAGTATGAATGCCGCACAAGGGTCTTCAGGGATAGAAAAAACGTTTCATCATTGGCGGCTTTAGGTGAATAACTGACCAACCAGAACGGTAAAATAGTGTTTGTCTGAGCGTTGAGACGTTTAGACATCGCGCATTGTCATCGCCGGCAACGCGCAAACCGGTCCTAACGGAGCCAATTGGGTGCTCCGTTATATACGCAAGTCTAAGAGGGGCTTGTTTAGGAGGCACAGTATGGGACGTTTTACCAATCCTCGCGATCTGTACTTTGGTGAGGGCGCTCGCCACGAGGTGAAGAACCTCAAGGGTAAGAAGGCCATCATCGTTTCTGGCGGCAGCTCTATGCGCCGCGGCGGGTTCCTGCAGGACGTTGAGGCCGACCTCAAAGAGGCCGGCATGGAGGTCAAGCTGTTCGAGGGCGTCGAGTCCGATCCCTCCATCGAGACCGTCATGAAGGGCGCAGCCGCTATGCGCGACTTCGAGCCCGACTGGATCGTTGCTATCGGCGGCGGTTCGCCCATCGATGCTGCTAAGGCCATGTGGGTCTTCTACGAGTATCCCGAGGAGTCCTTCGACAACATTATCCAGCCGTTCAGCTTCCCCGAGCTGCGTCAGAAGGCTCACTTCTGCGCCATTTCCTCTACCTCCGGCACCGCTACCGAGGTCACCGCATTCTCCGTCATCACGGATTACGAAAAGGGCATCAAGTACCCGCTGGCCGACTTCAACATCACCCCTGATGTCGCCATCGTCGACCCCGAGCTCACCTACACCATGCCCGCCAAGCTGTGCGCTCACACCGGCATGGATGCTCTGACCCACTGCATGGAGGCCTACGTTTCCACCTGCGCCTCTATGTTCACCGACGCCAACGCTCTGCACGGCATCCGCGAGATCGTCGAGTGGCTGCCCAAGTCCTATGCTGGCGACCATGAGGCCCGTCAGCACATGCACGAGGCTCAGTGCATCGCCGGTATCGCCTTCTCCTCGGGCCTGCTGGGCATTGTTCACTCCATGGCTCACAAGACCGGTGCTGCCTTCGAGAATGGCCACATCATCCACGGTGCTGCTAACGCCATGTACCTGGGCAAGGTCATCCAGTGGAACTCCAAGGATCCCCGTGCTGCCGAGCGTTACGCTTACGTGGCCAAGGAGATCCTGCACCTTCCCGGCGAGACCAACGAGGAGCTCATCGCTGCACTCGTCCAGAAGATTCGCGACCTCAACGACCAGCTCAACATTCCGCAGTCCATCAAGGATTACGCGAATGGTGGCGTGAAGGTCGACGCCGAGAACCCGCAGATGGTTTCCGAGGAGGAGTTCCTCGCCAAGCTGCCCGAGATTGCCGCGAACGCCGAGCAGGACGCCTGCACGCCCGAGAACCCGCGTGAGACCAAGGCTGCCGACTTCGAGAAGATCCTCAAGGCCTGCTACTACGACACCGACATCGATTTCTAATCGACTCTCGCTGTCTTGCAAGGGGTCTCGTGCTCTATGCACGAGGCCCCTTTTTGCTATGGTGCAAAGGGGTCAGGTTGCTTTGCACCAATCGTTGTTTGATGAAGGGCGGATTCTCGTATGGCGCTTCCCATGGTTTATGGCGGTCCTGGCCGGTATGTTCAGGGGCCGGGCGAACTTTCGCGTCAGGGCAGGTATTTGTCATGGTTGGGCTGCGCTGCCTATGTCTTGTTTGACCAGGGCACCGAGGATCGGCTGTGCAAGCAGATCGTCGATGGATTTCTGGACGAAGACCTAAGCGAGCCATTCTTTAAGATCTATAACGGTCCGTGTACGGAAGAAGCCGTTGTAAAAATGGCTAAGGAAGCCCAGGCCGAGTATTGCGACATGGTGGTGGGTATTGGCGGCGGCAAGATGCTGGATATCGCCAAGGCCGTTGCGTTTTATGCCGAGTTGCCGTTGTGCGTATGCCCCACGGCGGCTTCGATGGACGGTCCGTGCAGTGCGATTTCGGTGCTGTATCACGAGGATGGGTCGTTCGACCGCTACCTGATGCTCGAGAAGAATCCAGACCTGGTCGTGGTCGATACCAACGTGGTCTCGGCGGCTCCGCTGCGTATGACGGTCGCTGGTATGGGCGATGCGCTGGCAACGTATTTCGAGGCGCGTTCGTGCGCCGCGGCGCACGGCGCTAACGAGCACGGTGGCGCGCCGGGACACTTGGCCTTGGTTGCGGCTCGTGCCTGCTATGACACACTCATGGAGTGCGGCGTCGCTGCCAAGCGCGATCTCAAAAAGGGCCGTACATCGCCAGCGGTTGAGCGCCTGATCGAGTGCAATATTCTGCTCTCGGGTGTTGGCTTTGAGAGTGGTGGCCTAGCGCTTGCCCATGCCATAGCCAACGGCCTGACGATTCTGCCCGAGTGCAAGGCCATGCATGGTGAGGCCGTGGCATTTGGCCTGGTGGTGCAGCTGCGCCTGGAGCGTGCGCCCGAGCTTAATCAGGTGCTCGAGTTTTGCCAGCGCGTCGGTCTGCCGACGACGCTCGAGGAGCTGGGCCTTGACGAGATTTCCGATGCCGACCTGATGAGCGTTGCAGATGCGGCCTTTAGAAACGAACGCAATATGGCTAACGAACAGGCCAAGGTGACCAGACAAAAGCTCGTGCAGCTCATGCGCGAGGCATAGCTAGGCGCTTGATCGACCTTGTGCAATCGAGGCGGCGATAGGCATAGGCTATTTGCCTCAAAGGTGCTCCGCGTGTAATTTGCCCGAGTCGTGGGCCGATGGCGTATCATTATCTCTTGCTTGTTTGCACTGCTCAGGGAGGGGCCGCGCATGGCGCAGGAACACGATCTGTTTGATGACATTATCGAGATCAGCAAGGGTTTCGACTTTCTTAAAAACCCGCTTGGCGGCGTGACCGATGCACTCGATCCATCGGCGCCGCAGTGGAATCCTGCCGACTACAAGGAGCGCCCGCGCGGCAACACCATTCCGTGCTTGACCTGCAAAAACGAAAAGAGCGGCTGCACCGCGTGCATGGACGTGTGCCCGGTCAACGCTATCGAGGTCGAGGAAGACTCCATCGAGATTCTCGACTCCTGTCGCAAGTGCGGTCTGTGCGCCGCTGCCTGTCCGACCGAGGCGATCATCTCGCCGCGCCTGGCGCCTAAAAACCTGTATGACGATATTGTCTCTGCTGCTACGAGCCACGAGACCACCTACGTCACCTGCACGCGCGCTCTTAAGCGCATGCCGCGCGAGAACGAGGTCGTCGTCGCCTGCGTGGGCGATATTACTGCCGAGACCTGGTTCTCGGTACTGGCTGACTATCCCAACGTGAGCGTCTACCTGCCACTAGGCGTGTGCGATAAGTGTCGCAACACCGGCGGTGAGGACATTCTGGGCGAGGCGATTGCGAAGGCCGAGGAGTGGTCCGGCACGGGCATGGGCCTGGAGGTCGACCCCAAGAGCCTCAAGTGCCATAAGCGCCGCGAGTACGAGCGCAAGGAGTACATGGATAAGATTGCCCGCACCACGGGCCTAACCGTGACTAAACTCAACCCGGCGACGGCGGCACTGGCCTCGGTGACGCAGAAGTTGAAGGCCCACCGTCACCAGATCACGCAGCTCGAGCGCACACTCAACACCATGTGCGGCACCACGACGACCAAGCGTCGCCGTTCGCTCACGCACGGGCGGCAGCTGGTGCTCTCGACGCTGCAGAACCACCCCGAGCTTGCCCAGAATATGCAGGTGAGCACACCGGAATGCGATTTTGACAAGTGCACGTCGTGCGGCGAGTGCGTCAACGTGTGCCCCACGTTTGCCTGCGATTTGGTGGGAAGCGGTCGCTTTGCACTGGAGTCCACGTATTGCCTAGGTTGCGGAGCTTGCGTCAAGGTGTGCCCCGATCATGCGCTCAAGCTGGTCGAGCACGATGCGTCCAATCTGGTCGTTGTCGACCCCGAGGCCGAGGAAAAGGCCGCTCAGAAGGCCAAGGCCCACGAGGAGGCCGAGAAGGTCAAGGCCGAAGCAAAGGCCAAGCTTGACAAGATGCTCGACCAGGTGGAAAAGCTCGCGGACTAGTCAGCGAGCTCTATCTCTGCTTCATTTGCGCCGCCGCGGTGTCCGGATTCGCCCGGATGCTGCGGCGGCGCTATACTAATACGGTTTGAAGTACCTGTACCAAAAGGAGCTGTCGTGTCCCTTTCCATCGGTATCGTGGGCCTGCCCAACGTGGGCAAGTCGACGCTGTTCACCGCGCTTACCAAAAAGACCGGCCTTGCCGCCAACTACCCGTTCGCCACGATCGACCCCAACGTGGGTATCGTCGACGTGCCCGATAGCCGCTTGCAAAAGCTCGCCGACATCGTTCACCCGGGTCGCATCGTGCCGGCGACGGTCGAGTTCGTCGACATCGCAGGTCTGGTGAAGGGCGCTAACGAGGGCGAGGGTCTGGGCAACCAGTTCCTGGCAAACATACGCGAGACCGATGCCATCTGTGAGGTCGTGCGCTACTTTAAGGATCCCAACGTTATGCGCGAGGTGGGTCGCACCGGCGAGTTCGTCGATCCCGCCGGCGATGCCGACACTATCATGACCGAGCTTATCCTGGCCGACATGGGCACGCTCGAGAAGCAGCTGCCTAAGCTCGAGAAGGAGGCCAAGCGCGACAAGGAGCTCATGCCCAAGTTCGAGGTGGCCAAGCGCCTGCTTGCCTGGCTCAACGAGGGCAAGCGCGCCGCATCCATGGAGATGACCGACGAGGAGCGTGCCGCCGCCAAGGGCCTGTTCCTGCTCACCATGAAGCCCATCCTGTATGTGGCCAACGTGGACGAGGATATGCTCAACGACGATCTGGCACCCATCGACGGCGTCAAGCCGCTGCCTATCTGCGCCAAGATCGAGGCCGAGCTTTCCGAGCTCGATCCCGAGGACGCCGCCGACTACCTGGAAAGCCTGGGCCTGGAGCAGCCCGGCCTGGACGTGCTCGCTCAGGCTGCCTACAAGCTGCTCGGCCTGCAGTCGTTCTTTACGGCCGGCGAGATGGAGGTCAAGGCCTGGACGGTGCGTCAGGGCGCGACCGCCCCGCAGGCTGCCGGCGTCATCCACACCGACTTTGAGCGCGGCTTTATTAAGGCCGAGGTCATTGGCTACGACGACTACATCGAGCTCGGCGGCGAGCAGGGCGCCAAGGCCGCCGGCAAGTTGCGTATTGAGGGCAAGGACTATGTCATGGCCGATGGCGACGTCGTGCACTTCCGCTTTAACGTGTAAGGACGACGCATATGTTCAAATATGGCAAAAAAGCCGGCTACATGGGCATCGCACTGCTGGTGCTTGCGGTGCTTCCGCTGGTGGTCGCAGCGTTTGTAATCCCCAACATTGGCCCCGAGGTGGCAACGAAGTTTAACGCAGCAGGCGAGGTGACGCGTTGGGGCAAGAGCTACGAGCTGCTGGCGCTGCCGGTGCTCAACCTGCTGCTCGGCGTGGCGACGTATTTTACCGCCGGTCGTCAAGCAAAGAACAATGATGACTCCGCCGCCATGGCGCGCATCGTGTGCGAGCGCTACCTGCGCAACGGTTGCATCACGGGTGTGTTCCTCAACGTGATCAACGTTTACTTTATGTACTCGGCGATTACCGGAACGGGCTTTGGCTTTGGTTTCTAGCTTGTCCTTCTAGGCAACGAGCCTGCACGCATATTCAATGGCTGCTGCGAGGCCGCCGCTCGACCGTGGTTGAAAGACTACATCGGCGGCGGCCTCGTTTTCGTATCCGGCGCCGCGAAGGGCGAGTGCTATGCCGGCTTCTAAAAGGAGCGGCAGGCCGCGTTGGCTGGTTGCGATTACGGCAACCTGATTGAGCGAGCAGCTGTGCGCTTGGCATTGGATGGCAAGTTCGCCTTGCGTCGGGCAGGGGACCAGAACGGCGGCGACGCGACTTGATAGCAATGTAAATGCTGTGCGCTCATCGGGCGAAAGGCATTCAGCTTCAACGACGACGAGCTTGGGCGGTGCGCTGTTTGTGCGAAGCGTGGCTCGGTACATGCGGACCGAAGAACCCGACATAGAAAACTCCTGTGTATTCGGGAAAACGTAAACTATAGTTTACGTTTATGTTCGGCTCCATTTCAAACTCGGCTGCATGGACGAACGTGCGAAACAGATTCTTGGCAGGCGGGTCGAAGAGACACGCAGGGACCTTGGTATCTCCAAGGTTGATTTTTGTGTGGCGACAGGAATCAGCCGCCCCTACCTCGACCGAATCGAAGATGGGACGGCAAATTTCACGCTCAAGGTTCTATTTAAGATCGCGCCCGCACTCGGCATGACGGTGTCAGAGCTTCTCGAGGGTATCGAATAGGGGATACCCGTCGACAACTGAATTACGCCATCGGGATGCGGTCGTGGTTGACTTGGCTGTAGAACAGGCGCTGAATCTCGTCCGCATCACGTGACTGGCCGAGTGCCCACATGGTCTTGGCCACGAGCGTCTCGGTGGTCATGTCGTCGCCGCGCAAAATACCCGGATGATCGGCGTAAGCTCGGCCGACCTCATAAACGCCCAGATCGAGGCCCTCTTCGGGGACCTGCGTGGTCATAACGACGGTGCGGCCCGAATCGACCCAGCGGAAAATTGCCTCTTGGAACGACTCGCCCGACTCGCCAAACTCGGGAATACCGCCAATGCCAAAGGTCTCCAGAATCACGGCATCGTAGCTATTGGCAAGGGCGTCGAGGATGCCCGGGTTTACGCCGGGCGTAAGCTTGAGTACAAATACGCGCGGATCGATGCTGTCGTAGAAACGCACCGGGTTTTCGCCCTGATGCGTGCCGTGAAGCCCGTTGCGCACGATGCGGTCGTTGCGGATATAGGCGATGGGCGGATAGTTGACGCTGATGAACGCGTTAAAGCTCATGGTGCGCTGCTTGCGGGCGCGCGTGCCGGCAATGGCGACGCCGCCAAACACAATCGACACATCGTGCGAATGCTCGTCGAGCGCATAGAGCAGGCTCTGATACAGATTGAGCTTGGCATCGGTAAAGGGGTTGCCCATGGGCTTTTGCGAGCCGGTGAGCACGATGGGCTTGGGGCTGTCCTGAATCAGGTAGGAAAGTGCTGCCGCGGTGTAACTCATGGTGTCGGTGCCGTGCAGAATCACGAAGCCGTCGTGATCGGCATAGCCTTCGACGATGACATCGCGGATACGCATCCAGTCGCTCGGGCGCATATTGGTGCTGTCGATGTTCATGGGCTGCACCACGTCGAGCTCGCAGAGGCCCGAGATCTCGGGGACGCTCTGGGCGAGCTCCTCACCGGTCAGGGCGGGGGAGAGGCCGTTGCCGTCCTCGGTCGATGCGATGGTGCCGCCCGTGGCGATGAGAAGGATGCGCTTCATGCTGGTATTCCTATCGTATTTGCCGCCGCAGAGGCGGAGTCGTTCGGCAGTATTGTGGCACAGGGCGTCCAATGTTCAAACGTATTACATCATCTGTAACGTTTGGTAACACTTCAATTGCCGTCAAATAGGGGCCTAGGTCGTGCGTTTGCCGTGCGCTGATGGCTGCGAGGGGCGAGAAACCCCATATAACGTGTACACTATGAAGGCTATTTTCGTTCATTCACGCGGGTGGGCACCGGCTCCCCGCCAACAAGAGGGGGAACCATGGATCAAAAGGCTTCCGCAAAGGTCCTCGTACTCGACTTTGGTGCGCAGTACGGTCAGCTCATTGCCCGTCGCGTCCGCGACCTCAACGTGTATTCCGAGATTGTCCCCTGCGACATCTCGGCCGACGAGATTCGCGAGATGAACGCCTCTGCGCTCATCCTTTCTGGCGGTCCGGCTTCCGTGTACGCCGAGGACGCTCCGTCCATCGATCCTGCCATCTTTGACCTGGGCCTTCCCGTCCTGGGCTTCTGCTACGGCCATCAGATCACGGCCGTGACGCTTGGCGGCAAGGTCGGCCACTCCGAGGTGGGCGAGTACGGCCGCGCCACCATCACGCGCACGGCCGGCGCCAAGCTCTTTAACTCCACGCCCATGGAGCAGACCGTGTGGATGAGCCACCGCGACGCCGTGTCCGAGGTGCCCGAGGGCTTTACCGTTACCGCCAGCACCGACGTGTGCCCGGTTGCCGCCATGGAGTGCGTCGAGCGCAAGATTTTCACCACGCAGTTCCACCCCGAGGTCAAGCACTCCGAGTACGGTCAGCAGCTGCTGAGCAACTTCCTGTTTGAGATCTGCGGCCTGGAGCCCAACTGGAGCATGGACAACCTGGTCGAGACCATGACGGCTGAGTTCCGCGAGAAGGTCGGCGACGACCGCGTGATTCTGGCCCTGTCCGGTGGCGTCGACTCCTCCGTCGTGGCTGCGCTGGGCGCTCGCGCCGTGGGCAAGCAGATGACCTGCGTGTTCATCAACCATGGCCTGCTGCGCAAGGGCGAGCCCGAGCAGGTGGAGGAGGTCTTCACCAAGCAGTTTGACGTCGACTTTATCCACGTCCACGCCGAGGACCGCTATGCCGAGCTTCTGGCCGGTGTGACCGAGCCCGAGGAGAAGCGCCGCATCATCGGTACGCAGTTCTGGAAAGAGTTCTTCGCGGTTGCTCAGCAGCTTGAGACCGATGGTAAACCCGTGAAGTACCTGGCTCAGGGCACTATCTACCCCGACATCATCGAGTCCGGCGCTCGCAAGACGGGCGGCAAGACGGCCACTATCAAGAGCCATCACAACCTGATCCCGTTCCCCGAGGGCGTGCACTTCGACCTCATTGAGCCGCTCGACCACTTCTTTAAGGACGAGGTCCGCGCGCTTGGTCTGGCGCTGGGCCTGCCGGGTCACATCGTGTTCCGTCAGCCCTTCCCGGGCCCGGGCCTGGCCATCCGCATCATCGGCGCGGTCGACAAGGAGAAGCTCGAGATCCTCAAGAACGCCGATGCCATCGTGCGCGAGGAGCTCGACGCCTACAACCAGCGTCTGTTTGAGCAGACCGGCGAGCGCAACTCCGAGCACAGCTGCTGGCAGTATTTCGCGGTCCTGCCTGACATCAAGTCCGTTGGCGTTATGGGCGACGAGCGCACCTACCAGCGCCCGATCATCTTGCGTGCCGTCGAGTCCAGCGATGCCATGACCGCCGACTGGGCCAAGCTGCCCTATGACGTACTGGCCCGCATCTCTGGCCGCATCGTTGCCGAGGTTCCTGGCGCCAACCGCGTGTGCTACGACATCACGTCCAAGCCGCCCGCGACCATCGAGTGGGAATAGAAAAATCCTTAGTTATGGGGGTATAAATTTGATTCCCTTTAGGATAAACCCCCATGACTATATGAATTGACCTGCTGACTCCAATGAAGATTGGAGGGTAACGGTCAGGGGTGACGGCCCAGCGAGGGTTGATTTCCGATCTCAGCCGAACACATTGAGCGGATAGGACGTTCCCGCAGCTACCCGAACGCCCCCGAGGCCCCTCGCGGGCCCCGGGGGCGGCATTACGGGCTTTAGCCTGTGCGGGGCGCGCAGCGCGCCGCATCAGAAACCACCCGC
>CABRHX010000035.1 GCA_902470805.1 uncultured Collinsella sp. | reverse complement strand
CATCGGGACTTGCAGCGACGGACCTCAGGACACTCTTACACCACGTCTGCGCGCGCGACCAGTGGAACGTTGAATAGTTCCTGAAGTGATCAAAATCGCTGCTACTAAACAGGTAGCAGTACTCATATTTGCCCTTTTTTGACCACAGCCCTCTCGGAAACCTTTCCAGAGGCGTCAAACAGCCATAATCCAAAGGTCTCCTCAAACAATTAGCCGGCCAAGAGCGTCCATGACTACCAAAAAGCTGTACGCCAGCATCCAAAGATGTCGAAAAATGTCGACTTTGGATGCTGGTGTACATGTTTGGGTCGTATGGGTTGGGGCCCTGGACGGACAGAGCGTGCGTACTAGAGCAGGTTTTCCTGTACCCATGCGATGATGTCGCTTGACTCGTAGAGCGGCTTGCCGTCGATGAACAAGCAGGGAACCTGGCGTTTTCCGCCGACGGCGATGAGTGTCTGCTCGGCTTCGGTATCGGTCGAGATATTGCGTTCGGGAATGGTCACGCTGCTATCGGCCAAAAAGCGCTTGACCTTTATGCAATACGGGCAGCCGGTCATAACGTAGAGCACGAGCTCGTGATCAGTAGTCATAGGTCTCCAATCGGTTGCGGTTTT
This sequence comes from uncultured Collinsella sp., assembly GCA_902470805.1. Taxonomy (GTDB): domain Bacteria; phylum Actinomycetota; class Coriobacteriia; order Coriobacteriales; family Coriobacteriaceae; genus Collinsella. The sequence continues at coordinate 14,571 of CABRHX010000035.1, read as the reverse complement.
GATTGAAATACCCAAAGCCGCCGCGGTCTATGCGCACGTCAACGACGACTCGATGGCCTGGACCAGAAACGCCGTGGCTCCGGTGCCGCAGGGCTTGTCGTAGTAGTCAACAAAGCGCTGGTCGGCAAGATAGCCGTGGGCGAGGCCCAGGTACGCCTCGTCTTGGGGCTCGCATCCCCAGTTGAGAGCAATCCATCGACGGTGCATTGTAACCAGTTTTTGAGCTTCGTTGCTCTCTGGGTCGCCAATGCCCATGGCAATCGAGAGCTGGCCCAAAATGGCGCGTTCAAGTTCCTTCATGTCGTTCCATGTCTGAGGATCCATATCCAGTAACGTTTCGTTTGCTGCATCGATAGCCTCATTGCCATAGCGAGCTCGAGCCTCGGCGCCGTAGCATTCCTCGTTTTCCTGCACGGTGCGCCAGCGCTCCAGTTGCGGCAGGACGGCGCCCATGAGCGAGACGGCTTCGTCAAGCGACATGCCGGTGTTTTGCGCCAGGCGCGGGGCACAGTCCTCGATCATCGCCTCCATGGTGGTGGCGTAGGTGTACTTGCCGTGGTCGTAGCACCACTTGCAGTAATGGTCGGTCGTGGCGCCCGTGGCATCGGTGCCGCAGTCGTCGGGCGTGAGTATCATGCCGCAGCTCTGACAATAGTGCTCGGGCATTTCGAGCAGGTGAGACAGGGGCTCGCCGGTTACGGCGGCAATGAGCTTCATCATGTCGATGCCCGGTGTGACCTCGCCGCGCTCCCAACGGCTGATGGCCTGGCGTGTGACGAAGAGCTTGGCGGCGAGCTGCTCTTGGGTAAGGTGATGGGCGCGGCGGACAGCGATGAGCTTTTCTGCAAAGGCCATAGCGGCTCCTTTCTGCTGGTTGATGGCTTAAGCATACGCGGTGACAGGCGCCCTTCCAAGCAACCGTTGGTTGCACGACGGGGGACCGCGGCGAAGAATTGCGCGTAACGCCCCATGCCCCCATGCCGTACAATGACCGGCATGGAACCTATCGCACACATACATACCGACCTGCCGCAGAAGTTCGGCATCCCGCGCAACAGCTTTTTGGCGCCCCATCTGCAGGGACGCATCGTTTTTGAGCCGGAATTTGCCTCCAATGCAGCGGTTGAGGGTCTGGACTCCTTCTCTCACCTGTGGCTGCTGTGGCGCTTCGAAAACGGAACGCCCGGCGGCACGGTTAAGGACATAGCTACCGATGCCAAGACGCAGGACAGGTCCGGCACCAACGTCAAGTGGTCGAAAACCGTGCGTCCGCCGCGTCTGGGTGGAGCCGAGCGCGTGGGCGTATTTGCCACGCGCAGTCCGTTTCGCCCTAATCCCATCGGTCTTACCTGCGTCAAGCTCGATCGTGTCGAGCTCACCGACGATGGTCCGATCATCCATGTGCTGGGGGCCGACCTGCGCGACGGTACGCCCATCTACGACATTAAGCCCTACATTCCATTTGCCGACTGTCACCCGGATGCGACCGGCGGTTGGATTGAGGATGCTCCGTGGCAAACGCTCGATGTTGAGTTTCCACAAGCGCTGCAGGATATGGTCCCGCCCGCAAAGCTCCCCGGCCTGGTCGAGGTCCTTCGCCAAGATCCGCGCCGTGCGGGCAGTAAGCACGAGCCAAACCGCGTCTATCATCTGGCCTTCGCCGGGCTCGACATATCTTTTTCGGTCGATAAAACCCAGTTAACCGTAGTCGCCGTCAACGACGCGCGAGACTAACCAGCCATTCGCCCGCACCCGTCAAATTAAGCGCCAAACCCCGCGCCAAAACCGCCCACGCTGGTGGACAATAACGCCTACCAAAACAATCAACTTTGCACGGGAGCTTAGCATGAAATACGACTTTAGCTCGCTTATCGACCGCCACGGCATGGACGCCATCGCCGTTGACTCTTGGGGCGAGATCCCCGGTATGGCGCCGAACGCACCCGACGAGGGCTTCGATCGCATTCCCATGTGGGTGGCCGACATGAACTTTGCCACGGTGCCCACGGTCCAGGAACACATCATTCAGCGTGTCCAGCACCCCATGTTTGGCTATTTCAATCCGCGTCCCGAGTACTTCGACCGCATCATCGAATGGCAGAGCCGCCGTAATGGCGTCGAGGGTCTGCGCCCTGAACATATCGGCTACGAAAACGGCGTGCTGGGCGGTGTCGTGTCGACGCTGCGCGCGTATGTCCAGCCAGGCGATGCGGTGCTGGTCCACAGCCCTACCTACATCGGCTTTACCAAGTCCATCGAAGCCGCGGGCTATCGTATTGTCCACAGCCCGCTTAAGCTCGATGACCAGGGCGTGTGGCGCATGGACTTTGAGGACATGGAGCGCAAACTCGCCCAAAACCACATCCATGCCGCGGTGTTCTGCTCGCCGCACAATCCCTGCGGCCGCGTATGGGAGCGCGACGAGATCGAGCGCGCCATGGACATCTATCGCCAGCACGATTGCGTGGTGATCTCGGACGAGATTTGGTCCGATATCATCCTGCCGGGGCACAAGCATATCCCGACGCAGTCGGTGAGCGAGGATGCCCGCATGCGCACGGTTGCCCTCTACGCGCCCAGCAAGACGTTCAACCTGGCGGGTCTGGTCGGCAGCTATCACATCATCTATAACGAGACGCTGCGCGACCGCGTGTGCGCCGTGTCCAACAAGACCCACTACAACGAGATGAACGTCATCTCCATGCATGCGCTTATCGGTGCCTACCAGCAGCAGGGCTACGAGTGGCTCGATGAGCTCAATGAGGTCATCGAGGGCAACGTTGACTACTTCTGCAATTACGTGGACAAGCATTTTGCGGGCGTGTCCTATTCGCGTCCGCAGGGCACGTACATGGTGTTCCTGGACTGCACAGCGTGGTGCCGCGAGCATGGCCGCGATATTCAGTGGCTGCTCGACGAGGGCGCTCGTGTGGGCGTGGGGTATCAGGACGGCCGCCCGTTCCACGGGCCCTGCCACATTCGCGTGAATCTGGCACTGCCCCTTTCGCGGGTAAAGGAGGCGTGTGAGCGCCTGGACCGCTACGTTTTTGGGGTATAGGGGGCGCTCGATTCGAGTGCTGCCCCATGCGCCCACGCCGTCAAAATGCGTGGGCGCATGGGACGCAGAGGGTAGCGAGCGCGTTTTTCGCATTCGCTACTTTTCATGAATCTGCTTGCCGCAAAGATGCTCAATCGAAATCTCGTAGAGTTGGACGCCCTTGATGTCTTTGGCGATTTCTTCCTCGACTTCTTCGGCAGAAGGGTAGTACTTAAGCGCGAGCTGGCGGACTTTGTCCTCGATAAACGCGGGCGCTTCATCTACCAGGCGACAACGACCAAAGACAACGGTACTCATAACGTAGGGAGCCCAGTCGCCGTCCTTGTACCACTCGTTGCCGTAAACGGTAAAGCAGATCTTGTCATCGCGCTTGAGTGCGTCGACCTTGTGGCCAGCCTTGGCGCCATGGAAATAAATCTTGTCGTGCTCGGCGTCGAAGAAGTAGTTGACGGGAATGGCGTACGGGTAGCCATCGTCGCCGTTGACGGCAAAGACGCCGCGCTTGCAGGTGGCGAGCAACTCGCGCGCTTCCTCGTCGGTGATGGCGCGTTTCTTTCGACGTAAGGGCCTAAACATCGTTGGTTTCCTTTCTGGTCGTGCATGGTGGTTGAGCACAAACTATAGCGAAACGGATCCGTATTTCTTGATGCGGGCGAGCATGGTTTTGAGCTTGTTAAAGTCGAGCGGCTTGGGCAGGTGAGCGTTCATGCCGGCATCGTGTGCCGCCTGGGCATCCTCGGCAAAGGCGTTGGCGGTGAGCGCGATGATGGGGATATCGGCCGCATCGGCCTTCTCGCTCAGACGAATCGCGCGGGTTGCCTCGTAGCCGTCCATGCCCGGCATCATGATGTCCATTAGAATCGCATCGAAGCTACCCGCGGGACGGCCAACGTATAGGTCGACCGTTTCGTTGCCGTCGGCGGTGCGAGTTACGACGATGCCCTCGCTTTCGAGCAGAGCCTGGGCAATCTCGGCATTGAGCTCGTTATCTTCTGCCAAAAGGACGTTCATGCCGGCAAGCGAGCAGCTGTTTGCCTGGCCGTCCGCACGTTCCCTTGCCTGAGGGTTCTTGTCGATATCGAGCGGAATCTGGACGTTGAACGTACTCCCCGCGCCAACCTCACTCGAAATCTCAATCGTGCCGCCCATCAGGTCAATAAGTGACTTGACGATTGGCATGCCCATGCCGGTTCCCTGGAACTTGCTGCGCGCATCGTCACCTTCCTGGGCAAACGGCTCATAGATATGCTTTAAAAACTCGGGAGCCATGCCAATGCCGGTATCCGAAACGCTAAAGCAAAAGAGCGCGCGCCCATCATCGAGTGGCTTGGTCTGTGAGCTAAAGGTGACGGAGCCGCCGCGCTTGTTGTACTTAATGCTGTTGTCTAGCAAGTTGATTATGATCCGTCGGATATGGGTGGGACTGCCGATCATGTATGGCCCCGTAGCGTACGGCAGGCTATTGTCCTGCAATGTGATGCCGTTACCGGACGCGCGGAGCTTGCACAGCACCAGCGCATCGTCACAGAGCTCTTTGAGGTTAAAAGGAGCATGTTCCAGTGTTAGCTTGCGGTCTTCGATTTTGCCCATCTCGAGGATATCGTTGATCAGCGAGAGCAGGTGATTGGCGGCAACACGCGCCTTGGCGCGGCTTTCGCGGGCGACTTGCATATCGCCGTCTTTCAATTCCTCAATTTCGATAAGACCCAGGATGCCGTTGAGCGGCGTGCGGATGTCGTGACTCATGCGCGTGAGGAATGCTGTCTTAGCGGCGTTGGCGGCATCGGCTTTCTGCTGTTCTTTCTGCGCGCGGTGAAGCGACCAGACAAGGATGACGATGCCGGTGAGCAAAATGCAGATGACGACTGCCGAAATGACGATGCGGTTGCGGTAGAGAAGTCGGAACGCATCCGATTCTTGCGCCGAGTACGATGTGGGGGAATAACTGCTTGCAGAGAGCGATTCGCCGGCATTGACGATGCCCTTATTGATAATTCCCAACAGCTCGGGCTTGCCGCGCGAAATTAAACACGATAGTTGCGCCGTGTTGGTGAGTTCCTGCGTTTCGAAATCCTCGATGCCATAGGTGTCGCGGATGGTTTCCAAGCGCGTGCTGGGGACAATGATGCAACTTGCCTCCCCCTTATTGAGGGCTTTGAGCGCCTCGCCGCCATTTGGATATTCGGTTATCGTTGCGTCGGGGAAGAGGCTCTCGAGCTCAAGACGGTTGACGATCGCGCTCTGCGTGCAAGCGATTTTCTTAAGGTCGCGGTTCAGGTTATTGCTGCTGTGAATGGCGGTCAGGGAAACCGTTCCCATCGGGTTTGACTGCACGACCCCTTTCTGTTCGGCAAGCCAGTAGTCGCGAAACAGAGGTAGGGCGACATCGATAGTTCCGTTGGAAAGGGCTTTGACCATTTGCTTGTTATTTGAGATCGCGACTGTTTTAACCGTAATGCCAAACTTGTCGCGCAACGTCGTTGCAAGCGAGGCGAGCGACCCTTCCATCTCGCCGTCGTCATTTTGCGTGCAGTAGGGAAGTTGGTTTTTAAGATAGCCAATCGTGATGGTGTTGCCGTTTGCTTTGAGCTAGGAGGTCTCGGTGCCGGTGAGCGATGATGAGCCGCTGTTTTGGGCCGAGTAGCTCGATTTGACTTCGTCGTTATAGCGCGGGTTGACGCGGGCGATTGCCGTCATGGCGGCATTGATGTCATTCATCAAATCGGGGCGGCTTTTGGGAACGGCAAAATAGTAGTCGCTCGAGCCTACGTAGAACATGGGCGAGGCATCGGGCGACGAAATGGTGTCGTTCATGATGACGGCGTCGACCTCGCCGTCTGCAAGCGCCTCAAAGAGGGCGCCACCGGTGTTGATTTCTTTATAGGTACAGGTGATGCCTTCGTTGGCGAGCCACTGCTGGCCGACGAAGGTTTGCATAGCGCCGGGGTTGTAGCCGATGGTAAGGCCTTGGAGCGCTTGGGGGTCACCCTTGGCCAGGTCGTCGCGATCGGGCCTGGCGTAGATGTAGTAGCGCTCGGTGCCCTCGGGATTCGAGGAAAAGAGCAACTTTTGGGCGCGTTCCTCGGAGTAGGAGATGTTGGGCATCAGGTCGATTTCGCCCGCCTCGAGCTTGTCCATGAGCTCGGTGAAGGTGCCACTGACGTATTCGTATTGCCAGCCGGGCGTGTAGTACGAAAGCGTCTGGAGGTATTCGTAACCCCAGCCCGAGAGGCGTTCGCCCGGCGTGCCTTCCTGGAAACCCCTGTTGCTGACGAGCCAGCCAACGCGGACCGTTTTGACCTGCTGATCAGAGTCGCCGGCATAGACGGGGGCGGGCATGGCGCCGCCCAGCACGGTAAGTGCGGTAAGCACGATGACCAGGGCACGATATATAGTTGAACGAAGGACAGCGGCAGTTCTCACATGCAATCCTAACGAATCGAGACATTACCGCATAAGGATACCAGCTCAGGTGCCCCGTTCGCCCACAGATATAGTCATCGGGGACGTTCTTAAACGACTAGTCATTGGGGACGTTCTTGAATGACTAGTCGTTTAAGAACGTCCCCGATGACTAGTTCCGTTTGCGGGGGAGGCGTGGGACAATATCGAGCAAATGTGAATGATTGTCCGCGGAAGGGGTCGCGATGAAAAAGCTGAGGACACTTGCCGATGTGTTGCATCAGGCTGGCTTTGCCCACATAACGGGCGTGTTTCTTGTCTTTTTCCTGCTCTGCTCAACGGCCGTCTGGCTGTCCGAGCCCACGACCCTCACCTTTGGCGACGGGCTCTGGTTTAGCTTTGAGACCGTGTCGACCATCGGTTTTGGCGATATTCCGGCCGAGACGCCGGTTGCCCGCGCCATCACCGTCATCTTGAGCGTCATCAGCATCTTCTACATCGCCATGCTCACGGGTGTTGCGGTGAGCTACTGCAACACGCTCATCAAGCTGCGCCAAAAGGACACCATGGCACGCTTTATGGACGACTTGGAGCATTTGGAAGAGCTCGACCGCGACGAGCTCGCCGACCTGTCGCGTCGCGTGCGCGAGTACCGTCGCCGGCAACGTTAGGGCTAGCGCATCGCGCAACAAGGGGGATTGCATATGAATATCACGGTGTACCTGGGCGCGAGCGTCGGCAACGATCCGGCGTTTCTGCCTGCGGTGCAGGAGCTCGGCACATGGATTGGCGCTCATGGTCACGCGCTGGTGTACGGCGGATCCAGGTCGGGCCTGATGGGCGCGCTTGCCGATAGCGTGCTCGATGCCGGCGGCCACGTGACGGGTGTGGAGCCGAGCTTTTTTATCGAGGCGGAGTTCCAGCACGACGGCATCGACGACCTTATCGTGACGAGCGATATGGCCGAGCGCAAGGCGAAGATGATCGAGCTTGGTGACGCGTTTATCGCCTTTCCGGGTGGCACGGGTACGCTCGAGGAGATTGCCGAGGTTATGTCTGCCGTGTCGTTGGGGCACCTCAACGCGCCGTGCATCTTGTACAACCTGGACGGTTACTACAATGACCTGAAGGCACTGCTCGAGCATATGATCGACAAGGGCCTATCGAGCCTGCAGCGCCAACAGGGAATTTATTTTGCCGACAACCTGCAAAAGATCGCATCGATCATCGACGGCTAGGCAACGGGCTCGCATGCGCGCGACACCCAATAGTGCCATTTGCAGCGCAGATGGTTGGCGCGTTCAGGCCACGTCCGCTCTACAATAAGACGTATTTCTGTCGACTTTGACTACGGGAGGGCCCGATGGATAAGCTTGCCAAACCTAAAAACCGCGCGCTGTTTTTGGTCAGCGTTGCCGTGACCGGCGCGTTCGCAGGTGCCGCAGTCTGGCTGTTCTTTTTTGCGATGGAGCACGGCATCGACTATCTGTGGACCGAGATCCCGCACATGTTGGGCGCCGCTTCGCCCGAGCTCGCGAGCGGCCCGTTCGGCTTTTTGCCGTATCCGTTTTTCGTCTGCCTGCTGGGCGGTCTGCTCATCGGTCTGTACGAAAAGCTGACCGGCACCAAGACCGACGACCTCAACCAGGTGATGGCCAAGGTCAAGCAAGACGGGCGCTACCCGTACGACAATCTGGGCAAGCTTTCGCTCGCGGCATTGCTGCCGCTGCTGTTTGGCGGAAGTATTGGACCGGAGGCCGGCCTGACCGGCGTTATCGCGGGTCTGTGCAGCTGGGTCGGCGACCGCATGCGCCGCTTTGGCGCCGAGTTTAGGGAGCTCACGTTGTTGGGTACCCAGGCCGCGCTGACGGCGCTCTTTACCGCGCCCGTCTTTGGCTTTGTGGCCCCGCTCGCCGGCAGCGCCGATGGCGATGAGGATTCCACGTCTGACGAGATCACCATTAAGCTCCCCAAGGCGCAGAAGACTGTGGTCTACGGCATCGCGATCGCGGGTGGTTTGGGAACCTATCTGCTGCTCGGCCAGCTTATGGGCGGCGGCATGGGCATGCCCAGGTTCGAGGCTGCCGAGGTGGGCAACCTCGAGCTCGCATGGCTTATCCCCCTGTCGCTGATCGGCACGGTCTGCGGTTGGCTGTACTTTGTCTCGGAGCACGCGAGCGAGGCGCTGGCCCATGCCATAGGGGAGCGCCCCGTCGTCAAGGCCATGCTGGCTGGCCTGGCGCTCGCCATCTGCGGAACGGTTCTGCCCTACACCATGTTTGCCGGCGAGACGCAGGCCGATGTCCTCATGGAAACCTACCTGACCATCCCCGCCGGTGTGCTTATCGCGACCGGTCTGGTCAAGGCTATGCTGACTCCCGCCCTCATCAACATGGGTTGGCGCGGAGGCCACTTCTTCCCGGTTATCTTCTCGGGCGTAAGCCTGGGCTACGGCCTTGCCATCCTCACCGGCGCCGATCCGGTCTTTTGCGTTGCCGTCTGCACGGCCTCGACGATGGGCGCCGTCATGCGCCAGCCCGTCATGGTCGTGGGCCTGCTGCTCATGTGCTTCCCGCTCAAGGGCATCGTCTGCATGATCATCGCCGCCGTCATCGCCGCCGGCATTCCGTTGCCCAAGTCACTGCGCAAGTAGCGCGGCTTTATCGCGGCACAATGCTCGGAGGATAAGAAATGATTCTGTACTTTAGCGCGACGGGAAACAGCGAGCATGTGGCGCGCCGTGTTGCAGCGGCAACGGGCGATAAGGTCATGTCGATTGAGCGCTTTGATGCCGAGTCCCTTCGTCTTGCCTTGGCGGGAGGGCCCTGTCAGCTTGGATTTGTTGCCCCGGTGTATGCCTGGGGCTTGCCGACGCCAATGATAGAGTTTTTAAAGACTGCCGACCTGTCGATTGCCGCTGGCGCAAAGGACGGCGGGCGACCTTATACGTTCTATGTCTCGACGTACGGTTCGACGACCGGCCAATCGGCGAAGTTTGCCCGCGATTTGCTGCGCGAGCGTGGGCTCGAGCTGGACGCGGCGATGAGCGTCAAGATGCCCGATACCTGGACGCCTGTTTTCGACCTGTCTGACCCTCAAAAGGTTGAGGGTATCAATAGAGCTGCCGAGGCGCAGATTGATGCCGTGATCGAGGCGGTGCGGGCACGCCGCACGGGCAACATGATGCGCCATCGCGTGCCTCTGTTTGCATCGTGCGCGTATCACGCAATTGGGCTGCCGCGCATGCAACAGACGAGCAAGTTTGCCGTCGATGCCGATCGCTGCATCGGCTGCGGCCTGTGTGCCAAGCGCTGCCCCATGGCGGCGATTGAGATGCGCGACGGCCTTCCCGTCTGGACAAAGCCGGAGTGCGCAGCCTGCCTTCGTTGCCTGCATTGTTGTCCCAAATTTGCCATCTCGCACGGTAAGCGCACGGCATCCCACGGTCAGTACAGGCATCCCAAGCCAGGTGTGAGGATGTAGCGGCTGCTGGCCGCGCTACTTCCAAACTGCGAGCGCGGCGGTGCCCAGTACGATGAGGGCGAGACCGATGACGCTGTGTCGTGAGAGTTTTTTGTTGAATGTCAGGCGCGCAAATAGTACTGATACGACAATCGATAGTTTGTCGATCTGCACCACGACGCTCACCTGGCCTGTGGCGATGGCGTAGTAATAGAGCAGCCACGATGCTCCGGTCGCGATGCCCGATGTTGCGAGAAATGTGAGTTCGCGCCGGTCAGCGTGCGCGACCTGATCCAGTTTTCCCTTGGCTGCCACGATCGCCCATGCCATAACCAGTACCACGCAGGTGCGGATTGCCGTGGCCAGGTTTGACTCGACGCCTTCGATGCCAACCTTGGCAAGGATGGACGTGAGCGCCGCGAACACGGCAGCGCCGAGGGCGTAAGCGAGCCAGGTCCGGTCTTGCTGCTGCTCGGGTCCGGCAGACTGCTTCTTCTCGATCATTAAAAACGTGCCGAGGGTGATGACAGCGGTTCCCACGAGCTTAACCGCAAGGTTGCTCGTCTCGCCAAAAAGCACGATGGCGATCAGTGCGGCGAGTACGGTGCTCATCTTGTCGACCGGTACGACCTTATTGACGTCTCCGATGCCCAGCGCCTTAAAGTAACAGATCCACGAAGCGCCGGTAGCGAGTCCCGAGAGGACGAGAAAGAGCCAAGATCTGGGTTCGATGCTGCCGATGGTTCCAATGGATCCAGAAATGCCCGCCATTGCCCAGGCGAAAACGAGCACCACGCAGGTGCGAATGGCCGTCGCGACATCGGAGTCGGTCTGCTTGATGCCGCATTTGGCCAGGACAGATGTGACGCCGGCAAAGAAAGCCGACACAAATGCTGCTGCGACCCACGACACGGGTGAAATGCCTCCCCAAAGAACGACCGCGCCAGATTTACGGCGCTCGTCCGATGATACCGCCCCGCCATGAAGCTTTGGTGTCGCTGTGGTGAGACAGGGGCCATAGTTCGAGAGGGCATTTGGTTAAGGCTCGAATCGAAGGTGAATGGTTTTCCGCGAAGTGAACGAGTAAATCTGGACCCCTGGAACATACACACTTTTTACGAACAAAACTGCAGGATTCTTAGACAAAAACCGCAGGAATTGAGTCCTTAAAAATGTCGATGCTACAGGGCACTGTTTTTACTCGTTCACTTCTCGGAAAAGTATTCACCTTCGATATGCTGACGGTGTCTTTTTGGTTGCCAAGAACTAGACGGCCTGCTGTGAAGGGCGGTGGTGACGCTATGCCGCCTCGTTACATTGAAAAAATAAGCGGGGTACCACCTAAGCTTTTTTAGCCGTCGATTACAGATCGCGTGCTCGATAAACCTTGGTGCTGACAGCGCAGCTGATTACACATAGTGCGAGCGCCAGTACGGCAATTCCTGCACACAGACAGCCAAGGACGGCAGGATCGGGATTCGCCCCGGCAATCGACATAAGCCAGTTGCTGATGGGGTTGGAGGAGCTCAGCGCTGCCATGGTAAGGCATCCGAGTAGGGCAAACAGGCCAACGGATAGGCGCAGTGCCTCCATGTGTCCAAATCGGAAGAACAGCGGCTGTGCCAAGAACACCATCATGAGGGAGATGAGCATCGATGCTGCCGAGGCAATTGCGATCTCAAAGATGGTTTGTCCTGTCGAGGCCACGCCCGCGCTGTTGAAGAACGGAAGGGCGATGATGTTCAAAAGCACGGCGGCGCAGGCCATGATGGCCGAGAAGACAACGATGCACAGGTAGCGTGCGCAAATAATGTCTTTGCGCGTGAGAGGCAGCGTTGCCCGATAGCGCTCCCATCCGTTTTGATTGTCGAAGCCGGCCAGCGAGCTCATGACCATGATGGGCGACATGGCGCTGACCGCGCAGGCGCCGGCGCTCATGCCGGAATCGCCATCCGACGCGTTGGCAAGGGTTAGCACGACGAAGATGAACAGGCCGACGCCCGCGATGCTCGGGGTGAGCGTGCGAACGATGGCGAGCTCGGACATAAAGGCGCGTTTCATTTCGAAGCCCCTTTCAGCATGAGGCGCAGATAGTCATCAATGGTTGCCCGATCGCAGGGAATCTCGGGAAAGGCTTCGAGCGTTTCGCGACGGTTGGGCACGAGCACGTCCACGCTATAGGCGTGGTGGACGGCACGGGCGCCTTCGACGCAAGCCATAAGCTCGGCGGCCTGTGCTTGGGTACAGTGGGCGATGCCGGCGCGGTCAGTAATGTCCTCGCGCGGCAGGTCAAAAATAATCGAGCCGTTATCGATGCAGATGACGCGGTCGGCGGCGCGATCGAGGTCGGACGTAATATGGCTCGAGAGCAGCACGCTGTGCAGGCCGTCGGAAACAAAGGCGAGCAGCTCATCGAGCAGCTCCTCGCGTGCCATGGGATCGAGGCCCGCGGTGGCTTCGTCCAAAACGAGCAGCTTGGCCTGGTGGCTGAGCGCGCAGGCAAGCTGCAGCTTCATGCCCATGCCGCGGGAGAGGTCCTTGACCTTTGCCTTGGGATCCAAGCCAAATCGGTCGATGAGGCTGGCGAAGGTGTCGTGGCTCCAGGTGGGGTACGCCGGGCCTACGAGTGCCTCGATCTGGCCCGCCTTGAGCGTTGAAGGGAAGGGGCATGTGTCCAGGACGAGACCGACGCGGGAGCGCAGGCAGCGCTGTGTCTCATCGGGCGCGTCGGCGCCACAGCGCTGCCCAAACAGGTGCACCTCGCCGGCATCGAGCTTGATAAGCCCGAGCGCGGCGCGAATCGTCGTTGTTTTGCCGGCACCATTGGCACCAACAAAGCCGACGATCTGGCCGGGCTCCACGGCAAGCGTGACGTCGCGCAGCGAAAAGCGGTCGCTTACAGTGCGTGAGATGCCTTTGAGTTCTAGCAAGTTTTGCATGGTATAGCCTTTCTTGCAGATGGCTACTGCATGGTTTCGGGGGCCACCAGGTCGAGCATCTCGTGCAGTTTGTCGCGCGTGACGCCCAGGGTTTCGGCTTGGCTCGCCGCTTTCGCAAGTAGCTCTTCGATATGGCAGAGCTGGTTTTCGCGCAAAAGCTCCTGGTTGCCCTCGGCGACAAAACAGCCCTTGCCCTGCACGGTGCAGATAAACCCGAGCTGCTCCAGGTCGGCGTAGGCGCGCTTGGTGGTGATGACGCTCACGCCAAGATCGCTCGCGAGTGCACGGATGCTGGGGAGTTTGGCGCCCGCAGCGAGCGTGCCCGATAAAATCTGAGCTTTGACCTGCGAGGTTATCTGCTCGTAGATGGGCTTATCGCTCGAATTGGATAGGATGATGTCCACAGCGGCTCCTTAGCTGATGGGCTACACGTGTATATAACCGGTAAGCACAGTATATATACACTATGCACAGTTGCGCAAGAGACAAATTCGGATTGTCCGCTCGTTCATTCATCTCAATCTGTAACATCTGGAACCGATTTGGACGGCTACCTGTTACAGATTGAGATTTTGCTGGCGGGCCCCACCTGGTTGTCTCAATCTGTAACAACTGGAGAAGATTTTGGCTGCTAGATGTTACAGATCGAGATCTTTCTGGGACGCCCACCTGTTTGTCTAAATCTGTAACAGGTAGAGGTTCAAAAACCGTCTAGATGTTACAGATCGAGACAAACTGCTGCGGAGTGCCGCTATCGACTGCTACCCTAGACCCCAACTGATGAATTTGTCCTGATAGGTGCCCTGTCGCAGCATTTCGCGGCTACAATAGTCGCGTTACAACGACGTAATGCACTCAATGCAAGAAAGGATCCGCATGGCAAGCCTGTCGGATGAAATCTCGTCGCGCCGCACATTCGCGATCATCAGCCACCCGGACGCCGGTAAGACCACGCTTACCGAGAAGCTGCTGCTCTATACCGGCAGCATCCAGACCGCCGGCTCGGTCAAGGGCAAGAGCTCGGCCAAGCATGCCGTCTCGGACTGGATGGACATCGAGAAGGAGCGCGGTATCTCCGTTACCTCCTCGGTTCTGCAGTTCACCTACAACGGCGCCTGCGTCAACATCCTCGATACCCCCGGCCACCAGGACTTCTCGGAGGATACCTACCGTACCCTTATGGCCGCCGACGCCGCGGTCATGGTCATCGACGGCGCCAAGGGCGTCGAGGCCCAGACCAAGAAGCTCTTTAAGGTCTGCACGCTGCGTCACATTCCCATCTTCACCTTTGTGAACAAGCTCGACCACGAGGCTCGCGATCCGTTTGAGCTCATGGAAGAGATCGAGAACGTCCTAGGCATCAATACGTATCCCATGAACTGGCCGATCGGCAGCGGCCGCAACTTCCGCGGCGTGTTCGATCGTCAGACTCGTCACGTCATTGCCTTTGAGGGCGACGGCCACGCCAACGCCACCAAGAAGGTCGCCGAGGTCGAGGCCGAACTGGGCGATCCTTCCATGGACGAGCTCATCGGGGAAGAAAACCATAAGAACCTGATGGACGATATCGAGCTGCTCGATGGTGCCGGCGACGAGCTCGATTTGGATGCCGTGGCCTGCGGCAAGCTGAGCCCGGCGTTCTTTGGCTCGGCGCTTACCAACTTTGGCGTGGAGCCAGATCGGAAGAGCGTCGTGTAGGGAAAGAGTGTA
>CABRHX010000034.1 GCA_902470805.1 uncultured Collinsella sp. | reverse complement strand
CATCGGGACTTGCAGCGACGGACCTCAGGACACTCTTACACCACGTCTGCGCGCGCGACCCTCAACTAGGACCTCAAGAGCCAAATTTTGCTGCTACTAAATTTGTGACAGTACTCATATTTGGCATTTTTTGCCCACGACCCTCAAGGGGCATGAGAATCGCACAACGCAGCCCCCATAAGAGCGTGGGGCAATTCGGCGGCGCTACACTAACTCGTGCATAAGGTCGCAATTTCGCGCATATAGCTCATCAAAGATATGGCGGCGCGATGTGTACAGCTCATGAGCGTCCATATCAGGCTCGATCGTTTGTGCGACCCCAAGAACCCGGGCGAGCTCACCCCATGATGAATAGGCGCCGCCAGCAAGTGCCGCCATAAGGGCATCGCCAAAACATGCGCCCACCGTGACCTTCGCAACCGAAACTGCGCGCCCGCAGACATCGGCAATCGTCTGCATCCATACCGGATTCTTAGTTCCGCCACCCACGAGCATGATGTGCTCGATAGGCAATCCATGATCTCGCTCGATAATATCAACATGCGCTGCGACCGTATAGGCGACCCCCTCCAAAGCCGCGCGAACCATATGACCCCGGGTATGCCTTTCGGTCAGTCCGAAGAACACGCCACGCGCCTCGGGATCGTTGAGCGGGGTGCGCTCGCCCGCAAAGTATGGAAGACACAGCAGGTCATCCGCTCCAGGACCTACCTGTCCGGCATCGTGCGCCATGACCTCATAGGCATCGGGGCCGCCGGAGCGTTCGGCATCCACGGCATCGCGGTACAACTCGCGTCGCAACCACGCCGTCAACGCACCTGCTGTATTGGTGCCGGCGCAGATACCGTAAGTTCCGGGGATGATGAATGTCCCTGGCCACAGACGAGCGTCATCGACCATATGGTCCGCCAAATAGATAAAGTAGGCCGTGCTCCCGAGTTGCACCATCATGTCCCCGGGGCAGAACACTCCGGTAGAAATCGCCTCGGCGCCCGAATCGCCTGTTCCGACAAGCACCGGCGTATCCCTCGCAAGACCGGTTTCAACCGCCGCCCGATCCGTGATTACACCGGCGATATCGGTCGCCGCCATGACTTCGGCCATCTGGTCGGGACGGCAGAACCGCGCGCACCCGCGCTCATTAACCTGCCACGTCCCGCGATCGTATAAGGGGAGGAAATCCTCGGCAAGATAACGGTCGATCGTAAACCTGCCGGTAAGCTTGGCGCATAGATAGGACGAAGCCGTAAGAAACTTCGCCGCCCGCTCATGGACCTCAGGCATATTCTCCTTAAACCAAAGGACCTTAGGGGCGATATCCGACGAACACGGATCGTGTCCAAAGAGCTCGCGAGCGCGATCGGGGCCATATTCGGAAAGAAGCTCGTCAATCTGCGGCTTCGAGCGAGCATCAACCCCGTAGAGAATTGCCGGAGCCAAGGCGTGGCAATCTTCATCGACCGGCACGCAATCACAGCCCAAAGCCGACAACCCTACGCAGCGGATCTGGTTCGCCTCGATGCCCGCGCGCTCGATAAGCTCGCGAGACAGCCGGCAAAAATCACCCCACCAAATCGCTTCTGCATCGTGCTGATACCAACCATCCTGAGGGTTCTCGGTCTCATGTTGACAAGATGCCTGCGCCACAATTTGACACTCCGCATCTATTAACACACCCTTGGACGCACTCGTTCCTATGTCGATGCCAAGATAGTACGGCATGCCGCTCACTCCCCTCTCGCGGCACGGGCGGCAGCCATGAACCGCGCGACCCGTTCGGCTTCGACAGGGGCGTCGAGCTTGCCGTCTCGCTTGAGGCAGGTACCGACAAACGCGCCATCATAATGCGAAAACACGTCTGCAACGGTATTCTCGCGGCATCCCGTTCCACATGCCACCGGCACATCGCCAACACGGGCGCGCACCTCGTCGGCAAGTTCGCCCGAAGCGCCGCGCCCGGCAGCAGACCCACCAATAACAAGGGCGTCGGGCAGGCAGTTGAATACCAGCGAATCGGCAATATCGGGAGTCGATCGGTCGTTAAGATACACCTCGCCCTCGCTTGTGATGAAATGGAACATCTTTAGGTCATCCAGACGCAGGGCGGCGCGGCGGCGCATGGTGTGCGCAAAGTCACGATTGATCAGGCCAAGGTCGCCAGCCCAGGCACCGCAGAAATTGCAGCGCGTAAACTGCGCCTCGACGGCGGCGCACAGCTCAATCGTGGCATCGCCGTCATAAATAGCCTCTGCACCCCAAGGGGTCAAGAAATCTGCGGCAAGAGCTCCGATGACATGCCCCATAGCGGCAAGGGTCACTGCCGACACATGCTGCTCGTAGGGCATCGATAGCTCATTGGTGATCAGAATGCCGTCCACGCCACCCGACTGCAGCGCTTCGAGATCGCGCTTGGCGGCATCGATCACGCGCGAAACGCTGCCGCCCGGATAATACAGAGGATCGCCAGGCAGCGGCTGCAGATGCAGCATGCCAATTACCGGTTTCTCGGTCCCAAACATCGAAGCCATAAACGACATGGTCAATCTCCTTTAGCTCGCCGACTCACAGACATCAACTGCTACTCGCCCAGCACCTCAACGAACACTTTTCGCTTCTGAGGTCCATCGAACTCCGCAAGGTAGATGTTCTGGGCCCCGCCACATACAATGTGGCCGTCTTGAACGGGGAAGAAGCAGCTATTGCCGCAAATCATGCTCTTGATATGACCACAGGAGTTATTGCCCGTGGCACCATAGCTCGGCAAGAAATGAGCATGCGCATAGGGGGCATCGGGCGGGGCAATGCGATCGAGCGTCTCCATGAGATCGGTCTCCACGCACGGAAGCCCCTCGTTCACCACGATGCCGCAAGTCGTATGCGACAAAATAATCGCTGCCAGTCCATCGGTCACCGCACTACGCTCGATGGCGGCATGCACATCTTCTGTGATATCGATGAACTGGTCGGGCGCCGTCGATAGATAGCTCAATGTCTCGAGTGTCACCATGTCACTCATCACCTTTCAAAAAACGCAGCGCCGTACCGGAATACAGATTCTCCCGCGCCTCATCGCGCATGGGCACAGTATCAAGCGCCCGCTTGAGCTTGAAGGCGCGGAAGCGTGGCGTATTGCTGGCAAACATCACCTGATGAGACAGGGCACGCTCATACCACAGCGGTCCCATATCGACGGTGAAGAGCCGCTGCATCATTTCTTCGGGCGAATCGATATAGGTAATAGAGGCATCCGTATAGCAATTGGGATACTTGAGCAGCATCGCCACGGTCTCGCGCACCCAGGGCCAGCCAAAGTGCGTCAGGTTAAAGCGCACATCCGGATGCGTTGCGATGGTGTGCTCAAACGCAAGCGGGTGGCTTCGCGAAAGCTCCGCACCCGGCTCCCAGGACATACCGGCATGGAAAACCACCGGCTTGTTGTAGCGCTCACAGAGCTTGTAGAGCGGCTCGGCCACGGCATCATCGGGCGCAAAACCTTGCTTTGCCGGATGCAGGCAGAGCCCCTTGGCCCCCAGCTCGGTAAAGGCACGCTCCAGCTCATCGGCGGCGCCACTCACTTGCGGGTCCACGCTCGCGAATCCCCATAGGCGATCGGGGTGCGCGGCAACAAGCGCGGCAACCTGGTCGTTGGTGCCAAAGTGCCCGCCGCACGCCGTGGTCACATCGAGCGGCATGAGCACGCTTTTCCGCACATCGCAGACATCCATTTCGGCCACGAGCTCATCCCAGTCCATGGGGCCCATGTGCCCCATGCCAAACTCACGCTCCCAAAAACCAAAGCCGTCTGGCTCGTCGCCTGGCGTATAGATCTCGCCGTAGAGCATGGGCTGGACCAGCATATCGATTACCATCTTGCACTCCTTTCCAGGCTTTTATTCCTAGTACGGTTCGAACGACCCAATGACTCGGGACGAAAGCTCGGCACCGGCATGCATGCACGCCGGCACGTCAAGCCCATCCAGTACACCCTTGGTGAATCCGGCGATATACGAGTCGCCGGCGCCCACGGTATTGACAACCTTCTCGGCCGGCACGATCCCACATTCATAGAAGCGCTCACCGTCATAGGCGATGCTTCCCTTCTCGCCAAGTGTGGCGACTGCCACGCGCGGGCCCAGCTCCTGCACATGGCGCACCCAGTCGCGCAGCTCCGCGCTATCCTCCTCAAACGACATAAAGGCATAGTCAACGTAAGGAAAATGGTTCTCACAGGCGTATTCGGGATCTTGACTGAACACCGAAAAGTCCATGACGACGGTCTTGCCTGCCTCGTGCCATTCGGGCAGCAGGTCTAAGCAGTTTCCAAACAGGTCGGTATGGATGACATCGTGCTCCAGGATAAATGCCCGGTCATCATCGTTTGGTCGGTACGTTTCCATGACACCGTCAATCGCCTCGAGATGCACGCGGTCGACGCCGTCCTTCAACGCCATGAGCATCACCGAGGTATCGCCGTCCTCCACGCGAAGATGCGAGATGTCGAACCCCTCGGCAGCCAGCGCCTCGCGCATTTTGTCTCCGTACTCGTCCTTTCCGACGACCGACACCGCAGATACCGATATGCCCATTCGCGCCAGGTGGATACCCCAGTCGATGCCATTGCCAGTCGGATAGAACACGCCGATGTTTTGGTACACGTCCGCACAGCAAAAGCCAGCTGCACATGCTTTGATATCCATAGTCTTCTCCAGCAATCAAAAAGGGGCCCACCCAAGGCGAGCCCCTATCCGAATTCCGATGTAATCTAGCGTCAGTCAGCCAAGGCTTCAGCCCCAAGCCTCCCAGCGCTTTCTCAGGCTACTCGGTGATCGGAGCTCCGTGGCCCCAAGAGCCCTCCATGCCGCACACGGTCGAGGCAAAACCTGCCGCAAAATCGAGCGCACGCTCAATGGCCTCAGGTCCGTCCTCGCCGCGCTTGGCGGAATCGAGATAGCACATCAGGAATGAGGTCAGGAACGAGTCACCGGCTCCCATGGTGTCCTTCATGTCCGTTACGGGCTTTGCCAGCTGGCGATAGTAGCGCTCGCCGTCATAGGCGATGCAGCCCTCGGCGCCCGCCGTTGCGGACACAAAGCGCGGGCCCAAATTCTTAACCCAAGCGAGGCGCTCGCGAATCTCATCCTCACTTGCAGCATCGGCAGCGCTAAAGAAGGCGAAGTCGACAAACGGGGCAATCTGCTCATAGTATTCATCGGTGGAGTCGTCCGAAAAGTCAAAAGAGACCGTGACGCCCGCAGCCTTCAGCTTGGGCAGCTCGCGCTCGGTAAAGCAATAGTTGCCCGAATGAACCACATCGAACTGCTTCATGTACGAAAGGTCAAAGCGATCGAGGACATAGCGCGCATCGCCACGGATACCGCCCTCGTTGGAGCCGAGGAAGACACGGTCACCGTCAACGACGGTCACGCGAGCCGCTCCGTTCTCGCCAATCATCTGCTCGCACTTGTCAAGCTCGATACCCTCATCCTCGAGGCTTGCAATGACATGCTCGGCAGCGGCGTCATTGCCAAAAATGCCCATGTATGCAGAGCGTGCGGCACCGCATTTCTTGGCATAAACGGCGAAGTTAACCGCGTTACCGCCAGGATACATGGTGTGGATATGCTCATAGCGATCGACGACGTTGTCGCCAAATCCGAGCGCGTTAACGTTAAATGCCATGGTATTTACCCTTCTAGTACTCGACAACGCCCATGTAGCGACGGAAATCGGGATCGTGGTCAAACACCTTGCCGCGTGCGGCACGCAGCTCGCAGTTCATGGCGTAGAACAGCACCGGGTCCAGATAGGCACGGACGCTCGCCGGCACGGCCTCCATACCGTACTCCTTGGCATCGAGCACCATCAGCGTATCGGTATGCGTCTTAAGGAACGCCAGGGCGCGCTCGTCCATAGCACGGCACTCGCTGGAGCCCATCTGCAGGAAGTAAAAAACGCCATCCTGAGTAGCCTCGAAGGGGCCATGGAAGTACTCGGCAGAGTGGATGTAGCTGCAGTGCTGCCACTGCATCTCCATAAGAGAGCAGATAGCGAAACCGTAGGTCTGGCTAAAGTTGGGACCGCTGCCCAGAATATAGAAGAACTCGTGCTCCTGGCAAAGCTTGGCAAAGCGATCGCCCAGCTCGGCATTTACCTTCTCGCGTGCCGGGGGAAGAATCTTATCCATCTCGGCGATACCGGCATACATATCGGCAAGATCGGCGTAACCCTCCTGCTGATCGAGCAGCTCTGCCGCAAGCGACAGTGAAATGCCAGCGGGGACCTCGGCCTGCGGCACGCCCTCGCCCCACGGGTAGACCCACGTGGTCCATTTACCGGTGTCGATCTTAGATCCAGCGTTGTCGGTCTGGGCGATCACCGTAGCGCCGGCAGCAAGGGCAATCTCGCAGCCCTCGACGACCTCAGGGGTGTTGCCACTGTGGCTACAAGCGATGACCAGGGACTTCTCGCCCAGACGACGCGGACGCATGATATCGAACTCGCGAGCCGTATAGATATACGAAGTGAAGGTGGTTGCCTCGCGCTGCAGAAGCTCATGGGCCGGGATCAAATCGATCATGGAGCCACCGCAAGCAATCCAGTAGACGCTGTCGAACTTGCCCTTCTCGGCAATTGCCTCTTTGATCAGATCGTGTGCGTTCATATCCAGTTCCTTTCTTGTTTGGCCGCAATCAATGACGTTGGCTGCGTGGCCGATAGTTGTTTTAGTCAATCAGATATTTCTCGAATGCGGCCATGTTCTTGGCATCTGCCGCCGCCGGATCATCGTAGTAACGACCGTCCGTGATTTCCTGGCCCAGCATGCCGTCGAAACCATGGGCGTTGAGTGTGGCGACGAAGGCGTCCATATCGTGCTTGCCATCGCCCCACACCAGATGGCCACACGGGTCACCGTCGATAAAGTGCATCTCGTGAATTGCCCCATCACCAAAGGTGGCAAACCAGTCCTCGAGCGTCTCGCCAGCAACGCCCATCGCGGTTGTATCAACCATGGGCTGTAAGTACGGGCTCGCGACCTCGTCAATCATGCGCTTCGCATCGGAAACCGTCGTCACAAGGTTGCTCTCCTCGGGACGCAGGCTTTCCATCGTAAGCACCAGACCGTGCTCGCCGGCATACTCCGCCAGAATGGACAAGTGCTCGCGGCTGCGCTTCCAGGCTTCCTCGCGGTCCTCGTCCCAGTCGCCCCAGCCCGAGTTGACGGACATACGGTCGCACCCAAGTACCTCGGCAAGCTCAATGCCGTGCTTAAAGTACGCCAGGCTGCGCTGTTCATGCAGCGGTTTGCGTGCGCAGTACTGCCAAGGATAGACAACGTTCTCGGGGCACAGAGTACGATACCTAAGCCCACGGTCTGCAGCCTTTTTCGCCAGGACCTCAGCCTCAAAGTAGCCCGTGTGGTCGAGCGTCACATGCGGCTCTGCGCACCACAGCTCAATGGACTCAAAGCCCAAACGCTGCTGCACATCAAGGAAGTAATCGAGCGACCACATGATGTAGTGGATATTCATGCCCGCAATCTGCTCGCGGCGCAGCGTCGGTTTGGATTCAGACATCTTATGCCTCCTTATTTCGATCGAACACGATTTGTCCGTCCGACATCGTCATATCAACCGCAAGATCGCGTGCGTCGCGATAATCGAGGTCAAACACATCCCGATCGAGCACGCAGATATCGGCAAGCTTGCCGACCTCGAGCGTACCCAGCTCGTCTTCGCGCATCAGATCGTACGCGCCCCCGGCAGTCCAAGCGCGCAAGAGCTCGACAAGCGTCAGCGTGTTGACCTCATTCACAGGCAGTCCGTCGGCGAAGAATCCGCCGCACGCGCTGTAGATTGACTCGCCCAGGCTCGGAATCAGCAGCGGCAAATCCGTTCCACAGCACACTGTGCATCCGGAATATTCCATGCCGCGGCGATTCCAGCTGTGCAAAAGTCGCGTCTCGCCAATTTGTCGACGCATCATCGATAGGCAATCCTCGCGCCGGTCCAGCGTCAGAATCTGCGGATAGACCTCGCAAATTCCACCTAACTTGCCAAACTCGACAAGATCGGTCGGGTCAGAGTTCTCGAGATCGGTAATCGCATGGCGGCGAAGCATCCGTCCATGCTCGTCTCGAGGCAGCGAGGCATAGAGCGCCACGGTGCGACGAACGGCGCCATCGCCCTGGCAATGCAAGGAATATCGGAAGCCGTCAGCATCAATTGCACGCAGCTCGCTCTCAATCAGATCCCACTCTGGTTCCTCGACGACCGTCTTGCCGGCAGCGCCCGCATCGGCCGTGTCCTCATAGGGGTCAATCATCTCGGCAAGCCCCGCCCATACGCCGCGATCGGTCATACGGTTGAAGCCAGAAAAACGAACGAACGGTCCCCGGAAGCGCTCTCGCGCCTCGCGGGCATATGCCAGATTTGCACCGGCGCCCACCGGCTGCGACATCATAGAGACGCGAACCGTCAGCTCACCAGATTCCTCACGGCGAGCCATTTCGTCGGCAAAGCCGTAGTAGTCATCAAACGCCATTTCCTTGATGGCGGTAACGCCGCGCTCGTTAAGCATGCTCATGTAGTCCGAATACCCGGCACGCACCTCGGGCAGCGCAAGGAAATCGCTCATCATGCGCCAGATCTTCTCGGCATAGCACGCTTGGGGTGTAAAGCCATATCGCGCACTGGCGGCAGCATTGAGAACGCAGGTCTCCGCGCCCGGCGTAAAGCAGACGACAGGGATATCGCCAAAACACTCGTCAAACACAGCTGCTGTATTTGCGTTCTCGGGATCCGATGCCAACGTTTCGGGTAGGTTGTGGCCAAAAGCCGCCGCGCAATCCGGATGACCTTCTTTCCATGCACGCAAGAGCGACACGGCCTCTTTGGCATCAGCGATGCCGGACAGATCAGACCCCAACGTCCGCAGCGCCCAACCTGTATAGAAGGTATGCACATCGATCAGGCCAGGCATGACAGTGCGGTCGCCCAGGTCAACTACCTCGTCCGCCTGGGTCAAATACGAAGCTACCTCACACTTGGTGCCAACAGCCTCAATTCGATTGCCACGGACCGCTACGAAACCTTCAAACGGCAGGTCCCCCGTACCGGTAAAGACGCTCTTAGACGTCAGGACCGTCAAACGATCAGACATCACAACCACCTACACCGGAAGCATGCCAGAGATTGCCGTTACGATCAGGCCAAAGACGACCATGAAAATGAAGAACTTCCAAATGGTCTTCCACCATTGGCCAAACGAAATCTTAGCCACGGCAAGGCCGGCGACCGTCATGCCCGCCACAGGGCTGATGGTGTTGATGGTCTGGTTGGCAAACTGGAGCGCGGTGACGGCCGCCTCGGGATTGAGGCCCATGAGCTCGGTCAGGGGGCCCATAACGGGCATGGTGAGCGCCGCC
Source organism: uncultured Collinsella sp. (assembly GCA_902470805.1). Classification (GTDB taxonomy): domain Bacteria; phylum Actinomycetota; class Coriobacteriia; order Coriobacteriales; family Coriobacteriaceae; genus Collinsella. The sequence goes on along the minus strand of CABRHX010000034.1, from coordinate 8,478 downwards.
AGGCCAGAACTCGAGGGAACCAGCAAAGAGAGCAGGCCAAGGACGATATACATAAACGTGGTGTAGACGGCGGCGGGTGCACCGGCAAGCGCGGTAGCGAGCGCCTGGAGGATGGTGTCGATGATCATGCCGCCCTCGGCGATGACCAGAATACCGCGAGCGATACCGATAACGATGGCAGCGTACGCAAAGTCGGCGAGACCCTTAACGAACTCCTCTGCGATCGTCTGCTGGTCAAGACCGCCCAGGATACCGGCAAGCAAGCCCATGCCAAGGAACACGGCGGAAATCTCATTCATGTACCAGCCCTGGGTAACAAGGCCCCAGACGATAATGCCCATACCGCAAGCAAAATCGATAAGCACGAGCTTCTGACGGATAGTGAACTCTTCCTCGATGGAGGCATCGGTCACGGAAAACTCAATACGTTTGAGCTTATCGTCCTCGTACACAATGGACGACTCGGGGTTTTTCTTGACGCGCATGGCGTAGCGCATGGCCCATGCGATACCGACGGCAGTGAAGATGACCCAAGAAACGGCGCGCAGCCACAGTTGCGGATTACCCTCGATGCCAATGATGCCTTGGGCGATCAAAACATTAAACGGGTCGATGGTCGAAGCACAATATCCCAGGTTAGGACCAAGGAAGCAGATGATGAATGCCGTCATCGAGTCATAACCGATACCCATCATGATGGGAATGAAGATGGCATAGAACGGCAGGGCTTCCTCAGACATACCAAACGTAGTGCCGCAAATGGACAGCAATGTCATCGTGATGGGGATGATGAGGATGTCCTTGTTCTTAAGCTTTTTAATCACACGGCTCATGCCGGCATTCAAAGCGTTGGTCTTGGTGATGATTGCGAACGATCCGCCAATCAATAAGACGAACGCAACGACGTCGGCAGCCTCTTGGATACCCTTGGTGGGCGCTTGCAGAACCGCGAAGATATCCTGGCCCAGATTGATGGTCTCGCCGGTCTCGGAATCGGTGTAGTTCTTATCGACCTGTTCATAGGTTCCAGCAACGGCGACTTCACGCTCGCCCGCCGCTGTCGAAATCGTCTTGCGCTGATACTGACCAGAGGGAACGATCCAAGTCAGGACCGCAAAGACAACGATCAGCAAGAACATGATCGTATAGACATGCGGTAATTTGAACTTAAAACGTCTGTTTGTCTTCTTCGCCTTCGTATCTGACATAGATACCTCCAAAGAACTCGAGACTGCATCGCATCTCGCTTCAACGTTTGCACAATGCAAACGTTCTATGACGTCCCATAGATTACCAGCAGCTTTTTCCTTCATCAAGATAATTTCAAACTGATTGCCGCAACGCGGTTGAACGGTTGCGTTTGCGCCGTGAACGGTATGGAAACGCCCGGTGAGATGATCTACCGGGCGCTTCCATTCGCAATGTCCTAGATGTCAAAAACGTAGCGAGACCCAACGATCCGCTGACGACCGATGATAAACGGCCGCCGCCGCTCATCGAAAAAGAAGGCTTCCATATAAAACAAGGGTTCGCCAACGGGAACTGCCAACAGTCGAGCGACCTCGGGCGACGCGCACGCGATCTCGAGCGTGCACGGGTCGGTAAACGCGGGCGTGCGGCCCGTCCGGTTGCGCACGAACTCAAAAATGGATTGGTTAGATAGAGGTGCCGTTGATAGATAGGCGTTGTCCTCGTAAACGTATATGTTGTTCTCGAGCATGACAGGGACGCCATCGGCAGTACGCACGCGCTCAACGCAAATCAAGTCAGTTCCAACGGGAACACCAAAGAACTGCGCTTCGGTGGAATCCGCCGGCAGTATCTTTCTCGAAATGACACGCGCCCCCGGCTCCATTCCGTTAACGCGGCATGCGTCCGAAAAACTCTGGACGTCATCCTTCTGGCGAATCTTACGCTTAAGCTTGGGGGCATTGACAAACGTGCCTTTCCCCTGCCGCTTCGTTAGATAGCCCTGCTGGACGAGCTCCTCAATAGCGCGTCGCACGGTAACGCGGCCAACTTTATAGCTCTCAGCCAATTCGAATTCGTTGGGTATCCGCGCGCCCGCCTTGTAGGCACCGGAGTTGATTTCGTTTTTGATGATATCAATAACCTGTTGGTACAGCGGTATCGCTGCTTTACCGTCAGTTAGCCCTTCAGTCGGTGGCATATACCCTCTCCAAGCACAATTAAGTCTAAAACGGGCTTAAGGGCATTCAGCAAGTCCTTAAGCCCGCATTAGCTTAAAGTATGCTAGGTGCCGCACCAAAATGTCGGATATTTACTCATCAGACCCGAAAAACGCGCAACTACCTCACTCCTAAGAAAGCGCGAGCAGCTCCGGCAGCTGGTCGATAATCTTGTCCGCGGCATCCTGGCTAAAGCCAAAGCGCTCCTCGCGCTTGGCAATGACTGTCAGGCCGGCTCGCTTGCCGGCAGTGATGCCAGGCACCGAATCCTCAACGCAGCAGCAGCGATTCGCGGGCAGCCCCAGCAGGTCCAGCGCATGCAGGTAGATGTCGGGCTCGGGCTTGCTCTCCTTAAACTGCTCGCCGCTCACCACATACTCAAAGGCATCCGACAGCCCGCATGCGTTGAGCACTTCCTCGATGCTATCCATGGGAGACGAGCTGGCAAGCGCCACGCGAACGCCGCGGCGCGGCAGCTCTCGAATCGTATCCACGGCGCCTGGGTTAATCAAAGCCTGATAGTCGCGCGGACGCTTATGCGCCCACTCGTCCCAACGGGCCAACGCCTCCTCGCCAGTAAAATGCCCCCTACCGGCGCGCTCAAACCAATCGACCAGCATATGCAGGAAGAACTGATGCGAGGTACCGACCTGCCCATTCAACTCCTCTTGAGTCAGATTAAGCCCAAGCTCCTTGGCAAACGCGGCAGTCTCGCCCAGGTAGTAATACTCGGTATCGACAATGACACCGTCCATGTCAAAGATAACGGCGTCGAACGGAAATGCGGACACGGCACCCTCCCTAACAAAAGGGCGCCCGCAAGCGGACGCCCGAACCATGCATTATCGGCGATTCTAACCCAGCAGCTTATCCAGCGCCACCGCAATACCGTCTTCGTTGTTATTGGCGGTCACCATCTGGGCTACAGCCTTAACCTCATCGACGGCGTTGCCCATGGCAACACCGGTGCCGGCCCACTCAATCATGGACTTGTCGTTCTGGCCGTCGCCAAACGAGACGACCTCGCTGGCATCGATGCCGAGCTTGGGCAGAGCACCCTCAAGCGCGCGGGCCTTGTCGATACCGGGCGCCGTGTACTCAAAGTACCAGTCGGCCGTAAACATGCCCGAAAGCGTCTGGGTAAAGGGCGCATACATCTCCTCGTAATGCGCCTGCAGGTATGCCGGGTCGCCTGCCGTCAACAGCTTGTCCACGGGATAAGCATCAGCGACCTCATGCAGGCTCTCCACCTCGCGAATCTTAAGATCGCACGCGTCGCGCTCATACTTGACGATATTCTTCTGGGAGCCGTCAGGCAGCGTGATCATGCAATGGTACGAGTCCTCGACGTGCAGATCGCGACCGAGCGAAATCATAGGGATCACGTCAAAATTACGCAGGTGATCAATCAGGCGATGCAATTCGTCGGCAGGCATAGCCTGATCGAACAGTACCTCGTCGGTCTGGGCATCGACGACGTGTGCGCCGTTAAAGGCAACTAGCAGACCGTCATGGTTTTGGAGGTCGAGCTCCTGCGCCAAGGCGTGGAGCCCCCATGCGGGACGGCCCGAAGCCAAAATGAGCTTAATGCCCGACTCCTGCGCCGCGAGCAGCTTCTCGCGCGTACGCGGGCTAATCACTTTCTGATCGTTGGTGAGCGTACCGTCGATATCCATCGCGATGGCTTTGATTGCCATATATGCCTCCCTGTCATTGAACAACCTTGTCTGAGCCATCATACAGAACACCCATCGCGACTCCGTTTACAACGGGCAAAAAGTCATATTGTCTCGAACATGAACGGCGTGTGGTCGTGAAGCTTTATCGCTCAGGTCAAATACGTCTGCTAGCGACGCTCATCCGTCGGTGCGCCCTCGACGATCGCGATGCCCGCCGATGCACCTAACGCGCTGGCGCCGGCCTCGATGAATGCGCAAGCCTCTTCGTAATTATGGATACCGCCCGCCGCCTTGATTGCCACGGCATCGCCGAGCACCTCGTGCATCAGCCGCACGTCCTCGAGCTTAGCACCGCCAAAGCTTCTGCCGGTCGATGTCTTAAGGAATCCCGGCTTGGCCTCCAGCGCGATCTCGCATACACGGCGCTTGGCGGCGTCGTCGCCGTCCAGCTTGCACATCTCGACGATTACCTTGTCAGTGATGCCATGCGCGCGACAAAAATCAGCAATGGTAGTCATCTCGCGCTCGATGGCATCAAAATCGCGGTTCTCGATCGACCCCTGATTCAAAACGTAGTCAATCTCGGTAAAGCCACACGCAGCGTATTCCTCAAACCTCGCAAGCTTCTCCTCAAGCGTCATAGTGCCCTGGGGAAAGTCGATAGCGCCGGCAAGGATGATGTCAGAGCCCTCGAGCATGGCGCGGCCCGTCTCGTACTCCTGCAGGTTCGCAAATACGCAGCGAAAGTTGTACTTTAACGCCTTCTCGACATACTGCTCAAACGTGTCCTCGGGGGCATCGATATAGTCGATGTATTTATTGATGGGTTTGGCAAGCGTCATGCTGGGCCTCCTTGTTCAGGGCTGGCAACCGATTCGTGGCTTCACGCGAAAAACCACGTTCAATGTACGCCCGGCATGCAAGGACAGCGTCCGCATTCCGACAAGTGGTATGAAATTAGCCGTAAACGTATAATTTACGGACAGCGAATGGCACCGCACGCGGATGCCGACAGCAAGACATCCCCCCTCAATACACCCTCATGCCCATTTAAATAGCAAGGGGCCCGTATCTGTTGGGATACGGGCCCCTTTCGGCCGTGACCTATCTCAGCAACAAAGACTACTTGCAGTGAGCGCGGTAGAACTCGATCGCACCATCTTATCCGAGCCGGGGCACGTTCGCATAGCGTGGCGCGTGACGGTTGCAAAACCACCCCATTTGAAACAAACGCAAAAAAGTACTTGCAAAGACGCGTTCCGACATATAAGTTGATAAAAGACCGCCGTTGCGGTTTTAAGTAGATCGAGCATATGAAGTTTGAGTTTTAGCGTGTAAGAGAAGGAAGATCGGCAAAGTACAACCCCAAACGCAATGACAACTTAATGAGGTAACTTCCACATGTGAGGCACCCAGGGCATTGCTGTCTCGATTTTGAGCACGATGCCTTCCGCCTTGCATGGGCCGTTCCATCCCGCCCCTGCAGCAACTGCCTCACGGGCTCATTGAAAACCGCATAGCACCCCAACGTCAGCACATCACCCACGGCAAGCACATCACCCACGACAACCAACACATCAACAAACAGCACGAACATCAACCGATTGGAGAAGCTATGACAAACCACCACGCTGAAGACGGCGATAAGAAAAGCATTCTGGATGCCCGCATTGAGCGAGCATATGCAAACGAATATGACGCCGCCTTTGCCGCCGCGACCATCAAGAACTACGCGTCGCTACCGCTCGCGACGATCTTGGCCGATCACCCTCAACTGCTGGAGCGCTGCACAAAGATCATGGGCGACCCCGACATTCGCAAGCTGACAGACCCCTATGCCCCAAAACGCGACAACGATTCGCACATTCTTACCGTAGGCTGCCTAGCCCATATGCTTACGGCGCTCGACACGAAACTCAAGCTCGAATGGGAACCCGACGAGCGTCATGAACTCGAAAGCAAGCGGAACACCCTGCGCACCGCACTGTTCCTTCCGTTGGACGGCCTCAAGCGCTGCAACGTCGAGCTCAATTCACAGGCGCGGCAAAAGCCCGGGACCACGGGGCAGAAAACTCCTAGACCCCATGTGGCCATCGTCGACCGCAACCGATATAACCGCATGACCGCGCACTTTTCTGCCGAGGGAGCAGCCATAAGGACGCTGATCGACCTGCTGTGCCTCCTGAGCATCAACGAACTATTTGAGGGCTATCTCGCCCTTGTTCCCGCGACGGCACCCAAGTCGGTAGCAAAGATCATCGAGACCTGCAGACGCCAGTTTGAGCGCCATCGCAATGGCAGCGAGATGAACGCCAGCATCGCGCAGTACTACGCGGCTCATTACAAAAATGACGGATGTGCCCCTATCGAGCATCAGCTGCGGCTCGCCTACACCACGCCCGTCGCAACGCTCCATCGCTTTGGAGCCCTTGGCGCTTGCGAGCCGCACGAACAGGCAGCCTGCCCCACAACCGAGCTCGATCTCAGGCTCGGACGAACCCTGTAGCCCGCCAGCCCCTCCGCGGGCAACAATCCTATTCCACAACACAACCAACAGAAAGGAGTCCTCATGGACACCAATCATTCCCCCATCATCAGCCCCCTCACCATGCGTGAATCCGCCCGAGGTATCACGCTCACCAGCATTTACGATGAGATGCTCGCCCGTCGCGAGCTCTCCGTCATGGGAAACATCGAAACCCCGATGGCCCACGACCTATGCCAGCAGATTCGTCTGCTCGATGCCACCGACCCCAGCCGCCCCATCACCATATTTGTCGCCAGCGCCGGCGGAAGCGTGCGATCGGGTCTTGCGATCTATGACGCCATGCGCCTCGCATCGTGCCCCATCCGCACCGTCTGCCTGGAATTCGCCGCGTCCATGGGCGCCGTGATCTTTATGGGCGGCGACGATCGCCGTATGGCGCCCCATGCAGAGCTCATGATTCATGACCCGCTGATCCCCCAGGGGGCAGGCGGCTCGGCACTTGCGTTGCAGGAAACCAGCCGGCGTCTCATGCAGACCCGCAAGACCCTCACGCAAATCCTCTCGGACCGCAGCGGCCTCACGCCCAAGCGCATCCAGTCCCTCACTGCAAAAGACACCTACCTTTCGGCCGAGCGCGCCGTCGAGCTCGGCTTTGCCCACGAAATTCTCTCGACCACCAAGGAGGTCGCCCATGTCTAACCTCGCCAGCCGCCTCGCCGCATCTGAGTCCGCATCGTCCACCATCCTCGCCAAGGATCGAACGCTCTCCTGCGACACCCGCCAAACGGGACTCAACAACAACGCACTTGTGATCGGCCCCTCGGGAGCCGGCAAGACCCGAAACGTCCTCAAGCCCAACCTGCTGCAAATGAACGCAAGCTACATCGTGCTCGACACCAAAGGCACGCTCTGTCGCGAAGTGGGACCCGTGCTGGCAGCCCACGGTTACCGCGTGCAATGCCTCAACTTCGCCGACCTCAACACCGTCCCGGCCCTTGCGCCCGGCATCGAGCGCTGCGGCTACAACCCCCTGAGGCACATTCGCCGCAAGGCGGACGGCAGGCCCAACCAGCAGGACATCCTCTCGGTGGCAAAGGCCATCTGCCCCATCGAGGACAACAACCAGCCTTTTTGGGATCATGCGGCGGCAAACCTGCTGTCGTGTCTTATCGCCTACGTCACCGAACAGCTACCCGCCGACGAGCAGACGATCAGCTCGGTCATCAAGCTGATCGAGCACCTGCAGGACGGTGCCACGGGTCGATTGTTTGACGACCTGATCACGACCGACCCCCAAAGCTATGCCCTCTCGCTATGGCGGCGCTACGCCATTACGCAAAATGCCGAGCGCATGCACGCGAGCATCGTCGGCATCCTTGCCGAAAAGGTCATGTGTCTGGGATTCGACGGTGCGGCACAGCTCTATCGTGAGTGCCATCAGGTGAACTTCGCTTCCATGGGACACACCCCCTGCGTCCTGTTTGTAACCGTGAGCGATATTGACCGCAATCTCGATCCGCTGACCGGCCTCTTTATTTCGCAGGCGTTTATGGGCCTCATTCGTGAGGCCGATAGGCAGCCCGATGGCAGCCTGCCCGTGCCCGTGCGCTTTATGCTCGATGACTTCGCAAATCTGCAGATCCCCCAGATCGACAACGTGCTCTCGATTATCCGAAGCCGCAACATCTGGGCAACGCTGCTGCTGCAGTCGACCAACCAGCTCGATGCGCTCTATGGCGAGACACGCGCACGCTCCATCATGGGCAACTGCGACACGCATCTGGTGCTGGCGTTCCAGGATCCCGAGAGTGCCCGGGTGTTTTCCGACCGCGCCGACGCGCTGCCCAGCACGCTCATGGCGACGCCGATTGATCGCTCGTGGCTCTTTGTACGCGGTCGCACTCCCGAACAGGTCGAGCGCTTTAGGCTCGAAGACCATCCGCTCTACGGGGAGCTGCCCGAGGCGCAGCGAGGCCATGCGGAGGCCGAGATCTAGGCGCAGGGTTCTCGCAGCGCGCGGCGCCCCGGCGATGTTCCACAAAGGCCGTGCGCCCCGGGACCACGGCAATCAAAACCACCCCTAAAAGGGGTGGTTTGCTCTTAGGGTATAACCCTTGGATTT
>CABRHX010000033.1 GCA_902470805.1 uncultured Collinsella sp. | reverse complement strand
TGGGTCGGCCGGGATTGGTCAATCTCGGCCGACTATATTTGGCTAAATTATTCCGGCGCTAACACATTTAGCATCAATTGCGTCTCAATAACTGCGTCGTTCAGCCTAATTTGGCCGCTCCAAAGAATCCAGCTCAAACAACAAAAAGCCCCGCCAACCGCAATCCCCAAGGGAACCGCGATCAGCGGGGCTCAAGCGCGCTCCTCAAGGGAATCACGCCATCAGACGAACAGTTCAGCCGAGCAGCGCGCTACTCCTCCCAGTAAGCGTCTGCAAGCAGCTTAAAGCAGATCTTCTTGACCGGCTGCGCGCCATCGCCCGGGAACTCGAGCGTGGGCATGTGAGGCTCGCCGGCAACAAACAGCGCAAACTTGTCGTCAGCAAGATCGCCGGCGATCGAGGCGTCGGAATCGACCAGATCGTAGTCGTCCTTCTCGTCAAACTCCTGAACCAGCGTCAGGCTGCCCGTGGCAACCTTAAAGGCCTCGCGACCCTCGACGTCGATCTGCAGGTCGTGATAGCGCTGATGCGTCTCATAGTGAGCCTCGGCTTCGGGACGCGTCGTGGGAGCCATGACGTTCGCAAAGACCTTGTCGCCCAGAATCGGATGGCTGCCGACCTCGAGCTTCGCCGGATCGTTCTCCTCGAGCCAATCGATCAGCACGTCGAGGCCCTTGAGCATTCCACGGTACTCCTCGATATCGCCCAATGCACCGTAAATCATCTAAATCCCCTCTCGGATCGTTTCTTTGGCGGCTACTCGGCAAACGCATTACCGACGCTGTTGCCACCCACATGCGTCTCGACCAGGGTAAGGTCGGGATTGAACACGACAGTGTCGGCGTCGCGCCCCGGCATAATGCTACTGCACTTGTCGTCGACATGAGCTAGCAACCGATGCCGGGGCCGCAGCACAAGCTCCTACAGCTCGGTCACGACAACGCCGTTGTAAACCTCGTCCCAACGATCCATAACCAAGTGGCCAGTCATGGGATCCATGGCATTGAGCTTGCCGCAGGTGTTGGCGGTACGCAGCACCGTCTCGTCGTCGGCTCCGGCAGCAATCGCATGTGCGAAGCCGGCAATGGTCGAATCGCCAGAGCCCGTAGCGTTAACGGCAGGGATGTCGGGCGTCTTGGCGCGGAACGCACGGCCGTTATGGAAACCAACGGAGCCGGCAGCGCCCATGGATACGACGACCCAGGGGATATCGGAGAAGCGGGCGTCAGAGGCGAGCGCGGCGCGGAGCTCATCCACATCGTCGGTGGTAAAGCTCGTACCCAGAAGGCCGTTGATCTCGGTCAGGTTAGGCTTGACCAGCTCGGGCTTGACCTCGGACTTGAGCGCAGCCTCGAGAGAGGCACCCGAGGTATCGAGCAATACCTTGGCGCCGGCGTTCTCGGCAATGCCCGTGATCTTGGCATAGTAGTCTGCCTCGACACCGCGGGGCAGAGAACCCGAAATGGTGACGACGTCGGCCTTGCCCGCAAGCTCAGTAAACTTGGCGGTAAAGGCATCGAGTTCCTCGGGGGCAATTGTCGGGCCACTCTCGAGCAGCTCGGTCTGGTTGCCGGCGTGGAGGATGTTGAGGCAAATGCGAGTCTCGCCCTTGATGGGCACAAAGTCGTTGTTAATACCGTTGGCGTCCATGAGCTCAGCCATGAAGGCGCCCATGTGGCCGCCGAGCAGACCGGTTGCCACAACGTCGTCGCCCAGCTGACCCAGCACACGGGCCACGTTGAGGCCCTTGCCGCCAGCGGTCTTTTCGGGCTTCACACGGTTAACGTCGTCGATAATGAGCTCATCGAGCTGATAGCGCGTATCGACAGACGGGTTCATCGTAACGGTGAGGATCATTTTTAGCTCCTTATCTCGCAGGCTCCTTGTGCCTCGCGATACGAGTCGACAAAACGGAATTACAGAATCTCAATCGTGAACGAGCGAACGACGGTCTCCTTGGGCTTGGCGACAAGGCAGCCGCGCTTATGCTCAAGCACGTCGTCCTCATCGGAGCAGGTCGAAAGGCCACCCCAGGGTTCAACTGCCACAAAATCGCCCTCGGGCTTACTCCACACAATGAGATACGGGAAGCCCTCAAAGCTCAGGCAAACGCCTTTGTCCTCGCCCTTCTTGGAAAGCGTGACCTGACGGCTCTCGAGCACATCAAAGATGGTCTCCGCAAAATCGAAGAGCTCATGCGACAGAGGCAGTGTCTTTCCCGCCATGGGGTTCTTGGAGCGCCTGTCCACATCAATCAAGCCAGTCGAAGGGACAGCGGTGCAGAGCTCCGCAGCCTCGTCCTTCTCAAAGCGCAACTCGTAGTCCGTATAGGCCTCGCCCTCATCGAGCGGACACCTAAAGCCGGGATGACCGCCAATAAAGAACGGCATGTCCTCGGTGCCCTCGTTGGTGACCTCGTAGGAAACGCGCACGGCAGCGTCCTCGAGCGTATAACGAGCGACAAGCTTAAACGGGTACGGATAATCGCTCAGCAGCGCGGCGTTATCCTCCGAAGCCAGGCACATCGCCAGCTCGTTCTCGCTCTGGCTCAGCAGCTTCCACTCCTGTTTGCGCGCAAACCCATGGCGGGCGAGCTTTACATGATGCCCGGCAAACGTCATGGCGTTGTTATCGCGCAAGCCTCCGCAAATCGGGAAGCAAATCGGTGCCTGGCCGGACCACACGGCGGGATCGCCCTGCCACAGATACTCGCGACCTCCGGCCTCGATCGAGGTAAACGAACCACCGGCCGTGGACACCTTAATAGAAATCGAATCGTTGGAGAGAGCGTATTCCATTGCCCATCCTTTCGAACAACTGCTTTTTGCTCGCAAGTACCCGTCTCGGCCCTAACCAAAGGACAAACCCGCACGTTCATCGATGCGTCCGGTATCCCAGCCATGTAACGGGGTACCATACAGACATTGATGCAATTACAGCTGAAAGGCCTTCTTATGCGAACCATCATCCTCTACGCCTCGCGCCATCACGGCAATACGAAAAAGCTCGTGGACGCCATCGTCGAGGCACACCCCGAGATCGATACCCTCGATGTGAAGACGCTCGGAAAAAACGAGTATCCCAACCTGCACGAATATCATCTGATCGGTGTCGCCACGGGCATCTATTACTCCGAGATCGACAAGGACATGGCACGCGTGCTCACGAACGTGCTGCAGCCGCAGGACAAGGTGTTTGGCCTTATGACCTACGGTGGCAAAAACAAGTGGTACGGCAAGGATATCGATGGCATCTGCCGCATGAGGCAGGCCATCTTTATGGGTGTCTACGGCTGCCCCGGCTTTGATACGTGGGGGCCGTTCAAACTCACCGGCGGTGTCCAAAAGGGACACCCGACCGCTGAGGAAATTAAGGGCGCCGTCGACTTCTTCGACAAGATCGAAGACGAGTATGGCGACATCATCGTCGAAGAGTACGCCAAGCGCGAGAAGCGCCTAGCATACGAGAAGGAGCATCCTGCAGGAGGCCTGGTGGCCGGCGTCAAGCGCACGGCAAAGAAGATCGCTAACAAGCTGTAACTGTGAAGGTGCTTTTGAGCGTTTAACCCATACGGCGGGTCCGAGCAGATTCGGGCCCGCCGTCTTTTTCTATCGTTACTCGGTAAAGGCGTTGCCGACGCTCTGGCCGCCAACATACGTCTCGACGAGGGTAAGCTCATGGTCGAACACGACAAAGTCGGCGTCGCGACCCGGCATGATGCTGCCGCACTTATCCTCGATGTGCGCGGAGCGTGCCGGCACCTCGGTTGCCATGCGAATGGCGATATCGGCGCTGGCGATGCCCCAGTCAACGATGTTCTTGACGCCCTGGGCAAGCGTGAGCACCGAGCCGGCAATGCTCTTGCCGTCGGCGAGCCAGCACAGGTTGTCCTTCATGATGACGTCCATGCCACCACTGGTGTAGCTGCCCTCGGGCATGCCGCCGCAACCCAGGCAGTCAGTGATGAGCACCGTGTGTTGCCAGCCCTTTGCCTGCAGCAGTGCCTTGATGGCGGCAGGGTTAACGTGCTTGCCGTCACAGATGATCTCGGCGTAGGTCTCGGGCGTGGACATGGCAGCGCCCACGACACCGGGCTCACGGTGATGCAGCCCGCGCTGACCGTTATAGGTATGCGTAAAGCAGCTGGCACCGGCGTTGATGGCGGCGATGCACTCATCGTAGGTGGCGTCGGAGTGACCGATGCTGGTCACCACACCCTTGGCATTCAGAGCAGCCGCATAAGCAGCGGCACCGTCGCGCTCGGCCGCCATGGCGCTCTTGACGATGCGACCACCCGCAGCCTCCTGCCACTGATCGAAGACCTCCTCGGAGGGATCGATCAGGTAAGCGGGGTTCTGCGCACCCACGTGCTTCATGGTAAAGAAGGGGCCTTCCAGGTAGATGCCCTGAATGCGGGCACCGCAGAAGTCGGGGCCGCGACCCTCGTCCGCCTGAGCGATGGCGACGCAGGCGTCCTTGATCTGCTCGACGCCATCGGTGAACGTCGTGGGCAGCCAGCTGGTGGTACCGCGACGGGCGAGCTCGGTCGAGCTGATATCGATGCCCTCGGGATCGTTATCGGTAGTTGAGTGGTTGTAGAAGCCATGGATGTGAGTATCGACCATACCCGGTGCGATCCACGATCCCGTGTAGTCCTTAATCTCGCAAGAGGGCTCGTCGGCCTGCCAGGCGCCAAAGACGCCATCCTCGACCATAAGATAGCCGCCCAGTTGCGGGCCTGCCGGCAAGAAGAACTTGTCAGCCTTAATTGCGTACGTGCTCATATGCACTCCTTGCTTCTAAAGCAGTTGACTGTAGTGATGCTTATACCCAGCTCACGTAAAACAAAAAGCGCCCGCCCGCCGTTATGAGCGGACGGGCGCCCTTACAGGGGGACGCGATTAAGCGGTGAAGGGGTGAATCGTCACGCCCTTAACCACGCGGTTGACCGTGCCGGTGGGGCTCGGCGTATCGGGCGTGTTGCCCACGCGCACGGAGTTGAGCAGGCTGATAGCCTGGGCAAACATCACGAACGGCAGAGCAAGGTAGCCCTCGGGAAGTGCCTCGTAGCCCTTAAAGGTGAAGGACTCACCCTCATAGACGGTGGCACCTTCCTGCTGAACGGCGATGGTGTGCTGAGCGATCTCGTCGCCACCGATCTCGTTGAGGATGTCGATGTCGTACTGACGGGTGTAGGCGTCGTTATTGACGAACACGAAGACGAGCGTCTTATCGTCGACGAAGGACTTAGGTCCGTGACGATAGCCCATGGAGGTGTCGTAGGAAGTAGCGACCAGACCGTGAGCGAGCTCAAGGATCTTGAGCTGGCTCTCCTGGGCAAGGCCACCGAAGGAGCCAGAACCCAAGTAGGTCACGCGGTTGAAGTCGCCAGCCAGGTAATCGGCGATCTCGGGCTCACGGGAGATGACCTCCTCGCCCATCTTGGCGATGGTCTCGACCCACTCGGCCTTCTGCTCGTCAGAGGCAGTGTCGAAAATAAGGGTGGAGAGCAGGGTCATGCAGGAATAAGAACCGGTCATGGCGAAGCCCTTGTCGTTGGCGCGCGGAATGAGCAGCGTCAGCGCATTGGGATCATCGGCGGACTCGACGGCGAGCTTGCCCTCGGGAGCGCAGGTGATGTTGAGGAACTTGACGTTGTGGACGAGCTCCTTGGCAACGGCAACGGCAGCAAGGCTCTCGGGGCTGTTGCCAGAGCGGGCAAAGGAAACCACGAGCGTGGGATCCTCGGCGCGCAGGTAGTCGCGCGGGGCGCTCACGATGTCGGTCGTGGCGATGGGCTTAAAGTCGTAGAGATCAGTGTTGCCAGCGTGACGCAGGTACGGGGCGCAGGTATCGCCAACGTAGTCGGACGTACCGGCACCGGTGAAGACAACGGACAGACGGCCCTCGCCCATAGCGCGAGCCTCGGCCAGGAAGGCCTCGATGGCCTCCTTGTTCTCGCGATAGATGTTGAGCGTATCACGCCAAAGCTCGGGCTGCTGAGCAATCTCGGCCGTGGTGATCTGGGCGCCGAGCTCGGTGAGCTCCTCGACACTCTTCTCGAACATTTCTAATACCTCTCTCTAGAAGTAATCCTCTGACGTGCAATTATACACTTCAGTTGGTTATCTGGTAGTAACCAGTTAAATGCAAAGAATCATCATATGGATACGATGCGAACACTAGTCGCTACGCTGGTGGTAAACCTTGTATTTAAACTGATCGGCACGAGCAACCGAGAGTGTATACTCCACAACCTCGTTTGACTCGTTATACGTAGTCCTGACCAAATCGAGCACAGGCGAGCCCTCGACAATTCCCAAAAGGTGAGCGTCGGTGGGACGGGCTATGCTCGCATAGAACTCCTCTTCGGCCACGCGTATCTTTTGCTGAAAGTCTTGCTCAATCACATCGTAAAGCGGCTTACGCTCCAGTAGCGGTCGCTTTAGGGACAGAAATTGACGAACCGGTAGATAGCTGCGTTCGACCATCATGGGCATGTTGTCGGCAGAACGAAGGCGCTTGAGCTTAAAAATGCGATCGCCGATACGCAATCCCATATGCTCGGCCAGATTCTTATCGGCCTCCATCTCGCAAAACTCGAGAATCGTGGTCTCGGGTTCTCGACCCATCGCGCGCATCTGCTCGGTAAAGCTGTAGGACTGCATAAGATTGGTTGCTTTTGCCGAACGGTCGGTCACAAAGGTACCGCGACCGTGCTGCCGAACCACCAGTCCTAAACGCTCCAGTTCCTGCAGAGCCAGGCGTACCGTAGTGCGCGAGAGACCATAGCGCTCCGAAAGTTCGCGCTCGGAAGGAATCATGTCACCGGCGCGATATTCATGGTCAATCTTTTCGGTCAGAATATCGACCAGCTGATCGTACAGCGGTTGCTTACGCGCTCCGATCGCCATCCTATCCTCCCTTTTGCTCGAATTCGGCTAACTACCTAGGGTGTTTAGCATTATCTGTCTGCCACACCCGAATCAACAAGAAAACAAAAGCCGCGCGCTCTTTCGAGCACGCGGCTTTTAACATACACATGGCTTAAGGGGTCGGGGTGTGAGCCGCGTAGGGACACACCCCTCAAGCTAGAGCCTTACCAGATGCTCGGCCAGAGACCAAGCGGGCCAGCGCCCAGGATGCCAAGGACGAAGAGCAGGAGAATGCCCTTGGTCGGGGTCCAGCTGTGCTTAGCGAACATGTAGTAAAGCAGCAGCGTAAGCATAAGCGGGACGAGCTTCGGGACGATGGTGTTGAGGGTGTCGGCAACAGAGAAGTTGACCGGATCCTCGGTAACGGTGCCGTAGGTAACGGACTCCATGCCGTTGCCCAGATCGGTGACGCCGCACTCGACAGCGTTGCCGTCGGCATCGGAAGCGGTGAGGGCGTTGCCGTCCTCATCGGTCATGGCGATGGTACCGGCCTCAGCGGTCTCGGTATCGATACCCTCCATACCGGTGAAGTTCTCGGCCTCCTTCTCGGAGACGATCACGGTAGTAGCGGAGAGGCCACGGGTGGTGCCGTTGGGGATCTGGAGGTTGATCTGGGTGCCACCCATGGTGACGACCAGGCAACCGACGACGAAGACGCCCATGATGGAAGCGGCACGCGTGAAGGCCTGCATGTTGGCGGTCAGAGCGTCAATAGCGCTGGTGCCAAGCTTGTAGGACCAGTTCATGAGCCAGAAGCGCAGAGCGAACTGGACGACGTTGAAGATCACCAAGAAGATGATCGGTGCAGCGGCGTTGCCGTTGATGGCCATGTTGGAGGTGATGCCGGCCGTGATAGGCACGAGCGTCAGCCAGAACAGGGCGTCACCGATACCACCGAGCGGGCCCATTGCGGCGACGCGGACGGCGCGGATCGTGGGGATGTCAACCTTGTTCTGCTCGAGCGAAAGCACGATGCCCATAACAAAGGTGACGAGGAACGGGTGGGTGTTGAAGAACTCCAGGTTGTGGCTCATGGAAGCCGCGAGGTCGTTCTTGTTGGTGTGGATCTTCTCCAGACCGGGGATGATGGAGTAAAGCCAGCCAGCGGCCTGCATGCGCTCGTAGTTGAACGATGCCTGCAGGAAGCAGGAGCGCCAAGCCATCTTGTTGAGGGTCTTCTGGTCGAGCTGCGGAGCAGGAGTGAGATCCTCGTAGTGCTCCGGGATCACATACTCATTAGATGCCATCTTCGAAGTCACCTCCGTCAGAAACAGCTGCACCCTTCAGCTCGGTCTGCTGCTGGAAGTCCCAGAAAGCGATGCCGAAGCCGATGAGAGCGAGGATGAGCAGAGCAGGGGTTGCCAGCGAATCGTTGGCAACGGTGATGAGCGCGAGGCCAAAGCCCATGAGGAAGAAGCCCCACATATCGCGGTTCATCATAACCTTGAGCAGGACGGCGAAGCCGACGAAGCGCATCATGCCGCCTGCAGCGGAGAGACCGGTCTGCAGCCAAGTCGGGATGGCAGAAGCGATGGTCTGACCGATGGTAGCGCCAGCGATGAAGAACAGGGTGACGACGACAGCGAAGATCAGGCCGAGCAGAGCCATGGCGAAGTAGTTCAGGCGCTCGATGCCCTTGGTGTCCGCGTTGTGAGCCATGTTATCGGCCGTGGACATAAGCGGGGACATAAGCGTGAAGACCAGGGTAACGCCGAGCTGGCCAAGCAGAGCGAACGGAATGGCGAGGCCGACTGCCGCGTTGGGCTCGAGGCCCGTGGCGATAGCGAGAATGGCTGCCATGATGCCGCCGATGACGGCGTTAGGCGGCTGAGCGCCTCCGATCGGCATGTTGCCGATCGTCATGAGCTGATAGGTACCACCCACGAGAAGACCGGTGTTGAGGTCGCCAAGGATAAGACCGATGACGGCGCCGGTGACGATGGGCTGATAGAGAGACTCGAGGAAGTCAAACTGGTCGATTGCCGCGATGAACGTGACGACGAAGACCAGAGCGATCTGGATGATCGAGTATTCCATCTTGCTCCTCCTTTCAAAATGTATGTACGCACTTTGGATTTCACGTACAGAACGTCAGGGTTTCACTCCTGACAACGTGGATCACGAGGATTACGAGAAGAGCTTGCTCGTGTCCTCAACAGGCGTGCTCGGAACGCGCCTGATCTCCAACTCCACCCCCAATTCCTGCAGCTCTTTAAACGCAGCGACATCCTCGTCGTTAACTGCGACGGAGGTGGCGACTTGGCGCTTTCCTTCCGACATGTGCATGTTGCCGATGTTTACCTTCTTTATAGGCACACCGCCCTTGACGAGCGTAAGCACGTCTTCCGGTGTTTCGGCCACGATGAAGATCTTCTGGCGCGGGCTCGCCTTGCCAATGACGTCGATGGTCTTCTGCAGAGAGAAGAAACGCGTAGCGACGCCGGCGGGAGCGGCCATCTTCATGAGGTTCTGGCGCATGGTGTTGGACGCCACGTCGTCGTTGGCGACGAGGATGAGGTTGGAGCCCAGGGTGGAGTTCCACTGGGTGGCAACCTGACCATGAACCAGTCGGTTATCGATGCGGGTAAGAAGAATGTTGGGTTCTGCCATGTTGATCAGCTTCCTTTCGTTATTTGCTGACGACAGTTACTTGATCTCCTGAATCGCGTAACGCGAAACATCTACGACGGCTCCGGATCGGACTTTGATCTGGACCTTTTCGCCTTCGATGCCTTTTACGGTTCCGTAGATACCGCCGGCGAAAAGAACCTCCTGACCCGGCTTGAGCTCGGTGTGCAGCTCCTTGAAGTACTTCTGCTTCTTCTTCATGTTGATTTGCGACCAGATGGTGTAAATCAAGCCCATGATGACAAGCAGGCCTAAAAGGGCGACCGAGGAGCTCAGGACGTTGGCTCCGAAATCGGCCATTAGATGCCGTCCTCGTCGCCGAAGATATCCTCTTCGTCGGAGCCGGCAACGGATGCGACCGTCTGGGCGGTGATGCCCGTCTGGCCAACGGTCACGGCCTGCTCGCCAAGCTCGGCGAGCGTGGCGTTGCCGCGGAGGAACAGAAGCTCAATAACCATGGGAAGGTTGGTGCCGGTCAGAACCTCGACGTTGTCGACATCCTGGGCAATCATCATCGCCTGGTTGAACGGGGTGCCACCAAGCAGGTCGGTAAAGACGAGCACGCCATCGCACTCCTCGCGCATGGCGGTAATAGCGGCGCGGAGATCCTCACCGTAGGAAGCAGCCTGGTCGCCCTCAAAAGGAACGACGGTAAAAGCGGGCTGGTCGCCAGCAACCATAGCGATAGCGCTTGCGAGGCCGGGTGCGAACTGTCCATGACCGGTAAGAATAAAGCCAACCATTCAAATTTCCCTTCCGAAGGTGTGTACGATCTGAGTCCGATGATTTTCGGAAGCCAGCGGGCGCTCGCCCTTAAAGCTTCTTAGAAAGCGTACTTTGAAGACCAGTGGTTTCTAAACTGGTAGTAACCACGTGACGTGTTGTTGTCACTATATCACCCCAGAAGAGGTCGCTTTCGTTGATTCATACGGTAAAACGTTTTTGCACCGCTCACGGTGATAAATCGACCGTTTACCGGTCGTTAACACTTCTACCTGCGGTTTTGAAACCGTTCCGAAATGCTTTGGCAAAAGATCGGATCTTTTCCTGTGTCTAAACAACGCAGGGCGGCTAAAAATAGCGTGTAGAAAAATTGCAGGTCATTGTGAAGATATGTGAATTGGTCTTTTTGACTTAATACCAGTTAGAACCAGTTTTGAGATTATCGGTGAACGGTAGTTTTCGACCGTTCACCGGTTACTTGCAATCGTTTGCAGTCGTTTTCCCAGATGAATTAGGGAAGCGCGATGGAGCGCTTGCGCGGGCGCAAGGCCTACCCCAGTGGTTTCGGCAGCAATAAGCCCGCTAGAACGTTGTCCGTTCTAGCGGGCTTAATCAGGTGATCGGTTAACGCGCAGTAGTGCAGGCAAACCTTACGCAAACAGGCCGTAGATGCTGATGTTGGCCTTGGCGTAGAGGCCGTTAGCATACTCGGTCCACTTGGAGCTGGCGCTCGAAGCCTGCGAGGAGTACTGCTGGTAGGCAGTGTAGTAGGCGGTCATGGCCTGCTTATAGGTGGCGCTATCGGCCGTAAAGGCATCATCGGCAAAGGCCTTGGCATAGGTGCTGTCGGTATCCTTCCAAGTGCCCTTTGAGCTATCCCACTCATCGCCGGCAAGGTTGATGATGTAGTCGGCGTAGTCCTTGCTCGCGGTCTCCTCGTTGCCGTCAGCAGGCTCGGTCGGGGCGGTCGGCATGCTTGCGGAGCTATCGCCCACCTTCTTCTTGTAGAGCTTCTGCAGCGTCGCGGACTGGCGGACGATCTGCTTGGCCTGATCCTTGGACACGCCATACTGCGTGGCCATGGTCTTGTAGTCGGAGGTGCCGATGGAATCCTCGGCGTACTGCTTCATTTCCTTGGAAGAGACGGTAATGCCCTCGTCCTCGGCAGCGTCCAGCAGAATCTGGTTGCGCACGTAGGACAGGATAACGTCGGCAGACGGAGCGGTGTAGTTGCCGTCATCGTCCTTGACGGTGTCGAGGCTGTACTGGCTCTCGATGGCCTCACGCGCGGTGATGTCGCTCTTCTTGCCGTTGTAGCTATAGCTTGCCACGGTCGAATCGAGCTGGTCCTCGGACAGGGTCGCCGAGCCGACGCCCTTGCCGCCAAAACCACCGTTGCCGATAAAGAAGCCGACCACGGCAGCAATCACGACGGCGACCACAAAGGCGGCAATCATCGTCTTCTTGTGCTTGCAAGCGTGGTCGTCCACGTCGGAGTCGTCGTCCTCGTCCTGTTCCTCGGGCATGAGGTTCTCGTCAGCTGCATCCGCGGCGATCTTTGCCTCCAGGCGAGCGTCCTCCTCCTCGGCGGACGTGCCGGCGGCAATATGTTCGGCAGACGTGCCGGCGACCAGGTCGATCTTTTCGTCCTCATCACCGTCGGGGCCTTCGCCGCGCTCGATGATCTGGATGCCGTCGATCTCGTCCTTCTCGTCCTTCTTTTGAATCAGACCCATATCAGTTACTCCTTGTTAGGAAACATAGTCCCCAATAGAATACGCCCGGCAGAGCGCCGGGCGTATTGATTCTTAGGTTATACGCAAACACTTAAGTACTATTTAGGCGTTTGCAGCGTGCATACCTTAGACCAGATGCGCGATAACGGCATCGGCAAAGGCCTGCGTGCCCACAGCGCCCTCAACGGAGCCGGTCTGGGCACGACGCACGTCACCGGTAACCTGCTCGCCCTCGTCGAGCGTGGCAGAAACGGCAGCGCGAATGCGATTGGCAGCATCGTTCTCGCCCAGGTGATCGAGCATCATCGCAGCAGAGAGGATCTCGGCTGTGGGGTTGGCGATATCCTGGCCAGCGATATCGGGCGCGGAGCCGTGCGTAGCCTCGAAGATGGCGCAGTCGGCACCGATGTTGGAGCCGGGGGCCATACCCAAGCCGCCCACCAGGCCGGCGCACAGGTCGCTCACGATGTCGCCGTACAGGTTGGGCAGCACCAGAACATCGAAGTCGTTGGGGTTCTGGACCAGGCCCATGCAGGTGGCGTCGACAATCTTGTCGTTGAACTCGATATCGGGATAGTTGGCGGCCACCTCGCGCGCAACGCGCAGGAACAGGCCGTCGGTCGCCTTCATGATGTTGGCCTTGTGCACGGCCGTCACCTTTTTGCGGCCGCAGCGACGGGCATACTCAAAGGCATACTCCACAATGCGACGGCTCTTGGCGATGGAGATCGGCTTGATCGAGATCGCGGAATCGGCGGCGAAGGTCTTTTGGCCCGAACGCTCGACGAGCTGCGAGAGCTCCTCGACCTCGGCAGCGCCCTCATCGAACTCGATGCCGGCGTAGAGGTCCTCGGTGTTCTCGCGCACGATGACCAGGTCGACATCGCGGAAACGCGAGCCGTCACCCGGCTGCGACAGACAGGGGCGCACGCAGGCGTACAGGTCGAAATGCTTGCGCAGGGCCACGTTGACGCTGCGGAAACCCGTGCCGACCGGTGTGGTGATGGGGCCCTTGATGGCAACCTTGGTCTGCTCGACCGCATCGAGGACGTGCTGGGGCAGCGGCGTGCCAAACTCGTCCATGACGCCGGCGCCGGCCTCCTGGACGTTCCAGTTGATCTGGACACCGGTGGCCTCGACCACGCGGCGCATGGCCTGCGTAATCTCGGGACCGATACCGTCACCGGGAATCAGGACTACATCGTGCGCCATAATCTGTTACTCCTCGTCTTCGGCGTCGTCAGATTTTTTAACGCTAGCACGCTTCTTCTTTTTGGAGAGATCCAGGCCAAAACGTTTAACAAGCATTTCGCAAATCTCGCTCGAACGGGCCTTGAGATAGCTGCCCTTACCGTTCTCGGCATCGAACTTAAGGCGCAGCGCAAGCTTCTCGGCAACCTCGGCGTCGATCTCGCCCTGGCAAAACTCGTACAGGCAACCGAGCATGTCGCGATACTCGAGGTCACCGTGGTAGCACTGGATGGCCTCGTCCAGGATAGGCCAAGCCTCGCGCGAACGCTCGACACTCGTGGCACCCCACACGCACAGCAGGCGGAAGGCGGCATAGCGCAGCGTGGAGGAGATCTCGTCGAACAGTGCAGTCTCGGCGCCCTCAAAGGCATCGCCCAGCTGCTCAGGGCAGGTGGTGGCGAGCGCCGTCAGGGCATCGAGGGCCTCCCAGCGGGTCTGCGCCTCGGGGCGGTCGAGTGCCTCGATCAGCGCGGGCACGCAGGGCACGGCGCGCTGCGGATCGCGCTCGGCAAGCAGGTGCAGCACGCGGGCGGCAAACTGGCGGATGCGGCGCGTGGGGCAGCCGAGCTCCTGGACCAGGCGATCGACGGCGTTCTCGTTCTCCTCTGCCAGCTGGAGCTGTGCCAGCTCCTCGTCGGTGAGCTGTTCGTCTTTGTTTTCTGCCATAGTTACCTCTTCTTACTATTTCTTAGCGTGCTTGCCAGCACCCTTGCTGTCATCGGTGACCGAGATGAGCTGTCGGTCGGCCGCGCCATTGCGACGTGCGCGGCGGCGCTCCTCGGCGTCGCCCGCGTCGGCGGCGGCTCGATGAGCCTTGTTGACGTTAAAGACCTCGTCGTGCTTGCGCCACGGACCGACGGACTCGCCAAAGCTCATCTTAAGACCGGCGATAAAGCCACCGAGCCAGCCGATCGGCGCAAACTGCACCAGGGGGAACAGCGAGAACACCCAGGTCAGCAGGACGACTGCCGCCGCTCCTGCAAAGTTGGCAATCCAGTAGTCGCGCTTGGTGATCACGCGCTTTTCGCACGCCCACTGGCCGCACAAAAAGCCGATGTAAATCGCAAAGAGAAAGAGCGCCAGCGCAAGCACCACGAACGTCCAGCTCATAGGCGCTACTCCCCGTGATGGTGGCCGCAGCAGCACTCGTGGCCGTCGTCATGGCCGTGGCCGCCGCAGCACTCGTGGTCCTCGCCGTGGTGATGGCCGCAACCGCACTCGTGGTCGTCGCCATGCTCGCCGCAACCGCAACCTTCCTCGTGAGCGCCATGCTCCTCGGGGCGATACTGCGACCAGTCCAGACCGGCGGCGATGGCGTCGGCCTCCTCCTTGTAGAGAACCGTGATGGCCTGGGTGCCCAGCTTGGCGCCACCGATGGCGTCGAGCATGTCGTAGAGCGTAAAGGCGACGTCGGCGCCGGGCAGCGCGAGCTCGCGGTCGTCGGCGTAAGCAAGGGCCAGGCGCAGGTCCTTAATGAAATGCTCGACCATAAAGCCGGGCTTGTAGTCGCCGTCGAGCGCCTTGGGGGCAAGGCTCTCCATGGCGCCGGACTTGCCGGTGCCGCCCAGGATCATCTGGCGGGTCTTCTCCAGGTCAAGGCCGCTCAGCTCGGCAAATGCCATGGCGTCTGCCATGCCGACCATGCAGGCGCCCAGCGACACCTGGTTGGCGAGCTTGGCAGCCTGGCCCTTGCCGGCGCCGTCGAAGCAGCAGATGTTGGCCGCAAAGGTGGAAAGGATATCGCGGACCGGGGCAATGTCGTTCTCGGTGGCGCCCACGATAGCCGTAAGCGTGCCGGCGATAGCACCCGACTCGCCGCCGGTGACGGGGCAGTCAAACGCCATGCGACCGGAGACCTGGGCGGCCTCGGCAATGTCGCGCGCCAGCTCGGGGGAGCTCGTGGTGAGGTCGATCAGCACCGCGCCCGGCTTGGTGCACGCGAGCAGGCCGTCGCCCGCCAGGTAGAGTTCCTCGACCTCGGAGGGATAGCCCACCATGGTAAAGACGACATCGGCGTTCGCCACGGCGTCGGCCGGCGTATCGGCCCAAACGGCACCGCGCTCGATAAGCGCGGCGGCCTTGGACTTGGTGCGGTTGTTGACCGTGACGGGATAGCCGGCATCCAGGATGTGGCCGGCGATGGGGGCACCCATGATTCCGGTGCCGATAAATGCGACAGAGAGCTTGTTTGCCATGAAACCTTTCCTTTTGGGTTGGGTGTTGTTACCAGGTTGAATACTCGGTGCCAGCGCTTGAGCTGCGGGGCGCCTGTGGTCGTAGCGCCTGTCTACTCACCACGCACACGGCGTGCGATGCGGTCGGAAAGCGAGGCTTTCTCGGCGCGGTTCTTGCCCCAAAACGCAAGCGCCACCATGCCGGGCCCCACGTGCGAGCCAATGGTAGGACCGACGGAACTACGGATAATCGTGACGTCGGCGCAACCTTCCTCCTTGCGAACGGCAGCCTCGAGCCAGTCACCATCCTTCTCGGCATCGGCCGTCATGATGGCGATGGGCATGGTGCGATCGGGCACATAGTTCTCGCGGAACGACTTGAGGATGGACTTGAGCGCCTTCTTGCGGCCGCGGTTGACGCCGATCAGCGACAGCGAGCCGGCAAGGTCGTAAGAGAGCTCGGGCTTGACGTCGAGCTTTGCCGTGAGCTGTGCCGCCGCAGGCGGAATGCGGCCGCCGGCAGCCAGCGCGTCAAAGCTCTCGAGCGTAAAGTAGCCGTGGACATAGGTCTTGGCCTCGTTTGCCCAGTCGACCAGCTGTTTGGCGGTGAGTCCCGCCGAGCGTTGACGGACGGCCTCGAGCGCCAAGAGCTCGCCGGTCGCACAGGGCAGAGCGTTGTCGACCACGTACAGCTCAAAGTTGGGATACTCGGCGCGCACGGCATCTGCCGCCTGGCACGCGGAGTTGTAGCTCGACGACAGCGCCGAGGTAAAGCACAGGTAGACCGTGGGCGTGCCCTCTTTGGCGCACTCGGTAAAGAACTCGATATAGCGACCGAGCGACACAGCCGAGGTGGACACGCGGGCACCGGCGCGCATCCGGTCGTAGAACTCCTTGGGTGTGATGCTCGACCAGATGTCGTCCGTGCGCTCTTCGCCATCGATAATGAAGGGGAAACCCAGGATATCGACATCGAGGTTCGCAGCGACCTCGGGGCTAAAGTCGCAGCAGGTATCGACGACGATGCGGCAACGGTTCGAATGACCGGCGGATGCGGCCTTGTCCATCAAAGCGACTCCTTACGTAAAAAGGCGGCCACCCGCATGGGATGGCCGCCAACCGTTAACTCATGCAAGTTAACGTATTTTACTCGTCAAGTGTTTCGATGCGGGGCTTGATGATGCCATATCCACCATTCTTACGGTGATACACCACATTGATGAGACCGGTCGTCGCGTTCTCGAACACGTAGAAGTCGTGGCCCAGCAAATCGGTCTGCACCAGCGCCTGCTCCTCAGTCATCGGAGTGACATCGATGACCTTCTCGCGGACGAGCAGGTCGTCGTCCTCCTCGGGCAGCAGCAGGTCGGCCAGATCCTCGACGCGCTCGACCGGCGCAACATCCGCGGCGCTGGCACCACCCTGGCGGTTATCCACGACCTTGGTCTTAAACTTGCGCAGCTGGCGGGTGACCTTATCGGCGGAGAGATCGATGGCGGCATACATATCTGCGCCGTGCTCGGCAACGCGAATCACAGAGCCGCGGGCACGAACCGTGACCTCGACGATTGCCGGGTTGGGGTTCGAGGGGTTCTTCTCATAGCGAAGAACGACGTCGACTGTCATGGGCTCGATATCGAAAACCTTGAGCGCCTCGCCGATCTTCTCATCCACATGCGCACGCAGAGCATCGGTTACCGTCGTCTTGCGTCCAGAAACCTTGATATCCATACGTGGCTCCAATCTGCCTCGGGGACTTACTGTACTGGCTATGTACCCATTGCCGTGCATTTAATCACGCGGATTCCTAAAGACCCGAATAACGATTGCTTGATACCGCATACCGAAGTCTCGTACTTTTCCATGGCAAAGTGCGCTATAGGAGGGGGCCGGCGGCTTTGTATTTGGTCCCGAAAATTGGCTTTGACCTGCTGATTTTATTGGGATGAAAAAGCCGGGCTCCCCCATCGGGGAAGCCCGGCAGTGCGTGTTGAAACCGTGAAGAGGTGTCCTTTCCAACGTATAGGAGACACCACCCCTAGCAATAACTAGCTATTGAGTTTGTTAATGTCGTCGTCGGTGATGGTGCCTTCCTGGCTGGACGATTTGTCCTCGGAGGATGCGGTCTCATTGTTGGAATCGGAGGACTCGCTGCCGGAAGACGTGGTCTCACTGGACTCAGAGTCGCCCGGCTGCACGTTAGCGCCCGAAACCGTCTTAGTGGTGAGGTCGTAGGGCATCGTGCCGTACCAGACGCAGTGGACCGCCTCGAGCGTGCCGTCGGCCGTAATACCGTCGAGGGCATCGCTCACGGCACGACACAGTTCGTCATTGGACGAAAGGCCTGCAACACCAAGCGTCGAGGGCGCCTCGAGCGCACCGACATAGGAGACCTCGCTCATCAGGCGTGCAAGGTAGCCGCCGGCCGTGGAGTCGCAGATCACATAGTCGACCTCGCCGGACTCGAGCGCCTCAAAGCACTCGTTGATGTTGGAGTAGGTCTTTTGGTTGGCGGTGATGCTCTGCTTAGCAAGCGCCTCCTGCGAGGCCGAGGACATCTGAATACCCAGAGTAGACGTGTTAAGGGTATCGGTGGAAACGCTTAGCGACCCACCATCGCTGGTTTTACCGAACACGGAAGCGGCATCGTACAGGCAGGTGCCGAGCGAGCTAACGTCCCCGTCCGTGGAGTTGATCTCGCCGATAAAGATATCGGCCTTTTTGTCGCCGAGCGCGGAACCTGCCGAGGACGCATCGACAAAGGCGACCTTAAGGCCCATGCGGCTTGCGAGGGCGCGGGCGGCGTCGACCGCATATCCCGTGAGCTCGCCGTCGGCGCCCTGCATGGCCTGCGGCGCATCGGAAGTATCGAGGGCGACCGTCAGGGTTCCGGGAGTGACCAGGGCATCGTCCGACACCGCCGGCGTGACGGTCTCGTACTCGATCTGGTCGATCGTGGGAGTCGTGAACGTAGACAGCGGGTTGAACGCGCATCCGCTCAGGCCCAAAACGGCGATGACCGCTGCGGCCCCAGCACCTAACCGAGCCGCGTGCATCAAGCTGCCCCTCACCATGTCCACTACCCTGCCTTCTGTGTCGTATACGATCCGTGCGTTGCGCGGAATATCAGGTTGTTCCCACCAGCTGACCTGGTATTTGACCCCACACTTGCGCACCGGAGCGTTTGCTCGGGGGGCCGCAGCCACCTTCACGACTGGCCCGCTCGCCCGCGAGGCGGTATTGCCCCAAAGAAAGTAGAACGGACGGTGCGGCTTACATCTAGGACGCGCCATGATCGCGCCGCGCGCACGCGGTCGCTTACGTGGATCCCTTTGACCGCGTCTGTCTTGGACTAGAACGGGCATTTCGTCCGTCCGCAACCACAGCCTGGTAGGAACGTAGCGCATTATAGCTAAGTTCAAGCTAAAGTTTAAGGTTAGGGGCGTCATTCGCATCGCGAGTACAGATTTTGCAGGTCGGAGCGGACCATTCGTGCCCCCATCAAAACCACCCCTAAAAGGGGTGGTTTGCTCTTAGGGTATAACCCTTGGATTT
>CABRHX010000032.1 GCA_902470805.1 uncultured Collinsella sp. | reverse complement strand
ATATCGTTGGGGCCAGGCCCGATTTTGCCTCTTGACAATGTCCTGCTCATATTAAAAGGAACGTCCCCAGGTGCCAACAACGGCGACGCCGATGCCTTGGCAAAGTCAGCGAAAACCCGCCAGAGCGAGCAAGGTGCCTTGAAACGAGGCGGCATTGACCTTTTGGTCATGCCGCCGAAGTTGAAAGGCAGATTGCCGCTCTGGCGGGTTTGCAGCGTCGAGCCGTTACGCGGTTCGTAGAACCGCGTAACTAACAAATGAGCATTGCGTCACCAAAGCTGAAGAAGCGATAACGTTCTTCGATGGCGGCGGCGTAGGCATCCATGATCTGGTCGCGGGAGGCAAGCGCGCTTACGAGCATCATGAGCGTGGAGCGCGGCACGTGGAAGTTCGTGATCAGCGCGTCAACCACGTGATAGGTCGAGCCAGGCATGAGGTAGAGCTGCGTCGTCGCGTTCTCGCGCACCACGATGTCACCGCGGCCGAGCGTGTCGGCGCCGTCCTCACGGCCCTCAAAATAGCGCGCCGTCACAGCCGGATCGGACACCGGCGCGTCCGCGTCAAACGCGCTCTCGAGCGAGCGCACCGCCGTGGTACCGACGGCGATCACGCGATGCCCCTCGGCCTTAGCCTTATGCACGGCGTCGACCACCTCCTGCGATACGTGGTAGCGCTCGGTGTGCATGACGTGCTGCGTAGGGTCGTCCTCCTCCACCAGACGGAAGGTATCGATACCGACCTCGAGCTCGACAGCGGCAAACTTCGCGCCCTTGGCCTCGATAGCCGCCATAAGCTCGGGCGTAAAGTGCAGACCCGCCGTGGGAGCGGCAGCCGAGTGCTCCTCCTTCATGGCGTAGACGGTCTGGTACTTCTCGGGATCGCCCTCGTAATCGGTAATGTAGGGCGGCAGCGGCACGTGGCCGGCAGCATGGATGGCCTCGTCGAGCGTGCGCGGGTCGCCGGTGGCATTGCAACCGGCCGGCTCAAAGCGCACCAGGCGGCCGCCGCGGCTATCGGTGACAAAGTCGATGACCTCGGCCGTCAGCACCACGGGAGCCCCCTCGGGCGCATGGGCGCCACCGGCGCGATACTCAATCTGAGCGCCGGGCTTCAGGCGCTTGCCCGGCTTGACCAGGCACTCCCAAACGTGACCCAGCGGGTCAACGTCCTCACGGCGCTTGAGCAGCAGGGTCTCGACCACGCCGCCCGAGCCGGCCTTGCGACCTATCAGGCGGGCCGGCATCACGCGCGTCTTGTTGATGACGAGCACGTCGCCCGGCTCGATATAGTCGATGATGTCGCGGAAGATGCGGTGCTCAACGGTACCGCCGTGCTCCAACGGCGTTCCCGCCTGGGAGCCCTTGCGATCCACCACCAGCAGGCGGCAGGAGTCGCGCGGCTCGGCAGGAGCCTGGGCAATCAGTTCCTCAGGAAGGTTATAGTCAAAATCATCGGTACGCATAGACACGTCGGATACTCCTTATATAGCTAAAGTCCGCTCTACATCCTAGCAGGCTGACGTCCCAAATGAACTACTTTTTGGCAGCCTTGCGCTCGTCGCGAATGCGGGCGCGGTCCATGGCTGCTTCGACGGCCGAGAAACGGCAGCCGCAGTAATTCTGCCGATACATGCCCAGCTCGCGCGAACGACGCGTGGCCTCGGAATAATACGGGCGAAAATCGCGAATGACCGGGGTGAGCCCATGTACCGCTGCCAAGCGCTCCAGCACATCATTGCAGGTCTCGAACAGCTGATACGGCGAGACGGCGAGCGTCGTGCCCACATATTCGAACCCGCGCTCCTGGGCCATGCGGCACGCCTCGGCCAAGCGCAAGGCATAGCACGCACGACAGCGACGGGGCCGATCGGCACCCAGCGGTGCCACGCCGGTCTCCCAGCGATCGCGGTCCTCCCCCGCCTCGATAAGCTCGATGTCGCCATCGGTACACCACCGGCGCAGCTCGTCCAAGCGGCGCTGCCATTCATCGCGCGGTTGAATATTGGGGTTGGTCCAGCAAATCGTGGGCTCAAACCCTTCCTCGCGCAGCAGGCGAACCGGCTCCAGCGAGCACGGCGCGCAGCAAGCATGCAGCAGCAACGGCTTCATCAACATCTCCTCCCCCGCAATGATTTTTTAAGGCTCTGTTAGACCAGGATTGACATGCCGACCTGCCGGCTAACTCGCCGTCTCCCCGTCGGGCGCCGGCATCTTGACCCTCATCTCGAACGGCATCCCGCCCTCCCGGACGAGCGCCCTGAGGAACGCGTTGACGGCGGTGGACATGGACAGGCCGAGCTCGTCCAGGATGGCCGTGGCCTCCCTCTTGACCTCCGGGTCGATGCGGATCGTCGTGGCCGGTATGTTCGACGGCATGGCCTCACCCCTCCTCGTGTATCGCGGTGCGACCATTCTACCGCCTCTATGCGGCGGGCGCGGCCCAGTAGTCCATGTAGGGCGGCTCCACGTTGAACATGTCGCGGACGCGGCTCCTGCAGACGCCGTGCGCGAGCTGCCGCGCGACCGTGCGCCCGGCGGCGCCGGAATCGGTCGCCATGAAGGTCCGGCACCACCTGAACCAGGCGAGGTAGGCGTCGAGGTGCTTCGTCGACACGCCCCTGAACGGCTCCATGAAGGCGCCGAGGAGCGAGTGGACGGCGTTGACCCGGTTGATGGTTCCCCCGGAGCGGTCCTTGGGGTCGTAGGCCGCGTGCGCGGCGACCTCGAGTTCCGCGAGGACATTGACGTAGACGGCCGCCCTGTCGGTCGCGACGACCGAGCCGGCCGCGATGCGGCCCCTCAGCGCGTCCATGGCGCGCTCCCTCGAAAGGGCGCCCCGCCCCGTGACCTCGAGGAACGTCTCGTTCGAGTCGTTCACGCCGGTCATGACGCAGATCCGCTCGCGCGACAGCCCGCGCCTGCGCACCTGCTTGCCGCGGTGCCGGGAGGGGCGCGGCATCGTGAACGACCCCTTCGCGTGGTTGCCCTTGAACGACTCGGGGAAGTAGGTCTCGTCGAGCTCGCAGCCGCAGCCCCGCCCGACCCTGAACGAGGGGGAGTAGGCCGAGAGGCACTCGATCAGCCTGTGGCGCATGGTGTAGGCGGTCTTGAGGCAGACGCGGCAGCGCCTCGCGCACTCGCGCAGGGGCAGCATGAGCACGAAGCACTCGGCGTAGGCCATCCAGGTCTCCTTCGAGAGCCTGCTCGTCCCCAGGATGCGCTCGCTGCCCATGCCGAAGGTCCTGCCGCAGCCCCGGCAGAGGTAGCGCTGCTCGCCGTTCTTCGATTTGCCCTTCTTCACGACCGCGACGGACCCGCAGCGCGGGCAGCGTTCGATTTCGTAGGCGGAGCCGGCCGCGTCGTCGAACGCCGCCGCGCGGATCACGTCCCTGACGGACTCGATAGCGCGGCGGCGCTCGGTCTTGCTGAGGTTCGCCATGCCCTTCTTGAAGTTGAGGACCAGGTCTTCGGCGTTCATGCTGCCCCCATCATCGCGGTCTACGGGGTCAAAGATATGGCACCGTGGGGACACATGTATGTCAATCCTGGTCTAACAGAGCCTTTTTTAATCCCCGTCCCAGAAAAATCATCCCAAAAAGACTACCTTGCGAAAAAGCACACGCCAAAGGACGTGTCCTCGCGGGCGACAATGCGGCGGTCGCGCATAATCGTCCGCGCGTAATACCAATCGCCTACACAGCCCGACAGGTGCAGACCGGCCGCCAGGTAACACAGCAGCGGATACCCCGAGAACGCAAAGCCCAGGACAAACGCCGTCGTCAAAACGACCGTCGGCGCCAGGCAAATCGCCACATACCTCACACGCGAATACACGACGCCCTCGGCGCAGGCATAGATCATGCACGTCTCGCGGTTCGCCCCAAAGGTCACATGCGCACCCGCGGGCGCCAGCAGCTTAAAGAACACCGCATGCACCAGCTCGTGCACGGCAAACGACGCCGCGCAAACAACAGCCACGCCAACCATCCAGCCCACGACCGCCGTCCAGCCGCCCGCGTCGGCCGCGTCCAAGTCCGCAGGCCCGCCTAGCAGCATAAACACCGGCACCAGGCACACGGCGAACACCACAAGCACAACCATCCCCCACACGAAGCAAGCGTGCAGAAAATCCTCGTCCTCAAACGCATGTATGTTGGAAATCTCATTCATAGCATCTTAGGATAGCGCCCCTGCCACGTACCCGTCCGCATGTGCGATAATGTCGAACGATATGCACGAATTGACCACTGCGCCGCCGAGCCCCGCGCCCGGCCGCGCTCTCACCATATGCGAAGGAGTCCCATGGCATCCAAATACTCCATGAACGACCGTCCCAGCTGGCCGCGCCGCGCCATCGTTACCGCCGGCGAGCCCTACGGCAACAAGGGCCTGCACTTTGGCCACGTCGGCGGCGTCTTTGTCCCGGCCGACTTCTTCGCCCGTTTCCTGCGCGACCGCCTGGGCCGCGAGAACGTCATCTTCACCTCGGGCACCGACTGCTACGGCTCGCCCATCATGGAGAGCTACCGCAAGCTTAAGGAGAACGAGGGCTACGACAAGTCCATTAGCGAGTACGTCGAGTCCAACCACTCCCGCCAAGCAGCGACCCTCAACAACTACAACATCAGCTGCGATATCTACGGCGGCTCGGGCCTTGAGCCGGCTGCTCAGATTCACAACGAGGTGACCGCCGAGATTATCGAGCGCCTGCACGAGCAGGGCACCATCTCCAAGCGCTCCACGCTGCAGTTCTACGACGCCAAGGCCGGCACGTTCCTCAACGGCCGTCAGGTGATCGGCCGCTGCCCCATCCAGGGCTGCAAGTCCGAGAAGGCGTACGCCGACGAGTGCGACCTGGGTCACCAGTTTGAGCCCGAGGAGCTCATCGCGCCCAAGAGCCAGCTCACCGGCGAGGTGCCCGAGCTGCGCCCGGTCGACAACCTCTACTTCGACCTGCCGGCCTACCTCGACTTTATGAAGACCTACACCGCCAAGCTCGCCCAGAACCCGCAGGTTCGCTCCGTGGTCTCCAAGACCATGGAAGAGTGGCTGCTGCCGGCTCAGCTCTACATTCAGAACAAGTTCCGCGAGGCCTTCGACGCCGTCGAGGACCAGCTCCCCGAGCACACCGTGCTGGAACCCGAGGGCAACAAGAGCAGCTTTACCGTCACCTTCCCCAGCTGGAAGGAGCGCGACGACGCCCACGCGGTGCTCGCCAACGGCGGTGTGCGCTTCCGCAGCGGCAAGGCGCTCGTGCCCTTCCGCATCACCGGTAACATCGACTGGGGCGTTCCGGTGCCCGAGGTCGACGGCGTGAACGACGTCACCTGCTGGTGCTGGCCCGAGAGCCTGTGGGCGCCCATCAGCTACACCCGCACCGTACTCGCCCGCGACGCCCGAGCCGCCGGCGTAACCGAGGGTGTCGCCGCCCAGGACGCCGCGCTCATGGGCGAGCCCGCCGCCGATTCCACACAGGTCCCCGCGCCCACCTACCAGCACAGCTCGCTCGACTGGCGCGACTGGTGGTGCTCTGACGACGCACAGATCTACCAGTTCATCGGTCAGGACAACATCTACTTCTACTGCATCGCGCAGACCGCCATGTGGGAGGCCCTGGGTTGGGACCTTACACAGAGCACCGTCAGCGCCTGCTATCACCTGCTCTACATGGGCAAAAAGGCCAGCTCGTCTTCGCAGACGCCTCCTCCGCCGGCAGACGACCTGCTCAACCACTACACCTGCGAGCAGATGCGCGCGCACTGGCTGTCGCTCGGCCTGTCCGAGAAGCCGGTGAGCTTTAGCCCCAAGGCATACGACACACGCGTGACCGGCAAGGACAAGGACGGCAACGAGGTGCGCGCCTGCGATGACAAGCGCGTTATCGACCCGGCCCTTAAGGAGAGCGCCCTTTTGACCGGCGTGTTCAACCGCCTGGCCCGCAGCTGCTTCTACGGCGTCGCCGTCAAGGAGGGCGACGAGAGCCCCTATCGCAACGGTTGCATTCCGGCCGGCGCCGCCTCTGCCGCCGTGGTCGAGGCTGCCGAGCAGGCCGCCCTTGCCTTTGAGCAGGCCATGTACAAGTTCGAGACGCACCGCGCGCTCGCCGTGTGCGACGACTACCTGCGCGCCGCCAACAAGCGCTGGAGCGACGCCTCCAAGGCCGCCAACAAGCTCGAGGGCGACGAAGCAAACGCAGCGATGACGCAGGCCCTGGTTGATGCCTTTACCGAGCTGCGCGTGGCGACCGTCCTGATGCACGGTATCGTCCCGGCCGGCTGCGAACTCATCTGCGAGTACTTCGACGTCGATCCGGTCGCCTTCTTTAGCTGGGATAACATCTTTGCCTCCACGGACGAGTTCGTAGAGAGCCTGGGCGAGAAGCCCGGCGACCACCGCGTGAAGCCGCTGCCCCCGCGCTTCGACTTCTTTAGCAAGCACGAGAGCCAGTACTAAAGCACGCCAGCAGCGGCGTGCCCGGAAAGTAGTCAATTTGGGACGGGAAGGAAAGACGGATGTCCAAGCCGCGTCGTCGTAAGCAGAAAAAGCAGGTCAAGCCCGAGCTCAAGCTCAGGCAATTTGCCGCCACCGAGCTTTCCGACCAGCTTGCCGCCCTTCCCTGCGCCGCCGACCTGCCGCGCTTTATGGTCGATACGGTCGCTGGCGCCTATGCCCTCACCGATGCCGAGCTCATGATCGAGGGCTTTGGCGCCGCAGCCGCACGCCCGGTCACGCTGCGCGCCAACACGCTCAAGGCAACCGCCGAGGACATCGCTGCGGCGCTCGATGCCGCCGGCATCGCGCACCAAACCGTTACCTGGTATCCGGACGCCTTTATCCTGCCCGAGGCCCAGGTTTCCGATCTGTGGGACCTCGACATCTACCGCGACGGCAAGATCTACCTGCAGAGCTTGTCGTCCATGATGCCGCCGCTGGTCCTGGGCGCACAGGCAGGCGAGGACATCCTGGACATGTGTGCAGCCCCTGGCGGCAAGACGACGCAGATCGCCGCCCTCACGCAGGGGCAGGCGCACCTTACCGCCTGCGAGATGAGCATTCCCCGCGCCGAGAAGCTCGAAGCCAACCTCCACCGCCAAGGCGCAAAAAACGTGCCCGTCATGCGCACCGACGCACGCGAGCTCGACGAGTTCTTCCGCTTTGACCGCATCCTGCTCGACGCTCCCTGCACCGGCACGGGCACCGTCATCAGCGGCAACGAGAAAAGCCTGCGCGGCCTGACCGAGCAGCTGCTCGTCAAATGCGCCCGCTCGCAGCGTGCGCTTCTGGACCGCGCCATGGGAGCCCTCAAACCGGGCGGCACGCTCGTCTATTCGACTTGTTCGATCTTGCCGCAGGAAAACGAGGACGCCCTGCAAGAAGCCCTCGACAAGCATATGGACTGCGAGATCATCCCCCTCGACGGCACGCCAAGCGAAAGTGAGGCACGCCGTGCCCAGGAAGCTGGTGAGGAGCCGCGCATCGAGTCCAACGCCCTGACCGAGGCCATTGCCGCGGGTCAGGTATCGGCCATCGCCAACGGCCTGCCCGGCACGCTCACCATTCCGCCCAGCCGCGAATTTGAGGGCTTCTACATTGCCCTGATCCGAAAACGCAGCTAGCGCACGGATCCAAAACTCAACAAGCTATCTCCGTGCGCGTTTGCCCTGCTGGTCGCGATGCTGTTTAAGCATCGTGCGCTCCTTGCGTTCGGCCCTTTTGCCCTTAATGGCCGTGACCACAAAGTAGATGACCGCGGCGGCTACGATTGCGCCCACGCATAGGCCAATCGAGCCCAACATTGCCGAAAATTCCATACCGCGTCACCTCTCTTTTAAACGGGACTTTCAAGATAGCACCTCGATCACCGCCACCACAGCTCCTTCACGTTCGCCGCCCTTCGGTCTAACGGAGGACGCGGCGGGGAAAAATCAACTCGTCAAACGATTTAGCAAGCACAACGCTGCCGGCACCCTGCCGGCCGTCATCACATAGAATCGAGCCTCCATGGATACCCTCAACGATCTAAACGAGCGCGTCGACGCCTTCGTCGGCACCAGCTCCTTCGACACGCCTGCCGCGGCAAACGACCAAGCTCCCATCGATGTGCCCGCCGAGGTTCACGAGGACATCGTCGCCTCGGTCGATTTCTCCGAGGTCGAGCTCGCAGACGAGTTCACCGAGCCCCAGGTAGCCGTCACGCCCAACGGCCTGCTCCCTATGGAGCCCCTGCCCATCGACGGGCGTTTGCGCAAGGCGGCCCTCCGCATGCCCGACGAGATCGAGGAGGCCAGCGGCTTCACGCTCTTCGGCCGCCGCATCAAGTCGCTCATTTACACCACTGATGTCGCGGTTATCCGCAACTCCAACGCCGATGCCGTCTTTGCGGTCTACCCTTTCACGCCGCAGCCCGCCATTACGCAGGCGCTGCTGACCGTCGCCGAGTGCCCGGTCTTCGTAGGCGTGGGCGGTGGCACCACCACCGGCAAGCGCTCCGTTCAGATGGCAGCCGTCTCCGAGATGCAGGGTGCGGCGGGCTGTGTGGTCAACTCCCCCGCCACCGCCGAGATGGTCGAGCACATCACCAACATCGCCGACATCCCCGTCATCGCCACGGTCGTACGTTGCGACGATGATGCGCATGCCAAAGTGCGCGCCGGAGCCAAGATCCTCAACATCGCGGCCGGCAAGAACACGCCGCAGGTCCTGCGTGAACTGCGCGAGCACTATCCCAATCTGCCGCTCATCGCGCCGGGCGGCAAGACGCCCGAGAGCATCCGCGAGACCATCGCCGCCGGTGCCAACGCCATCATCTGGACGCCGCCTTCGGCCCAGCAGCTGCAGACCGACATGATGCAGCGCTACCGCAAGATGAAAGAAGACGCCACGCCCGTCATCTCGCGCGACGATGTGCCCATTATCGACCAAGTCGCCGCCGCCGAGGTCAGCCAGGTCGAGAACATGAATCCCGACGTGCCGATTCCCGACGAAGTCATTGAGCGCGTCGCTTCGATCCACGAGCGCGTCGAGGAGCATCGCGCCAACCGCGGCCTCAAGCCTTCATTGCACGGCTTCTTCTTCCGCGGCAAGAAACGCTAACCTCAACAGCAAGGCCCGCCCCACAAACGTGAGGCGGGCCGTTTTCGTTTGAGCAATCATGCAGCGACGTGATGGGCCAAGTTAATCCACGCGCTTATCGCCCATAAAGAAGAGCGCCACCGTACCAGGTCCGGTGTGCGAACCGATCAGAGCACCGATATTGTTGATCTCAATCTTGCCTTTGAGCTGCGGAACTTGTTCCTCAATCAGTGCCGCAACGGCCTCGGCATCCTCGCGGCACGCCGAATGGGACAAGATGCACTTACCCGAATAATCCGCACCGTCCTGCACGTGTGCCATCATGGTCTTAGCCATCTCGGAAATCGCGCGCTTCTTGGTGCGAATCTTCTCACGTGGCGACAGCCCACCTTCGCAATCGACCGTCATAAGTGGGCAAATCTTAAGCGCTGTGCCGATAATCGCGCTCGCGGCCGAAATGCGACCGCCGCGCAGGTAGCTCGACAGATCGGTCGAGAAGAACCAGTGGTGAAGGTTGAGTTTATGCTCCTCAATCCAAGCGGCCGTCTCGTCGAGCGAAGCGCCGCTATCGCGCACGTCGGCGGCATATTCCAGCAATAGGCCGAAGCCCGAAGACGCCCCCAGCGAATCGATGACGCGCACCTTGCCGCCCTGGGGATAGCGATCCGCGAGCATCTGCGCTGCAACGCAGGCCGATCCATACGTGCCCGAAATACCCGACGACAACGTCAGGTGCAGCACATCTTTACCCTCGGCAACAAACGGCTCCCAAAACTCCTCGTACTCACCACGCTCACCTGAGACGTCTTGGGCATGGCGCCCGCGGCAATCTGGGCAAAAAACTCATCCGGCGTAATCGACTGATACAGATCGTCCGTATGGACAGCACCATCAATCTCGTAATGAAAACACACGACAGGGATATTACGCGACGCAAAGAAATCACGGGTTCGATCGGCGGCGGATTCACAGGTCAGGACAAAATCACTCATATGAGGCTCCTTAAGTATTGCTACGCAAATTATCGCACAGCAAGCCTAAATACGATACAAATGTCCACTATTTACCAATTCGAACCATTGGCATTGAATATCTTTATCATCAACATCCCCATCCCCGCCATGGGCCAACATGGGCAAAATCATCCCTTTCGTCTCCACTTAACCGACACATCAACCTCAACTAAATCGATTTACCAAACCGTTCAGCCGACAATTCAGCCGCCGGCGCAAAATCGAAACAAAGCCAGCGCATACTGATAAACGTTTGACGCTGTTTTATCAGTTTTACCAACCATATCGGAAGGTGTTTCATGGTCGCATTCGATCGCAACCCGCAAGACTTTAAGTATCTGCGTCTGCTGTCGAGACAATTTCCCACCGAGCAATCCGCGTTTACCGAGATCATCAATCTCTCGGCCATTCTCAACCTGCCCAAAGGCACCGAGCATTTTATGAGCGATGTGCACGGCGAGTACGAAGCCTTTATGCACATCCTCAACAACTGCTCGGGCGTCGTGCGCGAACATGTCGACGAGATCTTTGACGACACGCTCTCCTTTGACGAAAAGGGCGAGCTGTGCACGCTCATCTACTACCCGCGCGAGAAGATCGAGCTGGTCCGCAGCCGGCGCGAGGACTCCCCCACCTGGTACAAGACAATGCTCGACCAGCTCATCATGGTTGCCCGCTCGCTTTCGAGCCGCTATACGCGCTCCAAGGTGCGTAAGGCCATCCCGCGCGATTACGCCTACATCATCGACGAGTTGCTGCACACGCATCCAGACGAGAACAACTATCGTGTGCGCTATCACGAGCGCATCGTGGAGTCCATCCTAGAGACCGCAAGCGCCGACGACTTTATCGAGTCGCTCGCCTCGCTCATCAAGCGCCTGGCCGTCGACCACCTGCACCTGGTGGGCGATATATTCGACCGTGGCGGCGGCGCTGCCAAGATTATGGACCGCCTGCTCACCTATCATTCGCTCGACATTCAGTGGGGCAACCACGACCTACTGTGGATGGGCGCTGCGGCCGGTGAGCCCGCCTGCATAGCCACGGTGCTGCGCAACAACCTGCGCTACGACAATTACGAGATCCTCGAGAACGACTACGGCATCTCGCTGCGCGAGCTCGTCGCCTTTGCCGATGCCACCTACACCGCCGGTGAGTCCATCAGCCCGCTGATCAAAGCCATTAATGTCCTGCTCTTTAAACTCGAGGGCCAGATTATCCAGCGTCACCCCGAGTTCGACATGACCGACCGCCTGCTGCTCGACAAGATCGACCACGACACCGGCACGGTCACGCTCGTCGACGGCAGCGTGTGGCCGCTCACGACCAACGACTTCCCCACCGTCGACCCGACGGACCCCTACACGCTCACGCCCCAGGAGCAACATATCATCGACAAGCTCGTGTCGGAGTTTGTCACCGCCGATCACCTGCATCGCCATATTGATTTCCTCTACACCCACGGCTCGATGTACAAGGTCACCAACGGCAATCTGCTGTTCCATGGCTGCGTGCCGCTCAACGAGGATGGCACCTTTAGCAGCATGAACTGCCTGGGCACCTGGCACGCAGGCCGCGATTATCTCGATTTTTGCGACCATATCGCCCGCCGAGCCTGGCGCGTCGGCGACCGCGATGCCCTCGACTGGATGTGGTACCTGTGGATCGGCTTTAACTCACCCGCCAGCGGACGCCTGGTGCGTACCTTTGAGCGCGCCTATATCGCCGATAAGAGCACCTGGGTCGAGCCGATGGACCCGTACTTCACGCTTACCAAGTCGCCCTCGGTCTGCGACGACATCATGCGCGAGTTCGGCGTTGCCCCCATGGCCTGCTCGCCGACCGGTCACATCATCAACGGCCACACACCCGTTAAAACCACCAAGGGCGAGCAGCCCATCCGCGCCGAG
The DNA here is from genome assembly GCA_902470805.1 of uncultured Collinsella sp. GTDB lineage: Bacteria > Actinomycetota > Coriobacteriia > Coriobacteriales > Coriobacteriaceae > Collinsella. Next base: position 10,702 of record CABRHX010000032.1, on the reverse strand, counting down.
GGCAAGCTGCTGGTCATCGATGGCGGCTTCTGCCGCGCCTACCATCCCAAGACGGGCATCGCCGGCTACACGCTTATCTCCAGTTCTCGCGGATGTCGTCTTAAGTCTCACCAAGCCTTTACCACGGTTGCCGAGGCACTTACCCGCAATGTAGACATCGAGAGCGAGACCAACCGTTTTGACCAAGCAGACCGTCGCCGCATGGTGAGCGACACCGATACTGGCGCCAAGATCCGCAGCCAAATCCAGGACCTGCGTCAGCTGCTCGATGCATATAGAAACGGTGCTATCGAGGAGCGCGCCTAGCACCACCCGCGGGGATTGGCTAAACTTGCTGAGTTTGTCATCCCCGCGGCGCTTCGGCGCCAGCTTAAGGCAGGTACCATGCAAAAGCTCCTTGCGCAGATCATGAAATTTGGCGTCGTCGGTGTCATTGCCACGGTTATCGACTTTGGCATTATGAATCTGCTCCACTACGGTCTGGGCCTCAACATCCTAATCGCCAACACCAGCGGCTTTATCGTCTCGCTCATCTTTAATTACGTCGCCAGCATGAAGTACGTGTTTGCGCACAAGGAAGGCATGAGCCGCCGCCGCGAGTTCATCATCTTTGTCGTGCTGTCCGTAATCGGTCTGGCACTCAACGACGGTATCGTGCTGGCCCTCAACGCCGGCCTGGGACTCGAGGCCAATATCGCCAAGATCTGCGCCACCGCGCTTGTCATGGTCTACAACTTTGTGACCCGAAAAATCTTCCTGGAGGGCGACGAGACAAAATAGCTCGAAACCCCTGCAGCATTACGGCGCCCACGGACGACGCGCACTCAGCGCAGTATCGTCCGTGGGCGTCGCTCGTTTACGGGCAAATTTTCAACGTTTGCGGATTAGCTCTTGAAAATTTGGCGAGTTCATATAGTTCTTGGCAAAGACCTTACGTTTCCCTTGTAAAAGCTCTAAAGTATCCTCTGCTCGATTCATCAACGCATTGGATGTGATTACGTGCGCAAGGCGCTGGCACAACCTCATACCAAGCAGTTCCTCAAGTTTGCTGTCGTGGGTCTTATCTCCTTTGGCATCGACTGGGGCATGCTCATTGCGCTCGTCGAGCTGTTCCACCTCGACTTTTTGATGAGCACCACGGTTTCGTTTATCACGTCCGTCGTGGTCAACTACTGGCTCAGCATGAAGTACGTGTTCGACCACCGCGAAGGCATGAGCCGCAAGCGCGAGTTCACGATTTTCACCATCCTGTCGGTGATCGGTCTGGGCCTCAACGACCTGTACATGTTTGTGGGCGTCACGTTTTTGAGCATCGGCTACCAAGCCATGAAGGCCATCGCCACGTTCCTCGTCACCTGGTACAACTACTTCAGCCGCCGCTTCTTCCTCGAGGGCGCACGGTCGTAGTCGATTCACTATTTGCTTGAATGTATAACCGGTTGGAATTCCCATTCCAACCGGTTTTTTGTTTGCCGAGAGACCCGGCGACCCAGTCCTCTACGCATGAAAAACGGACGGCCCGGATGTTTGTCCGAACCGCCCGTCTGGCGCGCTATGTCGAGGCCTCTAGCCTGTCACGTAATACCAGACCACGTTGTCACCATTGGAGAGAACGTAGTTGCTGCAGGCCGTCATGGGCGTTGTGCCGTTGACGGAGTACATCCAGCCGCTCGTGCCGCCGTGCTGTTTCTCGGCCAAACCACCAATCGCGGAGACATACGTGCCGTACGACGAGCCATGTGCGTTGACAGAAAGGCCCAGCGCGCACAGGGCATCGTAGACAGTAGCGCCTTCGTTAAAGGTAAAGGTGCCACCAGAGGACACAGGATTGCCCACAGCGCTCGATGTGACCGAAACCGTCACCGTAACGTAGTTAGACTCCTGTGAGCCGCTCTGGCCGCCCGAGGAGGCGTTTCCACCATTAGAGGATGAGGCTCCATTAGACGACTGGCCACCGCCCGAAGAAGCACCGCCAGACACATTGGAAGTATCACCGGCTCCCGTATTTTGGGCAGCAGATTTATCGCCAGACTTCTTGCCGTCCTGGTCCTCAGACTTCTTGCTATCCGAGCTTTTATCCGATTCCTTGTGCGAAGACTCGGAATCGTCCTTGGACTTGGACTCATCTTTTGCGTCATTCGATGACTTGGAATCCTTGGAACTGGCCTCGCCCGAAGCGGCAGACGAGCCAGACGCCTTGGTGTCCTTGGTGACGACGCTCTCCCCCGTCACAGTCTGAACGATCCAGTCAATGGACCAGGCGCCGCTCTCGGAAGGATGGACGAAGCCCAGCGATATGACAATCAGCGCAACGCACGCGGCGGTCAGGACGCCAGTAAGCGCCTTCCGTCGAGGGGCGGACGCCGTCGAAGCGGCGCCCTGTTGCTTTGAATCGTCGAACTGAATGAACGAGGAATCTGGTTGCTTGGGGTCAGCGTCCTTGGATTTATTGGACACAGCCCTCACCTACCGACGTTTGGTGAACACGAACACGCCGACGATGGCGAGACCGATGACGCCGGCGGCAACGCCGACGATGGCGAGCGGATTGGTGCCAGTCTCCTGCTCGGAAGCACTAGAGGACTTCTTAGCAGTGGTCGTGGAAGCAGCGCCCGTATCGGACTTGGAATCGGACTTCTTGTCGGACTTGCTGTCCTTCTTGTCAGACTTCTTGTCAGACTTCTTCTCGTCCTTCTTGTCGGACTTCTTGTCGTCCTTGGTCTCCGTCTTGATTGACACTGTTGTCTTGGTCACCGGCTTCTTGCCCGGGGCAATAGCGCCGCCCTTCGAGCCGGAACCAGAACCCGTGCCAGCGCCAGTGCCGGAACCGGTACCAGAACCGCTACCGCCGTTGGAACCAGCACCGCCATTGCCGCCAGGGTTAACGGCATTCTTGGTCCACTTGGCATACAACGTAAGGTCGGCCGTCACCGGCGTACCGAAGTCATACGCCTGCGTGCAAGCCTCATCGGTGAACCAACCGCCGAAAGCGTAGCCATCGCGCGTCGGATCGGCCGGCTTGACCAGCTTGCCATCGGACGTAGCAACAAACTTAGTGTCGCAAGCAGACCCGCCGTTGGAATTAAAGGCAACCGTCCAAGACTCAACGGCCCCCAGCTTGAACAGAGTGCCCGAGTCATTGATGTAGTACAGGTTGCCAGATGCATCGGCAATGACCGGAGAGTCGCAGTGCTGGTAATGGCCAGCCGCATCATAAATCTGCGTCGCCTCTGCATCGCCGAGCGTATAGCGATATACGCCACCACCAGCAGAGTAGTTGACGTAATCCTTGCTATCCGCGCTGTTAACGGTGAAGTACACATAGGTCTTGCCGCCCTGAACACTCACCAGCGGAGTAGCAGCAATACCGTTAAATCCGGCCGGCAGTTCTTTACCGTCAGCAGCGGTGACCATCGTGGTCTTACCGGTCTTCAGATTATAGAGAGCCAGAGCAGAGCCAGTAGCCGTCTGTCCGCCGACAATCAAGTTTTCGCCAGCCACCGCCGGTGCGCTCATGTTATTCGTAAGACCCAGATCGACCGTCTTCTGCTCGCTCAGCACGCCCTTCGCCGAAAGCGAAATCACATGGAGCTTTCCATCGTGCGTCATCTGATAGAAGGTCGAACCATTGGACGGATCGGCGACACAGTCGGCGTTCGCGAGAGCGCCGAGCTTCATGGTCGAAACGACATCGCCCGTCGTCTTATCAATGCACTTAAGCGTGCCCGCGCTCGTAGGAACGATGGCATACTTATCCGTCAAAGCCGCACCAGTCCAGTAATAGCCCTCGGCAGGGTCGATGTTCTGCCAAGAGACTTCGCCCGTGGCAATCTTGATACGCTTAAGGGAGCCGTTGCCGTAGGTCGCGTTGTAATTCTCGTCATACGAAATATCGACCGAGCCTACATAGACGTACTCGCCGTCCGAAACGACGGTGCAGGAGCTCTGCGTCAAATCCGTCAAACCAGGCGTCAGCCACTTGCAGATCAGCTTGTCTGCAGTAATCGCCTGGACCGCACCGCCGTTGAGCGGAACGATGATAAGGCCATTGGTATAGATCGGACGAGAAGTATAGCTCACCTTGGAGGCAAGCGGCGCAGAGGCAACCTTTTTGCCCGTGGACGAATCGATCTTGATGAGCTCGTTCTCGGTCGCGATGTACACAAAGCCGTTAGCGATGACAGGCTCGCTGCAGTTGGCATACTGCTGACCAGACTCGGCCTTCCAATCGAAGGCCCACTTAAGACCGGCGGCCTGCGCAGGCGTCTTGGCATCCGTTACGGTCGAACCGTTGCCACTGTTGCCGTAGCCGGCCCACTCGGCATCCCAATCAGGAGTCGTCGCGCTCGGGTCCACGACAATCTTGTCGGGATCGGGCATGGCCGAATCGTCGGTGGTATAGGCAAGCGTAACCTTATCGCCGCTCTTGAGCGTAATCTGATTGGCGCAGAGTAAGGAGGGCTCTCCGTTGATATACAGGTGCCAATATTTATTGGTCGCAGCATCCCAGGCATACGGCTTGTGATCGAACGGCGAATTGATGGAATTGAGGAACCAGTACTCACCACTCTGGGAGCCGTTGTACGTAACGCCCTTGGCCTTCAGGACCGTCTCAATAAGGTTCTGGGCAGTAGAGCCTTCGGGCAAAGAAACATTGCTTGCCGTGCCCCAACGCGTATTGTTCCCGTTGACATCGGGACCGATAACATCGACAGAACCAAGAACCTGGCCAGGAAGGGCACCGGCGTCAGCACCATACATAAAGGTGACGGCGTCACCCTCTTGGAGCTCGTAGGCACCGGCGCCAACGTCGGCGAACTTGCCATTTACGTAGAAGCGCCAATAGCTATTGGTCGCAGCATCCCAGCCATAGGACTTACCATCGAACGGCGAAGTAATGCCGTTGAGGAACCAGCCCCAAGGCGATTCGCCAGCATCGAGAGTAAGGCCGGTCTGCTCAAGGAGATCCTTAGCAGTGGAGCCTGCCTTGAGGCTCGTCTGGCCCGTCGAAGCCCAAACCTGCTGCTTGCCGTCCTTGTCCTTACCGAGAACCTGAACAGAAGCATGGACAGAATCGGACGGCAACTGGTCGCCCCAGCCACCGTAGAACCACGTAACGGTATCACCAGCATGAATGGTGACATTGTCTGCCGTGTAGTCGCTCGACTTGCCGTTGATGAACAGCTGCCAATAGGTCGAATAATCGAGCGGCGTACCCAGTTCAACGCCGTTGTACTTAAGGCTCAGAATGAAGGAGCCCGCAGCAACGGCGTCGATGCCATTCGCCTCGAGCGCGACCTTCGTAAGGTCAAGTGCGTTCGAGCCGGACGTCACCACATACTGCGCGTTATCGACCCAAGTCTGAGTCTTGCCCTGGGCATCGCGACCAATGACGGTCACATTTGCGGCAACCTGGTCCTTAACAACGGGGGTAGTGCTACCAGCCGTATAGGCAAACTCAATCTTCTGCCCCTGGGCGAGTTTAACGCTGCTTGCGCCGACCGAGGAAGACGCGCCGTCGACGAACAGCTGCCAGAAGGCATAAGTCGTCGGATCGTAGGCAAGCGTGCGGCCATCGTTCGGGGATGTGATGCTTTTGAGGTAGAAACCGTATGCCGTGTTCGGATCGTAATCCGCCTTAAAGCCCGTCTTCTGCTGCAGCTTAACGAAGGCATCCGCAGCCGTTGCGCCCTCGTCGAGCTTGAGCTGCGTAGGCGCCACCCAGGTCTGAGCCTTGCCGTCGGCATCGGTGCCGATAATCGAGAACGTGACCTCGACCTGCTTCTTGGCAGCATCGCCGGTTTCTGTCGGGTTCTCTGTCTGAACGGCAGCCGCGGCGGCAGATCCTGCTTGGCCAGCGGATGCCGCCGAAGACTGCTTGCTCGCGGCAGGGCTCTCCCCCGTCGCCGAGCCTTCGTCGCCAGTTGCTGACTTTGTTGTGGCGGCACTAGCTGCAGGCGCGCTCCCAGAATCCGAAACCTCGGCGCCGCTCTGCCCAGCGGCACCGCCCGCAAGCGCTGCGTCCTCGCCCGGCGTCGTAGCCTGAGCCACAGCCTCGGCAATGCCCTCGGCGCCCTCGGCCCACAGCTGAGCCGGCGTGGTGCCAAAGGCCATCGCGAAGGCCAGGAATGCCACCAGGCCGCGCTTGGCTACACCGCGTGCAATCGCGCCACGGCGATGCAGCGAGGCGCGCTCGCGCTCGTCCTCAAACATATCCATTTGTCCCCCATTGTCTGTACTTGGAGCATTGCCCAGCGGCTGCCCCACGTCATCGCGCATGTTACGCTCGAGTTCCCCCATCGGGGTCCCCCTTCCCTCCAGAGCCCTATGCACACCGGCGGCATACGCCGCAGCCGCATGCAAGATGGGAGGCGATCCGACTTAACCTTAACGGCTCAGGCGCGTCGTCCGATCTGCGACGCGAACATCCCGAGCCAAGAGGAATTACGGTTACTGGTACAGCCGGGGACTTGCACCCCGATTCTCCCAAACGCGCAGGAAAACCGCGCGTTCGTGCGTCTCCGCACCACCATCTAGGCCATCGATTATTACCGTCAAAATGGTATCACGCAAAAGGACCCCGCACACAGGCGAAGCCCAAGGTAAAAGCTATTGTTTGCGATAGGAAAATGCGGTGACGGTCGCAGCCTCTAATGTTTGCCGCCGTGGCTGTTGAGCCAGATATTGCGGCCCAGCATAAGCGCCAGCACCAGCGCGCTCACGTAGCCCATAAAGCCAATGACCGGGATACCAAACACAACCGGCTCGATGCGCGCGTAGTACACCACCGACGAACCGATAAACAGACCGGCGATCACAATCGCCATCGACATGCGGTCGATAATTCCACCCAGCTGTCGCAGCGCCTTATCGCTGCTCATGATCTGCGTGTTTACCTTAAGCTGGCCGCGCGTAAGCATACGCGAAGCCAAGCCCAGATACTCGGCCGCCTCGAGCGAGCCTTTTGCCGCGCGATAGCTGCTCGCGGCAAGATCGCGGCTCATCTCGCGCATGCGGGCGTAGGTGCTCTTCTCGTTTTTGATGTGCGTCTGGATGATCTGGATCATGTTGACGTTGGGCATGTACTCGGTCAACAGGCCCTCGAGCGTCACCATGCCGCGGGCGAACATCGTCACCACGCTCGGCAGCTCAACATCATTCTTACGCGCGAGGTTTAACAGCGAGGTCAAAAACTCGCCGATATCCAGATCCTTCAGGTCAAGGCCCGCAAAGTCGGCGACGATAAAGTCCAAGTCGGACAAAAAGGCCGAATGATCGAGCTCAGCCGAGTCGCCGCGCGTCACGGCAAAGCGCATGAGCGAATCCTTGAGCTTGGGCACGTCACCCTCGGCCACGGCGAAAATCATGTCCTTGACGATACCGCGATCGTGACTCGACATGCGTCCGACCATGCCCAAGTCGATAAAGTAGACGATGCCGTCCTTGAGAATAATGTTTCCCGCATGCGGGTCGGCATGGAAAAAGCCGTCATCAAGCACCTGCGACGAGTAGTCCTCGACAATCGCGGCACCGATCTTTTCCAAGTCATAGCCCTCGGCCACCAAGCGTTCAGGATCGGCGATCGAAATGCCGTCGACGTAGTCCATAACCACCACGTGTTCGGTGCACAGGTCCAGATAGGATTTGGGGCACGTCACGCCATGAACGCTCTTATGGAACTCGTAGAAGTCGTTGAGGTTTTTGGCCTCGGCCAAAAAGTTGGTCTCCTCGCGAAACGAGGTCCACAGCTCCTCGACCACGCCGTGCAGGTCAACGAATTGATCGGTGTTGACGAACTTGGAAACGATACGCACCACCGAGCGGATGATATCGATGTCCTGTGCCATAACCTGCTGCGCACCGGGGCGCTGCACCTTGACGGCCACGTCCTCGCCCGTCACCAGACGAGCGCGGTGCACCTGCGCGAGCGATGCGCTACCAAGCGGGTTGGGGTCGATCGCATCGAACATCTCCCCCAGGCGCAGGCCGTATTCTTCTTCCAGACAACTGAGTACGACCTCGTACGGCACAGGCTCCACGTCGGAGCGCAGACGACGCAGCTCGTCGCAAAAGCGTTGCGGCAGAATCTCGGACCGGTTGGCCAGAATCTGCCCCATCTTGACGAACATGGGGCCGAGTTCCTCGAGCAGGCGGCGCAAACGAACCGGCGTGAGGTTATCCCACACGCGGTACTTTTTGACCAGGCGAACAATCTGCCCGATGCGTTCGCGACGACCCGCCGGCGTGAGCTGGTATTCCTCGTCCGGCGCCATCGCGTCGGGCTCCTCGGGCACCATATCGACAGCGCGCGGCTTCTTGCGAGCGCCCGAGACGGCGGCGTCGACCTCATCGACAACCGCCGCCTCGTCACCCAGAGGATCTAGATTGTTGTAATCGGTGGTGGAATCTGCCATCTGCGCTGCTACTCGGCCTCTTCGGTATCCTTCGCATCGTCGGGCTCAACGGACTCAACGGGCACCGAGGTCACGTTGTCCTCGACCGAATCGACGATGTCGCGCACATGGGCCAAGAAGGCCGTGCGCTCGGGGGCGGTCATGACGCGGACACGGGCAAGGATAAGCTCGTCGAGCACGCGCTGGGCCGCGGTCTCGCCCTGCGTACCCAAGCGCTCGGTCAGATCGGAGATGGTACCGCCGGCCTGCTCGAACATATCGGACACACTGCGGGCGATATCGGGGGCGCCGGCGTCCTTGCGCACCTGCTCGCCCTTGGTACTGAGGTCGTCGAGAACCTTCTTGCTGCCCTCGACGGCAACGGCGGCAGCGCCAAAGCCCACGTTAATGGCGCCGTTAACAAGCTGATCGAGTTTCATAACCATGGTTGTCTCCAATCACAAACAACTGCATTGGCGTTCTTGTACCCAAGATTGAGTGAAAGCGACAAAGCGTTTTAGCGCTATTCGATCGACGGGAAATCCCTACCTCACGTTGTCGTTCATCGCGAAAGAGTTCTTCATGGCGCAGCTCGTGGTGTAGAGCACCTTGCCCAGCAGGGCATCGGTCTCCACGCGGACACGCTCGGCAAAGGCCTCGTTGGCGCGTGCAAGCTCGGCAGGCACCTCGGCCTCGGGCAGAGCGGCTACGGCAGCGTCGACGTCATGGATCTGCTTGTGGCCCATGCCACCGACCTTCTCCTGATAGTCCTCGACCGCGCGACCGCACTCATGGAAACGGACGTCAGCCAGCGCGCCGATCAGGCGGTTGGCCCAGTAGAAGTTTTCGGACGTCACGCGAGCCTGCGTGTCGGCATAGTACTCGGGCATGGTCTCGACGTTGGCGTACAGCGGAACCAGCGCGTTAAACGAGTTGGAGCCAAACGCCATCCACTGCACGGCGCGATAGGCCGGCTGCGCATAGGGACGTAACTGCAACACGGCGAGCTGGCTGTTGCGGTTGATGCCGATGGGGCGATATGCGCCACGCGTTGCGGGCGTGCCCTTGCTACCGTAGCAGTCGTACTCTGTGCCCTGGTAGTGGCTCGAAAGCACGTACTTGATGTCCTCGATGGTCACCTTGCGCTCGGGCACGCGGCTCCAGGGGATGTCGTCGCTCTCGGGCGTGTAGTCGGCGTCGGGACCGTCCCACACATCGCTGGGGTTGAGGCAGCGCTGCATGTACCAGGCGCGCGGCGTGTTGTAGACGTGGTCGCTGTCGCTGTGCGAGCCAAAGGCCTCGCGCGGGTTAAAGACCGCAGCGGGGCCGTCGCCCTCGACGCCCAACGTCAGGTCCAGATGCCACTCGGCCATCCAGGCGCGCAGGTCGGACGAGCACATGTGGTCGGCCTGGGCACCCTCGGCGTCGTCCAGGTCAAAGCTGTCGATACCCAGCTGGTTGGGCATGGTCACATAGGCGTCGTCAGGCACGCGCTTGGCGATCCAATGGTGACCGCCGATGGTCTCGAGCCACCAGATCTCGTCCACGTCGCTAAAGGCGATGCCGTTGTTCTCGTAGGTGCCGTAGCGCTCGAGCAGGTCACCCAGAATGCGTACGCCGTCGCGGGCGGACTTGGCGTTCGGCAGGACCAGGGTCACCATGTCCTCCTCGCCCAAGCCACCGGACTGTGCCGGAACGTATCCGTCCTCGCCCTCGTTGCCCTTGGCGGGCACATAGTCCACGAGCGGATCGGCACCGCGGACGCGCTCGTTGGTGGTGAGCGTCTCGGTTGCGGACATGCCCACATTGAGCTCGTTGAAACCGGCCTCGGCCCAGATGCCGTGGCCCGGGACAACATCGGGGACGCACGTGTAGCGCATGGGGTTATCGGGCAGTTCAACGGTCAGGTGGCTCAGGACGCTCGTGTAGACGCGCGGCTGCTCGTCGGGATGCACCACGCGCATACGCTTGGGCTCAAACACCCCGTTGGACGAGTCCTCGTTACGCGCGACCAGGGTCGACCCGTCGTAGCTCGCGTTCTTACCGACCAGAATCGTTGTGCACGGCATGCGCATCCTCCTTGAGCGAAGAAATCAAACGGCAACAGTGTATCGCTTCGGCGCAGAAAGGGCGAAACCACGGCCTCGGCAGCCCCCGTGGTCAAAAAATGCCAAATATGAGTACTGTCACCAATTTAGTGGCAGCAAATTTCCCTGTAACGAGTGCCGAAAATCCCCATTTGCCCAAAAGCAAGGGTAGCGCGCAGAGATGTGGTGTAAGAGGCGGGGCATGCCCCGCCTCTTCTCTTT
>CABRHX010000031.1 GCA_902470805.1 uncultured Collinsella sp. | reverse complement strand
CGGTCTTTCATGCAGCAGGGGCTCTCAATGTTTTTATGTCCTGCTCATATCGTCTCTGCCGGCACTTGGGGACACTCCTTGGCGCACCAGAGCCGGTCGCCCAGGGATGGAGGGGCCATTTTGGCCCTTGGCAGTCACCCAAGGTAAACCTTTACCGCCCGCCTATATTTGCCGAAATTACACTTGACGGCGGGGTACAATAAACCCGCATGCGGATTTCCGTTGCGGGCGCTTCCCATCGCCGGGGCGTGCCCGGGAGCATCCGGCATGCGGCCTTTGCGGCGCTCGGTCATGTGCAAGACGGGTAGCTGGGCTTGTGGAGCGCGTGCAGCCCTCCTCGCCTCGGCATGCCTTCTCTCCACGCCATGTACCTGCTGCTGAGCCTGCCTGCCAGATGATTGGAAGCAACAGCGAAAATCCCATCACGCCAACATCCCGGCGATCGCCGGGGCCTGTATACCTATATGAGAGGAGAGGGGTATATGGCGCGTAAGTTTAAGTCTATGGACGGCAACGAGGCGGCCGCATATGTTTCGTATGCGTACACCGAGGTAGCGGGAATCTATCCCATTACGCCGTCCAGCCCGATGGCCGACCATGTCGACCAGTGGGCGGCCCAGGGTCGCAAGAATATCTTCGGCACCCCGGTCAAGGTCGTCGAGATGGAGTCCGAGGCAGGTGCAGCCGGTACCGTTCACGGTTCGCTGGGCGCCGGTGCTCTGACCACCACCTACACGGCTTCTCAGGGTCTGCTCCTGATGATCCCGAACATGTACAAGATCGCGGGCGAGCAGCTCCCGGGCGTCTTCCACGTCTCCGCGCGTTGCGTCGCTTCCCACGCCCTGAACATCTTTGGCGATCACTCCGACGTCATGGCTTGTCGTCAGACCGGCTTCGCCATGCTCGCCGAGGGCAACGTCCAGGAGGTCATGGACCTCTCGCCGGTGGCTCACCTCGCCGCCATCGAGGGAAAGACCCCGTTCCTTAACTTCTTCGACGGCTTCCGCACCAGCCACGAGATCCAGAAGGTCGCCATGTGGGACTACAAGGATCTGGCCGAGATGTGCGACATGGACGCCGTCCAGGCTTTCCGCGACCACGCGCTCAACCCTGAGCACCCGCACACCCGCGGTAGCCACGAGAACGGCGATATCTTCTTCCAGAACCGTGAGGCCTGCAACAAGGTCTACGACGAGCTTCCCGCCGTCGTCGAGGGCTACATGAAGAAGATCAACGAGAAGCTCGGCACCGATTACGGCCTGTTCAACTACTACGGCGCTCCCGATGCCGATCGCGTCGTCGTGTGCATGGGCTCCTTCTGCGACGTGCTCGAGGAAGTCATCGACTACCTCAACGCTCACGGCGAGAAGGTCGGCCTGGTCAAGGTTCGTCTGTTCCGTCCGTTCTCCATCAAGCACTTCGTCGACGTTCTCCCCGAGACCGTCCAGAAGATCGCCGTCATGGACCGTACCAAGGAGCCGGGTTCCATCGGCGAGCCGCTCTACCAGGACGTCGTCTCCGCTCTCTACGAGGCCGGCAAGACGGGCATCAAGGTCGTCGGCGGCCGTTATGGCCTGGGCAGCAAGGACACGCCTCCCGCGTCCGCGTTCGCTGTCTTCGAGGAGCTCAAGAAGGACGAGCCCAAGCGCGAGTTCACCATCGGCATTGTCGATGACGTGACCAACCTGAGCCTGCCCGAGGCCGAGGATGCGCCCAACACCGCAGCCCCCGGCACCATCGAGTGCAAGTTCTGGGGTCTGGGTGGCGACGGTACCGTCGGCGCCAACAAGAACTCGATCAAGATCATCGGCGATCACACCGACAAGTACGTTCAGGCCTACTTCCAGTACGACTCCAAGAAGACCGGCGGCGTCACCGTTTCGCACCTGCGCTTTGGTGATTCCCCGATCCGTTCGCCGTACTACGTGACCAAGGCCGACTTTGTCGCCTGCCACAACCCCAGCTACATCGTCAAGGGCTTCAAGATGGTCCGCGACGTCAAGCCGGGTGGCACCTTCCTGGTCAACTGCCAGTGGAGCGACGAGGAGTTCGCCGAGCACATGCCCGCCGTGGCCAAGCGCTACATCGCGAACAACAACGTCAACGTCTACCTGATCGACGCTATCGACCTGGCCGCCAAGGTCGGCATGGGCAAGCGCACCAACACGGTGCTCCAGTCCGCCTTCTTCGCGCTGGCCAAGGTCCTGCCCGCCGAGGACGCCCTGCAGTACATGAAGGACGCGGCTACCAAGTCCTACATGAAGAAGGGCCAGGCTATCGTCGACGCCAACCACAAGGCCATCGATGCCGGCGCTACCGCCTTCCGTAAGTTCGAGGTTCCGGCCGACTGGGCTACCGCCGAGGATGCCGCTCCCGTCGAGCTCTCCGAGGAGACCAAGTCCGCTATCGCCCAGCAGGTCAAGAACCTGCTCGAGCCCATCGATCGCATGGACGGCGACAGCCTGCCTGTTTCCGCCTTCGTCGATTGCGCCGACGGCCAGTTTGAGCTGGGCGCCTCCGCATACGAGAAACGCGGCGTCGCCGTAGTCGTTCCCCACTGGGACGAGACCAAGTGCATCCAGTGCAACCAGTGCGCCTACGTGTGCCCGCATGCCACCATCCGTCCGTTCGCGATGACCGAGGACGAGGCTGCCGCCGCGCCCGAGGCTACCCGCACGCTCGACGCCATGGGCCCCAAGGCCAAGGGCATGAAGTTCACCATGGCTGTGTCCCCGCTCGACTGCATGGGCTGCACCAACTGCGTCAAGGTCTGCCCCAAGGGCGCCCTCGAGATGGTTCCCACCGAGCAGGAGATGGACCAGCAGCCCGTTTGGGACTACATGGTCGAGAACGTCTCCGAGAAGAAGGAGCTCATCGCGGCCAACGTCAAGGGCAGCCAGTTTAAGCAGCCCTACCTGGAGTTCTCCGGCTCCTGCGCCGGCTGCGCCGAGACCGCCTATGCACGTCTGGTGACCCAGGTCGCCGGCGACCGCATGTTCATTTCCAACGCCACCGGCTGCTCCTCCATTTGGGGCAACCCCGCTGCCACCGCTCCTTACTGCAAGGACAAGGACGGTCACGGCCCGGCGTGGAACAACTCCCTGTTCGAGGACAATGCCGAGCACGGTCTGGGCATGGCCGTTGGCTATGAGGCCGTTCAGCACAAGCTGATCGCCGCTACCCAGGACATCATCGCTGCCGATGGTCCGTCCGATGAGCTCAAGGCCGCCGGCCAGGCTTGGATCGACTCCGTCAACGACGCCGAGGCCTCCAAGACCGCTGCCGCTGCCTACGTTGCCGAGCTCGAGAAGTGCGGCTGCGACGCTTCCAAGGCGATCCTCGCCGACAAGGCTTACCTCACCAAGAAGTCCTTCTGGATCTTCGGCGGCGACGGCTGGGCCTACGACATCGGCTTCGGTGGCCTGGACCACGTCCTGGCTTCCGGCCACAACGTCAACGTCTTCGTCTTCGACACCGAGGTCTACTCCAACACCGGCGGTCAGGCCTCCAAGGCCTCGAACCTGGGCCAGGTCGCTCAGTTCGCCGCTGCCGGTAAGGTGACCAAGAAGAAGTCTCTGGCCGAGATTGCCATGAGCTACGGCTACGTCTACGTGGCGCAGGTCGCCATGGGCGCCAACCCGGCTCAGACCCTCAAGGCCATTCACGAGGCCGAGGCCTACGACGGCCCGTCCCTCATCATCGGCTACAGCCCCTGCGAGATGCACTCCATCAAGAAGGGCGGCATGCAGAACTGCCAGGCCGAGATGAAGAAGGCTGTCGAGTGCGGTTACTGGAACCTCTTCCGCTTCAACCCCGAGGCTGCTGCCGGCAAGAAGTTCTCGCTCGATTCCAAGGAGCCCGCGGGCGGTTATCAGGAGTTCCTGATGAACGAGGCCCGTTACGCTTCGCTGACGCGTTCCTTCCCCGAGCGCGCCGAGGAGCTCTTCAAGGAGAATGAGCAGGCTGCTATGGACCGCTATCAGCACCTGCTGAAGCTCAAAACGGTGTATAACGAGGCCTAGGTCTCCCACCGCAGGATCTGAGGGCTGACCTTCGCGGACGTCCTCGGACATGAAAGAACCCCCGCTGCGCACTACGTGCGGCGGGGGTTCTTTCGTCCTGCGGAGTGTCCGCGAAGGTCAGCCCTCAGATCCTGCTACGACTACGTCCTCGGATTGTGTGGGCGGATGAAGGACGTAGTTGGCGGGTATTCCGTCCCTTTCGCTGTTTCGCGGCTTTGCCGCGAAACCTCGCGCCACTTTGGGGATGGATGGGGGACTTGGCTGTTGCCGCCTTTTCGGAGCTCTTCTTTATTCCTTATGCTGGATGAAAAGCCCCTTGTTTTTGCAGGGGTGCATACTCGACTTATATGTGCATAGAATCTCGTATAGTGCGAGTAAGATATTGCGCTGTCTGTTTTGTGTTTAGCAGAGATGTAGTTTGCATAATCCGACATAATCCTCGCTTCATTTAAATAAAGTCGCACGTAAATTACGTAGATATGTCTGAGCTGGAGTTCTGTACGCTGAGCGGATAAAAACGACCGTTCACCGTTCCGCTATTTTCAAAATGAATAAAATGAGCGATAAAGAGAATATAAACCTTAATAAACTCGCGTATCGCACGGACGCGGGTTATTAATGGGTTGTAGGCCTTTTACAGAAAGGATTCCAGCAATGTCTAAGCCTCTTGGCAAGCCCGATCGTATTGTCGTCGCCCTTGGCGGCAACGCCCTCGGCAACAACCCCGTCGAGCAGATCGAGGCCGTGAGCAACACCGCCCACGCTCTCCTCGGTCTCATCGAGCAGGGCAATGAGATCATCATCACCCACGGCAACGGCCCGCAGGTCGGCATGATCCAGAACGCCTTCGCCGCTGCCCACGATGCCATCGGTACCCCCGAGATGCCGCTGCCCGAGTGCGGCGCCATGTCCCAGGGCTACATTGGTTATCACCTGCAGCAGGGCATCGGCCGCGAGATGCACAAGCGCTATAAGCGTTGGCACGCCGCCACCGTCGTCACCCAGATCGAGTGCGATCCGGATGATCCCGCGTTCAAGAACCCGACCAAGCCGATCGGACCCTTCTACACCGAGGAGCAGGCCAAGGAGTTCATGGCCGAGGATCCCTCCAAGGTCTTCGTCGAGGATTCCGGCCGCGGCTGGCGTCGCGTCGTCGCTTCCCCCGATCCCAAGAAGATCGTCGAGGCTGACTCCATCCTCAACCTGCTCGACAACGAGTTCATCGTCATCGCCTGCGGTGGCGGCGGCATCCCCGTCGTCCGCGACTACGAGAACAAGGGCTGCTACAAGGGCGTTCCCGCCGTCATCGACAAGGACCTGGGCGGCGAGCTGCTGGCTGAGGACTGCGACGCCGACGTTCTGTTCCTGCTGACCGCCGTTGAGCATGTCGCCATCAACTTTGGCAAGCCCAACCAGGAGGAGCTCGAGGACATCACCGCCGACGAGGCCGAGCGCCTGGCCGACGAGGGCCAGTTCGGCAAGGGTTCCATGGAGCCCAAGGTCCGCGCCGCCATCAAGTTCGCCCGTTCCCGCAAGGGCCGCACCTGCATCATCGGTGCCCTGGACAAGGCCGCCGAGACCATGGCCGGCCTCTCCGGTACCCGCATCCACGAGTAGCCTCTACTCCGTTGCCTCTCTCGTGGGCGCCAGGCAAGGCGCCCGCAAACTAGCCTCTCTTCATGAGCCCCGCGGTCCGCTCCGACTGCGGGGCTTTTGCTGTTCACCTAGTCATTGGGAACCCGGCACTTGGGGACGGTTCTGTCTGGCCGCCATGAGTGGCGTCCGCAAGGGTTGTCCCCAACGAGCACTCATTTAAGTCTGTCCCCAATGACTATAAGTCTGTCCCCAACGACTAGTAGTAGGCCCACATGGCTTCGACTTCGTTAAGGACCTCTACGACGCCCCAGCGGCGGGCGCTGCGGCTGGCCGAGTTGGGATCGAAGACTCCAATCTGGTCGGCGTCGTCAATACCGTAAAGCACGATGTAGTGTCCAACGCTGGTAAAGGTGCCCGGTCGAACGGCGGCGATGACGGGCGCTCCCGAACGCAGCGCCTGAGTCATCGAGTCGCGATCGTTATGGAGCTCCGTTCCGTTAAGTCCCAACTGCCACGCGCCGCTCGTCATAAACGACCATTCGGTTGCACCGGTGGGGGCGTAATTGCCCACCTCGGAAAGCGCGCACATATCGACGGGGGTCATATCGGTGCGTCCCGTCTTAAAGATGTAGACCATGGTGAGGCACGTGGGCCCGCAGGCATTTTGGCGGATGGTGCCGCCGGCGTAAGGCAGCTCCGACCACGCAGGGTCGATCTGATAGATATGGGGCATCGTGCCGGCTTGCCATTGCGAGCGCGGGGTCGAAAAGGCGAAAGAATAACCGGGCGCGACGGGGGCCTTGAGCAGCTTGTCCTCGGCGGTGGGCTCGAGACCGGCCGAGCCATGGGACATACAGGAGCTCATAAGCACAAAGACCAGACAGGTG
This sequence comes from uncultured Collinsella sp., assembly GCA_902470805.1. Lineage (GTDB taxonomy): Bacteria > Actinomycetota > Coriobacteriia > Coriobacteriales > Coriobacteriaceae > Collinsella. The sequence goes on along the minus strand of CABRHX010000031.1, from coordinate 17,373 downwards.
AGGATAGAGCACAGTGCGAGGCGAAGTCGACGGGCCGGCAGGGCGGGGGCATTCACGTGCGATGTCGAGCGGTAAGGCTTGCCGTCGCGTCCGCCTTGGGGATGCGAAAAGAAGCGGTTGATATGGATGCCGGACTGACGTGCGCCGTTGCGGCGCAGTTGCGGAACCTCGGCCTGACGCTGTCGAGTGCGCGCCCAAGCGGCTATCTTGCTGCGCGCTTGTGCCCGTGCTCGGACGGCCACTCTGCCGTGTTCTGCTTGCCTGCTGCCGAGACGAAGGCCTGGGTTGCTCTTGGAGGCGTTGCGATTGCTGCTCGTGGCACTTCTGGGCGTAGGCGTGGTACGGCCAGCAAGGCGAACGCTTTGTCGCCGTTGATCACCGTCGTTGTATCCGTATGCCATTCGTACCGCCTTGTCTCATGTATAACCTGTCCATCCTACAAAAAAGATGTGCAACAAATGGGTCTGCGCGTCAAAAGCTCGGTAAACGGTACGAAAGGCGCAAAACACACGGCCTCAAAAACATCTCTATATGCGTCCGATGAGCGTACGCCCGTCGGACGGGCGGCAACAATGAGCGGCAAACCGTGCCGTTCGTCCCAAAAACGACGCCGCTCGTTTTGCAGTTCTGCCTTCGGTCGAGCTACAAGCGGAGCTGCTGCGCCAAGGCCGTATCTTAAAGCCACGAAATAAAAGAGCGCGGCAAAACAGACCGCGCAAGGGGTGACGTCAAGGGGCGTCAAAAAGGAAAGGAGGGGAACAATGGCGGACAAGAACGCAGAGGTTGCAGTCGAGGATAACGGCGGCATGAAGAAAACGCTCTCGCTCTGGAACTTCTTTACCATCGGTTTTGGTGCCATCATCGGCACCGGCTGGGTTCTGCAGGTCGGCGACTGGATGGTCGTGGGCGGCGGTCCCGTTCCCGCTATGATCGCATTCCTCTTGGGTGCAATCTTCCTCGTGCCCGTCGGAGCTGTTTTCGGTGAGCTCACGGCTGCCATCCCCATCTCGGGCGGCATCGTCGAGTACGTCGATCGTAGCTTTGGCCGTACGCTGAGCTACATCACCGGTTGGCTCCTTGCCCTGGGCAACGGCATCCTGTGCCCGTGGGAGGCCATCGCCATCTCGACCCTCGTGTCCGAGATGTTCGGCAGCCTGCCCGGTCTTGAGTGGCTGCGCGCCGTCAAGCTCTACACCATCCTGGGCGCCGACGTTTACCTGTTCCCGACGCTGATCGCGCTCGGCTTTGCAGTCTACGTCATCTTCCTCAACTTCCGCGGTGCCAGCTCGGCCGCCAAGCTCCAGGCCTTCCTGACCAAGGCTCTGCTCTGCGGCATGCTGCTCGCCATGGGCGTCTCGCTGTTCACCGGCTCGCCGGACAACGCCATGCCCGTGTTCTCCCAGGTCACCGGTGCCGGCGGCGGCAAGGCCGCGACCGAGGGCGCCAGCCTGTTCGCCGGCATCGTGTCGGTCCTGGTTCTGACCCCGTTCTTCTACGCCGGCTTCGACACCATTCCTCAGCAGGCTGAGGAAGCAGCCGAGGGCCTCAACTGGAACAAGTTCGGCAAGATCATCTCCCTGGCCCTGCTGGCCGCCGGCGGTTTCTACATGGTCTGCATCTACTCGTTCGGTACCATTCTCGACTGGCATGAGTTTGTTAAGAGCCCGGTTCCCGCGCTTGCCTGTCTCAAGGGCATCAACATGCTCCTGTACCTGGCCATGCTCGTCATCGCCACGCTTGGACCCATGGGCCCGATGAACTCCTTCTACGGCGCAACGAGCCGCATCATGCTCGCCATGGGCCGCAAGGGCCAGCTGCCCGAGAAGTTCGCCGAGGTCGACCCCAAGTCCGGCGCTCCCAAGCTCGCCTGCGTTGTTCTGGGCGTCATCACCGTCGTCGGTCCGTTCCTGGGCAAGAACATGCTTATCCCTCTGACCAACGTGTCGGCTCTCGCCTTCATCTTCTCCTGCGGCATGGTCGCCCTCGCCTGCCTGCGCATGCGCTTCACCGAGCCCGACCTGCCTCGTCCCTACGAGGTGCCCGGCGGCAAGTTTGGCATCGGCCTCGCTATCGCTGCCTGCGCCATCATCATCGGCCTGCTCGTGATTCCGTTCTCTCCCGCCTCCCTCAACATGGTGGAGTGGAGCATCGTGATCGGCTGGTTGGCTATTGGCCTGGCCCTCATGGCTTTCACCAATTCCCGCAAAAAGTAACGCCGAGCCGGGGCGGATCAGGTGCGCGGGACCCTCTCTTCCGCGCGCCGAACCCGGCGCCACTTGGGTAGCTTTGTGAGGCCTTAACCCAACGCGGCCTCGCCCACTATATGGATCCATAAGGAGGAACCATGTCCACTAAGTATGCAATCGTTGGCGGCAAGCTCATCGACGGTACCGGTGCCGAGCCGGTCGAGAACTCCCTCGTTCTCGTCGACGACAACGGCAAGATCGAGTACGCCGGCGCCATGCAGGACCTTCCCGAGGGCGTTGAGGTCATCGACGCCGCCGGCAAGACCGTCCTTCCCGGCCTGATCGACACCCACCTGCACTTCTCGGGCAACTTGACCGACGATGACACCGACTGGGTCATGCAGCCGCTTCTCGAGAAGCAGGCCGTCGCCGTCAAGCAGGCCTACGACTGCCTCACCCACGGCCTCACCACCGTCTGCGAGATCGGCCGCTTTGGTATCCAGATCCGTGACTGCATCGACAAGGGCGTCTTCAAGGGCCCGCGCGTTCTGGCCACCGGCCTTGGCTTCTGCCGCGTTGCCGGCCACGGCGACTCCCACCACTGCAGCCAGGAGCTCAACAAGGAATCGCACCCCTGGGGCGATCAGGTCGACGGTCCTTGGGATCTGCGCAAGGCCGTCCGTCGTCGCCTGCGCGAGAACCCCGATGCCATCAAGATCTGGGCTACCGGTGGCGGCATCTGGCGCTGGGACTCCGGCCGCGACCAGCACTACTGCTCCGAGGAGATTCAGGCTGTGGTCGAAGAGGCCAAGATGGTCGGCATCCCCGTGTGGAGCCACTGCTACAACAACCACGCCGCTGCCTACGATTCCGTCCGCTTTGGCTGCGAGCAGCTGATCCACGGCTTCGATATCGATGAGCGCACCATGGACCTCATGGCCGAGCAGGGCACCTTCTTCACCCCGACGATCGCCTTCCTGCCCACCTGGTACGCCACCTATCCGCCCGTCTACGTCCCCGAGCTGCACGACAAGTACGAGGGCACCCTGGTCGAGAAGGAGCTGCAGCGCAACTACGACTGCCTGCGCGAGGCCAAGAAGCGCGGCGTCGTCATGACGATCGGCTCCGACTCCTTCTCCTTCGTCACCCCGTACGGCACTTGCTCCATCGAGGAGATGTACGAGTTCGTCGACAAGATCGGCTTCACTCCGGTCGAGACCATCACCTGCGCCACCCTCAACGGTGCCAAGATGTGCCACATCGAGGACGAGACCGGTTCCATCGAGGCCGGCAAGTGCGCCGACCTGCTGGTCGTCAACGGTGACGTCGCCGCCGACATCCACGTGCTCAACACCGACAACATGGACGTCATCATGAAGGACGGCTGGATTGTCGAGGGCGGCACCTTCGGCGAGGCAAACAAGTACAGCGCCTAAGCTACCGTTCATCGATGGCTTGATGTAAAACACAGTATTTGATTGCATAATGCAATGGAGAGGGTCGCTTGCGGCCCTCTTTATTGCTATGGGGTGCGTCGGTAAGAAGGAGATGACGGTGGATCTCAATAGGCTGATTCTGGGCAAGAGCTACAACTCTACCAAGGTCTTTCGTACCGCTCAGCATGTGGTTCAAGCCATCTTGCTCGGTATTGTCGTTCCGCTGCTTATCCTGCTGCTCATCTGGGATCTAACCGATAATCCCAATCCCGTTCCGGCCGTTGTCGTCATTGCCGGCTTGGTCATGCTGTGCTTCTTCTTCTCGTACGTCTTTGTCGTTCCCGACGACCTCACATCGAGCGCAACCGACCGCACGCTCGCCATCGCTTCAAAAATATTCGCCTACACGTCGCGCGGCCTTACGCCCGAAGCTGCCCTGGGCGCCTCTAAGATCATCCTGTCCGAAACTATCGCCTCTGCCATCTGCTTTACCGACGGCAAGCAGGTGTTGGCAAGCTGGGGCGAGGACTCGGCAAAATGCCCCGCGGGCACCCCGGTGGTGCTGCGGACTACGCTCAACGTGATCAACAGCGGTGAGCAAAGCGTGTTCTCGCGCGATGCCTCGACCGAGACAGGTGGCTACTTTCCGCGCCTGCGCGCCGGTATTGTCGCACCGCTTACCGTGCGCGGGCATTGCGTGGGCACGCTCGAGCTGTATTATCCCCGTCTGAGCAGCATCGATATGCGCCAGACGGCGCTTGCCTCGGGCTTTGCCGACCTCATTTCCACGCAGCTTGCGAGCTTTGAGCTCGAGCGCCAGGACGAGCTTACGGCCCGCGTGGAGCTGCGCGCCTTGCAATCGCAGGTCGATCCTCATTTTCTGTTTAACACCATCAGCACCATCGTGTCGCTCGTTCGAACCGAGCCCGACAAGGCGCGATCGCTGCTGATCGACTTCTCCAACTACTACCGTCAGACGCTTTCTGATTCCGATACCCTCACAACGCTCGAGCACGAGGTGGAACAGGGCACTCGCTATATCAATCTTATGCAGGCTCGTTATGGCGACGGCCGTCTGCGCGTCTCGGTCGATATCGACTTTGAGGTGCGCGATTGCATGGTGCCGCCGTTTATCTTGCAGCCGTTGCTCGAAAACTGCATCAAGCACGCGCAGCGCGAGACCGAGCCGCTTTCTATTCATGTTAGGGCTTTCGAGACCGATGACGGTTTGGAGATCATCGTCGAGGACGACGGCATCGGTATGAGCGAAGAAGTCTGCGCGCATCTGTTTGAGCAACATCGCCTGGAGGAGCCCGAGAGCATTACCGCCGACGGCTCCGTCAAGCGAGGTTGCGGCCTGGCGCTCTTCAACGTGCTTCAGCGCATCCATTTCTTTTACGGAGAAGATTCCGGCATGCGCGTGAAGTCCCAGGAGGGCGTGGGAACGCAGGTCATCGTCGAGCTGAACGGCGAGCCGCATGAGCCGGCGCCGTTGACGGCGTAGCACGCGGTTGGATTGAGAGAAAAAGAGGGGAAGCACATATGTCCGAAGGCTGGAACATCTTGGTGGTTGATGACGAACCTCCCATTAGGGCTGAGCTACGCTATCTGTTGGAAAAGGATACGCGTGTGGGCCAGATTGCCGAGGCGGGCAATGTCACCGAGGCCGTGGAGTCGATTCTCTCGAACAAGCCCAACGTGTTGTTTTTGGACATCACGATGCCCGGCCGCTCGGGAATTGAGCTTGCCGAGACGCTGCAGAACCTAAAGACGCCGCCGGTGGTTGTGTTTGTGACGGCGTTTGCCGAGTTTGCCGCCGATGCGTATAACCTCGATGCGGTCGACTATGTCGTCAAGCCGGTCGAGGACGCACGCCTGTCAAAGGCACTCGACAAGATCGAGGCAGCCTTGGGTGCCCGCCGTGTTATCCACGCTCCGCGCCAGCCTTTGCGTCTGACGGTGGACCGCGGGGGCAAAAAGGTGTTCATTCCCGCCGCAGACATCTGCTACTTTGAGGCGCGCGCCGATTTTTGCAACGCCATCTGTGCCGAGGGAACCTACCTGATCAATGAGTCGATCTCTTCGCTCGAGCGTCGCTTGGGCTCCGAGGGCTTTATTCGCGTTCATCGCAGCTATCTGGTCAATTTGGAAGACGTGCACAATGTTGAGATTGGCTCCACGGGATTGATGGAGCTCAGGCTCGACCGCGTGAGCTCGACGGTGCCGGTGTCCCGTCGTCGTGCCGCCGAGGTCAAGTCGCACCTGGGGCTTGCGTAAGAGGCTTGCGTGCCGTCGTTTACCATCGCAGGTTTGGCATGGCCGCGCGGTGGGCATAATGGGTGGCATCGAATGAAATCGAAAGGATCATTATGCCCGCGCTTATCACCCATCATCTGTTTGGCGAGGAAAGCATCGACCGTCTTCCGCAGGGCGTCATCACGTCCGATGAAGAGCGCATTGCCTTTATCTTGGGCAACCAAGGCCCCGACCCGTTTTTCTTTCACATTCTGACACCGCGTGTTTCCGACTGTACGCTGCTGGCGCAGGTCATGCATCGCTCGCGCATGTCTCGCCAGTTCGCGTGCCTGCGCGACGGCGTGTCGCATCTGCTGCCGCGCGACGCCAGCTTGGGTCGCGCCTTTGCGCTGGGCCTGCTGTCTCATTACGTGCTCGACCGCAACGCCCATCCCTTTGTCTATGAGCAGCAGTTTGGCATTGTCGAGTCCGATTCAGAGCTTGAGGATTCGGGCAGCCAGGTCCATGCGGTGCTCGAGAGCGACCTGGACGTACTGATGCTGCAGCTTAAACGCGATGGCGCTACGGTCGACGATTACCCGCCGGCGGGCGAGATCGTCACCACCGATCGCATCAATCGCGTGGCCGGCGTGCTGATGAGCTATGTTGCCGGACGCGTGTACGGCATTGACATTCCGGCGGGGGAGTACGGTGCTGCCGTTGCCAATATGCAGCGACTTTACCGCGCGATTGAGCCGGCCGGCTCCGCAAAGACGCGCGCGATCTCGCTGGTTGAGGGCTTGGTGCACGACTACTCGCTGCTCGACGGCCTTGCCCATCGCGTGACGACGGAGCTGCCCGAGCGCACCGGTAACCTGGGCCATCTGACATGGAAGAATCCCTTTACCGACGAGGTCTCGAACGAGAGTTTCCCCGAGGTCTTTGATCGCGCGCTGGTCGATTACGAGTGCACGGTCGCACGTTTTATCGAGACCGGTGACATGGATGCCGTGACCAGTCACGTCAACTACAGCGGTCGCGTGCTCGAAGCCGATGAGGAGTTCGACCGCGAGGAATAGGGCCCGTGCGTGCCCCTTTGCCGAATCCTTACCGGCGGTTCTGGACAATTGGGGTACGATGAACTAACTGCATATCGGGCGAATACGAAGGGTCCCTGTCCATGAAATACACCAAGCTCGAGCGTAACTGGGTTATGTATGATGTGGGCAATTCGGCCCTCGTGCTGCTCAATACCTCGGTGGTGCCCATTTACTTTAACGCCATCAATACCGGCGCTTCTTCGGCCGACCTGGTGGTCGCCTGGGGCAATGCACAGACGATCGCCTCGCTGGTCATCGCCATGCTCATGCCCATTCTGGGCGCGCTTGCCGACTACGCCGGCAACAAGATCAAGTTCTTCTTGGGCTTCTTCCTCACGGGCCTGGTGCTTTGCCTGGCGCAGGCTATCCCAATGTCCGCCATGGCATTTTTGACCGTGTACGTGCTGTGCACCATCGGCCTTAACTCTTCTATGACGTTCTACGACGCCATGCTGCCCGACATTACCACCGACGAGCACATGGACGCCGTGTCCAGCTCGGGCTATGCCTGGGGCTACATCGGTTCCACCGTGCCGTTCGTCATCTGCCTGGCGCTCATCATGGGTGGCCCCGCTCTTGGCGTCCCTACCATGCTGGCAACGCGTCTGTCGTTTATCATCACTGGTGCCTGGTGGCTCATCTTTACCCTGCCGCTCATTCGCACCTATAAGCAAAAGTACGGTCGCGAGCGCGGTCCTGAGGACACTATCGGCCGCATCGTGGGCGGTGTGTTCTCCGAGGTCGGACACACCATGCGCGAGATCGCCCACAACAAGACCGTGCTGGTCTACATGATCGCGTTCTTCTTCTATATCGACGGTGTGCACACGGTCATTTCCATGGCAACCAGCTACGGATCGGCCTTGGGCATCGATTCGACCCAGTTGGTCCTGGCGCTGCTCGTTACGCAGTTCGTGGCCTTTCCGTCCGCCATCATCTACGGCAAGCTCGCCGGCCGCGTGGGCACGCTCAACATGATCTTGGTGGCAGTCGCCGCCTATATGGGCATTGTGCTGTTCGCCGCGTTCTTCCTAAAGACCGCCTTTGAGTTTTGGGTGCTTGCCATTATGGTCGGCCTGTTCCAGGGCGGCGTGCAGGCGCTCAGCCGTAGCTACTTTGGCCGCATTATCCCCAAGGAAAAGTCCAACGAGTACTACGGCTTCTTTGACATCTTTGGTCGTTATGCAAGCGTTATGGGCACCTTCCTGGTGTCGGTCGTCACCTCGCTGACCGGCAACCCGTCGCTGGGCGTCCTTTCCATTGGCGTGCTGCTGATCGTTGGCTTTATGCTGCTGGTCCGCCTGTCCCGCATGACTCGGGCGGCAGAGCATGCCGCATAGGAGCGAGCGGCTATTGTGCCTGTCCACGGTACTCTTTTGGGGTTATCCGCAATAAACATTGCGACTTGCGAGCAATGATTTGCCCAAGTGGGTATGATGGAATCAGCTAGGTCGCGGGGCGTCGCCTGTGTTTGGCGGCGCCCCGTTTTTGTGTTGCAGGGAGGGTAAGGCATGAACGCCACGGTCGTGATTCCAACGTATTGGGCGGGCGATGACGCTTGCGCAAACGCCCCTGGCACCTATGACCATTCGACGCGACTCAACGCCGACAATCCCGAACTCGACCGCTGCCTGGCCTCGCTTGAGCAGGTACGTGACATCCCGCGCATCATCCTTTTGGTGGTCTGTCCCGTTTCCGCCACAGCCGATGTGTCGCTGCGCGTGCACGAGATTGTCGACGCGCATCCCACGCTCAAGGTCACCGTTGTCACCAACACCCAGGCCTCGCGCATCGCAGACCGGGTTGCTCAGATCGCGCCCAAGGGTTCGGGCGAGTGCGTGAGCCTGCGAGGCTACGGTGCCATCCGCAATATGGGGCTAGCCTGCGCCGCTGTGCTGGGGCATGACGCGGTTATCTTTTTGGATGACGCTGAGACTGTCATCGACGCCGACTTTATGAAGCGCGCGACCTATGCGTTGGGGCAGCAGACGCGTCAGGGCTTGCCGATCTTGGTCAAGAGCGGCTATTTCTACGATCGCGACGGCTCGCCGCTGGCTCCCACGGACAAGGCGGGCATCTGCCATCGTTGGTGGACCAAGCGCATCGAGTTCAACCGTTGGATGAAAAAGGCGCTCTCGGGCACCCGCATCTCGCGCTCCAACTACGTGTGCGGCGGCCTGATGGCCCTGCACGCCCGCGCCTTTACGCGTGTGGCCTTTGACCCGTTTATCACCCGCGGCGAGGACTTGGATTACCTCTTTAACATGCGCATGTTTGGCTACGACGTGTGGTTCGATAACGAGTGGACCGTGCGCCATCTGCCTCCGGAGTCCGAAAAGCGCTCACCGCGCTTTATGCAGGATGTATGCCGTTGGTACTACGAACGGGCCAAGTTGACATTCGCCGCGCATCAAAAGGAGCTCATTCCCGTTACGGCGGCATCGCTCATGCCCTACCCGGGCCCGTGGATTTCGCGCGAGCTCGACGACCGCGTGCGCAAGACCGCTATGGTCCGCAGCGTGTTTACCCGCGAGCATGAGGGCTACCTGCGCATCTGGCGCCATGGTATCGACGAGGCAAAGGCCTATGCGCGCCAAAACGCTGCAAGCTACCTGCGTTTCCAGAGCTTTTGGCCCAAGATCATGGACGGGCTTTGGCGTGACGCACAACTGATCAGTATCCTGGAGGGGGCCGAATGATCGACCGCCGCGCCCAGCGCGATAGTTCAATATCAATCTTTCGCATCATTGCCGTTGCCTGCGCCATTTGCGTGCTGGTGTACTTTATTTTTGCCTTGGTGACCGGTATCGAGCCGATCGCCACGGTGATTGCCTGCGCGCTGCTGTGCATCTTTCTGTGCATCTTTATCTTTTTGACGCTCAATCCCGATTCGGTGCGCTCCCAGTACACCGAGGAGACGCTCTCGGTGGCCTCGGCCATGCTCGAGGACATTAAGGGCGGTCTGACGCAGGAGTCGGCGCGTTTGGTGTGCCGGCGCATTTTGCCCGAGACGCGCGCCATGACGGTGGCCATCACCGACGAGGACAACGTGCTTGCCTGCGCGGGCGAGTTTGAGGAAAAACTGCTGCCCGATACTCCCATCCACACGCTTGCCACACGCTACGTTATCGAACATGGCATCGTGCAGTCGTTCAACCGTATGGTGGATGTCGTGGGCTCGGACGGCTCGCACAACCAAGTCCCCGCCGGCATTATCGCCCCCATCAAGGTGGGCGATCGTACCGTCGGCACGCTCAAGTTCTACTACAAGACCCCGCGCGCCGTCGACCGTACCCAGTACGCGCTTGCCTCGGGCTTTGCCGAGATCTTGTCCACGCAGCTCGCCATCCACGAGCTCGAGGTGCAAAAGGAACTCACGGCGCGCGCCGAGGTGCGTGCGCTGCAGGCGCAGATTAACCCGCACTTCCTGTTCAACACGCTGAACACCATTGCATCGTTTACGCGCACCGACCCGCTGCGGGCCCGCGAACTGCTTCGTGAGTTCTCATCGTTCTATCGTGCCACGCTCGACAACTCGGGATCGCTTATTCCGGTCTCGCGCGAGGTCGCACAGACCAGGCGCTACCTTACCTTTGAGAAGGCCCGCTTTGGCGAGGACCGCGTGCTTGCGACGTTCGATGTGTCCGAGGACGTGGAAGATACGCTGGTGCCGGCGTTCGTGATCCAGCCGATTGTCGAGAACGCCGTACGTCATGGTATGGGCGATGACGACGCCCTGAGGATCGACGTGACCGTTCACCAAGACGGCGAGGATGCAATCTTGATTGCCGTGGCCGATAATGGCGTGGGCATGGATGAGGGTACCGCCGCCAGACTGTTTGACGAGCGCTCTGCCCGTCCCGACGCCAGCTCTCCCCAGGGTGGCGGCGCCGGTGTGGCCATGCACAATATTTCGGAGCGCATCCATCGCTTTTATGGGCCGCACTCCTATACGCGCGTCGAATCGGCGCCGGGCAAGGGCACCAAAGTGCTCCTTCATCTTGATTTGTCAGAGAGCATCTTCGACATTCAAGAGTAAAATAAAAGGCTACGGGCTCAACGTCATGCGACGGATGCCCGGCGTAGTTAGTTGACGAAAGGTTTTATCCCTATGCTGCGTGCGATGATTGTGGATGATGAGGCGCCGGCTCGCTCGGAGCTTCGCTTCCTGCTCGAGCAAACGGGCAAGATCGGCACGATCACGGAGGCGTCGAGCGTCCGCTCCGCCATCGAGATGCTTATGGAAAGTCGCGTGGATGTCGTGTTTCTCGATATCTCGATGCCCGGTGCCTCGGGCCTGCAACTTGCCGAGGCGCTGCATAAGCTCAAAAATCCGCCGGCGATCGTGTTTGTGACTGCGTATAGTGACCATGCGGTCGAGGCATTCGACGTGGATGCCGTCGATTATCTGATGAAGCCGGTCGAGGAAGCTCGCTTGGATCGCGCGATTGAGAAGGTCATGCAACGCGCCAAGCCGGTTACGGACAGCAAGGTGACCATCGAGCGTATCCCGGTGGAAAAGGGCGGCCGCAAGGTGCTCATTCCCGTGGACGACATTCGCTTTATCATGGCCAAGGACGATTACTCCTGCATCTATACCGTCGATGATCGCTTTTTGTCGACAACCTCGCTGGCGCAGTTTGAGGCCAAGCTCTGCGACTTTGGCTTCTTCCGCGTGCATCGCCGCTATATCGTCAACTTGGCGTGCGTCACGGATGTCGAGACGGTGCCCTCGGGTGCCATCCAACTGGGCATTACGGGCGTCGACGAGCGCGTGCCGGTTTCGCGCCGTCGCGTCGTGCCGCTCAAGAAGGCCCTGAGTCTCTAGCACACTGGCCCCGCAGCCCTGTAGACCCATCGTCTGCGGAGCCGTGGGGCCTTTTTGTATATATCTGCCGAATCGTTTTTTTGCGGAAGGGATCCCATGAACAGTGCAAGCGCCAAGCGCATCGACATCATCTCGGACACCCACGGCTATCTTTCGCCTGCGCTCTTGGATGAGCTTGAGGGCGCAGACCTGATCATCCACGCCGGCGACCTCACGTCAGAGATAGACTACGAGCACCTATGCACCATCGCCCCCGTGCGGGCCGTACTGGGCAACAACGATTACTACCGTGACTACGGCCCCGATGTAGACCGTCTTGCACTCTTTACCTACGAAGGCCTCAAATTCGCCGTAGCCCACTACCGCGAAGACCTTCCGGTGGGATCCGTAGACGTAGCCATCAACGGCCACACCCACGTAACCAAAGAAGCCCAAGTGGGCCGTTGCTTAGTCCTCAACCCGGGCAGCGCCAGCTACCCCAGAGGCACCCGAGGCCCCACCATGGCCAGAATGCTAGTAAAAGACGGCAAGATCCTAAGCACCAAATTTATTGACTTGGAGTAACCGCAACAAAAACGGGGGATGCACAGCGCGTCCCCCGTTTCTTTTTCAGCCAAAGGCCGAAGTCCAACAACAACCTTAGACAACCCCGCCGAGGAGAACGGGGCCGCCGAGCCGCGAAGCGGCGAGGAACAAGAACTGGTTGAACAAAGTGACGGCAGGGAGGGTCTCCGGGGCCGGCTGGCGCGGGTTAAGTTTGTCGCGAGTTCCGCACGCAAAGGAAAGCACTTAATGTGCTTTCCGTCTTGCGCAGGACTGTAGAGCAGCAAACTTAACCCGCGCCAGCCGGCCCCGGAGACCCTCCCGGAGGCTCCCGGAGGGCCCAAAAATTTTTTCAAAAAAGTTGTTGCGCACAGGACAGACTTCTGTGTATACTAATCCCCGCAGCGCACGCGAGCGGAAACAAACGCGAACGTCTGCCTGGGGAGTTAGCTCAGTTTGGTTAGAGCGCCGGCCTGTCACGTCGGAGGTCGCGGGTTCGAGCCCCGTACTTCCCGCCAACGCAATTAAAGCCACGTCTTCGGACGTGGCTTTTTGCGTTTGATGCACTTTGTTTCGATAGAACGATCGCCCTGGTGCATCTTCGCCCAGAATCCCCGCGCCTTCGGGAACGCAAGTAAAATCTAATAAGTATATCTGTCTGAACAACAGCTTTGTTGCGCAACACCTGTTCTACGAGACAGGGGGTTAGGTTATACTAAATTGCACTGTGCGCCGCATCTGATGCATTTCGCTCCAAGCGCGGCACTCAGTGGATATCCGATTTACCATTTGGATGTCCTGGCGGTCATTTAGCGTCTCGACACAAGCTCGGCCCCGGAGCTCGTTCGAGCTGTTCGTATTCCTTGAAAGGGGAAAAATGGACATATCGAGGAAGACTGATTACGCCCTTCGCATGCTGGCGATGCTTGCCGAGGATCCGGAGCGTTTGCTTTCTGTTCGCACCGCTGCCGAAGAGGTCAATGTCCCGTATTCGTTTGCCCGCTCGATTCAGCACGGTTTGGTCCAGGCCGGTATTGTGGAGAGCCTGCGTGGCGTCCACGGTGGCATGCGTCTCAAGGTCAGTCCGGACGACGTCACTATCCGCCAGGTCGTCGAGGCCGTTCAGGGTCCTATGGTTATGAACGATTGCACCGCGCCCGATGGTGACTGTGCGCGCATGGGCGCGTGCTGCTATCATCCCCTGTGGGCCGGAGCCCAGGCGTTGATGCGCGACTACCTCGATTCCGTTTCGCTCGGCGACATCGTCGCTCACCGCCAGTTCCCGGCCGTCGATCCCAAGTTCGCCGACCGCGAAGCGTTTCCCGAGTACGCCACCTGCGCGTGCGCTTACCGGGAGGAATAGCGCCGCATAAGGAGCATAGCCATGATTCAGGACCCCTTTCGTTCGATGATTCGTTCGGAAGGGGTCCTGCGTTATCGCGACCTTCCGTGGCGCCGCACACGCGATCCGTACATCATTTGGCTTTCTGAGGTCATGCTGCAGCAAACGCAGGTGCCGCGTGTGGAGGCGCGCATGCCGGTGTGGCTCGATCGTTTTCCGACTGTGCAGGCGCTTGCCCAGGCCGCGCCTTCCGATGTTTTGGACGCTTGGCAGGGCATGGGCTACAACCGACGCGCTCTGGCGCTTCATGGGGCCGCTCAGCGCGTTGTAGAGGACTGGGACGGGGAGTTTCCGCGTGAGACGCGTGACTTGGTCGCTCTGCCCGGCATTGGCCCGGCAACGGCGCAGGGCATCCGTTCGTTTGCGTTTGATCTTCCAGGCGTGTATCTAGAGACCAATGTGCGCACGGTCTTTCTGCATCATTTCTTTCCCGATGTGCCGGCCGTTCCCGATCGCGAGCTGGTGCCGCTGATTCAAGCCGCCTGTCCGGCGGCCCCTGGTGCGGCGGCGGATGAGATTGCGCCCTTTGCCGTGCCTCAAGACGATGCCGACACGCCGCGCGCATGGTATTACGCGTTGCTGGATTACGGCGCGTATCTTAAAAAGACGCTGCCCAATCCGTCCAGGCGGTCGGCGGGCTATAGTCGTCAGTCCAAGTTTGAGGGCTCGCGTCGCCAAAAGCGCGCCCACATTGTGCGCATGCTGCTGGCGGCGCGCGATGGGCAACCGGCAGGTATTACGCTCGATGAAGCCGTTGCAGGCGTTAACGAGATGGAGACGGCAGCCGGCCGAGAGCCGGTCGAGCGCGAGCTGGTCGCAAGCATTCTTGCCGATCTGGAGCGCGAGGGCTTTTGCGGCTCCGAGGGCGATCGTTGGCTGAGTGTGTAGCTCACTCGAATCTGAAGAACGGGATTGTAAGGTTTAAATTCTCGGCTTGAGGGCATCCTAAAGACAAGGTCGCTCAAAGCCTATGGGCGGCACGTGTTGAAGGGAAGTACACCTATGGATTTTGAGAACTCTCAGACCAAGAAGAACCTCGAGACTGCTTTTGCCGGTGAGTCCCAGGCACACACCAAGTATCGCTACTATGCATCCAAGGCCAAGAAGGATGGCTACGTTCAGATCTCGAATATCTTTGCCGAGACGGCGGGCAACGAGTCCGAGCACGCCAAGCTGTGGTTTAAGTATCTGCACGACGGCGCCGTTCCGGGCACTCTGGACAACCTGCGTGACGCCGCCGCGGGCGAGAACTACGAGTGGACCACGATGTACGACGAGTTCGCCAAGACTGCCGAGGAGGAGGGCTTTGCCGAGATCGCCGAGAAGTTCCGTGGCGTCGCCGCCGTCGAGAAGGCCCACGAGGAGCGCTACAACAAACTCGTCGAGCGCATCGAGTCGGGCGAAGTGTTTGAGCGTGAGGGCGTGAAGGTGTGGAAGTGCCTGAACTGCGGGCACCTGTACGTTGGTGCCGAGGCGCCTGAGGTGTGCCCGGTGTGTAACCACCCCAAGGCGTACTTTGAGGAGCAGGTGGTGAACTACTAGCGCGTGGCGCTAGCGTGAGCTGGGCCGGGAGGGCCGGACTGCCTTCCCTCCTCGCTCACGGCTTCGCAGGGTCGCGTTGAGGGAAGGTAGTCCGGCCCTCCCGGCCCGCTTTGCGTCGTCGCGTGCTCGTTACTGAAAAGCTGATAAGAAGTTTGTGTGCCGCCCCGATAGGGGCGGCACGTTTTTGTATGGGGGCTGGTTGGGACGGCACCGTTCATGGGTGGGGTACACTGGGTAGCGACTTTTAGTTTATCTACTACCTGATGGGGTGTTTTTTTATGGGTAAGAAGTCTCGGGCTCGGGTTGCTGCGGCGGGAACACGCAAGGATCCTAGCCGTCGGGTTGCCGAGGGTAAAAAGGCCGATCGTGCCGAGAAGGACAAGAAGGTTGGCGCGCATGCTCATCCTGAGTGGGCGCCTCACCTCAATACGGCTAGCGAGGATCTGACTGCTAAGTTGTTTACTCTGGTCGAGGTTATCTTGGGCGTGGTGCCCGTGGTGGTCATTGGCTTGTTCTTGGCTTCGAAAGATGCCACGAGTGTCGATAAACTCACCGATGTCTTTTCTCAGGACCCCTCGATGGTGGTTACGTTTATCTCTGCGTGCCTGCAGCCGTTTGTGGCGTACATGTTGTACATGATTTATCGCAAATACTGCGAGGGCGACGCTGGTTTTGCCGCCGGCAACCTGATCGGTCTTTTGTGCTCCGAGATCCTACTGCTCAATATCCCAGGCGTCATCGGTATGGGCATCTTGCTGTGGCGTGTTTGGCGCAACGTCGCCCCGCACTTTGAGAGCTGGTTGTTTGAGCGTCGCTTTGCGGGCGTGGTGGCCGATATTGCGGGCTCGCTCGTGATTCTAGCCTTGGCGTTTCTGTGCGCCACCGCCGCCCGCGGTCTCGCGGGCATGTAGTCTGTCCTCACCGACCACGGAGCGCAGGGCAACTGCTGGTTTCACCGCTCCGGACGTCAGACCCGCGGCGCATCCCTTTCCCTCTCGCTCACGGCTTCGCAGAGTCACGCGAGGCAAAGGCATGCGCCGCGGGTCTGACGACGCGGGCTTGCCAACGAGTTTTGGCTAATAGATTGGTTTGTGTGCCGCCCCTTTGGGGCGGCACTTTTTGTGTGGGGTCCCGGTCTCCACAATTTTCGTCAAGCTTTTGGTTAGATTTTGGTCAGTTGGCGTAAGGGTGGAAGGCCAAAAGATTGCTGACGAAAAAAGCTCAGAGAAAGTGCTGGTAGGGGAGTTGTTGAGGTTTTCGACAGCTTTTGAGCAAAAGAAACTTTGTGGCTATTGCCGGCGATTGCGTTGTCGCGGTCATGGCGGTGCGGGATGCTGGTCGTAAGCGTCGAATGCTCCGATTTTGGAGGCCAGCATGGATCTGTTTCTTGAGACTCCGCAGCAACAAGCCGAGCGCATGTTGCGTCAGCAGCAACGACTCATGGAGATACAAATGCAAGGGGCGGCAGTCCAGCCCTTTGCGCAAAATGTCGTGCCCGCTGCTGTACCTGTAGCTGTGCCCGGGTGCGAATCGGCACCAGAGGCCTATTCCGTACAGCAAGATTCATATGCGCAGGAGCTCGCGTTCGACAAGCGTCGTGCGCGTCGTCGCCGCGTGGGCCAGCGCCTGCGCACCTTGGCGATGATCGTGCTCATCCCGTTAGGGCTTGTGGCCATCTTTCTGGCGTCGTATGCCCTCACGTGCATCCTCAACGGCGCATCGCCCAACGAGGTACTCCAACATCTAGCGGCTCTCGGCCAGCGCCTAGGCGATGTCGTAACAACCATTCGCGCCGGCTGGGAGAGTTAGCGTTTGTAACATTAGGACTTCTAGGGTGTAGGGATTATCGCCACGATCGGAATCCTTGCATCCTGTTGGTCCTGTCGTACGACTGAATAGTATTATTATTATAAATTTCTTCAAAAAATTTTTTGAGCAGCAAAATGCGCCCGTCCGAAAAGCCCGGACAGGCGCATAGGTATTGTAAGCAGTATTTAGATGATTAGACAGTTCATATATACAAGCGTAATTTTCCCCGGTGGTGGGCGGGCTTTTTTTGATGTGTCAATGACCGTCGGATTTTGTCGATAGGGTATGTGCT
>CABRHX010000030.1 GCA_902470805.1 uncultured Collinsella sp. | reverse complement strand
TGCAGGACCTGGACGAGAAGAAGTCCCAGATCGCCCACGGCGAGACCGTCCGCGAGACCGCTACCATGATCTCCTTCATGGCCGACGTCATCGGCATCCGCGATGACATGTACATCGGCAAGGGCGATGCCTACATGGCCGAGGTCTCCGAGTCCGTGCAGCAGGCCTACGAGGATGGCGTTCTGGATCACCGTCCCACGCTCATCTCTCTGCAGTCCGATTCCGACCACCCCACGCAGTCCTCTGCCGACATGCTCTACCTCATCAACGAGTTTGGCGGCCTCGAGAACCTCAAGGGCAAGAAGGTTGCCGTCACCTGGGCCTATTCGCCCTCTTACGGCAAGCCGCTGTCCTGCCCGCAGTCGCTGATCAGCCTGCTGCCCCGCTTTGGCATGGACGTCACCCTTGCTCACCCCGAGGGCTACGACCTCATGCCCGAGGTCGTCGAGCGCGCCAAGGGCTATGCCGCCGAGTCCGGTACCACCTTTAAGCAGGTCAACACCATGGCCGAGGCCTTCGAGGGCGCCGACATCGTGATCCCCAAGAGCTGGGCTCCGTTTGCCGCCATGGAGAAGCGTACCAACCTGTACGCCGAGGGCGACGACGCCGGCATCGCAGCGCTCGAGAAGGAGCTGCTCGCCCAGAACGCCACCCATCAGGACTGGTGCTCCACGACCGAGCTCATGGAGAAGACTGCCAACGGCCAGGACACTATCTTTATGCACCCGCTGCCCGCCGACATCTCCGGTGTCTCCTGCGAGCACGGCGAGGTTAACGCCGACGTCTTCGACATGCACCGCGTGGGCATGTACAAGGAGGCCAGCTACAAGCCGTACGCCATCGCAGCCATGATGTTCCTGCAGAAGGTTGCCGATCCCGCCGCTACCCTCAAGGCCCTCGACGAGCGCAATACCGCCCGTTGGTTCCAGGCCTAAAGCCGGGTTGAGGTAAGCCATGTAAAGGGGGCGCTCTGCCAACCGGCGGGGTGCCCCTTTTTTGCATCGCGGGCGTGCGGGATAAGCGCTTTCGATGTGGATGCCCGCGGCGCGAGTTATGGGTACGATGGTTTCAGGGGAGGTATCACCATGAAACTTGGATGCGTCATTATGGCCTCGGGCGAGGGCAAGCGGTTTGGCTCCAACAAGATGCTTGCCGATATCTATGGCAAGCCGCTGATTGCCTGGACTATCGATTCGGTTCCCCGGGGCTTTGACGTCGTGGTTTCGACGCGTTGGCCCGAGGTCGCCCAGATTTGCGAGGACAAGCATTGCCCGTGTGCGCTGCACGATGGCGAGCTGCGCAGCGAAAGCGTCCGTGCGGGCCTTTCGTGGGGAGTCGAACGCAACTGGAAAGGTTGCCTCTATTTGCCGGGCGACCAGCCGCTCGTGAGTTCGGATTCTTTTGAGGCTATGGTTCGTACATTTGACGAGCGTGGCCGCAAGCATCCGGTGCGTCTTGCGTGCAACGGTGAGCCTTCGAGTCCGGTGCTCTTTCCGGCGGAATTGTTCGATGCGCTCATACGTCTTGAGGGCAAGGACGGCGGCGGTTCGATCCTCAAGGACCGTACCGATGTGGTGCTGGTCGAGGCGCGTGTCTACGAGCTGTGGGACGTCGATACCGCCAAGGGGCAGCAACGCATAACGGAGCATATCGCCGCCTGCTCGTATTTTGATCGCGTGGCCAACTGTATTAATCAATAAGGAGCAACATGATCATCATCAAAAACGGCGCGCTCGTGACGCCCCAGGGGCTTCGCCGCGCCGATCTTGCCATGGAGGGCGACAAGATTGTGCGGATTGCCGCGGCGATTGAGCCGGGTGAGGACGATACCGTCCAGGACGCCACGGACTGTTGGGTGTTCCCGGGCTTTATCGATGGGCACACGCACATGCAGTGCTGGACCGGCATGGACTGGACGGCCGATAGCTTTGAGACCGGCACGCGTGCGGCTGCCTGCGGCGGTACGACGACCATCGTGGACTACGCGACGGCTGATCGCGGCGTGACCATGCCCGATGCCTTGGCCGAGTGGCATCGCCGTGCCGACGGAACCTGCACGGCCAACTACGCCTTTCATATGGCACTCGCCGAGTGGAATGAACGCAACCGCGCCGATCTTTCGGCTATGCGCGAGGCGGGCGTATCGTCGTTTAAGACCTACTTTGCCTACGATCATTTGCGCCTGGACGATGCCGAGACGCTCGAGGTGCTCGAGGAGCTCAAGCGTATTGGCGGCATACTGTGCGTGCATTGCGAGAACGGTACGCTGGTGAATGAGCTGCAGAAGCGCGTGTACGAGCAGGGGATTCATGGGCCCGAGGGGCATGCGCTCAGCCGCCCGGACGTGTGTGAGGCCGAAGCCGTGAGCCGCCTGCTGTATCTGGCGCACCTGGCCGGCGACGCCCCAGTCAACGTGGTGCACCTTTCGACCAAGTTGGGGCTCGAGGCCATTCGTGCGGCCAAGGCGCGCGGGCAGAAGAATATCTATGTCGAGACCTGCCCTCAGTATCTGATGCTCGACGACACCTGCTATCTGGAGCAGGGCGAGGACGGCTTTGCGGGCGCCAAGTACGTGATGAGCCCGCCGCTGCGCCATGCCGGCGACCGTGCCGCGCTGCGCGAGGCGCTTGTGGCCGGCGAGATCGATACGATTGCGACCGATCATTGCAGCTTTAACCTGCACGGGCAAAAGGACCGCGGGCGCGACGATTTCCGCGCGATTCCCAACGGCGGGCCCGGCGTGGAGCATCGTCCCGTCGCGATTGCCACGAGCTTTGAGGGACAGCTGGGACCCGAGGATCTGTGCCGCTTGATGAGCGAGAACCCGGCGCGCGTGTTTGGCATGTACCCGCGCAAGGGCTGTCTTGCCGAGGGCGCCGATGCCGATGTGTGCGTGTGGGATCCCAAAGCGCGCTGGACAATCAGTGCCGCGACACAGCATCAAGCTGTGGACTACACGCCGCTCGAGGGTTTTGGGGCACATGGCCGCGCCAAGGTCGTGTTTGTGAACGGCGTGCTGGTGGCACGCGACGGCGAGCCCACCGGAGCCCAACCCGGCCGCTACGTCCCCCGCTAACAGGAAGATCACCGGATTCCCCTCCGCAGTTGCGGTGAAATACGGACTGTTTGCGGCCGTTTGGCGGCCAAACAGTCCGTATTTCACCGCAACTGACGAGATGGGGCCGGCTACTTGAGGCTGGTGGCGATGAGGGGGCGGCCGAGGGCTGCCTCGAAGCGGTCGGCCATCGTGGGGTCGCTGAGCGTGTCGACTTGGTTGAGCATGACGCGGGCATTGTTGAGGTTCAGCATCCGCAGCTCGGCATTGAGCACCTGGGCGACGCGCTCTGGGGTGGCAGTGTCGGTGAGCTCGCAGCCGCAACGCTCGCAAAAGAGCTCGGGGCGGTGGACAACCTCGGCGACGGGTTTGCCCAGTCCCGAGGCGCCGACGACCCAGACAACGTTTGCCGTGGCGGCGGGAATTACCGGCTCCCAGGCGGCATGCGCCTTGAGCGGGAGTCGCTTGCTGCCATCTGCCTCGGCCAACACATAGTCAAAGCGCTGCGCCAGCTCGTTGAGCGGCTCGGCGGGGGCGGAGAGCTTGCCTGTCTCCGGGTCCAAGATGCCTGCCTGGCAGATGCCTTCGCGTGCAAGGCCCGCGCAGGCCTCGCAGGTGCAACCGGGGACATGCGAGGCGCCCGGCTTCCAAGGCGCGGCGTCCAGGCGACGGCTCGACCCGTCCCACGGCACGCCGGCGACGGGGAACATATGCGTGGAGGTGCAGAGGAGCGCGCGGCCGCCAGCGCGCATAAGCTCAAGGCCGAGCGTCTTTAGCAAGGTCGACTTGCCACCGCTGCCGATAATCGCGGTAATGCCCGGCTTGATCCTGAGCGCCGAGGCAAGATTGCCGCTAACCGTTTCCATCTGTTCACCGCCGTATAATACTGTGATAATAAATAATCATCAGAGTAGCGGTCGAACCGCATTTGCTCTGCTCAAACCGTAGCACAGGGAGGTGTCCCGGGAATGCTCGTTTATGTTCGCGGCGCCGGCGATATCGCCACGGGCGTCGCCGCTCGCTTGGTGCGCGCCGGCGTGTCGGTCGTTATGGCCGATATCGCGGTTCCCACGTGCATCCGCCGCACAATCAGTTTTTGCGAGGCTATTCGCTTGGGCGAGGTCGAGGTCGAGGGCATTCGCGCTCGCTTGGCACAGACGCCGGCAGAGGCGCTTGCAATTACCGAGGCTGGAGACGTCGCCGTGGTGGTGGACCCCCAGGCCAAGATGCTCGGCGAGCTGAAACCCGCTGCCGTGGTCGACGCGATTCTGGCTAAGCGCAACCTGGGCACCACGCGCGACATGGCGCCTGCCGTCATCGCCGTGGGGCCGGGCTTTACCGCGCCGGTTGACTGCGACGCCGTGGTCGAAACCATGCGCGGGCATTTCCTGGGCCGTGTCATTACCCAGGGTTCGCCCCAACCCAACACGGGCGTGCCGGGCATTATCGCTGGCTATGGCAGAGAGCGCGTTATCCACAGCCCCGCCGCCGGCGTGTTTCGGTCCGACCGCGCGATCGGCGACATCGTGAGCGCCGGAGACGTGATTGGCTACGCGGGCGATTCGCCCATGTGCACGCAGATCGATGGCTGTCTGCGCGGGCTTTTGGCGAACGGCGTGCAGGTGACTGAGGGCTTTAAATGCGCCGATGTCGATCCGCGCGGCGATGCCAGCTATATCAACTACATTTCGGACAAGGCGACGTCGGTCGGCGGCGGTGTGCTCGAGGCACTCGCCATGCTCACCGGTGTCTTTAGAGGATAGAAGGCGGCAATGGAAAAGCTCGATGTTGTGAATGCGGCGCTTGCCGCCCTGCGTGCTGGCGAGACGTGCGAGCTGGTGGTCGTGGCCGGCACGGCAGGGTCATCGCCGCGCGGCGTGGGCGCCTGGATGGCCGTCTTTGCCGATGGCGGCCAGGCAGGCACCATCGGCGGCGGCAAGATCGAGCTCTTTGCGCTGGACGAGGCGCGCGAGCTCCTGGGCGCGGGACAGTCGCGTCTGGTCCGCTACACCATGGGCGGCGAGAACTCCGATACCGGCATGATCTGCGGCGGAGCCATTTGCCTGTGCTATCTGCATCTGGATGCGACCCAGGCACCGTTGTTCCAGGAAATTGCCGACGTCTTGGTCTATCGGCGCATCGGCGACTTCGTCATCGACTTTGAGCCGTTTATCGCGAGCGCGCTCGAGGGCGATGTGGCCGAGTACCATGGCGAGGCATCGCGCCATACCATTGCGGGCTGCCCCGGGCTTTCACTGGTGGAGGAGGGGAGTAACGTCACCTACACCAACGCTGCCTCTGAGATTCCCGCGGCGCACATCGAGACGCTCTGCCCCGAGGGCCTGACCTACATCTTTGGCTGCGGACACGTGGGCGCCGCGACGGCGCGCGTGCTCACGGCGGCGGGCTTTGCCGTCGTGGCCTGCGATGACCGCCCCGGCACGTTGACGCCCGAATGGGTGCCCGGTGTCTACGATCGTCGCCTGGTCGATTACAAGAACCTGAGCGAGCTGTGTCCCATCGGTCCGCGCGACTTGGTGGTCGTCGCCACGGCGGGTCACAAGTCCGATATCGACGTGGTGATTCAGGCCATGCGTGCCAAGCCTGCCTATCTGGGCTGTCTGGGTTCGCGCCGCAAGACGGCCTTTGTGCGTGCCCGCCTGGAGCAGGAAGGTTTTACGCAGGACCAGATCGACGAGCTGCACCTTCCGATCGGCGTTGCCATCGAGGCCGAGGACCCCAAGGAGATCGCCATCTCCATCGCCGCCGAGATGATCCACCTGCGCCGCACCAAACTCGTCCCCCGCAAGCGCTAATCGGATCCCCACCAATAAGTTGCGGTGAAATACGGACTGTTTAAGCCTGTTAGGCCGCCAAACAGTCCCTATTTCACCGCAACTGCTTTTTGGGATCCATTTGTGCGGGGGAGTTGTGGAGTTGTGCAGGCAGACGAGGTTTTTCTGGAAATACGCTCCCGATGCGCGTA
Organism: uncultured Collinsella sp.; assembly: GCA_902470805.1. GTDB lineage: Bacteria > Actinomycetota > Coriobacteriia > Coriobacteriales > Coriobacteriaceae > Collinsella. The sequence continues at coordinate 18,646 of CABRHX010000030.1, read as the reverse complement.
TAGTACCGATTGTTTTGTCGGCTCCTGCTGCGTCGAGTCCAAACCGCAAAATGCCATGAGCGGCGCGGATGCAGCCAGGAGGCACGAGGACAACCCATCGTGGCCACGCCCCGTGCTTAAAACCCCAAGAAGGAGTGAACAATGGCAGAAGAGAAGTATGTGCCGCGTCTGAAGACCAAGTACAACAACGAGGTCAAGCAGCAGCTTCAGGACAAGTTCCAGTACGAGAACGTCATGATGATCCCCAAGTTTGAGAAGATCGTCGTGAACATGGGTGTCGGCGAGGCCGCTACCGATTCCAAGGCCATCGACGGTGCCGTGCGCGACCTGCGCGCCATCACCGGCCAGCAGCCGATGATCACCCGTGCCCGCAAGTCCATCGCTACCTTCCGCCTGCGCGCTGGTATGCCGATCGGCTGCAAGGTTACCCTGCGTGGCGACCGTATGTGGGAGTTCTTCGATCGTCTGACCTCCGTCGCGATCCCCCGTATCCGCGACTTCCGCGGCATCTCCGCCAAGAGCTTCGACGGCCGTGGTAACTTCTCCATGGGCGTCACCGAGCAGCTCATCTTCCCCGAGATCGACTTCGACTCCGTCGATCACCAGCGTGGTATGGACATCACTTTCGTGACCACCGCCAACACCGATGAGGAGGCCAAGGCCCTTCTGGACGCCTTCGGTTTCCCGTTCAAGAAATAGGTTCACCTGCCCTATAAGCGCCGTTCCCACAAGGGGGCGGCGCTTGGGGCGAACAATACTCTATGTGAGGAGGATATAAGTGGCTAAGACATCGATGATCGTCAAGTGCAATCGCAAGCAGAAGTTCTCTACTCGTGAGTACACGCGCTGCCAGCGCTGCGGCCGTCCGCACTCTGTGTACCGCAAGTTCGGCCTGTGCCGTGTCTGCTTCCGCGAGCTTGCACTCAAGGGCGAGCTTCCCGGCGTTAAGAAGGCCAGCTGGTAAGTCACTACCAGCGTTTCAAGCATCAGTTTGGAACAGGGAAAACGCGCTAAAAAGGCTTTGCCGTTAAGGGCGGCGAAGAACCAAGAGCACGTGTTCATCAAGAACGAAGGAGAATCTGTATGAACCTTACAGACCCGATCGCAGATATGCTTACGCGCATCCGTAACGCTAACTCTGTGAACAAGGCCACGGTCTCCATGCCGAGCAGCAAGAAGCTCGTCGAGATCGCTCGTGTTCTGCACGAGGAGGGCTACATCGAGGGCTACGATGTCGAGGACACCGTTCCCCAGAAGACTCTGCACATCACGCTTAAGTATGGTCCCAAGAAGGCTAAGGTCATCAACGGCATCCGCCGCATTTCCAAGCCGGGCCTGCGTAAGTACACCGGCGTTGCCGACATGCCCCGCGTCCGCGGTGGCCTTGGTACCGCCATTATTTCCACCAGCCATGGCGTCATGACCGACCGCGATGCTCGCAAGCACAACGTCGGCGGCGAGATCATCGCTTACGTCTGGTAATTCGCTCGGTAGGTAGAAGGAAAGGAGATCACCGTGTCTCGTATCGGTAATAAGCCTGTCCAGATTCCCGCCGGAGTCGAAGTGGCAGTCAACGGCAACAACGTTGTCGTCAAGGGCCCCAAGGGCCAGCTCGAGCTCGATGTCTTTGAGAAGCTCGCTATCAACGTCGAGGACAACGTCCTCACCGTTTCCCGTCCCGACGACGAGCGTGAGACCCGTGCCCGCCACGGCCTCACCCGCGCCCTCATCCACAACATGGTTGTTGGCGTTTCCGAGGGCTTCGAGAAGAAGCTCGAGCTCGCCGGCGTCGGTTACCGCGTGCAGCAGAAGGGCAAGAACCTCGAGTTCTCCCTGGGCTTCTCGCACCCCGTGATCGTCGAGGCTCCCGAGGGCATCACCTTCGAGGTTCCCGACAACACCCACGTGAACGTCAAGGGTATTAACAAGCAGCAGGTCGGTCAGATCGCCGCTGAGATCCGCGGCCATCGTCCTCCCGAGCCTTACAAGGGCAAGGGTATCCACTACGTTGGCGAGCACATCCGCCGCAAGCTGGGTAAGGCCGCCAAGTAGTCGTAACCGACTCACTCGCATAAGACCAGCACCCCGTCAGGTGCTGGCAAGATCAACCTTTTTAGGAGTTTACGTATGAACAAGCATAAGGCGAAGCTGGAAGGCCTCAAGCGTCGTCAGCGTCGTGTTCGCGGCAAGGTCTCGGGTACCTCCGAGCGTCCGCGTCTTCGCGTGACCCGTACTAACGCCAACATCTATGCCCAGATCATCGACGACAGCAAGGGCTCCAGCCTGACGCTCGTCTCTGCCTCGACCCTCGAGGCCGAGTTTAAGGGCACCCACACCTCGAACAAGGAGGCTGCGGAGAAGGTCGGTCAGCTCGTTGGCAAGCGCGCCATCGAGGCCGGCATCACCAAGGTCGCCTTCGATCGCGGTGGCCGTATCTACCATGGCCGCGTCAAGGCCCTCGCCGACGGTGCTCGTGCCGCCGGTCTCGAGTTCTAGGAGGTATGTAGCACATGGCTCGTAATCAGAAGCAGCAGCGCGAGGCCTCCGAGTTCGAGGAGCGCGTCGTTTACATCAACCGCGTGTCGAAGACCGTCAAGGGTGGTCGTCGCATGAGCCTCGTCGCTCTCGTCGTCGTTGGCGACGGCAAGGGCAACGTCGGCGTTGGCATGGGCAAGTCCGCTGAGGTGCCCATGGCCATCTCCAAGGCATCTCTCGATGCCAAGAAGAACATGTTCCACGTGCCGGTGACCGAGCAGGGCACCATCCCGCACGAGGTTCTCGGCCACTTTGGTGCCGGCCGCATCATCATCAAGCCCGCTGTCGAGGGTACCGGCGTTATCGCCGGCGGCGCTGTGCGTCCCCTCTTTGAGCTTGCTGGCATCAAGAACGTCCTGTCCAAGTCCCTCGGTACCGACAACGGCCTCAACATCATCAAGGCTGCCGTCGAGGGCCTCAAGGAGCTCTCCAGCCCTGAGGACGTCGCGGCTCGCCGTGGCCTGACGGTCTCCGAGATGTTCGTCGGTAAGGAGAACTAAGCATGGCTGACACCATCAAGATCAAGCAGGTCCGCAGCACCAACGGTTGCAAGCAGGACCAGGTCCGTACTGTCCGTGCCCTCGGTCTCCACAGGATCCGCGAGGTTCGCGAGATTGCTGACAACGAGTCCGTCCGCGGCATGATCTTCAAGGTCAAGCACCTTGTCGAGATTGTAGAGGAGTAGCAAATGCAGCTTCACGATCTTACTCCCGCGCCCGGTTCCACCAAGAACCGCAAGCGCGTCGGCCGTGGCAATTCTTCGGGTCACGGCACCACTTCTGGCCGCGGCCAGAAGGGCCAGGGTTCCCGCTCTGGCGGCACCAAGGGTGCCGGCTTCGAGGGTGGCCAGACTCCGCTGGCTATGCGCCTGCCCAAGCTTCCGGGCTTCCGCAACCCCCGTCGTATCGAGTACACCGCCGTTAACGTTGAGCGTCTCGAGCGTAAGTTCGAGGACGGCGCTGTGATCGACGGTGCCGCTCTTAAGGCCGCTCGCATCACCAAGAGCGAGTTCGAGCCCGTCAAGGTGCTCGGCAATGGTGAGCTCACCAAGAAGTTCACGGTCAAGGTCGACAAGGTCAGCGCTTCTGCGCAGGCCAAGATCGAGGCCGCCGGCGGAAAGGTCGAGCTGCCGTGCTAAATGGTCTTAAGAATGCTTTCCGCATCAAAGAATTGCGCGAAAAGATTCTTTTTACCATAGCTATGCTCGTCGTGTACCGCATTGGTGCGCACGTTCCTGTGCCCGGCATTCCCTTCCAGGGGATGCTGGGCCTTTTCTCGACCGATAACAATTCGGTCGCCGCAGGTGCTATGGCCCTCCTGAATCTTTTCTCTGGCGGCGCGTTGAGCTATGTGTCGGTGTTTTCGCTGGGCATCATGCCTTACATCACCAGCTCGATCATCCTCCAGATGCTCCAGGCCGTCGTGCCTTCCCTGCATGAGCTTGCCCGCGAGGGCGAGGTCGGTCAGACCAAGATTACGCAGTATTCGCGTTACCTCACCCTGGCTCTGGCAATCCTCAACTCCGTGGGTTACCTCTTCCTCTTTAAGAGCTTCGGCATCAGCTTCAATGGCGCCGGCGCTCCCGAGATCATCTTCGACCTCATGATCGTCGGTACGCTCACCGCGGGCGCCATGCTGATCATGTGGATTGGTGAGCTCATCACCCAGCGCGGTATCGGCAATGGCATGTCGCTGATCATCTTCGCGAACATCATGGCCGGTCTGCCGCAGGCTATCTTCTCCAGCACCGAGGGCAATGCCGGTGGCATCATCACCATGGTGATCATCTGCGCCATCATCCTGCTGGTTATCCCGCTGATTGTTTTCCTTGAGCGCGGCCAGCGCCGCATCCCGGTCTCCTACGCTAAGCGCGTCGTGGGCCGTCGCATGATGGGTGGCCAGACCACCTACCTGCCCATCAAGGTCAACACCGCGGGTGTCGTGCCGATCATCTTCGCTTCGGCGCTGCTGTACTTCCCGGCTCAGATTGCCGTGTTCTTCCCCGGCATCGGCTGGATTCAGGCAGTTGCCTCCGCGCTTTCGACCGGTTGGCTCAACTGGGTGCTTAACGTTGTCCTCATCGTGTTCTTCGCGTACTTCTACACCTCCATGGTGTTCAACCCCGATGACACGGCCGATAACCTTAAGAAGCAGGGCGGCTTTATTCCGGGCGTGCGTCCGGGTAGGGCTACCGCGGCCTACATCAAGAACGCGCTCAACAAGATCACGCTTCCCAGCGCTGTCTTTTTGGCGCTCATCGCCATCGTGCCTTCGATCATCTTCTCCTTCACGGGTAACCATCTGATCCAGGCATTTGGCGGCACGTCCATCCTCATCATGGTCGGCGTCGTGCTCGACACGGTCGATAAGCTCGAAGGCCAGATCAAGATGTATGATTACGATGGATTCTTTAAATAGGCTAGAGGAGGATTGCTCATGAACCTCGTATTGCTCGGAGCTCCGGGTGCCGGTAAGGGCACCGTCGCACAGGAGCTCGTCGCCGAGTTTGGCGTCGCCCATATTTCCACGGGCGACCTGCTGCGTGCTGCCGTCAAGGGTGGCACCGAGCTTGGTATTCAGGCTAAGAAGTACATGGACGCTGGCGAGCTCGTTCCCGACCAGCTCGTGATCGACCTTGTCAAGGAGCGCCTTGCCGCCGATGACGCCCAGCAGGGCTTCATCCTCGACGGCTTCCCGCGCAACACCGCCCAGGCTGTGACGCTCGATTCCGAGCTTTCCGCCATGGGTCGCGAGATCGACTGTGCCCTTCTGGTCGATGTGGCCCCCGAGGTCATTATCGATCGTCTGTCTTCGCGTCGCACCTGCCGCGCCTGCGGTTACACCGGCACCGCTGCCGATGCTACCTGCCCCAAGTGCGGTGGCGAGATGTATCAGCGCGACGACGACAAGCCCGAGACCATCAAGAACCGTCTCGACGTCTACGAGAAGTCCACGAGTCCGCTCGTCGACTACTATCGTGGCCAGGGTCTGCTCAAGTCGGTCAACGGTATCCAGGCTCGTGAGACCGTGTACGGGGATGTCAAAGAGGCTCTCGGTCTATGATCAAGATTAAGTCTGCAACGCAAATCGAGCAGATGAAGAAGGCAGGAGCGCTATCTAAGATGGCGCTCCGCCACGTTGGAGCCATGGTGCGCCCCGGCGTTTCGACTTTTGAGCTCGATCAGCTCGCGGAGCAGATTATCCGCATGCATGGCGGCACCCCGGCCTTTAAGGGCTACGGCGGGTTCCCGGGGACCATATGCGCATCGATCAACGATGCCGTGGTCCACGGTATTCCCAATCCCGACATGATCCTGCGCGATGGCGATATCATTTCCATCGATACGGGAGCCGTTGTCGACGGTTGGGTCGGCGATAACGCTTGGACGTTTTTCGTCGGTACCCCCACGCCCGAAGCCAAGGCTTTGTGCGAGGTCACGCGTGATTGCCTTAAGGCTGCCATTGAGCAGGCTGTTCCCGGTAACCATATCGGGGACGTCGGTTATGCCGTTCAGTCCCTCGCCGAGTCTCACGGTTACGGTGTGCTTCGTGATTATGTGGGCCATGGCATTGGCCGCGTGATGCACGAGGACCCCAATGTTCCTAACTATGGAAAGAAGGGGAGGGGCGTTCGCCTCCAGGCCGGCATGGTCATTGCCATCGAGCCGATGGTTACGATGGGTTCCAACCATGTGAGCACGGGCTCCGACGGTTGGATTGTTACGACCAACGACCACCTGCCCGCCGCGCACTACGAGAACACCGTCGCCATTACCAATGACGGTCCGGTGATTCTCACCACGGATGCCCAGGGTGCTTGGTGTTCCTTGCAAGGCGGTGAAATGTAAAAGTCGCCGCCCCCTGATGCCCAACCTCGCCTTTCAATTTCGAAGGCATGACCCCAAGGTCTATGCCTTCTCATTTCAAGGCGATCTTGGGCATCAGGGAACGGCTTAGTTTTACATTTCAAATGTAACAAGTTCCACTTAGTTGTGGAGCCATTACGAAGTTATTACGATGCGTGCATACGTGTTGTAGAATACTCAATCGCTGTCGTTTTCTAGAGAAAGATGATTGCTTGTGAAGAAGGAAGACGCAATTGAGCTCGAGGGTACGGTAAAGGAACCGTTGCCCAACGCCATGTTTAAGGTCGAGCTCGAGAACGGTCATTCGGTTCTGTGCAACATTTCTGGCAAGATCCGAATGAATTACATCCGTATTCTCCCCGGTGACAGGGTTGTCGTGGAGCTTTCCCCGTACGACCTGACCCGCGGCCGCATCACCTATCGCTACAAATAGCGGCACGCATACACGCACTCCATTTCCGACTGCAGGCTTAGCTCAACCTACGGTCGGATTGTGTGTGAAGACCAGCCATAGTTTTAAACGCCTGCGGCTGGGCGAGTAGATAGTAGGGAAGTAGTTTGAGCGCTACCGAAAGGAAGAACGATGAAGGTACGTCCTTCGGTCAAGAAGATGTGCGATAAGTGCAAAATCATTAGGCGCCATGGCAAGGTCCTCGTCATTTGCGAGAACCCCCGTCATAAGCAGCGTCAGGGTTAAGAGAGGAGACTACGTTGGCCCGTATTAATGGTGTCGACCTCCCGCGTGAGAAGCGCGTTGAGATCGGTCTGACCTACATTTACGGCATCGGCCGCACCACTGCGACGAAGATTTGCGTCGAGTGCAACGTTAACGTGGACACGCGCGTTAAGGACCTCACCGAGGATGAGGTTAACGCCATCCGCGATTATATCGATAAGAACCAGATCATGGTTGAGGGCGACCTCCGCCGTGAGCGCAACCAGAACGTCAAGCGCCTTATGGACATCGGCTGCAACCGCGGCCTTCGTCACCGCAAGGGCCTCCCGGTCCGCGGCCAGCGCACCCACACTAACGCTCGTACCCGCAAGGGCCCGAAGCGTCAGATCGGTGCTAAGAAGAAGAAATAAGGAGCGCTAGATAGATGGCTACTGCTAAGAAGAACGTTCGCGCTGCCCGTCTGAAGCGCGCGGACCGTAAGAACATTTCCGTGGGCCAGGCTCACATTCGTTCTACGTTCAACAACACGATCGTTTCGATCACCGATCCCCAGGGCAACGTCATTTCCTGGAAGTCGGCTGGCCAGGTGGGCTTCAAGGGCTCCCGTAAGTCCACGCCGTTCGCTGCTCAGATGGCTGCCGAGGCTGCTGCCAAGCAGGCCATGGAGCACGGTATGAAGAAGGTTTCCGTCTTCGTCAAGGGCCCCGGCTCCGGTCGTGAGACCGCCATCCGCTCCCTCCAGGCTGCTGGCCTCGAGGTCTCGAGCATCCAGGACAAGACCCCCATTCCGCACAACGGCTGCCGCCCCAAGAAGCGTCGCCGCGTGTAACTGAAAGGATCGTATCAATATGGCAATCGACAGGACTCCTGTTCTTAAGCGCTGCCGTCAGCTCGGGATCGATCCCGCTGAGCTCGGTTACAGCAGCAAGAAGGAATCTATCCGTCAGCCCAAGCGCCGTCGCAAGGAATCTGAGTACGGCATGCAGCTGCGCGAGAAGCAGAAGGTCAAGTTCATCTATGGCGTTCTGGAGAAGCAGTTCCACGGCTACTTCAACAAGGCCCGCAAGATGAACGGCGTCACCGGTGAGAACCTCATGATCATCCTTGAGTCTCGCCTCGACAACGTCGTCTTCCGTCTTGGCTTCGCCCGCACCCGCAAAGAGGCTCGTCAGTCCGTCCGTCACGGTCACTTCACCGTGAACGGCAAGCGCGTGGACATCCCGTCCTACCGCGTCAAGGCCGGCGACGTCGTCGCTGTCGGCGAGAAGTTCCGTGACCTCCTCCCCATCAAGGAGGCCCTGATTTCCTCCGAGCGCTTTGAGGTCCCTGGCTGGCTCGAGGTCGATATCGAGAAGCTGTCTGGTAACGTGCTCGCTCTGCCGACGCGTGAGCAGATCAGCGGTGATATCAACGAGCAGCTCATCGTCGAGCTCTACTCTAAGTAGTCCATCCGGGCTGCTGAGGCTGGAGGTAATACATGTCAGAATTCATTAGGCCTCAGGTTCAGGTCGAAGAGATCAACGAGACGTCTGCTCGTGTCTCCGTCGAGCCGCTCGAGCGTGGCTACGGCGATACTCTGGGTAACTCCCTTCGTCGCGTTCTTCTGTCCTCGCTCGAGGGTGCCGCCGTCGAGGCTATTCAGATCGATGGTGCGCAGCACGAGTTCATGACCATCCCTAACATGGTCGAGGATGTCACCGACATCGTCCTGAATGTCAAGGGTCTTGTCTTCAGGGCTCTCGACACGACCGACGAGGCGACCGCCACCATTTCGGTTGACGGCCCCTGCGAGGTCACCGGTGCGGACTTCTTTATTCCGTCCGAGTTTGAGCTGGTCAACCCCGAGCAGCACATCGCTACGCTCACCGAGGGTGGCCATCTCACCATGAGCATGCGCATCGGCTATGGCCGCGGCTATGTTTCTGGCGAGGCCAACAAGCGCGACAACGATCCCATCGGTGTGATCCACGTCGACTCGCTGTACTCGCCGGTTTCCCGTTGCGCCAAGCTCGTTGAGGCTTGCCGTGTCGGTCAGCACACCGACTACGACCGCCTTGTCCTCGAGATCGAGACCAACGGCTCCATCGCCCCGCGCGACGCCGTGGTCCAGGCTGCCAATATCATCAACCAGCATATGGCCGCCTTTATGAACCTTGCCGAGACCCCCGAGGTCGAGGAGGAGGCTTCGATCTTCGCTCCCGAGGTCACCAACGACAACGCCGAGCTGGACAAGCAGATCGAGGATCTGGACCTTTCCGTCCGTTCCTACAACTGCCTTAAGCGCGCCAGCATTCACTCGGTCCGTCAGCTCGTTGAGTTCTCGGAGAACGATCTGCTCAACATCCGTAACTTCGGTGTTAAGTCGATCGAGGAAGTGAAGGACAAGCTTGAGTCCATGGGCCTGAGCCTGAAGGCTTAATGCTTCGCATATTTGAGGAGAAACTAGACCATGCGTCATAACGTTAAGAAGGGCCTGAAGCTCGGCACCGATGCGAGCCACACCAAGGCCATGAAGAAGAGCCTTGCTAAGGCCCTCTTCGAGAACGACCGCATCAAGACCACCGAGACCCGCGCTAAGGCGCTGCGTTCGGTCGTCGATCCGATCATCACCTGGGCCAAGAAGGGCGACCTGCACTCTCGTCGTCTGGCTATCGCCAAGCTCGGCGATAAGCAGCTCGTTGCCGAGATCTTCGACAAGGCTGCTCAGGGCATGTGGCAGGACCGCAACGGCGGTTACACCCGCATCATGAAGCTCGGTAACCGCAAGGGCGACAACGCTCCCATCGTTATCATGGAGCTCGTCACCGAGCCTTGCACGCCTAAGGCCAAGAAGGCTGCTCCGGCCCCCAAGAAGGCCGCTGCTCCCAAGAAGGTCGAGGCTGCCGAGGAGGCTCCTGCTGAGGAGACCGCTGAGTAGACAATCCGTCTGCATAGGCTATATTCGAGGGGTACGTTCGCGTACCCCTCTTTTTTTGTCGAAATGCCATTGCCTGTTTGTTGGGAGCGTCCATGACTGCGCCGTCTGATTTCAATTTGACCCCCGAGCTTGACGCCACGCTCGTTTTCCGCGTGGCATACGATGGCTCGTCCTATAGCGGCTTTGCCGAGCAGCCGGGACAGACGACGGTTGCGGGTGAGCTGCGTCGAGCCATCGAGACGCTGCTTCGCCGTCCGATCGATCTGACGTGCGCGGGTCGCACCGATGCCGGCGTGCATGCCGTGGCTCAGTACATCAGCGTGCCCGTAACGGACGCTGAGCTCGCCCTAACGCGCCGTAGGTGGCTGCGGGCTATGGATGCCCTGCTGCCCAAAGATATCGCCATCAACGAGGTCTACAAGGCCCGTAAAGGCTTTTCTGCACGTTTTGACGCGCGTTCCCGTACGTATACGTACCGTATTGCCGATCGAGATGCGCGCCCCGTGCTGTCCCGCGGTGCGGTGTGGTGGCATCGCTATCCCTTGGATGTTGAGGCTATGTCTGCTGCCTGCCCCGCGCTGCTGGGCGAGCAGGACTTTAAAAGCTTTTGCAAGGTTGCTTCTGCCGTGGGCAAACCTACGCACCGCTGCGTAATGCGCGCCGAGTTTGGCCATGAGGTTGCGTTTGGCGAGGACATCCTGACGTTTACCATCGAGGGCAATGCGTTTCTGCATTCGATGGTCCGTACGATCGTTGGCACGCTTGTCGCGATTGGCATGCATCGCCGTGAACCCGAGTGGATGCGCGAGGTCATCGATGCTTGCGACCGTACCGCTGCGGGCCCCACGGCTCCTGCCTGCGGCCTTACGTTTATGGGCGTGGATTACGATCCCGCCGAGCTCGTCGTGCTCGACTAGGGGAGGGCTCGACGCGTCGTGCGTCGACACCCATTATCTGTGGGCTGCGCGTGTGCAACATCTGTTCTTGGCGTGCAATACAACCGGTGTCTCATTGCTTTTATTGCCGGGGTGTACCATGAACCACGGTTTGATTCATTGCTGTCGAGAGGACGGATAACTTGGTTCGACGTGGCTCGCATCCGCGACTTTCGGTGATCCTTGTGGTAGAAGGTTCGCCCAGCTATGCGATGCGTGCGCTCGAGAGTATCCAGAACCAAGACCTCTACGATTTGCAGATTGTCGTTGTTTGCCGCGATGCTGCGCCCGGTGTGCGCCATTCGCTTCAAGTTGCTGCCGACAGGGACATCCATATTGATTTGATTGACGTCGAGGACGCGAAGCGCGGCGCTTGCCTTCGTGCCGGTTTTGCTGTCTCGCGCGGCTCTCAAATCATCGCTATGAACGCCGATGAGTGGTTTGCTCCGCAGTCCCTTTCCAAGATGGTCGATATCGCGTGCGATACTGCGGCAGACATAGTGTTCCCCACGGTGTCGCTCGACCGCTATGATGCACATCGAGAACGCCATTCGCGCGTCTTGGATGCTGCCTCTATTGCCATAGAAGACGAGTCTTCTATGGTGACTGGGCTGCCCCAGTTGATTTTGGGCGGCCTAGTCGCTCAGACCTCTGGCGTGATGTATAGCCGTCCGCTGTTTGAGGCATGCCTGTCGCGCGGCAAGGCGTACCGTACGGTTGAGTTTATGGCTTATGCGCTCTCGCAGGCACGATTCGTGTCCGGCTGCGGCGACGCTTGTTTCCACGCGGTGGCACCTAAGCTTACAGATGCCTTTGATCCCACCATGTATGCCAGGATATCCGATGACACTCGAGCGCTCGACGAGCTTGCGGACTCACTCTCGGAAGCAGATAGCGGTGGTCGGCTCAAGCTGGCAAGCCAAAAGTTCTACTTTGCCGGACTGGTCGCCTGCATCGAGAATTTGTGTCTTAGCCCGCATGGGGTGTCGTCAATCGAGCGTTCCGCCCGCATGCGTGATATGCTCGAGGCGCCTCGAACCCGTCAGATGGTCGCCGCGCTCAAGGATAACCATCGGGGACTCGGTTTGTTGTTTGGGCCGATCGCCAGCGCCAAGCCCGCGCGCTGCGTGATGTGTACGCATCTGGCAGCTTTTCTTAACCGGACGGGCGCAAAAACCGCCTAAACGGCTCATTTCGAAACAAATTTGCATAGAATTGTTTCGAAATGCGTTCTTATACACAAAAGCCTTCAAATAGCGTTAAACTATTCAGTCACTGATTGATTGTCTCCGCCATCTTTTGGAGAGAGGGTTTGTATGGCTAAAAAACGCAATGGGCGCCAGGATGCCATTAGAGATATTGTGCGCAATAAGGACGTCCGCACGCAGCGCGTGCTGGTCGATGAGCTCCGCGCTATGGGCTTTGATTGCACGCAGGCGACTGTCTCTCGCGATATTGCCGACATGGGGCTGCGTAAGCTCCCCGAGGGTATCTATGTTCTGGCAGAGGACCTGCACCTGCAGCGTATGGTTTCCGAGCTCGTAACGGGCGTTCTGCGCACCGATAATCTGGTTATGATCAAGGCTCAGCCTGGTACGGCTTCCGGCATCGCCGCCGCCGTTGATGCGGCAGAGTTGCCCGATGTGCTTGGCTCGCTTGCCGGCAACGATACGATTTTGGTTATTGCCCAGACGGCCGAGGACGGCGAGCGTCTCGAGGCGCTGATCAATAAGCTGAGCAATTCTCGCAAGTAGGCGTGCGGGTCGTGCGCTCGGCACTGTGTGCGTGACATGGTGGCTTGTAAGGGGGTATCGACGTTGGTCGGTACCCCCTATATTGTTTGCCGGTATAAAGGCCGTCCACCAGGTCGCTTTAAACTAAAAGGCCCCCGAGCACTTTAATAAGCTGCTCGGGGGCCTTGTTGCTAATGGCCGGATGAATTTCTAGCCAACCGTATCGTCAGGCGTGGGCGAGGGGTCGGGAGTGGGTGTAGGCGTAGGCGTAGGCGTAGGCGTAGGCGTAGGCGTAGGCGTGCCGCCATCGCCGCCGGTCGAACCACCAGTGGAGCCGCCCGTCGAGCCACCGGTCGTACCGGTGCCGCCGGTGGTGTCGCCGCCCGTGGTCTCGGTGGTCGTGGTCGTCGTGGTAGTCGTTGTGGTGGTTTCCTCTTCGTCCTCGTTCTCGTCCTTGTCGTCGTTCTCCGTCTTCTTGGTGTTGTTGGTGCCGTAGAACTTCCAGACGCTGTTGTTCTTGTAGGTGGGCGCCGTTCCGGTCGCAAACTCCTCGCGCTCGGTACCGGTCAGAACGGTGTTCATAAACCGCTTAAAGACAGGCAGGTTGGTGCTGTCGCCCAGCAGGTCTGTGCCGTATTTTTGGATGGGAATCTCGCCCGCGGAATAGCCGGTCCACAGGGCGCACGCCAGCTGCGGGGTATAGCCGCAGAACCACAGGTTGGTGGTGTTGTCGGTGGTGCCCGTCTTGCCGGCATAGGGCTGGTTGACGCTCAGGGCGCCGGCAGCACCCGTACCGCCGCCCTTCATGACGCCGGACAGAACATCGGTGACCGCGGCGGCCTCGCCCTCGGTAAGTACCTGTGAGGGATTGTCGGTGTGCTGGTACAGCACCGAACCGGTACGAGAGTCAATCTCGGTGATGGCGATCGGCTGGCGATAGTAGCCGCCGTTGGCAAACGTCGCGTAGGCGGCGGCCATCTCGAGCGGCGAGATCGAGCCGGTGCCGAGGGTCATGACGGGAACGTCCTCGATGTTGTCCTTGGCGGGATCGATGCCGAGCTTTTTGACGAGCGAGATGATCTTGCTGTTGCCGACGGCTTCCGCCACCTGGATGTAGCCGGTGTTGGAGGAGTATGCCGTCGCCTGCTTAAGCGTGATGTTGCCATAGCTATGGTTGGCGTAGTTTTGGACCTCGGTCGTGGTGCCCTTGGCCTTGAGCGGCGAGTTGCAGTTGAGGGTGACGTTGGGGTTCATGCCGTTTTGGATGGCAGTTGCCAGCGTAAAGGCCTTAAAGGTGGAGCCGACGGGACGCTTGGCCGTGGCATGGTTTACGTGGTTCTCGTCGGCGTTGTAATCGTAGCCGCCCACCATGCACTTGATGTAGCCGGTCTTGGGGTCGACGACGACCATGCCCATGTCCAGGCCGTCGAGCGAGAGCGTGTCGAGCTGCTCGCGAACGGCATTCTCTGCCACCTGCTGCATCGTGGGGTCGATGGTGGTCTTGACGGTCAGGCCGCCCTTAAAGAGCACGTCGGTCGAGAACTCCTGCTCCAGCAGCTGCTTAACATAGGCGACAAAGTAGGGCTGCGAGTATACGTCGACGCCGCTGCCCGAAATCTCGGTCACGTTGAGGGTGATGGGCTCGGCCTGTGCGGCATCGTGCTCCTCCTGCGTAATGTGGCCCAGGCGCAGCATGTTGTCGAGGACCTTGTTGCGGCGAGACAGTGCTAGGTCGGGGTTGACCGTGGGGTCGTACTGCGAAGGCGAGTTGGGAAGGCCGATGAGCAGCGCGGCCTCGCTCAGGGTGAGGTCGGCGGCGCTCTTGGACAGATAGGTCTCGGCTGCGGCCTCGATGCCGTAGGCGCCGTGACCGTAATAGATGGTGTTGAGGTACATCATGAGGATCTCGTCTTTGGAGTACATGTCCTCCATCTTGATGGCGATGTAGGCCTCGCGCACCTTACGCTCGATGGTCGAGTCGAACTGCTCCTCCTGCAGAATGGTGTTGCGCACCAGCTGCTGGGTGATAGTCGAGGCGCCTTCGTGCCCGCCGCCGAGGGTTGCCACCGCAGCACGCGCGATACCCCACAGGTCGATACCGCCGTGCTCGTAGAAGCGCTCGTCCTCGACGTCAACGGTGCCCTGCAGCACGTAGGGGGAGACCTCGTCCTTGGTGATGGACTTGCGGTTTTGCGTGTAGAAGCTCGCGATCTTGTTGCCGTTGCAGTCGACGATCTCGGTGGGCTCGCTCACCAGATACGCGTTGGCGTCGGTGTAGTCGGGCAGATCGGACAGCCAGCGGTTGACGTTGCCGACCATGCCGATGCCAAATGCCACGCCCGCGATAAGCAAAAAGCCCAAAAACGAGAGCAGGATTATGGGCAGGGCATGCGTCTTTGAACGGCTGCGTCCCTGTCGTTGGCGAGGACCCATATATTGACCTCCAGGTATGTCGTGCCGGACGGCGGATATGCCGTCGGGGCAGGATGGACATAAGTTATTACACGATAAACCAAACGGGGCGCGCGAGGCCTCGTGTATGCTGGAAGACGGCATTTTTCAGAGTGAATGCATACCTTGGTAAGGAGTTTGCCGATGGCGATTCGGACGATGGGGCCGAGCGGACAATACGAGACTGGATTGGATGCTGCCGGTGCGGCGCTGCCCGAGCTGCTGGCGCCGGCGGGCGGGCTCGACCAGATGCTTGCGGCCATCGCCGCGGGTGCCGATGCCATCTATGCGGGGTTGGGCGGCTTTAACGCCCGTGTGAGCGCTCATGGCTTTACGGATGACGAGTTTGCGCGCGGTTGTGCCGTGGCGCATGCTCATGGCGTGCGTGTGTACGTGACGCTCAACGTGTTCGTGTTTGACGATGAACTGTCCGACGCGGTGGCGCTGGGAGCTCATGCACTGGAGCTGGGCGCCGATGCTCTGATTGTGGCCGATGCCGGGTTGGCCTGCGCGCTGCGCGCGGCGATTCCCGGGGTCGAGATTCACCTGTCCACGCAGGCGGGCGCTCATAGCGAGGGTGCCGTGCGGCTTGCCGCCGACGAGCTGGGGGTCGAGCGCGTGACGACGGCACGCGAGCTGACGGTCGACGAGATTGCGGCGCTATGTGCCACGGGCGTGCCCATCGAGGTATTCTGCCACGGTGCGATTTGCATCGGCTATTCGGGGGCGTGCGAGTTTTCGGCCCTGCGGCGTGGGCGCTCGGCGATGCGCGGCGACTGCACGCAGCCGTGCCGCCTGGCGTACGACCTGGTGGACGAGGCGGGGCAGAGCGTTGTCGCCGTCGAGGGAGATCGCCTGCTGTGCCCGCGCGACTATCTGGGTATTGCGCATCTGCCCGAGCTTGTAGATGCCGGCGTGGCGTCGCTCAAGATCGAGGGGCGCATGAAGAACCCCGATTACGTATTCAACGTGGTGCGGGTGTGGCGCCGGGCACTCGATATGCTGTGCGACGGCGCGTGGGGCCCCGGTGCCGTGGAAGAGCTTGAGCGCGAGCTGGGAAGGTCGTTTAACCGTGGGTTTACCGATGCGTACCTGCGAGGGCGTTCGGGTGCCGAGCTGATGAGCTTTGAGCGCGCAATTAACCAGGGCGTGCGCGTGGGGCGTTTGGTCGCTGTGGGCCACGAAGAGGTGACCGTTGAGCTCGACGCCGCCGTGGCGGCGGGTGACACGCTCGAGATTCGGTTCTATCCGGGTGTCGACGCGCGTCCCGATGTGCCCAAGCGCTGGCCGCAGGTGCCCTGCCCGGTGGATGCCGCAGCGGGGAAGCGCGTCGTCGTGCATTGCAAGCGTAAGGTGGACGCGGGCTGCGAGGTATACCTGATTCGCAGCGCCGGCGTGTTGGATCAGACGGCGGCGGTGTTGGAGCGCATGCGGGCCGAGGCGAATGCGATTGCGCCCGTTGCGCGTGCCGTTGAGGCGCTGCCCTTTGAGGACGTTGCGGTGGATGGCGGTGCGTCGACGGAGTTGGTGGAGTGCGCGGTTCCCGCTCGCATGGTTTTTGCTTGGCAGCTGATGGATGCCGACCCGCGCGGAGAACTCGATTTGTCCGACGCCGTTGTGGTGCTTGACGAGGTGTGCCGCACGGGTGACGCTGACCGGACCCGCTCACTGATGCAGCGTGCCGGGTGCGTCGTCTGCCGCAACCTGGGACAGGTGGTGATCGCTCGCGAGCTGGGCGTGACATTTGACGTGGCGGCGCCGGTGTTCTGCGCGAATCGGGCCACGCTTACCTGGCTGCGCGGACTCGGTGCGGGGCGGGTGTACTTGCCGGCCGAGTTGCTCGGCAATGATGCGGAGCGTATTGCCGAACTGGCTGCTGAACCCGGCGTCTTTGGTCCGGTCGACGCCGACCGTCCCGAGCTTATGGTGTGCGAGCACTGCCTGCTGACCGCCGAGGGCGTCTGCGCCACCGATGCGACGGGACAGGTCCGTTGCCGCGACTGCTTGCGTCGTCGGCAGGTACGCTATCTGGTTGAGCGTGACGGTACACGTCTGCCAGTTGCCATTGACGCATGCGGCAGGACGAGGATTTTCCTGTCGTAGGTGCCGCGTCGCGTCAGTTTGTTATCATAAGAGAGTTTATGGACTTCCAGCACCGCCGTTTTCGGCGAGGGTGCTATAGCAAAAGGAGGATACCCAATGCTGTCTGTTGACGAGCAAATGCGTATCATCACCTCGGGCGCCGCGCAGATCGTTCCCGAGGCCGACCTTCGCAAGAAGCTTGAGAAGGGCGAGCCCCTCAACATCAAGCTCGGCGTCGACCCCACCAGCCCCGACCTGCACCTGGGCCATGCCGTGCCGCTGCGCAAGATGCGCCAGTTCCAGGACCTGGGCCACAACGTCACCCTCATCATCGGCAACGGTACCGCGTTGATTGGTGACCCCTCGGGCAAGAACTCCACGCGTCCGCAGCTTTCGCAGGAGCAGATCGAGGCCAACGCCGAGACCTACGTGAGCCAGGCCATGAAGATCCTGGACCCCGAGAAGACCACCATCGTGCACAACGGTGACTGGATCCTTTCGATGGATCTGGCCGGTCTGCTGCAGGTGTGCTCCAAGTTCACCGTCGCCCGCATCCTCGAGCGCGACGACTTTACCAAGCGCTACCAGTCTCAGACGCCGATCGCCCTGCATGAGTTCCTGTATCCCGTGATGCAGGCTTTCGACTCCGTGCAGATCAAGGCCGACGTCGAGATGGGCGGCACCGATCAGCTCTTCAACCTGCTCGCTGGCCGTGAGCTCATGGAGAAGATGGGCATGGAGCCGCAGATCGCGCTCACCATGCCGCTGCTCGAGGGCACCGATGGCGTGCGCAAGATGTCCAAGTCCTATGGCAACTACATCGGCCTGACCGACGCTCCCAAGGATATGTTCGGCAAGACCATGTCCATCCCCGACGAGATGATCGGCAAGTACTATCGTCTGGCCAGCTCGCTCACCCCGGCCGAGGTCGACAAGATCGACGCCGCCCTGGCCGATGGTTCTGCCGACCCCTACGAGCTCAAGCGCGCTCTGGGCCGCGACCTGTGCGACACCTACCACGGCGCCGGCGCCGGAGACGAGGCTCAGGCCGAGTTCGACCGCGTGTTCAAGGAGGGCCAGCTCGCTGACTTCCCCGAGAAGCACGTTGAGCTGACTGTTAACGACGAGGGCCAGATCTACCTCGCCGGCCTGCTCAAGGACTTGGGTCTTTCGGCGAGCGCCGGCCAGGCTCGTCGCGATATCGACGGCGGCGGCGTCAAGATCAACGGCAAGGCCGTGGCTCCCAAGAGCTATAACATCGATCCCAGCGCCCTCAAGCTGGGCGACACCCTCTCCGTAGGCAAGCGCAAGGGCTTCAAGTTGGTCTAGCAAGTAGGTCAACCTAACATGTGCAATAGGGCCGCAGCCGGAATGATTCCGGCTGCGGCCTTTTTGATTGGCTCTGTTAGACCAGAATTGACATATAGGTGATGCCACCGTGGTATAATGAA
>CABRHX010000029.1 GCA_902470805.1 uncultured Collinsella sp. | reverse complement strand
GCGGGTGGTTTCTGATGCGGCGCGCTGCGCGCCCCGCACAGGCTAAAGCCCGTAATTGAAACGACCCCGGTTGCATATTCTGCAACCGGGGTCGTTCGATGTTTCACATGAAACGTTTTGGGGTGCAGCTCCCCTATGCGTTCTTCTGAACTTTGAAGCGCTGCTTCAGCTGTCCGCAAGCAGCGTCAATATCGTTACCACGGGAGTTACGAATCGTGGTCTCGATGCCACGGGACTCAAGACGACGCTGAAGATCCTCAACCTTATGAATCGGCGAAGGCTTGAGCGGGCTGCCCTCGATGTCGTTAAGCTGAATCAGGTTAACGTGGCACAACGTTCCCTCGCAGAAGTCGCAGAGCGCCTGCATCTCGGGATTCGTATCGTTGACGCCTTCGATCATGGCATACTCATAGGTCGGGCGGCGGCCAGTCTTCTCGGTGTAGAGTTGAAGCGCCTCGTGAAGGCGAAGTAGCGTGTACTTCTTAACACCGGGCATAAGCTTATTGCGTGTCGACTGGATGGCGGAATGCAGGGAAACGGCAAGCGTGAACTGTTCAGGGATGTCGGCAAATTTGCGAATACCGGGAATAACGCCGCTGGTAGAGACGGTGAGGTGACGAGCACCGATACCGATGCCATCGGGGTCGTTGAGGATTCGCAACGCCTTGAGAACCTCGTCGTAGTTGGCAAACGGCTCACCCTGGCCCATGAAGACAACGCTCGTGGCGCGCTCGCCAAAGTCGTTGGATACATGAAGTACCTGGTCGACGATCTCTTGAGCGGTCAGAGAGCGCTTGAGGCCGTTGAGACCGGTAGCGCAAAAGGCACAGCCCATGCCACAGCCTGCCTGGGTGGAAACGCAGACGGAAAGCTTGTTACAACGGGGCATGCCGACGGTCTCGACGGAAACGCCGTCGTGGTACTCGAGCAGATACTTGCGAGAGCCATCTTTGGAAACCTGCTTGGTGAGTTCAGTCGGCGTGTCAAAGGCAAAAGCCTCTTTAAGCTGCTCGCGGAAAGCCTTGGGAAGGTTGGTCATATCGTCAAACGAACAAACGTTCTTCTCAAAGACCCATTCGATGAGCTGCTTCGCGCGGAAGGCGGGCTGGCCAAGCTCGGCCACGAGCTCGCGAATATCGTTTTGGCTCAAGTCGCGAATGTCCTGAGATTTAGTCCTGGGATTCATGGAAGCCTTTCGATTTTGGGGAAACGTAGAGGGTATCGCTACAATATGGTATCAGCTGCAGAAATTATAGAGGAGGAGTCTGCCCATGCCGGGTAAAAGCCTAGAGAACATGCACGTAGCGGTCTTGGCGGGCGGTCATTCCGCTGAGCGCGAGATCTCGCTCAATTCGGGAAAGAACGTTGTAGTGGCACTGAAGGAAGCCGGCTACACTTCGGTGGAGCTGCTCGACACGGCTGCCGATGATTTTATGGTAACCATGGCGACCGGCGGCTTTGACGTGGCGTTTATCGCCATGCACGGTGCCGGCGGCGAGGATGGCGCCATGCAGGGCGCCATGGAGACCCTGGGTATCCCCTACACGGCCTCGGGCGTGCTTGCCAGCGCCTGCGGTGCCGACAAAGAGGTCTCTAAGCTCCTGTACGCCAAGGCGGGCATTCCCATTGCCCCCGGCCTCGCACTCGAGGTGGGCGATGAAGTCGATATCGATCATATCGTCGAGGTTTGTGGCGAGCGCTGCTTTGTGAAGCCGGCCGTCAACGGTTCCAGCTATGGCATTTCCCTGGTCCATGAGCCCTCCGAGCTGCCCGCGGCAATTGCCAAGGCGTTTGAGTACGGCGACAAAGTGCTGGTCGAGAAGTGCATCGAGGGTACCGAGATCACCGTCGGCGTGTACGGCGAGGACGACGTGCGCGCTCTGCCGATTGTCGAGATTCGTAAGCCCAAGGACTGCGAGTTCTACGATCTGGACGTGAAGTATGTCGACCCTACGGACATCCATCGCATTCCGGCGCAGATTTCACCCGAGAATTACACTCGCGCTCAGGAGCTTGCCTGCGCTGCTCACAAGGCCCTCGGTTGCCTGGGTATCTCGCGCAGCGACTTTATTGTGAGTGAGGACGGCCCCGTCATCCTCGAGACCAATACCATTCCCGGCATGACCGATACGTCGCTGTATCCGGATGAGATCCGCCACACCGACGACATGACGTTCCCGCAGGTCTGTGACAGCCTGATCCGTATGGGCCTTCGTCGAGCGGGCATTGCATGCTAATCGAGGACGCGGTTTCGTCAGGAACGCCGCAGTTTGTCATCGACTCCTATGCCACGCTTGCCGAACGCGCCAAAACGCAGTCCTTCGGCCTTATCGAGGAAGATGTGATCGTCCTCGATACCGAGACCACAGGTCTTTCGGTGCAGGACAATGAGCTGATCGAGATCTCGGCGGCCCGTCTTTCGGGCCGCGAGGTCGTCGACCGCTTCGATACCTTCGTGCATCCCAAACAGCTGATTCCCGCCGAGATTACCGAGCTCACGAGCATTACAAATGCCGATGTGGCAGATGCCCCGTCGGCCGTTGAGGCCGTAGCCGCTCTCGCCGATTTTGTCGGTGGTTGCCCGGTAATCGCACATAACGCCACGTTCGACCGCTCGTTTATCGAGTCGGTCAAAGGCGGCGTCAACGTGAGCGATATTTGGATCGATTCGCTGGCGCTGTCGCGCATCGCGCTTCCGCGCCTGGCCTCGCACAAGCTGTCTTTTATGGCCGATCTGTTTGGCTGTGACTCGGTATCACACCGTGCCAATGCCGACGTCGACGCCCTGTGTGGCGTATGGCGCGTGTTGCTCGTGGCACTCACCGACTTGCCCCAGGGCCTCATGGCGCGCCTAGCCGACATGCATCCGGACGTGCCTTGGTCCTATCGTCCAATCTTCTCATTCTTGGCGGGGCAGAACCCTGGTTATATCTTCTCTCTCAGCGCCGCTCGTGCTGACGTTCTCAAGGCCGATCGCGCCGACGATCGGGTGGACGCCGACGAACTGCCGGTACTCAAGATGCCGAGTCGTGAGGAGATTGAGGCAGACTATGCGCCAGGTGGCCTGGTCAATCGCATGTACCCCACCTACGAGCCGCGTGATGAGCAGATCGCGATGGCGCTCGAGGTCCGTGATGCGCTGGTCACGGGCACTCATCGTGTAATTGAGGCGGGCACAGGCGTCGGTAAATCGATGGCCTATCTGGTGCCTTTTGCCGAGGCAGCACGCCGTAACAACATTACGGTTGGTATTGCGACCAAATCGAACAATCTTGCCGACCAGCTCATGTACCATGAGCTGCCAAAACTTGCCGAGCAACTGGACGGTGGCCTGTCATTTTGCGCTCTCAAGGGCTATGACCACTATCCGTGCCTGCGCAAGCTTGAGCGCATGAGTCGCGGCCAGGTCGAGATTACCACCAAGCGCGATCCGGCGGACACGCTCACGGCGGTCGCGGTCATTATGGCGTACGTCTGCCAATCAGCCGATGGCGACCTCGACTCACTTGGCATTCGGTGGCGCAGCGTCAACCGCCCCGACTTTACGACGGCCTCGCGCGAGTGTGCTCGTCGCCTCTGCCCGTTTTTCCCTGATAAATGTTTGGTCCACGGCGCTCGTCGCCGTGCGGCGCATGCCGATGTGGTGGTCACCAACCATTCCCTGCTGTTCCGCAATGTCGCGGCCGAGGGCAGGATTTTGCCTCCGATTCGTCATTGGGTAATCGACGAGGCCCATTCTATCGAGCGCGAGGCGCGCCGTCAGTGGGCGCGCGTGGTGTCGGCGGACGAATCACGCGTTCTGTTTGAGCGCCTGGGTGGCTCGAGCACCGGCGCGCTAAGCCAGGTTTCCCGTGATTTGGCAACCTCCGAGGGCTCTACGCTCTATCTGGGCCTTACTGCCAAGGCAACGTCGACGGTTGCGCGCGCGAGCATGGCAATCGCCGACGTGTTCGATGGCGTTCGCGAGCTCGGTCGCCGTGCCCGTGGGGGTTATGACAATGCCAATCTATGGATTGGCCCCGAGCTGCGCGAATCTGACGACTGGCATGATTTCTTACAGTCGGCCTACGCTGCCATCGACGCATTGGAACAGGCTGACAAGAGCGTCGACGCGCTGGTGCAAGCCGTCGCCGCCGACAAGCCCGAGGTTGTTGTCGACCTGGGTGATATCTCGCGCCGCCTGCACGAGCTGGCCGAGAACCTCAAACTGATCATTGATGGCACCGATGAACACTACGTGTATTCGCTGCAGGTCAATCGCAGGCTGCGTGCCGGCGGAGAGTCAATGACCGCAGAGCGCATCGACATTGGCGAGGCCTTGGCAACCGAATGGCTGCCCGAGGTTCACACGGCTATCTTTGCCTCGGCGACCATGACGGTGTCCAAAAGCTTTGAACACTTTAACCACGCGGTCGGCCTCGATCGCATCGGTGCTTCAACATCCTCATCGTTGCACTTGGATTCGAGCTACGACTTCGATTCGAACATGGCTGTAGTCGTTGCGGGCGATATCCCCGATCCGCGCGATCGTGAGAGCTATCTTACGGCGCTCGAGCGCGTGCTGGTCGACGCCCATCTTGCCATGGGCGGATCGGTGCTCACACTGTTCACCAATCGGCGCGACATGGAAGACCTGTATGCCCGCGTTGAGCCCAAGATGGCCCGTGCGGGTCTGGAGCTCAACTGCCAGCAGCGCAACTCATCTCCTCGTCGCCTGCGCGACCGGTTTATCAACGAGCCGACCTCGTCGCTTTTTGCTCTTAAGGCCTTCTGGGAGGGATTCGACGCCAGCGGCGAGACGCTGCGCTGCGTCATCATTCCCAAGCTGCCGTTCTCGAGCCCCACGGACCCGCTCTCGTGCGAGCGCAACCTGCGCGAAGACCGCGCTTGGGCGCGCTATTCGCTGCCCGAGGCGGTGCTCGAGGTCAAGCAGGCGGCCGGCCGCCTTATCCGCTCGTCGACCGATTGCGGCGTGCTGATTCTGGCCGACCCGCGCCTAGTGACGAAGGGCTACGGAAAGAAGTTCTTAACGTCGCTGCCCACGAGCTCCTACCAGTGCATCGAATCGGCGCAGATCGGGCACTATCTGCAACTGTGGCGCGCACGCCACGAGCGGCGGCGCTAAAGCGGACAGACGAGGGTTTTTGCCATATCGCACAGACGCTTTGACAGGGCGGGGTCATCCAAGATGCGGATGGCTCCGCCCGCTGCGATTATCTGACTCAGTAGCCAACGCTCGGAGCCGTAATGCACGGTTACCGTTGCCGTGTCTGCCCCGCTGCGCTCGATTAGGGTGATGCCGGCCCAGTCCAGATGCTCCGCCATATCGAATGGCATCAGGAGCTTTGCGCTATGCTGCGTCCGGGCAAGGGAATCGTGGAGGGATGCGACGTCCGGTGCGTGAGACACGACGGAGTCTTCCGTCAAGGTGAGTCCCTCGATTTTATCCATGCGATAGGTGCGCTGCTCATCGACTGCGATGTCCCAGGCAATCAAGTATGTTTGGTCGCCGTTTGCCGTAATGCGCAAGGGGTCGACCAGACGCTCGCGTGGCCGTGCATCGTCCATCGAGCGATACGAGATGCGGCAGCGAACGCCGTCCTGAATGGCGCAGCTCAGCTGCTGCCAGTGCGACCCGTGGTTGACGGTGTCAAAGACGCGCTGGTTATAGCCGAGCTCTTCGGGTAGAAGAGCATGCCGAATCCGGGCTGCCGTCTGTGGCTCGATCCCCAACGATTCAAGTTCGTGGTTGAGCACAGCGCCCTCGGCGGCACTCAGGCGCAACGGTAGAACACGCCCGGCGTCGCCGGTGAGGACCACACGCTCGCCGTGGCATTCGCAGATGATGCGCGCACCAGATTCTCGGTCCGCGAGCGTCGAGACGATCTCGAGAATCTCGTCGAGCGATACTCCCGTGATGTCAAAGCGGCCGCAAATCTCGGTTCGTGTCATGCCGCTCTCGCCGGCGGCGTAGAGGGCCTCCATGATGTCGATGCCGCGCGAGAGTCTCTGCTCGCTGGTGAGTTTACGCACGGGCATACTCGTGCACCGTCCTTTCAATGAGGTGGTTCCACGCCTGCTTGAGCGATTTGGGGGCCATGGGCCTCATGCCGTCCATGGCGTGGGCCATGCAAAATGAGGCGGCGGCTTCAAGGTCGCGCACGTCAACGGTCCAGATCCATCCCGCATCGGTGTGTGTGAGCTCACCTCGCCCGCGCGTGAGGCCGTTGATCATATCGATCTGCGTCTGAGGGGCGAACGAGAACGTGGCTGCAACGGGCGGTCGGTCGGCGAAATCGAATTCAAAGAACAGATAGTCGTTGAGATTGAAGTCCGCAGGGATGGCGTAGGCCTTCGAAGGACGCCATGCGCGAACGATACGGTCGCAGCGGAATGTCCTGATGTCGTCGGTGGCATTGTCGAGGCCGCAGAAGTACGCCACGCCCTCGCGTTCGAACATGCCGTAGACACAGACGGTACGTTCTTTCTGCTCGCCGCGTCCGTTCTGATATAAAAATCGCAGCGCGCATCGCTCGGCAAAGGCGCTCCATACCGCATCGACGGTGGGAGAGCGGCGGATCGGTACTTCGTCCACCGTCGTCCTGCCGGTGAGGTAGGCAATTTTGGAGCGAATATCGGCAAGCGGCGCGGCAAAGGTGGAAGAGCCGGCCGCTAGCGTCTGGTCGATGGCGTTGAGTAGGATATCGGCGTCGTCTGCGGTGATGAGGCCGCCTGCAGCAAACGTGTGCTCGCGGTCGATTGTCCACGAGCTTTCCTCGGTCTCCTGCGCACCGGCGGGGCGAACCTCCTTGATTAAGATGCCACGCTCGAGCAGTTTGTCACGATCGCGCCGAAACTTGCGCTTATCCGAGTCGATATTGCCCGAGCCATATCCCAGGTCAGAATCCAAGACGATCTGCTCGGTCGTCAGCGGTTCGGGGGAGCTGTTGAGCACAAAGAAAAGATTGAGGATGCGCTGAGCCGTTTTATCGAAACCGGGCTCCGAATTCCCCTTTTTAATTGTCGCGGTCGCGTCGCTTGCCGTCATAGAGTCCTCGCATGAGAAGGTGGTTTGCTGCCATGATTTTAGTCCGATATGGAGATTAGGCTATATCCTTGTCCGCTCGGGGCGTTAAGATGGCCCGAATTCGGTCGTTTGCGCTCGCTCGGGGTATACTTTCGACTATATACGGTTCTAATGTGCATGCATTGGGCCTATTTGTCGGATTATGGATGTGGAGCGCACATGGCGAACACCCAGAACTATATTAACCACCTGCTGCAGAACACCGGCATTACGCCGGCATGCAGCGAAGAAGAGCGCTTGGCTGCCGAAGATATCGCTCAGATCTTCCGCAACCACGGCTTTGACCCCGAGGTTCAGGAGTTCAATGCCCCGGCGCCCAGTAGGTTGGCATTTGCCGTTACCGGTATTCTTGCGTTTGCCGGCGCCCTGCTGATGGGCATCGGCGGCGGTATCGGCTTGGTCGGCACCTTGCTGGCCATTGTCGGCGCCGTTCTTTACGTGCTCGAGCGCACGGGCCACCCCGTGGTTTCGCGCCTGGGCAAGACGGGCGTGAGCCAAAATGTCATCGCCTACCACAAGGCCTCGGGCCCGCTCGCGTCCCCGCGTAACCGCCCGGTGGTCGTTGTCGCACACTACGACTCTCCCCGTGCTGAGCTGCTCGCCCGCGAGCCCTATGCTTCGTATCGTGCGCTCATCGCCAAGCTGTTGCCCGTTGCCACGGTTGCCCCCGCTGTCGTTGCCATCCTGCGTATCCTGCCGCTCCCCGGCGCGCTCAAGGTTCTGCTGTGGATTGTCGCGATCCTCGCTTCCCTCGTTGCACTCGCCAACGCGGTAAACATCATCTCTAACCGCCACATTCTTCCCTATACGTCTGGCGCGGTGTGCAACAAGTCTTCTGTCGCCGCTATGCTCGGCGTTATGGACAACGTTGCTCCCTTCCAGGGCGAAAACGAGTTTCCCGACGATGTTCCGTTCGATACCTATTTTGGGGAGCAGAAGCGTCGTGCCGAGGAAATGGCGCGCGCAGCGGCGGAATATGCCGCGGCCCAGCAGCAAAACGACTACGGCAACACCATCGAGTATGAAGAGCCTACCTACGCCGAGGACGAATTCGGTCAGCCGATTGCTCCCGACGCTCAGACCGAGCCCGAACAGGGTGAGGCTTTCGACGAGCAAATCGAGGGCTTTGAGGGTGCGTCTGCCGACGAGACGCTGATCGGCGCTATCGTGCCTGAGGATCAGAATCAGGCTGCCCAAGCCGAAGAGTTCAATGACGAGGTTCCCGCTGCCGAGCCGGCGGAGGAGTCTGCCGAGCCCGAGCCCAAGCTCTATCGCAACGCCGCCGGCAACATCCGCTTTGGTTCGGATGCCATCCGTGCGCTCGGAATGCTTCCCGAGTCCTGCACGCTCGATTACGAGGAGGGCGAGGAGCCAACGTTTGAGCCCGAGCCTGCCCCCGTCGTGGCTGCGCCTGCGCCCGTTGTCGCTGCGGATGATGAGTCTGCCGCGGTTACCGCTGCCGTTGCCGATCCCGAGGCGGTGTCCGCGTTCGATCCCGCGGCAGGACTGGACATTTTGGCTCCCGCCACACCGGCGCAAGACGTTGCGGACGAGTCTGACGACGATTACGTTGAACAACCGAGGCGCGTGTCTTACGAGAGCGATACTGATTTCTCGGCCGAGATTCCCGCGGCAACGCCGCATGCCGACATTGCATCCGCGTTCTCGTCGATTGGCGCCAGCGCTTCCAACTTCTTTAAGGGTGCGTTTGCAAAGGGCAAGAAATTTGTCGACGATTTCGAGGAGAAGCGCGCTGCCGCACGCGAGGCTGCCGAGCAGGAGGCTATCGCTCAGCAGCAGGCAGTCGAGGCGGCACGTGAGCTCGCGGCGCAAGAGTTCGAGCAGAACGAGGCTATGCAGTCCGCGCCCGTCGAAGCCGCCGAAGCTACAACGTCCTTTGAGTCCCAGCAACCGGCGTCCGCGGATGTTGTTGAAGCGACGACGTCTTTCGAGGCTCAGCAGCACGTCGATAGCACCATGTCGTTTGATGCCGCGCAGTTCGATTCCACGATAACGTTTGAAAAACAGGGCACCGCGATTGCCGAGCCCCTTCCTGTTTCCGATGAGCAGGGCGACGCGGCAGACGATGACGAGCCTGCTGATGCTGCCGAAATCCAAGATGCCGCCGAGGACGAGCCCGTCGAGGCCAACTCTGACGAAGAGCAATACGCGGCAGCCGAGCAAGATGATTCGACCGAGGTCGAGCAGGAGGAAGTGCCTACGGTTTCCGAGACTCCCGAGACGGATGAGTCGAGGCCTTATTCCACGCAGATTTTCACCATGCCGACCCCGAGTGGTTCCGGTGCCACGGTTGCCAATGTCGCTCCCACCCAGGACGAAACGGTCGATTCCCTTATGGCCCAGATTTCCTCCCAGGCATCGCCGCGCCCGCAGATGAATGTTCCCGATCCGGCGTCGGCACCGTCGCCTGCACCTTCCTCGTCTCCGCTGGCTTCGGTCCCCGATCCGTCGCTGCCGTCTATGAAGCAGGCAAACGTTGCGTCTCGCACGTCGCTGTTCGACCTTCCCGACCCCTCCGCACAGGTCAACGATCCCTTTGCTACTGCCCAGGGCCCCGAACCCACATCGGCACCCGTTGCGCCTCCTATGCCCGTTGCGTCGGGCGCACAGCCGATCGAGACCATTTCGGCTCCCGCCCCGGCGGCACCCAAGTCTCGTAAGCGCGGCCTGGGTGGTCTGTTCGGCCGTAAAAAGAAAAACGAGCAGGACAGCATGAGTGACTGGCTGGGCGTCGAAGACGATTACGATGCCAAGAAGTCCGGTCGCGGTATCGGTTCGTGGGATAACTTCGAGGACGATAACGATGGCTGGAAGGGTGGCGCTACGTCTTCCGATGGCGCTTCTTCCGAAGATATGCTCTCGGCTGTCGCCTCTATGGGCGATGATGAGCTGCTCGGTCACGATATCTGGTTTGTGGCAACGGGCGCCTCGGATTGTGATGGCGCTGGCATGAAGGCCTTCTTGGCTTCGCATCGCGATAAGCTCCGCGGCGTATTCTTCATCAATCTTGAATCCGTCGGCGCCGGTAGGCTTTCGGTGGTGACGGTCGAGGGCGAACAACAACTGCTCAAGGGCGATCGCCGCATCATGAACCTGGTCAGCAAGGTCTGCAAGTCGTTCCATGTCGATTGTGGCGCGCTCGAGATGCCCTATGCCAAGACCGATGCCTATGCTGCGCTCGAGGCGAGCCGCCGAGCCCTTACCATCGCCGGCGTGGACGGCACGCGTCTGGCTTGCGCTCGTACCGAGGACGACCTGCCCCACAATGTCAACCCGACGAACATTGCTACGGTATCCGAGGTCGTGACCGAGGTTATCCGCCGTTCGTAGACGGAGCTCTAAGGAGTCAACGTGTTTTCGTATATTAAGCGCCATTGGCCTGTCTACGTGATTTTGACCTTGATTGCCATTGCGTTAGGATTTGGGGCTGCCTACATCGTGGGTGCAAAGGGCTCGACCCCCGCCTCCGCAATCAGCGAAGAGGTGGAGCAAGAACAGAGTACGGGTGCCGATGGGATTCCTGAGTCCGAGCAGGCAATCGTTGATGGTGGATCTTCGTCTGCAGAGTAGATGCGGCGATTTAAATGATTGAAAGCGGGCGAGCCAGGGGACTGGCTCGCCCGCTTTTTCATCGCGCTAGCGCTTCTTTGGGATCGACCTAAGGCGAGCGAACCATAGGGCTGCGGCACCCGAGGTCAGGAGCGCGGTGATGCAAGCGGCGATGGGAACTGATCCTGTTGCCGGTAGGTCCTGCGGTAGGGTACAGCGTTGAATGACGCTGTCCTCGTCATGTGACTCAAGTTTATCGCCGCCACCGTTGCGGCAAAGATCGACGCGCGCGCTGTTGGTGAGTGCGGTTTGGGGCGTATAAGCCGACGTTGCCTGCATGTGTACGACTGCGTCCCGAGCGTCTGTGCCAAGGATTGCTTTGGCATCGTCAAGGTCGTCGTGCTCATCTTTGAGATCATCGCGGGTCCAAGAATCCGCATCGCTTCGAGTCGTAAAGTCGGCGGCTACCGCACCGTATTCAATTCGAATGCCTGTTACGACGGTATTGGATGCAAGATCGAGCTCTTCCGCCTCGAGTGTAGTGGATTCCGTGGTCGAGACATCCGCCTTCCAGAGGCGCCAGCCGTCGTAATCGACGAGGCGGCAGTCCTCACCAAGGCTCTCTTTTACTTCGTCGGACTCAAGCCAAGGATTTTCGTGTCCATCGTCAAGTGTCGCGTTCGCCGGCTCATCGACGTCTGTCGAGTCCAACGGCGTCGTGCGATACCACACGTTGCACAGACCGTTGAGGTCGCCGATGGCGACGGGGGTTTCGATTGAGATGAATCTCGCCGTGCCGTCTTTGGCGCACTCAAGATCATCGGTAATCGTAAACTCATCAACCCAAGTAGCGGAATCGTTTCGAGCGTCGATGGTATAGGAGAAAAGTCCATCCGTATTAGTTTGCGTCGCGGCGCGATTTTTACCATCGCCGTTAGCCAACAGGCCCTTTTCGATAGGTTGGACAAGTTCCTGACGCTTGTCGACCTGTCCCTTGATCTCGATGGGCGCATCCTTCATCGCGACGGATTGGACTTCTCCCGTATCCTTTATTTCAAACGTTATTTCCTCGGCAAGGTCATAGGTCCGCGGAGACATCATTTCGCGCAACGAGTAGGTGCCGGGTGCAAGATGTTCGACGCGGTGTGGCTTGTCGGATGAGGTCCAGGAGTCTATTTCGGTTTTATCGGGACCATATAAGGTGAGTTGTGCGCCTTCCACTTCCTGCTCACCGCTTGCATCGACCTTGGAGATATCAACCTTGGTGTAATCGTCGGATACGTTAAGCCGTGCTTCTACAACGGGTGTTTTCTGGTCGGCATAAGTAAGGTCGACAATATGGGTTGTCCGATCGAGCAAGAAGCCTGCCGGCGCTTGAGTCTCGACAACCTCGTAGCGTGCGGTGCCAAGTCCCAGCGGGAGGTTGTCCGCGCGTGCTTCTCCAGTTTCATCCGTCGTGACGGTCGCGACAGTCTCACCGTCGAGCGCGGCAATGCTACCGTCGGGGTGCACGATATCACCCGAGGCACGGATCTCAAAGACGGCGCCCGCGAGGCTGCTGCCGTCTATGGCATCGGTTTTAACGATCCTGATGTTTCCGGTCGCGGCGTGGTCATAATACGAGGCGACTGCAACGGGCGTTAGGTTCATGTCGGCGGGTATGTTTACCTCGATCTCTTCGCCGACAAGATAGGGCTCTTTGGCCGAGGTTTCGCGTACATAATAGGTGCCCGGCACGAGCGATTCGGGCAGTGTGACGGTCCCGGTCGCGTCAGTCGTAAAGGTGTCCATTACGTCATGTGCTGGATACCAGCAAGTTTGTGAGACAGGTTCGTGATTGCTGTCGAGGAGTTGGAAGGTGAATCCGGCTAGTGGAACAGAAGCGCCTGTTTGGGCATCGCGTTTTACAATCTGGAGATGCGTCGACAGAGCGTGGTTGTCCACGATATATTGAAGCTCGGCGCCGTTGGAAATCTGATTGGCCCCGACGGTCCATTCCCCTGCACGTTTAAAACCCTCGGGGACGGTTTCCGGAACCTCGCGAATCGTGTAGCCGGCACGGTCGTATGGGACGGCTCCGTGGACACCGGCGGGTCGCTTGCCTGTGCCGAACCATGCTTCGGGCTGATCTTTGGTGGAGGCAAAGCCATAGATGTTTGTGGTCAATGTGCCAACAACCTGCTGAGAGCTGTTGCTGACAACTTCAAAGACAACACCACCCGCCGGCTGCTCCAGGCCGGATTGGTCGCTATTGCCGTAATCCTTGAATTTGGAAATCTCAAGGTCAAACGCAATGGGGATATCGGAAATGCGAGATTCGATCTCGACTACGCCTGAATCGCCGAGCTGGTCGGCTCCAACGGTATAGGTCCAGCTGTCGTTGGATGGCAGGTAGCCCTCGGGGGCTTTTGATTCGTAGATGGTAAAGGTTCCTAAGGGGACATCGACGAGGGTAGCCCGACCGCTTTCGTCAGTCGTGAGAATTTGCGCCCATCCAGGGGTTGATTGCGACACACACGTGAACTCTGCTCCTACGAGTGAAGATCCCGCCTGGGGGCCGGCATTCGTCGCGGCATCGAGTTTTACGATACGCAGATTGATGGTGCCGGGCTGTTCATCAATGGCGACCTTTCCACCGTCATTCCCCGTGGTAAAGGCGATGCGATCGCGACGGGGGACATAGCCGGCCGGCGCCTTCGTTTCAACTAGGTAGTATGCCGTGTTGGGCAGAAGTGTTGCCTGCGCTCGACCGTTGCTGTCCATCTGGACGGTGCCGACACGCGCGCCGCTGGTGCTCTCAAAAACATCGAATGTTGCCCCGTCAAACTGATAAGTATTGTTTCCGCTGGTAATGGCAGCGTTTGCAGACTGCTTTTGGAAGGAAACAGAGACCGCCGGCAGTACATAGAGCATGTCCTGACGTTTGCTGCCGCCCGATACGGCTCCTAGATAGCGCCGCGCGCGGTGCGGAGCGGCTTTGATGCTTCCTGATTTTGCGCTGTCGTGGAGCCACCGCGCCGCCGCCACGACTTCATTGTCAGTGATAAAGTGCCCACTCTTGGTTTTGCCCTGAGCGGTCGTGTAAGAGTAGGTACCGTCGACATGGGTAGTGCCGTTGAGCATCCATACGGCAAGCTGGGTTGCGGCGCGGGCACGATCGGGTGAAAGATGGTAACCGCCAAACGACGTGGCGGTAGGATATCCGTGACAAACGATTGCCGCGAACTCGTCGTCGAGCCACACCCAGCCTTGATCAAAGTTGAGCCATGGGCCGCCCGGCTTGGTGGGGCCGGGGCGCTCCTGGTTCATGCAGTAGGCAATCGAGGCGTCTTGAGCTTCATACTTGCCGATGAGGAAGGGCCCACAATCATCGCTAATAGTGCGGAAGCCGAGCTGGTCGTAGCCATCGACGGCAAATGCGGCTCCCGGTGTCAGGCAGCCGAAAAGCAGGAAGAGGAGCAGGAGCAGCGGACCTGTTGCGATTGCGCTGTGGACAGAGTGCGTGGGTGCGTTGGACATGGCTGCTCCTTATCCCTCGTGCGCCGCATGGGGAGGTTGCGACGCGTAGGATGAGGCTACCCCCGAGGTTCATGCGGGTAAGTACCGGAGCCTGACCAAAAGCTTGCCCGATTTCTGACAAATCGAGCTCAAATACAACAATCAGATAAAAGTGCAGGTAGAAGATAAGGGGAACAGGAAGCCAAAGGTCCTCGTCTCCACAATTGACGCGATTTTCAAACGAATCTCCACAGCTAAAACAAGCATCGCCACCCTTGTATCGAACAAGACAACCGCGTTATACTATCCCCCACATATGCGGGCATCGCCAAGTGGTAAGGCATCAGCTTCCCAAGCTGACACTCGCGGGTTCGAGTCCCGTTGCCCGCTCCATTCGAATTTCAGGCACGGTAACGTTTCGTTACCGTGCCTTTTTCAATAAAGTGCCGGGACTCGAACCCGACAGGGTGCGAGCGTTAAATAAACGCGAAGCGTTTATAGCGAGCAGGCAGGGTCGCCGATAGGCGGCCGCAGCCGGTGCGGATTTGCGAAGCAAATACGCGGACGTCCCGTTGCCCGCTCCATCGAGTACGGGGGACCTCGGGAACGTCGGGTCCAACCCGCTGTGCCCGTGCGTGTGCGCGGACCGGGTCTGCCGACCGCAGCCGGTGCGGATTTGCGAAGCAAATACGCGGATGTCCCCATGGCTGCTCTTGCGGCAAAATGTTAGGTTAATGCCTGCTGCCCATACTTGCACCTGCGCACGGTACAATGGTTGGGTTACGACCAACGTGCCAATAACCAAAAAGGAGCCGCTATGATCGATCGCTATACCCGCCCGGAGATGGGACACATTTTCTCCCTCGAGAACAAGTACGCCATTTGGCAGGAGATCGAGGTCTTGGCCTGCGAGGCCCAGGCGGAGCTCGGCAAGATCGGTATTTCCAAAGACGAGGCCCAGTGGATCCGCGACCATGCCAACTTTGAGAAGGCGAAGGTCGATGAGATCGAGGAAGTCACGCGCCACGACGTCATTGCCTTCCTGACCAACATGAAGGAGTTCATCGATGCCGATGTTCCCGAGGGCGACCCCAAGCCCAGCCGCTGGGTTCACTATGGCATGACCAGCTCCGATCTGGGCGACACGGCCCTGTGCTACCAGCTCACCCAGGCCTGCGACCTGATCATCGAGGACGTCAAGAAGCTCGGCGAGATTTGCAAGCGTCGCGCCTTTGAGGAGCGCAACACGCTCTGTGCCGGCCGCACTCATGGCATCCACGCCGAGCCGATGACCTTCGGCATGAAGTTTGGCTCTTGGGCCTGGGAGCTCAAGCGCGATCTGGATCGTCTTGAGGACGCCCGCAAGAATGTTGCCTTTGGTGCCATCTCGGGCGCTGTCGGCACGTACAGCTCCATCGAGCCGTTCGTCGAGGAGTATGTCTGCGAGCACCTGGGCCTGGTTCACGACCCGCTGTCCACGCAGGTTATCAGCCGCGACCATCACGCCTATCTCGCCGGCGTTCTCGCCACCACCGCAGCCACCTGCGAGCGCATCGCTACCGAGGTCCGCAATCTGCAGAAGACTGATACGCTCGAGGCCGAGGAGCCGTTCCGTAAGGGCCAAAAGGGCAGCTCAGCCATGCCGCACAAGCGCAACCCCATCACCATGGAGAAAGTCTGCGGTCTGTCGCGCGTCGTGAAGTCCAACGCCCAGGTTGCCTTCGATAACGTCGCCCTGTGGCACGAGCGTGACATTTCGCACTCCTCTGCCGAGCGCGTCGCCCAGGCCGATAGCTTCATCGCCCTCGACCACATGTTCCAGTGCCTCATCCGCGTTATCGACGGCCTGCAGCTGTACCCTGCCCGCATGATGGCCAACCTCAATAAGACCCGCGGTCTCATCTTCTCCTCCAAGGTGCTGCTCGCCCTCGTCGACACGGGCATCACCCGCGAGGACGCGTACGCCATTGTGCAGGAGAACGCCATGGCAACTTGGCACGAGGTACAGGATTGTGTCTCCGGCCCCACCTTTAAGGAGCGTCTCGAGGCCGACCCGCGCTGCACCGTCAGTCAGGAGAAGCTCGACGAGATCTTTGATCCGTGGGACTTCCTCACCCGTATCGACACGGTCTTTGATCGTCTGGAGCAGCTGAGCTTCGAGTAGGTTCGGGCATAACGTTAGCTTTTTAGGGCGCTTTGCTGGTAATGTGTGTTGCCGGCAAAGCGCCTCGTTGCATTTAGGGAAAGACGGGGATAATAGTCGTCTCGAATAACATTCTGAGAGGGGATCGCATGATTTCGTTTGATTACAAGCCTCAGGGCGTGTGTGCTCGCAATATTCACCTTGATCTTTCCGATGACGGCAACAAGGTGATGGACGTTGAGTTTACCGGCGGCTGCGACGGCAATCTCAAGGCTATCTCCAAGCTGGTCGAGGGCGCTCCTGCCGATCGCGTAATCGAGGTTCTCGCCGGTAATACCTGCGGTATGAAAAAGACCTCCTGCGCCGACCAGCTTACACGCGCTATCGAGGCCGCTCGCACCGAGATCGCCTAATGGGTATCGCCGATCACATCAAGAACGGAATATCGCGTCGCGGCTTTGTACTCGGTGGGGCTGCCGCGGGCGCTGCCACGGTGCTTGCCGGATGCTCGAAAAAAACGGGCACCAGCGATGATGCCGCCGGCGAGCCGCAGGTTATCAAGGACGATTCCAAGATCATCTCGATTACGGATGAGTACGAGGCAGTCGACATCGATCTTGAGCCGGCGGCGTCGTGGACGCTGCCTCTGGGTACGCTGCTGTACTACTGCGACGGCGATTACGCCGCGGCGATGATGGCGCCCGCATCGGCGCTGCACGCCAACACACTCGGTGTGCTCAACCTGGGTGATGGCTCGCTTACCACATTAATCGAGGATCCTATCGAGGGCACGGGATATGCATTCTACGATGTCCGTGCCGGCGACGGCGTATTCGCGTGGGTTGAGATGAACTTTGCCAATTCATCGTGGAAGCTCTACGCTCAAAATCTGTCGGGCGCTTCGCTCTCTGGCGACGTGGTTGAGCTCGATCGAGGTGGCAAGGACTATGATCCGCCCCTGTTTACGGCGTTCGGGTCATCGGTCATCTGGTATAAAATGCCTTCGGCAGGCGGCAATAAAACGAGTAGTGATTCGTTTTGCTATCGTCGCTCGCTTGATGAATCCAAGGCCGAGGTAATTTGGAAATCGACGGGCCGCTTTGCATCGGCCCCGCGCGCGAGCGACGGCATTTTGACCATCTCGCCGCGTGTCCGCAACGACGAGGGCGTCTACTACGGCATAACGGCAATCGATCTGACCGACGGCAACAACACCAAGCGTGCCCAGTTGGTCCTCCCTTCGTCAGTTTCGCCTTTCGAGGCCGTATATATGGGCGATACCTTCGTGTTTTCTATCGAGGCGGCCTATAGTGGCGTGGGCAGCCTGGGCAATATGGGCACGTATATCGGTAATGAGGGAGGGCCGTACCTCTTCCTGTCACGCGAGCCGCTCGCATGTGCGGCTGGCAAGAAGAATAAATACCTTGTTAAGGTACAGGCGTCGCATTTCCTGATCGACACCTCTGCCAAGACCTATGGCTCGCTGCTGTCGCCCGACCGCGCTTTGGAGTATGGCGATTATCCAGCTACGGCGGGAAAATCGGACTCATTCCTTACGTACGCCACGGTGCGCAACAGCCAGGGTATACCAGAGACGGTCACTGCACGCCTATTCTCTCTTTAAGCTTAGAGGGGTTAAAAAGGCGCCAACAGGGGAATAAACGCGTTGTAATTGTGAGTACCGCCCGCCGAGCTGCCGCGTCATAGCGGCATCCGGCGGGCTCAGGTGCGTTAAAATGGGCTTGTTCTTAGCTAATTGAGACAGGGGGGCCGTGTTATGGCTTCAGATGCAAAAAAGATTCTGCTGGTCGAGGATGAGAAGGCAATCCGTGACGCCGTCGCTGCCTATCTCGAGCGCGAAGGCTACTGGGTTGTGGGCGTCGGCGACGGCCAGTCCGCGATCGAGGAGTTCGAGAAGCATCAGTTCGACCTGGTCGTGCTCGACCTTATGCTCCCCAAGATTCCCGGCGAGCGCGTTTGCCGCACCATTCGCGATACCTCGGATGTCCCCATCATCATGCTGACGGCTAAGGGCGAGATCGAGGACCGTATTATCGGTCTTGAGCTCGGCGCCGACGACTATCTGATTAAGCCGTTCTCGCCGCGCGAGCTCGTCGCCCGCGTTCGCGCTCTGTTCCGCCGTGCCCATCAGGCCGACGAGCCCGCCGTCGAGGTACTCGACTTCGGCGATCTGGTCATCGATATCTCGGGCCACAAGATCTTGGTCGAGGGCAAGGAAGTCGATCTGACGGCTTCCGAGTTTAAGCTGCTCACCACGCTTGCCCGCCATCCCGGCCGTGTGTATAACCGCATGGAGCTGGTCGAGAAAGTGCTCGGGTATGACTTTGAGGGCTATGAGCGCACCATCGATAGCCACGTGAAGAATCTTCGCGCCAAGCTGGGCGATGATCCCAAGAAGCCCAAGTGGCTCTACACCGTCCATGGTGTCGGCTATCGCTTCGAGGCTCCGGCCAAGACCGATAAGTCGGACGAGAAATAGGGAAATCACATATGACACCTGCGCGCTTTGAAATCGGACAAAAGCACAAGCAGGAGAGCGAGGCGGGTTCCAAGGCTAGTTGGAACACGCCTCGTTCCGATTCACGGCCAACGATGAGCTATCCCTCGCGCATGGCACTTGCTTTTGCTCTGACATCGCTCATGACGGTATTGGTGCTGGTGGGCGTTGTCTCTGTTGTGTGGGGCACGGTCTTTTCGGATTACACACGCTCCAATATCGTCGAAATCGCAAATTCCGCTGCCGAGAAGTTGGCGACCTCATATGAGGAAAACGGCTCTTGGACCGCGGGAGAACTGCGCACGGTCGCAACGTCGAGTTTGGTTTCCGACGATCTGGGCATGCAGGTCGTCAATAAAAAGGGTGTGATCGTTTATGACGATTCCTGGCCCTCGGCAAGCGCCACCGCCGATGTACGCGAAAACCAGGCTACGACCGACGACACGAGCGGCAAGAGGGCATCGCATAGCCCGGTCTCGTCTGCTCCAACCGACTCCGATAGCGTTGCTAACGTCGAGATTGTAACGTCTTCCGGCGAGCATGTCGGACAGGTAAAGCTGTGGGCCATCGGCTCCGACGCTCTGCTCACCAAGGCGGACTCTGCGTTTAGGGAGAAGACCTTTAACGCCATGGCCCTCGCCGCGGTTGTTGCAATCTGCATTTCGGTCGTTATCGGATCGCTCGTGTCGCGCATGCTCACCAAACCGATTCATCGCATCACCAGTACCGCAAAGCAAATCCGTGACGGCGACCTGTCGGCTCGCACGGGGCTGCGCGGTGATGACGAGATCGATCAGCTGGGTGAGACCTTCGATGAGATGGCCACCTCGCTCGAGAAGGATATGAAACACGAGAAGCGCCTGACCTCAGACGTTGCACACGAGCTTCGCACGCCGCTTATGGCCATGCTCGCAACGGTCGAGGCCATGCAGGATGGCGTGTATCCCACCGACGATGAGCATTTGGAGACCGTTGCTTCCGAGACGCGTCGCCTGGCTCGTCTGGTGCAGCAGATGCTCGACCTATCGCGTATGGAAAACAGCACGGCTCCGCTCAATCTAGAACCGGTGGACATGGTTCCGTTCGTGCGATCGATTGTGAACGGCCAGGAGCGTCTGTTTGCCGACCGTGACCTTCGTCTTCGCTTTGCAGATGAAACCCAAGGGCACGACGATGTCGTCGAGGCCGATCCCGACATGATCACGCAATGTGTTATCAACCTCATGAGCAACGCCATGCGCTACACCCCCGAGGGCGGTTGGGTCGTGGTGTCGGTGCTCAGTGACCGCAGGCACGTCAGCATTGCCGTTTCTGATACCGGCATCGGTATTGCCAAGGACGATTTGTCGCGTATCTTCGGGCGGTTTTGGCGCGCCGATGCCAGCCGCGCCCGCGAAGCTGGCGGCCTGGGCGTTGGCCTCGCCGTGACCAAGCAGATCGTCGAGCGTCACCATGGCTACATATCCGTGGAGTCGGAGCTTGGAAAGGGTACGACTTTTACAATTCATCTGCCCCGCGAGCACACGGCAGACGCGGCATCTACTACAATGGAGCACTAGCTTTTCGCTATTCGGTGAAGGAGGGGCCGCGTCCCTGCCGCTCCGAGTTTGCGAAAACATGCGGGAAAGAACCCGCATTTCTGTCGTATTTAGGTAAGGAGTGACTCACGTGACAACGATGGAGCGTCGTCCGGATTCCCGTGGCAAGGTTCGTGATATTTACGATGCCGGTGAAAACCTGCTGATGGTCGCCACCGACCGCATTTCTGCGTTCGACTTCATTCTTCCCGACGAGATTCCGTTTAAGGGAGAGGTACTCAATCGCATCTCGGCATTCTGGTTCGATAAGTTTGCCGACATCGTCCCCAACCATCTCGTTTCCATCGACCCGGCGGATTTCCCCGAGGAGTTTGCTGAGTATCGTGACTACCTCGCTGGCCGCGCCATGCTGGTTAAGAAGGCCCAGACGATTCCTATCGAGTGCATCGTCCGCGGCTATCTGACCGGTTCGGGCAAGAAGACCTACGACGAGAACGGCACCGTCTGCGGCATCCAGCTGCCTGAGGGCCTGACCGAGGCTTCCAAGCTTCCCGAACCGCTGTTCACGCCGTCCACGAAGGCCGAGATCGGTGACCACGACGAGAACATCTCGTTCGAGCGTTGCTGCGAGATCGTGGGCGAGGACATCGCCACGCAGATTCGCGACCTTTCCCTCAAGATCTACAAGGCCGCTGCCGAGTACGCCGCGACCCGTGGCATCATCATTGCCGACACCAAGTTCGAGTTTGGTGTCATCGATGGCAAGGTCACGCTGATCGACGAGTGCCTCACGCCCGACTCCAGCCGTTTCTGGCCTGCTGCCAGCTACGAGGAGGGTAAGATCCAGTCTAGCTACGACAAGCAATTCGTCCGCAATTGGCTCAAGGCCAACTGGGATATGACGGGGGAGACCCCGCACCTGCCCGCCGAGGTCATCGATGGTACGTCCGAGCGCTATCGCGAGGCCTTCCAGATCATCACGGGCTCCCAGTTCACAAGCATGAAGGAGAATGCATAAGTGAGTACCCGTAGCGCCACGAACAAGCGCACGCAATCCCACGAAGTTACCGGGGTTGCGCGCAAGTCTGCCGCATCTGCTAAGCCCGCCCGCCAAGCAGCGAGCTCCGTTCGCGTCGTGCCGGCTTCGTCTAAGGCACGCCGCAAAGAGCTCGAGAAGGGCGAGAACCTCGAGGGCCTCTCTAAAGAGGAGAAGCGCGCCCGCAAGGCTAAGCAGCGCGCCAAGGAGGACCGCATCTATACGGTGTCGAATATCCTCCTCAAGCAGGACGAGGACTACACCAAGCGCCGTCGCATCTGGTGGATTGTGCTCGCCATTGGCATGGTGCTCGTCGTGGCAATTTGGGCCTCGCTGTACTTCGCTCCCGCTGGCATGGTGTCCAGCCCTGTCCAGATGGTCGGCATCGTTTTGTCCTATGTCATCATCCTAGGTGACTTTATCTACGACTTCGCTCGTATTCGTCCCTTGCGCAACATGTACCGCGCGCAGGCCGAGGGCATGTCCGAGAACAAGCTCAACGCTCTTATCGAGCGCGCAGCTGCCGAGGAGGACAAGAAGGACTCCAAGAAGAAGTAGCGTTTGCATACATACTTATCGCTAAGATATAAGGCGCGTCGTTTTTGCGGCGCGCCTTTTTACTGTTCTATAGATAGATGGAGTGGCACATGATTCGAGCTGCCCTGACGGTCGAAGAGGCCCTGGAGGGTATGAAGTCCCTGGAGCCCAAGATTAAAAACTATGCGCGCCTGGTTGTCCGCAAGGGCGTAAACGTTAAGCCCGGCCAGGAAGTCGTCGTTCAGTCTCCGGTTGAGTGCGCGCCGTTTGCGCGCGTGGTGGTCGCGGAGGCCTATGCTGCCGGCGCCGGCCACGTGACGGTCATCTGGGCCGATGATGCCGTGACGAGGCTCACGTACGAGCATGTCGAGAAAAGCTATTTTGAGCAGACGCCCGAGTGGAAGCGCCTGCAGCTGGATTCCCTGGCCCAGGACGGTGCCTGCTTTATCTTTATCGAGGGTGCGGACCCCGCCGCCCTTAAGGGCATCGATCCCGCTAAGCCCGCTGCAGCTTCTAAGGCAAAGAACACGCAGTGCAAAGTTTTCCGCCGTGGACTGGATTACAACATCAATCCGTGGTGCA
This sequence comes from uncultured Collinsella sp., assembly GCA_902470805.1. Classification (GTDB taxonomy): domain Bacteria; phylum Actinomycetota; class Coriobacteriia; order Coriobacteriales; family Coriobacteriaceae; genus Collinsella. The sequence goes on along the minus strand of CABRHX010000029.1, from coordinate 2,473 downwards.
TCGCCGGCGCTCCGGTCGTGGCTTGGGCGCGCGAGGTGTTCCCGGGAGACGCCGATGAGGTTGCAATCTATAAGCTGTGGAATGCGATTCTGCACACCGCTCGCGCCGATGGCCAGGACCCAGAGAGCGACTGGGAGCTCCATGACGCCGCATTCGAAAAGAACCTGCGTTTCCTGAACGACAATCGTTTCGACTGCCTGCATTACACCGCGGCAAATGGAACCGATCTGACGATTGGCATGACGAAGGGTCACGAGTGGGCCGGCGGCAAGGGCAAGACGCCCGATGGGCACCCCTTCTTCCCCAACATTCCCACCGAGGAAGTCTTCACTTCGCCCGATCGCATGCGCGCCGACGGTATCGTGTACTCGGCCATGCCGCTCATCCACCACGGCAATAAAGTCGAAGATTTTTGGATTAAGTTCGAGGGCGGCCGCGTGGTGGACTACGACGCCCGCGTGGGCAAGGCAACGCTTGCGAGCATTATTGACACCGATGAAGGTGCCGCTCATCTGGGCGAGGTCGCGCTCATTTCCAAGAACACTCCGATCCGCGAAAGCGGCGTTCTGTTCTATGACACGCTCTATGACGAGAACGCTAGCTGCCATCTCGCGCTAGGTGTCGGTTTCCCCGAATGCATCGAGGGTGGGTACGACATGTCCAAGGAAGAGCTCCTGGATCATGGCGTTAACGTCTCGAGCGCGCACGTCGATTTTATGATTGGCACGGACGACATCGATATTACGGGAATTACGCCTGATGGACGTGAAGTTGTGATTTTCCAGAACGGCCAATGGAGTTGGGAATAGTCCCAGACCGTGGTACAATGCCACCCGCGGGCCGTTAGCTCAGCTGGCAGAGCAGGGGACTTTTAATCCCAAGGTCCAGGGTTCGAACCCCTGACGGCCCACCCAAAGATTGTTGAGACGGTCAACTTCGGTTGGCCGTCTTTTTTGTCGCCCTTTCATGGGTTCGAACCCGTCGGGGCGCGGAGCTGAGTAAACGCGCGAGCGTTTGCCAGCGCAGCGCGCAAGGCGCGAAAGCGCCGCAGCGGCCGCCTGCGAAGCAGGCTGAACCCCTGACGGCCCACCCAAAGAAAGGAAAAAGAAATGAAAACAGATAGATACGGAATTAGCGGCAGCACATTAAAGATAACAGCGGCCATCTCGATGGTTCTCGATCATGTAAGCAGGATCGTCCTGACCAATGGAATCATGACTCACGCATCGTACAATCGGATATCAGACGAACAGTGGGCGATTCTAAGCGAGGCTTCGGATGTGCTTCATGTTCTTGGCAGAATTGCATTTCCCTTATTTTGCTTTTTGATAGTTGAGGGATTTTTGCATACTCATGACATAAAGAAGTACCTGCGAAATATGCTTGTCTTCGCAATCATTGCGGAGCCCATATACGATTTCGTTCAAACCGGGCAGCTATTTGACCTTCGGCAACAGAATGTTATGTATGAGCTCCTGCTTTCCTTGGTCTTTTTGATTATTCTGGAAAAGATACAAAGTCTTTCAAAATGGAAGAGGCACATTGCAGAAATTGCTCTGATTGTTTTGACAGCACTGGCAGCTGAATACACTAAGCTGGATGGCGGTGCGTATGGCATTCTGCTTGTGGCTGCATTCTATTTATTCCACGACAGCAAAGCAAAGATGTTCTTTGCTGCAGTATGTGCAGTGCTCTTTTCGTCATGCCATATAATTGGCGGCGGATTTGAGTTCACTACAGCTAATATTTTTAATCCTGATGTTGCTGCCGCGATAATTTCGTTGTTGCTTATCAATCTTTATAATGGCAAGCGAGGGCTGAAGCTGAAATATTTCTTCTACATTTTCTATCCGGCACATCTTGCTCTGCTTTATGGTGTCTCGCTTATTGTTTTGAACTGTCTTTAAAAACTCTCAAACAAGTCTCTGAAAGCAGAAACAAATTGACCCTAAGACTGCTTGTGAATTTCCGGAAGACCTGAGAGATGCGAGGGTAGACAATGAGGGCTGCAGAAAGACGCTTCTCAGTTCTCTGGCGGATCGCATGAATCTGTATGAGGATCACTTCCACACACTCATTGATAACGGTGATAAACACGGCAGATTCTCAAAACATGAGACTGCGAAGGTCGAAAGATGCTTCGAAAGCATGAATGGCAGCGAGAAAACGAGTTCGGAAGCACCCTCTGGATGCTCCAGCATAGAATAGAAAGCGGTCAACTTCGGTTGGCCGTCTTTTTTGTCGCCCTTTCATGGTGAGTCCTAGGCCCTTTCGACACCACCTATATTGCGAATCAGCACCGCCGCCCACCCGACCGAATATTGCCGTTCGGCACCGCCATTAAATGCCTTCCCGCGCATCCCCGTTACGCTCGGGCTGCCATGCAGTCCAGAGAACGAGGAGGTTCCATGTTAGCGCCGGAATAATTTAGCCAAATATAGTCGGCCGAGATTGACCAATCCCGGCCGACCCA
>CABRHX010000028.1 GCA_902470805.1 uncultured Collinsella sp. | reverse complement strand
GCGGGTGGTTTCTGATGCGGCGCGCTGCGCGCCCCGCACAGGCTAAAGCCCGTAATCAAAAGGGTCCCGGCCGAGAATTCGACCGGAACCCTTGGACAGAGCTATGTTCGGCTTTCGCCGTGTGCCTGCGAGTTACTCCTCGACGAGCTCAAACTGATCGGGACCGACGCCGCACACCGGGCACACGTAGTCCTCGGGCAGCTCGGGCGTGTCGACCTCAACCTCGTAACCGCAAACGGTGCACACAAACTTATACGTCTTCTTCTCCTCAGCCATGATGTTCTCCTCTCGAACGTGACTGCTGGTGTACTTACTTATTAGTATATATTCTCAATAAGATAATGCAAGTATTTTTAGAACATTTCTAGCCTTGATACGACGAGGCTTTGGGCGGCGTCTTGCCCTTTAGCACCTTGTGATAGTAGTCGTACGTCAGCGGCGTCTCGTCGCTCAGGCGCTCGGCATCCTCGACCTCGCCGATAAACAGCAGATGCGTGCCCACATCCACAGTGTCGATCAAACGGCAGCTAAACAGGGCCGCCGCATGCTCGGGCACATAGGGCATGCCCAGAGCCGTCTCGCGGGTCTCGTATTTGGCAAACTTGTCATAATCGCTGCTGGTGCGGAACCCAAAGTTACCGATGTAGAGCATGTCGGCGGTCTGATCGATCACGGTCAGCGCGAACGCTTTGGCCGATGCGATAACGCCCGAGGTGACATTGTCCTTGTTCACGGCAACCGAAATACGCGGCGGCATGGACGTCACCTGCACCGCAGTGTTGATGACGCAGCCGGCGCGCAGCCCGTCTGCCGCAGCACTCACCACGTACAGACCGCTCGGCATGGTAAAGAACGCAGTTTTGTCCATAACGATCACTCCCCTAGCTCGGGTTGGAACCTCATGAATGTATGTACCCACAAAAAAGGCGGCACCCATAACGGACGCCGCCTTTGAGACATATGTGTCAGAACAGTAAGAAAGATGAGACGCCCGCAGTTGCGGTGAAATAGGGACTGAATAGCCCCTCAAACAGGCAAAACAGTCCGTATTCCACCGCAACTTATACAGAGTGCCTAGCGGTTGCGTTCCTTAAGGGCGCGGTCGATCTCGCGTTGGACATCACGCTTGGCCATGTCCTCGCGCTTGTCGTAGAGCTTCTTGCCGCGGCCCAGACCCAGCAGCAGCTTTACGCGGCCGTCGGTATTAAAGTAGAGTTCCAACGGAACCAGCGCATAACCACGGTTGCGAAGTTTGCCGTCAAGAAAGTCGATCTCCTTGCGGTGCAGCAGCAGACGACGCCGACGGTCGGGATCGCGATTCCACACGCCACCATGGCTATAAGGGTGGATATGCAGGCCGACGAGCCAGCACTCGCCGCCACGAATCAGCGCAAAAGTGTCAGTGATCTGACAGGCGCGCTCGCGAATCGACTTGACCTCGGTGCCGCTCAGCTCAATACCGCACTCAAACGTCTCATCGATAAAGTACTCGTGATGTGCCGAGCGATTCTTGGAAATGAGTTTGCGCTCGCGCTTACTGGGCATCGCCGGCCTCCTTGGCGCCATCGGTTCCCTTGTCGGCACCTGCGCGCTTTGCCTTGCGCTCGGCATTGAGCTCGGCATCGCTCTCGCGCACCAGTTTGATAATCGCCGCGCAGGCCTCCTCGCCCACCAAGTCGCGAGCACGCACCGTCAGGCGCGTCGCCTCCTGCTTGTCGCCGTCGCTTGCAGCATCGGTCGCGCACATAATCAGGCAGATTGCAATCTCGGCCGAAGGTGAGGTCGGAACGCCCTGCAACGCCAGCTCGCCCATCACGTGCTCGTCGCTCTCCTCGGCGGCATCCGGATAGGTAGTATGGATCTTGTTGAGCAGGCGCGTCGTATGCGTATCGTTGGGCGCCAGGCGCAGCGCCAGACGCGCGCAGCCCACGGCAGCCGAAATGTTCTCGGTCTCGGGCTCCAAGAAGTACTGTCCCAGATTGGCGTAAGCGCGGGCGGCGCACTTGCCATCGCTTGCACGCTCCAGCACCGAAAACGAAAGCGAAGCCCACTCCTGCTTGTCCTCGAGAGCGCGGAACAGCTCGGCCAAATCCAAGCGATAGTTGCAGTTCATGGGGTCCCAACGCACAGCCTGCATCAAGGCATTACGAGCGCTCACATAATCCTGCTGGCGAATGTAGGCAAACGCCATGTCAGAGTACAGGCGGTCAAACGGCACCTCAACCTGCACGAGCTCGCGCGGATCCTTCTCCACGCGGCGATAGGCCAAGCGCTCAAACTTGCTATCGAAGCTGAAGTATTGGCGCTTCTCCTCCGTCTTGCACTCGGCGTCGATATACTCCTCGGCGAGCTCCACCAGGCGCTCCAGCAGCGGCGTCGCCGTAGCCAGGTCGCCCTGCGCCAGATAGTTCTCGGCATATGTGATGTCTTGCAAGCTGATGGGCAGGTCCATGACAACTCCTCGGTCCGGGCGGCAGACTCAACGCGCGCCTTAAACATCGGTCAATACACAAAACCCGGGTCTCTTACGAGGCCCGGGCGTTCAATTTTGGTAGCCCGTACCAGATTCGAACTGGTGATCTCCGCCTTGAGAGGGCGGCGTCCTAAACCGCTAGACGAACGGGCCATATGTAGCAAATGCAATGGCTGGGATGGAGGGAGTCGAACCCCCATTGACGGAACCAGAATCCGCTGTCCTGCCATTAGACGACATCCCAATGACTGCATCGCTGCGCTCGGCTGTGCCTTTGCGCAAGAAAGAAATATACGGGAAGTCCCGCCGTGACGCAAGCCCTAATTTTGACTTTTTTGAAATTCAGTCAAATACGGCCAACACGTGAAGGACCTGTGAAGCACCAGCGATACCTACGGCGTCAAAGCCCGTAAAACATCCCACATCTACCGCTGGTAGATTACAACAATGCAGCACTCACGGCTGATGGCACAATCGAACCGTCATCATTACACGGATATCGAGGCACCATGGACGAAGAGCTTGATTACCTATGGGAGACCCTGGGCCTCGAGATCACTGCTGACCTTTGGCCCGAACGGGACAAAATCCATCCCACACTGCGCCCCGCCATCACGGTGATGCAGGCAAAATACCGCCGTGCATCCTTTTTGATCATGCGAGTGTCATGGCACGCGGGACTCCCCGACCTTAAGCGAATCCAGGCAAGCCTCGTCGAGCTGTCCGGTATGCCGACCGTCATATCCGAGGCGCACCTGGAGCAGCGCCAGCGCGAGCGGCTGCAACAGCAGCGGATTCCCTTTATCTGCCCCGGCGTTCAGGCATATCTGCCCTTTATGGACGAGGAGTACTGGAGCGGCAAGCCCAACAAGCACGTAAAGGTCTACGATCCGCACGAATGGGCACAGCTTGAGGATTAGCGCATATGCCCGCCAGCCGGGATAGTGCGCATGCCCGCCAACCGGAAAGCTCATCCCGGAATTTACGTCCAGAACGGGACGCGCTTTCCCCTAGAGGCCCCAAACGGAAACCGTATCCCAGATTTCGCGCTCAAACTGGGATACGGTTTCCGCTAGCCCCTTCAACCGGAAACTGCGTCCCGGAATCCGAGCTCAAAACGGGACGCACTTTCCGCAGCCACTACAGCAGCACCTCGGTCCAGGCCGCTTCCTTAAACCCAGGAATCGCAAAGTCGTCGCCCACCAGCAGCGGACGCTTGACCAGCATGCCGTCGGTCGCCAGCAGCTCGTAGCACTCCCGATCCGTCATGCCCGCATCCAGACGCGCCTTCAGGCCCAGCTCTCGATATTTCATGCCCGACGAATTAAAGAAGCGCCGCACCGGCAGCCCCGAACGAGCAATCCAGGTCGCAAGCTCATCAGCCGTGGGATTGTCCAAAACGATATCGCGATCGATATACTCTACCCCATGTTCGTCCAGCCATGCCTTGGCCTTCTTGCAGGTCGAGCACTTGGGATATTCAACAAACAATACCGCCATGGGATTTCCTTTCTTAGAGAAAACAGGTGTCTGGAAAACTGCACATCGACGACCACTCGCGATTGCAGCCGTTATTGTAGTCAATGTCGAAGCATAGGCAGTCGCGATGTCTCGTCTTAAGGCTAGCGCCTCGCATGGGCGCCGATCGGCCGAGTCGCATGGCGCACCAACGCCGCTGCCAGCAATACCAACAGCATGGCGGTGACATAGCCCGCAGCATCGAATCCTAAATCGATAACGTCGAAATGCCTGCCGGGAACAAAGATCTTATGCACCTGGTCGCCAACGGAGCAGGCAGCGCAAAAGAGAAACACAGGCACGCAACGGGAACACACACTCCATGGACGCCTGGAAAAGCAGACCACGATCACCGAGGCGAACAATCCGACGAAGAAAAACTCTACGGTATGGGCGACGCGACGGACGTTTGCGCCTACCCACATGCGAATGGAAGCAAGTCGACCAGGCTGGACCGTCGAGGCAGCCGGATTGGTACTCTCAGTCATGCCGTCCCCCGCCTGAATTTCACCCGTGATGCCGGTAGCCTGAACGCTCGCAGCCTGACCCTCCACCACGCGCGCGGTGGACTCGCTCAGCAACGACGTCTGCACTGCGTTTTGCTCCGTCAGCACCCAGATGCCCGCCAGCGTTGCGGCGAACAGAGCGATCGCGGTCCACCCGATTATTTTCTTCATGTGCGCCAAAGGCCAACCTCCGTCTTTTTAAATATGAGCGAGTGTAGCCCCAAATGACATCGTCACCGTATCAAAATTTGAATCGCAACAGGAAGCGACAAAGCGACGCAAACCCCTACCCCGCCTCGCGCATCCAGCGATCAAACGTCCCCACGCACACGCCCAGGCACTTTGCTGCCTGGCTGCGGGTAATATCGCCCGCCTCATAGCTATCGCGCACCAGCTCAAACTGAGGAGGGCACGGCTTGCGAGGTCGACCGAAACGGACCCCTCGCGCCCGCGCCGCTGCAATTCCCTCCGCCTGGCGCCGATGGATATTCTCGCGCTCCACCTGCGCCACGTAGCTCAGCAGTTGCAGCACAATATCGGCAATCAGGGTGTTGGTCACATCCGGCGCGCCGCTGGCCCTGGCGCGCGTGTCAAGCAATGGCATGTCCAACACCACAATGGCAACCCCGAGCTCCTTGGTAATGCGTCGCCATTCCTCAAGAATCTCGGAGTAATTACGGCCAAGTCGGTCGATAGAAAGCACCACCAGCACGTCCCCGTCTCCCAGGACGTGCAGCAGCTCGCGATACCGCGGGCGGTCGAAGTCCTTACCGCTCGCATGGTCGGCGTAAATATTCGCTGAGCCCACGCCATAGGCGCCCAGCGCATCCAGCTGCCGATTAAGATTCTGATCGCGCGAACTCACCCGCGCATAACCATACACCGTCGCCATCTCATCCCCGCTTTCTTGTAAACCTGCCAAAAAGGGACAAGTTTATTTTGGTAGGATTTACCTCTCCAATAGCAGGTAAGCGGGCGGCCGAGCAGACGGCAAGATAGCCACGATTCAAATACGAAGGGCGGTCCCGAAAGGCCGCCCTCCGCCCCCACACCATGAGTCGGGATTTGGCTAATGAATAAGCTTAAAGTCCAAGTGCCCACGCGTGGTATTGACGCGCGAGACCTCGATGATCACACGCTGCCCCAGTTCATAGCGGGTCCCCGTGTCGGCGCCTGTGAGCGTGAGCGCGTCCTCGTCAAACTCGAACCACTCGTTGCCCAGGCTCTTGATCGAAACCAAGCCTTCGACCTGCGTCAGATCCAGGCGTACGAACAGGCCCATACCGCTGACCCACGAAATGGTTCCGGCATAGCGCTCGCCCAGGCGATCCTCATAGTACTGAGCAATCTTGATCTTTTGCGTCGCATGGCTGGCGGCATCGGCCGCACGCTCCGCATCGCTGCATGCACGGCAAATCTGCGGCAGAATGCGTGGCAGGGACTCGCGACCCTTACCGATGAGCCGGGGCGTGCGTGCCAAGGCGTCCTTGCCGCCCAGCTGCTCATAGGCCAGCTGCAGCTTGAGCACGCGGTGCACCACCAAATCGGGATAGCGGCGGATAGGACTCGTAAAGTGGCAGTAGCACGGAGCGGCAAGCGCAAAGTGACCCTCGTTGCGCGGCTTGTACAGTGCGCGCTGCATGCTGCGCAGAAGCAGCGTGTTGACGAGCGGTGCGTTTGCCGTACCGGCGGCAGCATCAACTGCAGCCTGCAGCTCATCGGGACTCCCCAGGGCAATACCGGCAGCACGGCGATCGTTGATGATGCCCAGCTGCGCCAGCGCAACGGCGGCACCGTGCAGGCTATCGGGGCTCGGATCCTCATGCACGCGATAGCAGGCCTCGATATCACGGTCTGCCAGCCACTCTGCAACGCACTCGTTGGCGAGCAGCATGGCTTCCTCGATAAGCGACGTGGCACACGAACGCTCACGCGCCACAATCTGCACGGGTACTCCGTCCTCATCCAACAGAGCACGAATCTCGGCCGTGTCAAAATCGACTGAGCCGCGGGCGCGACGAATACGACGGCGAAGTTCGGCGAGTTCGTTGGCGGCGACAAGGAAATCGCCCAGATCGACGTTATAGCCGCGGGCAGTTTCCTCGCACGCAAGACCGCGCTCAAGCGCTTCCTCGCGTGAGGTCTCGGCAGCCGCAACATCCTCGGCCGCACCCTCCAGCACCGAATACTCAACCGCGCCGGCACGCACCAGCAGCGCCTCGGCGCCGTCATAGTCCATACGCACACGCGAGCGAATCACGCTGGGGTACGGATCGTAATGCCGCACGCGACCCTGCGCATCGAGCTCGATATCGACGGTAAACGCAAGACGGTCCTCGTCAGGGCGAAGCGAGCACAGGTCACAGGACAAGCGTTCGGGCAGCATGGGAAGCACGCGATCGGCCAGATACACCGATGTCGTGCGATGGCGAGCCTCAAGATCGATATGCCCGTCCCAAGCCACATAGTGCGAAACGTCGGCGATATGCACACCCAGCTTGTAGCCACCCTCGGGCGTGCGCTCCAGCGAAATGGCATCGTCAAAGTCGCGCGCGTCGACCGGGTCGATCGTGATGACAAAGCGGTCGCGCAGATCGCGGCGGAGCGGGTCCTTAAGCGCCGCGGACACATCGAGCGAAAGCCCCTCGGCCTCGTCTAGCGCGGCCTCGGGATAGCTATCGGTATAGCCGTAACGCGCCATCACATATTGAACGCCCAAATCGGGCGCGTCATCTCCGCCAATGCGGCGTTCGATCGTCACGGTGCCCGATTCCAGGCGCGTCGGGTAGGTCAAAATGCGTGCGACAACAGCATCACCCGGGTGGACACCCAGACGATCCGCCGAGGTATCCTCGGGCAAAATGAAGAAGTCGGCCTTCAGGCGCGAATCGAGCGGCTCAATCACACCGAGCGGACCGGCGGTCTGGTACGTGCCCACCACGCTTATGGCTGCACGCTCAACCACGCTTTCGATCACGGCGCGCCGCTCACCGTGCGGGCTGTTCTTAATGCTCACGGCAACGGTATCGCCATCCATGATCTCGCGCTTACCGCGGCCCATGACCTTGTAGTCGCCATTCTCGGTTATGACATAGGCACTGTGCTCATGGAGCTGCACGCGCCCGGTCAGGCTCGGACGGCGTTCACTGCGCACCGGCCCGCGCTTATTGCGAGCTCCACGCTTATGCTTGTTATTGCGCCCCATGGCGCCTCCTAACTATCGATTGCGAACTCCAAAGAGTCTACCCAAATGATTCGCTTTCCTGCCGTCCCCTAGGGATCAAAAAACGGGCCGCCCCATAAGAGACGACCCGTTGGAAGGGATGAATTCCAGGCATGCCTACACGCGCAGGTAGCGGCGCATAGCGATGGCAGAACCAAAGAGACCGATAATCACGCCGACCAGAATCAGCGCAGCATAGGTCACCAGGTAGTACTGCATCGGCAGGGCAAACGACATCCAGCCGATGCTCTCCTGCAGACGCGGAATCATCAGATTGCGTAGCAGCTCCAGAACGCCGATGGAAAGCAGCGAGCCCAAAATGGCCTGCAGCACGCCCTCGGTGATAAACGGGCCGCGAATGAAGCCGTTGCTGGCGCCGACCAGACGCATAATCGCAATCTCACGACGACGCGCCGTGATGGACAGGCGAATCGTGTTGTTGATGAAGATGAATGCGATAAAGGTCAGAAGGCCAACGAGCACCACGGCGGCGATGCGGATGTAGTTGGTCACCTGGAACAGGCGGCTCACTTCCTCCTGGCCGTACAGCACGCTCGCGTTGACGTCGCCGTCATCCGCGATCTTCTGGAAATCGGCATCCTTCTTGAGCTTCTCTGCCGTGCTCTCGACCTTGGACGGATCGTCCATCTCAATAGCGAAGGAAGCCGGAAGCGGGTTCTGGCCATCGAGCGCGCTCATGGTGGCGTCGGCGTTGCCCGACATCTTGCTCGTATACTCGGCCAGCGCGTCGTCCTTGTCCTTATAGGTCACGGACTTGACGTTATTCCACGTCTTAAGCTCGGCCTCAAAAGCCTGAACATCGGCCTGATCGGCGTCATCGCTAATGAACGCGTTGATGACAACCTGATCCTCGACGGTGCCGATCACGGAGTTCAGCATCGCGGAGCCCATGATGAACAGGCCGATGATAAACAGCGAAAGGAAGATCGTGATGACGGCGCCGAGCGAGGTAGTCCAGTTACGGAAGAAGTGGCTGATTGCCTCTTTGAAGGAGTAGCCCACGTTAGTTGGTGCCATAGTTGCCGTAACCTCCCCTCTCCTGGTCGCGGATAACGTGGCCGCCCTCGAGGGCGATCACGCGACGGTGCATGCTATCGACCATCTCGCGGTCGTGCGTGGCGACGATCACGGTGGTGCCGGTGCGGTTAATGCGCTCGAGCAGCTTCATGATGCCCAGCGAGATTGCCGGGTCGAGGTTACCCGTGGGCTCGTCGCAGATCAGCAGCGGCGGACGGTTGACCATAGCGCGGGCGACGGCAACGCGCTGCTGCTCGCCACCGGAAAGCTGGTCGGGCAGCGAGTCCATCTGATCGGCCAGACCGACCAGACGCAGCACCTCGGGCACCTGGCTGCGAATGACGCCCTTGGGCTTGCCGATGCACTGCAGAGCAAACGCCACGTTTTCGTAGGCGGTTTTTTGCGGCAGGAGCTTAAAGTCCTGGAACACGGCGCCAATCTGGCGGCGCAGGAACGGAACCTTGCGGTTCTTGATCTTCATGAGGTCCTGACCGGCAACCAAGATGCGGCCACTCGTCGGCTTGACGTCGCGGTTGAGCGTCGACAGCAGCGTGGTCTTACCCGAGCCGGAATGACCGACCAGGAAGACGAACTCGCCCGGATAGATCTCGATGTTGATGTCGTCGAGTGCAGGCTTGTTGGGCTGTGCCGGATAGATCTTGGTGACATGCTCCATAAGGATGACGGGCTCGACACCGGCCTGCTTGGCCATCTTCTTGCGGCTGGCTTGCGGATCGATGGGCGCAAACACCGACGTAAAATCGGGGTTGTTGAGCGCGTTATCGAGGCTTGCGACCTCGGCGGCCTGATCGCTCTCGACCACCGGGGCAGCAGGCTGCGTGGGATCGGGAATAGCGGCAAAGAGACCGGACTGCGCAGGCTGAGGAACCGGCGTCGCAGGGGCCATGGGGTCGGGAATGCCGGCCATGGTAGGCTGCGGCGTGGCGGCGCCAGCCTGAGGCTGCTCCACGCGAGCGGTCACGGCCTGAACGGGCTCAAAACCCGCCGTGCCGGAAAGCGCGACATCGCTGGTGGGATTGTAGGCAAAGGGATCGGATGCCGGCTGTGCCTGATCTGCCGGCTGAGCGGGGGCCTGAGCAACAGGCTGGCCCTCTGAATCCGGAGTGGCGAAACGACTGCCCTGGACGCCTGGCTGCGTCTTGGGGGCATCATCGCCCGCACCGGAGGTACGGAAGTGGTTACCCACTGGTGCTCCTTATCGTCGTGCGTTTAAACTACATGAGCGCTTAATATTTTAGCAGCATTAGCTTTGCTGCACATAAGAAGCATGGCCGTGTTTGGGTCCCTCCGGCCGGACACAGGGTTACTTTCCAAATCGTCCTCGGACATGTCGGAGCCTCCGCTGCGCACTACGTGCGGCGGGGGCTCCTCCGTCCTGCGGAAAGATTTGGAAAGTAACCCTGTGTCCGGCCTGCGATAACTAAGGGGTCGGCGCATCCATCTTAAGGTGCTGCGCATACAAAATTGGGAGGGTCTGAATTGCACTTTTCTGTTCTGGGCCCTTTTCCCTGATAAGGCATTGCTTGACAGGGCTTCTTCATAAGTTGCGGTGAAATAGGGACTGTTTTACCAGCTAAAAGGCCTAATCAGTCCCTATTTCACCGCAACTTCTATTTGGGCTAATTGTTGCGCAACTTAGATTGGATTGATCGACTTACAGTGGCCTCGTTAGGATCTTCTTTGGTTGCGAGGCTGGTATGGTTTGTCCTTGTTGTGGCACTGAGTTGCGTGGTGGTGTGAGGTACTGCACGGCTTGCGGGGTTGCCGTTCATGGCTTATCGACTGCCCCGGCGTTCTGGGTACAGTCTCGGAAGCACGTCGTGGTCGTTCTTGTTTGTATGTTGACGATTGCTCTTGCCGGCGGCAGCTGGCTGGGGTTTCAACTGTATCGGACAATGTCTTGCTTTATATCGGCTCATTCGGAGCATGCTATTGTGCTCGATATCTCGGCCGCGGGTTGGGATACCGATAACGGGGCCTCGCGTGTCCCGATACACATCACGGGCAAAACCGTCGATGGGATAACGGTCGACGAGGTTGATTATGTAGCCTCCGACGGTTCCGGCATCAGCCTAATACAAGGCGTGTACACGCTCGAGGCGGCAGGCTCCCCTATCGCCGTCGACGGCACGATCTATCAAATTCCATGCACGAGCGCCACACTAACCCTCGACGATGTCTTCGCCACGGGCGAAACGATCGATCTGGCCGAACTCGCCGAGCAAGACTCAATACTCACCTTCCGCCCCATCGATGCCGGCGATATGACCAACGACGAGATCTACAACGCCGCATTGCTCGCCATGGCATACAAAGGCAACGACGCGCCCAATGTGGCGGCCCTGTGCCAAGCAGCAATCAATCGTCGCGCCGCAGCCAGCACAAGCGGGAACGCCTTCAAAAGTTGCGGTGAAATAGGGAGTGTTTTACAAGTTAAAAGGGCTAATCAGTCCCTATTTCACCGCAACTGAAACAGGGGCGCCCTCTTGGAGAGCGCCCCTGCCGGGTTTCTATAGTACTGGCGAAACAGTTTTATAGTTCTGACGAAGCAGTCCATGAAATCCGTCTTGCCTTATGCCAAGAACTCCTTGGTGGTCGCCACGATGTTGGCGGCGTCCAGGCCATACTTGTGCAAGAGCTCGGCACCCGGGCCAGACTCACCGAAGGTGTCGTTGACGCCGATCTTCTTGAGCGACGTCGGGCACTGCTCGCACAGGACGTCGGCAACGGCGCTGCCCAGGCCACCGATCACAGAGTGCTCCTCGACGGTCACGACGTGACCGGTCTTGGTGGCGCTCTTGACGATCAGGTCGGCATCGATGGGCTTGATGGTGTGTATGTTGATGACCTCGGCGTCGATGCCCTCGGCAGCGAGCTGCTCGGCGGCCTCGAGAGCCTCGCCGACCATCAGGCCGCAGGCAATGATGGTCACATCGGCGCCCTCGCGCATGACAATGCCCTTACCCAACTCGAACTTGTAGGTCTCGGGGTCGTTGATAACCGGCGAGGCCAAACGAGCGAAGCGCATGTACACCGGACCGTCGCACTCGTAGGCGGCGCGCGTCACGGCGCGGGCCTCGACGTCGTCGGCAGGAACGATCACAGTCATGCCAGGGATGACGCGCATGAGGGCGATATCCTCGCAGCACTGGTGTGTGGCGCCGTCCTCGCCCACCGAGATACCGGCGTGCGTGGCGCCAATCTTAACGTTGAGATGCGGGTAGCCGATGGAGTTACGGACCTGCTCAAAGGCGCGGCCGGCGGCAAACATGGCAAAGGTGCTCGCGAAGGCAACGCGGCCGGTGGTCGCGATACCGGCGGCGACGCCCATCAGGTTGCTCTCGGCAATGCCCACATCGAAGAAACGATCGGGGCAGGCGGCCTTGAACTTGCCGGTCTGCGTGGCGGCGGCCAGGTCGGCGTCGAGGACCACAAAGTCATCGTGCTCGTTGGCGAGCTCGACGAGGGCCTCGCCGTAGCTTACGCGCGTGGCGATTTTTTTGACGTCTGCCATCCTAGAGCTCCTCTCCGGCGGCCGTGAGCTCTGCCATGGCCTGCTCAAACTGTTCATCGTTGGGGGCCTTGCCGTGCCAACCAACCTGGTTCTCCATAAAGGAAACGCCCTTGCCCTTCATGGTCTCGGCGATGATGGCGGTCGGCTGACCCTTGGTGGCGCGGGCCTCGGCAAAGGCGGCGCGGATCTGATCGAAATCGTTGCCGTCGGCAAGCTCCACCACGTGGAACTTAAAGGCGCGGAACTTGTCGGCGAGCGGCATGGGGTCGTTGACCTCCTCGACGGGGCCGTCGATCTGCAGGCCGTTGTGGTCGACGATCACGCAGAGGTTATCGAGCTGCTGGTTGCCGGCAAACATGGCTGCCTCCCAGACCTGGCCCTCCTCGCTCTCGCCATCACCCAGCAGGGCGTACGTGCGGTAAGTATCGCCCCAGTGCTTGGCGGCAACCGCCATGCCCACGGCGGCGGAGATGCCCTGGCCGAGCGAGCCGGTGGACATATCGACGCCCGGGGTGTCGTTCATGTTGGGATGACCTTGCAGGTGGCTGCCGATATGGCGCAGCGTCTCGAGATCCTCCTTGGGGAAGAACCCACGCTCGGCGAGCACGGCGTACAGGCCCGGAGCGCAATGGCCCTTGGAGAGCACAAAACGGTCGCGATCGGCCTTGCGGGGATCGGCCGGGTCGACGTTCATTTCCTCAAAGTACAGATAGGTCATGATGTCGGCAGCGCCGAGCGAACCGCCCGGATGGCCGGACTTGGCAGCGTGCACGCCGGTGACGATGCCCTTCCTTACCTCGTTGGCAACCTTTTTGAGCTCTTCGTCGCTCATTGTGCCTTCCTTTCATCCTCATTAGACAAAATGCGCACGGCACGGAAAGGTAATCCCAACACAGCCGCAATGCACGTACGTCATTCATTATGCTGGAAACTGATGGCTTTACCAGAGTTTTTATCATTATTTGAACAATTTAGCAGGCAGAACCGCTGATGAAACGGTTTATCAATGTGAACGTCTTTTGGATGGAACGCGATCGACCCTACGCGCTAATGTCCTTGAATCCCTCGCCGAAGGCTTCCGTAACGTCGGCAACCGTCACGATGGCATGAGGATCGCGCTCGCGCACGATCGTCTTGAGGGTATTGAGCTCTCGACGGCTCACGATGACCATAATCACTGGCTTCTCGGCACCCGAATACATGCCAGTCGCCTTAAACTTGGTACAACCACGACCCAGGCCATACATGATATCGGCAGCGATATCAGGGAACTTGTCCGAGATGATGAGTACCATACGGCGTTTGTTGCCACCATCGACCACGGCATCGATCACGTAGCCGCTAATGACCATCGAAAGGCCTGCATACAGTGCGTTTTCGATTGAAAAGACCGGAGCCGATAGCGCGCATACGGCAACATCGATCGCCATGACGGTCGAGCCCACCGGCAGCGAGGTGTTACGCGAGATGATTTGGCCAATCGTGTCCGAGCCGCCGGTGTTGGCGCCGGCGCGCAACACCATGCCGTAACCGATGCCCGTAATAATGCCGCCCCACATGGCAGGGAGCATCAGGTCCGCATCCGCCAGAGGTGCTACAAACGGGGCGAACAGATCGGTAAAGAAGCCCAGCAGCACAAAGCCCGTCGCGGTCTGCACCACGTAGAACATGCCGCCCTCGCGCATAACGACCAACAACAGCAAGGCGTTCATCACGATCGTCTGAATACCAACGGGAAGCGATAGGCCGCGCGCCGCGCCGACCGCCTGGATAATGGTGGCAAGGCCCGTAACGCCACCGGCGGCAAGACCGTTGGGAATCAAAAACAAGTCGGTCGCGATGGCGGCCAAGGCACACCCCAACATGATCTGGGGCAGGTCGTGAAAGAAGTTCATCGAAAGAATGCGCTTGATGTCCAGACGATATGCCATGCTGCCTCCCTCAAAAAAGCGCACCCAAACGGATGCGCTTTGAGCTTCTTCTTGTATTCGATTCTACCGATTCGCCGGACAAAAACCACCCCTGCGCAGGGTTTGCTCTGGATACAAAACCACCCTGCTGGGAGGGTTTTAATCCATCTCCACATAAACCGGGCGGTTTATGCAGACGGGGTCTCCGCGTCGGCGTTGCCGGTGGCCCAGCGATGGTAGCCAATAACAAACGGGTCCAGGTCGCCATCGTCAAGAACGGCCTCGACATTGCTGGTCTCCACGCCCGTGCGTAGGTCCTTGACCATCTGGTACGGGTAGAGCACGTAGCTGCGAATCTGGTTGCCAAAACCAATCGTGGTCTTGGGTCCGCGGATCTCATCCAGGGCCTCGGCGCGCTTCTCGAGCTCAATCTCGTACAGGCGGGCCTTGAGGATCTGCATGCACGCAGCCTTGTTCTGAATCTGGCTGCGCTCGTTTTGACAGGTAACCACAATGCCGCTGGGGAAATGCGTCACGCGCACGGCGGAGTCGGTGGTGTTGACGCCCTGACCGCCCGGGCCGCTCGCGTGGTACACGTCCACGCGGATGTCATCGGGGCTGATCTCGATATCGATATCATCGGGTAGCACGGGGATGACCTCGACGCCGGCAAACGTGGTCTGGCGGCGCTTCTTGTCGTCGGTGGGGCTAATGCGAACCAAGCGGTGGACGCCGGCCTCGGCGCGCAGCATGCCAAATGCGTCCTTGCCCTCGACGGTAAAGGTCGCGCGGTCGATGCCGATGACCTCAGCGGCGGGGCAGTCGTTAATCGTGACCTTCCAGCCGCGACGCTGGCAGTACTTCATGTACATCTTAAATAGCATGAAGGTCCAGTCCTGGGCCTCCAGACCACCCTGTCCGGGCTTGATGGTCACAATGGCATCGCCGTGATCGAACTCACCGGTAAACCAGCTCGAAAGCTCAAGCTCATCGATGGCACGGGCCAGGCGCTCAGCCGTGGCTGTAGCCTCCTCGCGAAGGGCGGCGGCATCGGGGTCATCCCCCATCTCCTCGGCAAGCTCCAGCGCGGCGCGGGCATCGGAAAGCTCGCCGCGCGCGTTGTCCACGGCAGCGATATCTTCCTTGGTGCGCGCGATTTCCTCCATGGTGGCACGGGCGGCGTCGGCGTCATCCCAAAAGCCGGGGGCCACGCTTTTGGCCTCGAGCTCGGTCACGCGCGTGCGCTTTTCGTCCAAGTGGAGATACGACTCGACCTCGCCGAGCCGGTCCGCAAACGCGTCCAGCTCGGCGGGCGTTACCTCTAAAGCCTCAGCCATTAACGATTCCTGCCGTGGCAGTACTTAAACTTCTTGCCGCTACCGCAGGGGCATGGGTCGTTGCGGCCCACGTTGACGTACGGATCGTCGCTCTCGGACTTGCGATAGGTGGTCACCTTGCCACCGTTGTTGACGGCAGCCGGACCACCCTGGACAGCCGTGCGGGCCTGCACCTGCGCCTGCTTGCGCAGCACCGAGTCGCCGTTGTCACCATCGACCTCGGCAGGACCGGAGAAGTGCGCACCCTCGAGCGCGGGCTCCTCCTTGTGCTCCACGGCACGCGGGGCAGCCTTGATCTCGATGCGCAGAACCGTGCGCAGGTAATCCTCGTACATGGTGTCGACGAGAATCTGGAACGCGCCGTAGGCCTCGGTCTTGTACTCGACCAGCGGGTCGCGCTGGCCAAAGCCGCGCAGGCCGATGCCGGTCTTGAGATAGTCCATCTCCTGCAGGTAGTTCATCCAGCGGGTATCGATGACGCGCAGCATGACCTGGGTGTTGAGCTCGCGCATCAGGTCCTCGCCCAAGCGCTCGGCCTTCATGTTGTAGCACTTCTCTACGTAAGCCAGGACATCGGCAGCCAGAGCCTCATAATCCTCGTCGGGGAACTTCGGCGTATCGATGTGGCCGGTGAGCTCCACAACCCACTTGCGCAGGCCCTCCAGGTCGCGCTCGCCATCGTGACTGTCCTTGGTGCAGAACTCCTGAACGCAGCGGTACACGGTGTCGTGCATGACCTCGGTGATGTGGTCGGTCAGGTCCTTGCCGTCCAGAATCTTATTGCGCTCAGCGTAGATGACCTGGCGCTGCTTGTTCATGACGTCGTCGTACTCGAGGACGCTCTTGCGCATGGAGAAGTTGATGCTCTCGACCTTGTGCTGGGCGCTCTCGACGGCCTTGGAGATGATCTTGTGCTGGATGGGCATATCGTCGCCCATGTCGGCCGTGACCATCATCTTGGAGACGCGGTCCATCTTGTCGCCGCCGAACAGGCGCATGAGGTCGTCCTCGAGCGACAGGTAGAACTGGGTCTCGCCCGGATCGCCCTGACGGCCGGAGCGGCCGCGCAGCTGGTTGTCGATACGACGGGACTCGTGGCGCTCGGTGCCGATAACGGTCAGGCCGCCGGCGGCAAGCACGCGCTCACGCTCGGCCTTGCAGGTCTCCTTGGCCTCGGCGTTAAACTGCTCGAGCTGCTCGGGCGTCACGTCCTCCATGGTCAGGCCCTCGTACTCCAGGCGCTCGCGCACCAACTCGTCGGGGTTGCCGCCCAGCAGGATGTCGGTACCACGGCCGGCCATGTTGGTGGCGATGGTCACGGCGCCATAGCGACCAGCCTGGGCCACGATATGGGCCTCGCGTTCATGGTGCTTGGCGTTGAGGACCTCGTGTGCGATGCCGCGCTTGGTAAGGGCGGCGGACAGCTTCTCGGAGCTCTCGATGGAGACGGTGCCCACCAGGACCGGCTGGCCCTTGGCGTGGCGACGCTCGACATCGTCGGCGACGGCGTTGTACTTGGCCTGAATGGTGCGGTACACCAGGTCCTCGTGGTCCACGCGCTGCACGGGCTTGTTGGAGGGAATGACCTCGACGGGCAGCTTGTAGATCTCGCGGAACTCGGCATCCTCGGTAAGTGCCGTGCCGGTCATGCCGGAGAGCTTGTCATACAGACGGAAGTAGTTCTGCAGGGTGATGGTGGCCAGGGTCTGGTTCTCCTCGCGTACGAGCACGCCCTCTTTGGCCTCGATGGCCTGGTGCAGGCCCTCAGAATAGCGGCGGCCTTCCATAATGCGGCCTGTGAACTCGTCGACGATCTTGACCTCGCCGTTGGTGACCACATACTGCTTGTCGCGGTGGAACATGTACTGGGCCTTCAGCGCCTGTTGCAGGTGGTTGACCAGCTGACCCGAAAGGTCGGCGTAGATGTCATCGATACCCAGGCGGCGCTCGATCTTCTTAAGACCGCGCTCGGTGGCAGCAATGGTGTGCTTGGCCTCGTCCATGACGTAGTCGCCCGTGGGTTCAACGTCCTCGGTGGCGGTAAGCATGTCGTGCGACACGTCCTCGCCGCGCTCAAGGCCACGCACGGCACGCGCGAAGTCCTTGTAGGTACTGGCGGACTTGGTGCCAGCGCCCGAGATGATGAGCGGCGTTCTGGCCTCATCGATCAGGATGGAGTCAACCTCGTCGACGATGGCGTAGCTGTGGCCGCGCTGCACGCGCTGCTCGGGGCGGGTGACCATGTTGTCGCGCAGGTAGTCGAAACCGAACTCGGAGTTGGTGCCGTAGGTGACGTCTGCCTGGTAGGCCGGACGCTTGAGCTCGAGCGGCATGTTGTTCTGGAGCAGACCGACGGTCATGCCCAGGTACTTGTAGATGCGGCCCATCCACTCGGAGTCGCGCTTGGCCAGGTAATCGTTGACGGTAACGACGTGTACACCCTTGCCGGCAATAGCGTTGAGGTAGCCGGCCAGCGTGGAGACCAGGGTCTTGCCTTCGCCGGTCTTCATCTCGGCGATATGCCCCTCATGAAGCGCCATGGCGCCAATGAGCTGCACGTCAAAGTGGCGCATACCCATGGTGCGCTTGGAAGCCTCACGCACGGTGGCAAAGGCCTCGGGGAGCATGTCATCGAGCGACTCGCCGTTGGCGTAACGCTCGCGGAACTTATCGGTCTGGCCGCGGAGTTCCTCCTCGGTCATCTTCTCAAACTGGGGCTCAAGACCGTTGATCTGGTCGACGATCTTGTAGTAGCGCTTAAGGTCCTTATCGGATCCAAAGGACAGCAGCTTTGACATGAATCCCATGTGGTTTTCCTTTTTGGCCATCGCCCACGCCGTGCAGCTGCGGGCGAGTTAAACACAGATGATTGTACTTTAGCCAAACAAGGCGCGGCCTATACGGTCGACCTCGACCGCCACGTAATAACTACGACCAACCTGCCACAATGGGACAGGTTAATTTTGGCAGGTTTTATCTGGGCAAACGCTGCCTCTCTGCCATTTGGTGCAATGGGGGCAGGTTGGTTTGCACCAATAAAAAGAAAAGGGCCGCGCACCCAAATGGATGCACGGCCCTCACGCCATGAATGCGAGTGATTCCGCGGCGAGCTATTTACTCAGCAGCCTCGGTGGTCTCGGCCTCGGCAGCGGCCTCCTCGACGGGAGCCTCTGCGGGAGCCTCGGCGGCCTGCTTGGCAGCCTCCTCGGCAAACTTAGCAGCACGCTTAGCCTTCTCGGCAGCCTTAGCCTCAGCGGCGGCCTTGCGAGCGGCCTCGGCCTCAGCAGCCTTGGCGGCCTTGGCAGCCTTGGCCTCCTCGGCCTTCTTGAGCTGGGCGGCAGCGGCGCCACCGAACTTGTCGGCGAAGCGCTGGACGCGTCCACCGGTGTCGACGAACTTCTGCTGGCCGGTGTAGAACGGGTGGCACTCGTTGCAAAGCTCGACCTTCATCTCGGACACGGTAGCGTGCGTCTTGAAGGTGTTGCCGCAGGAGCACGTCACCGTGCACTCGACATACTGGGGATGGATACCCTGCTTCATGGTAGGACTCCTTATTGGTCAGGCGCTGGTTACCGATCAGCGCATAAGGCGTCTTGGTTTCCGACCAAGACAACAAACTCGGCTATGGTACCACGGCGCCGCGCGTCCCACAAAAGGTTCACGGTCTTTGTGCAACGCGGCGCGACCAACCGCAGCGGACACGCACCCTGTTGCCCCTTCTCCCATGTTGCAGGCATGTAACGCCGCAGCGAGCGCGCCTTTTTTGCGCCAGACAGGTACAATGATGAACACTGTACCGTAGCGGAGCGCCCCGCGCGCGCCGCAATCACGCGAAAGGGTTTCCCATGGCCGAGATCTCGTCCTCCCGTATCGTCATCACCGTCCTTGGCAAGAACCGCCCCGGCATCGTCGCCGGCGTCACCCGTGTTCTAGGCGAGGCCAACGTCGACATCCGCGACATCACGCAGTCCATTATCGAGGACATCTTCACCATGACCATGCTGGCCGACACCGCCGAGTCCAAGCTCGACTTCGCCGAGCTGCAGAAGGCGCTGGCCGAGGCCGGCGAGCTTTCGGGCGTCAACGTGTCCATCCAGCGCGAGGACGTCTTCAACTTTATGTACCGCCTGTAGCGAACGAGCCGCTCGGGGCAGCTTGACGTCATATCGTCCAAGCGCGCGGCCCCAAAGCGGACCGGAGAGGAGCGCGCATGGCCTACGACGCCAAGAAAATCTACTACCGCTTCGACGATCACCTGAGCCGCCTGGTTCTGGATTACGAGGCGAGCCGTCAGATTTCGCCCGAAAGCGAAAACCTCTACCACGGCCTGCCGACCGCCCCGTACGACGAGGACCTGTTCGTAGAGCACAACGTCAAGCGCGGTCTGCGCAATGCCGATGGCTCGGGCGTGGTCGCGGGCCTTACCCGCATCTCGGACGTGCACGGCTACAACAAGGTCGACGGCAAAGTCGTGCCCGATCAGGGCAAGCTCACGCTTCGTGGCTACAGCATCGAGGATCTGGTCAACAACGCCCAGGCCGAGAACCGCTACGGCTACGAAGAAGTCGCCTATCTGCTCATCACGGGCTCGCTGCCCACCAAAGAGGAACTCGACGGTTTTTGCGGACGCCTGGGTGCTTTTAGGCACCTGAGCGACGAATACGTCCGCGAGTTCCCCATGACCACGGTGTCGTCGAGCATCATGAATGTGCTTCAGCGCGCCGTGCTGCTGCTCTACGCCTTCGACGCCGAGCCCGACGCCATTACACCCGAGCACGAAATCGACGTCGCCATCTCCATGCTCGCCCGTCTCCCCCGCATCGCCGCCTTCGCGCATATGGCCTCGGTCGCCAAGCGCCGCGGCTCCGAGGTTCATGTACCGCACCCCACACCCGGCCTCTCCACCGCCGAGACCATCCTGCAGGTGTTGCGCGGCGGCATGGCATTCACCCGCGACGAAGCCATGCTGCTCGACGTGATGCTCATGCTGCATGCCGAGCACGGCGGCGGCAACAACTCCACGTTCGCCTGCCGCGTGCTGTCCTCATCGGCCACCGACCCGTATTCCGCCTACGCCGCGGCTATCGGCTCGCTCAAGGGCCCGCGCCACGGCGGCGCCAATGCCAAGGTCGTGTCTATGCACGAGGACATCCGCGCGCATGTCTCCAACTGGGAGGACGAGGACGAGGTCGCGGCCTACCTGGGCAAGATCCTCGACAGGCAGGCTTTCGACGGCACGGGCCTCATCTACGGTATGGGCCACGCCGTCTATACGCTCAGTGACCCGCGCGCCGAGGTGTGCCGCCGTTACGCGCGCACGCTTGCCGCCAAGAAGGACTTGGGCGAGGAGTTCGCGCTCATCGAGCGCATCGAGCGCCTGGCACCGCAGGTGATGCGCGACCACGGCATGACCAAGCCCATCTGCGCCAACATCGACCTGTACACGGGCTTTATCTACAAGATGCTCGGCGTGCCCGAGACGCTCTTTACGCCGCTATTCGCCGTCGCCCGCATGGCCGGCTGGTCGGCACACCGCATGGAAGAGCTCTTCTGCGCGCACCGTATTATTCGCCCCGCCTATCGTCCGGTGATCGAGCCGCTGGAGTACAAGCCGCTCGCCGACCGCTAGGACGCGGACCGTTATAGAACTCGAGCGTGGCCAGGGACCCAAGCCCTCGGCCACGCTTTTTATGCCAGTAGAAAGGGCTGCATCAAATGATTGTGTTTTCCGATATGGACGGAACGCTGCTGACGAGCGATAAGCAGATGAGCGACGCCACTTGGGCAATGCTCGACGAGCTCGCACATCGTAGCATCGAGTTTGTTCCCTGCACGGGGCGTCCGCTGTCGGGCATCTTTGAGCCCATTCTCGCCCATCCCGCCGTGCACTACGCGGTCTGTGCCAACGGCGCCAGCGTCTGGCAGCTCGACGAGGATACGCCCACCGATGCCTCGCGCGCCACGTGCATCTTGAGCCGTCCGCTCGACCGTGGCATTGCCCACCGCATCCATCGCATTGCCGCAGGCCACGATGTGACCTTCGATATCTTCGCGGATGGGCAGTGCTTCCTCCCCCGCTCGTTATACGGGCGTCTGGATGAGTTCTGTGGCGGCGACCCCCACATCGCGGCTTCGCTCAAGCGCACACGAACGCCGATCGACATGGATATCGACAGCAAGATCGACGAGGTCGAGACGCTCGAACGTATCGCCATGTACTGGCACAACCCGGCCGATCGCGACGCCATCGCGACGGCGCTCGACACGCTCGGAGGCATTGAGGTCACGCGTTCGTACGCCATGAATATCGAGGTCATGGGCGAGGGCGCCACCAAGGGAACGGCCCTCACGTGGCTATGCGAGCACCTGGGTGAGCGTCTCGCCGACGCCTGGGCGTTCGGCGACAACATCAACGACATTCCCATGCTGCAGGCAGCGGGCCACGGCATGGCCATGATCAACGCCGAGCCCGAGGATCGCGAGGCCGCCGACGCCATCACCGAATACGACAACGACCACGACGGCGTCGCCCGCACCATCATGGCCGCCCTCGCCTAGCAGCATCAACCCGGCAGGGTAGCTAAAATAGCCCCGTCCCAAATTAGCTACCCTGGTCACAGTAGTCGTTGGGGACACTCTTCGCGAAAAAGCTGCAAGGACTGTCCCCCCACTGCCGGCATAAAGGGAACATCCCCATCTGCCGGATTAGGCGAGGCTCTCCAGAACACGGCGGAGTTCCTGCTGGACAGCGTGGTCGCGGTTGCAGCCTACGACGCGATCGGCAACCGCTTTGAGCGCGGGGCGCGCGTTTTCCATCGCGCAGCCCGTGCCGACAAAGCGAATGATCTCGTAGTCGTTCATCGAGTCGCCAAACGCCATGATCTCGTCGCGTCCAATGCCGTAATGCTCCGCGAGCTGTGCGATGCCCGAGGCCTTCGACACGCCGGGCTGCATGGCATCGATCCACGCGTTGCCCGAAGGCGCAAAAGTAAAGAGCTGGCCAAGTTCACGCTGTAGCACGTAGGCGCTGTCCATAACGACACCGTCATCGCAAAAGATACTCGCCTTGATGATATTTACGCTGGGATCGGGCAGCTCCCAAATACGCTCGGCATTGGGAAGGTCCTTATCGACCTCACGCACGAACTTGCACTCGTCATCGAGCAGGAAGGACTTGGTTCGGTCAAAAAGCGCAAGATGCAGATTGGGAAACGTCGCGACAGCCTGGGCGAGCCTTCGAATCGCCAGGTGCGAATACACCTCACGGTCTACCATTTTGCCGTCGGCGTAGACCTGGGCACCGTTAGCGGCGACAAAGTCCATCTTGTCGCGAACGGGCGCAAAGAACTCGCACAGGCGATCGTAGCGACGACCTGACGATGCGGCGAAATGCACGCCATGCTCGTGTAGCGCCAGAATCAGTTCGTAGGTCTCGGGAGGCACCCGGCCGTTTTCGTCAAGCAGTGTGCCGTCCATATCGGATGCAATCAGTTTAAACATAGAAAAGCTCCCTTCGGGCTTGATGGAATCGGACGTATATCCAAAATCACCGTACCCAAAGGGAGCTCAAATAAGACTCCGCGGGCGTAAACGTTACAAGGACCTGGCAAATAGCTCACACATGCCAGAGGTCCTACGGTCGCGGCGCCAGGCGACACGTCACCCCAACGACCAGTCGTTTAAGAACGTCCCCGATGACTAGTCCGCGTAGGTGAAGGTCGTGACGTCGAACATGCCCTCGGGGCGGATGCGGAGCGTCGGGATGACCGGCAGGGGCAGGAAGATGATGCCCATGATGGGATCGAGCGGCGGCTCAATACCCATGGCACGTGCCTTGACCATAAAGTCGTCGTGCTGCGCGGCAACGTCCTCGGCCGTGCCTTCGCTCATCAGGCCACCGAGCGCCAGCGGAATGCGCGCCACGACCTCGCCGTTGCGCACTAGCACGTGACCACCCTGGCCCACGGCCTCAACAGCGGCCATCATATCGGCGGCGTTGTCGCCCACCACGCACACGTTGTGCGAGTCGTGGCCGATCGTGGAGGCAATGGCGCCGCCCGTGATAGTGAAACCGCGCACCCAGCCTCGACCGATGTGCTTGCCGACCAGGCTCAGGCCAGCGGGGCCATCGCCATCGACGCCCTCGGCCTGCAGCGACACGCCGCGGCCATGGCGCTCAATCAGCATAATGCGACGCAAGTCCTCGTCAGTCTCGGGACGGACCATACCCGTGATGGCTTTACCCGGCACCACGTCAATCACAGCCTCGCCCGGCTTAAAGGCATAGTCGAACACGTCGAGCGATAGCTTCGGCAGCTTAACGGAAGCGCGCAGCTCGTCGGCAAGGGCCGCGACCTCGGCCATCTCGGGTGCGATCTCGCCCACAAAGGTGCCGTCCTGCGCCACCAGAGCACCGGCGGCATATACGCGATGCGGAGCCGTGGCAAACGTCAGGTCATTGAGCACCAGCAGGTCGGCACGCTTGCCCGGGGCGATGGCGCCACGCAGTTCGTGCGGGTCGCGGCAACCGTGGTCCAGGCCAAACGCCTCGGCCGTGGAGAGGGACGCCATGGAGATAGCGACCACGGGGTCGATACCGGCCTCAATCGCCACGCGGCAGGCGTTGTCGATCATACCGGTCGAAAGCGCATCGGAGGGAGCGCGGTCGTCGGTCGCAAAGCAGCAGCGGCGGGCACGGGAAGGATTCTCCAACAGCATCGGAGACAGGTTGGCCAGGTCGTGGCTGCACGTGCCCTCACGCAGCATCACATACATGCCGCGGGACAGCTTGTCGAGCGCCTCCTCGGGAATCGTCGACTCGTGGTCGGCGATAATGCCCGCTGCGGCATAGGCGTTGAGGTCCTTACCGGCAACGAGCGGCGCGTGGCCGTCAACCTGCTTGGATGGCGTCTGGTTGGCAGCGTCGATGCGAGCACAGGTCTCGGGGTCGGCCATAAAGACGCCCGGCAGGTTCATCATTTCGCCCAGGCCAAAGACATCGCCCGGATGCTCGGCAAAAAACTCCTGCATATCGGCGGCGGTAATCACGGCACCGGCCTGCTCGTCGGGCAGCGCGGGCACGCACGAAGGCATCATGTACTTGATGGAGATGGGCGCGCGGCGGCCATCCTCGATCATAAAGCGCAAGCCGTCGAGACCGGCAACATTGGCAATCTCGTGGCTGTCGGCAATGGCGGTGGTAGTACCGCGCGTCGCGGCCATGCGAGCATACTCGGCGGGACGGATGTTCGAAGACTCGATATGCAGATGCCCGTCAATAAAACCGGGAGCGAGATAGCGACCCTGGCAGTCGATGACCTCAGTTGCCTCGTAGGTGCCAGCAGCATCGTCGCGACCATCGTAGAGCACGCCGACGATCACACCGTCCTTGACGGCAACGCTGCCGGGCGCCACACGCTGGCCATACACGTCGACGATCTGCGCATTGGTAAACAGCGTGTCGACGGGCACGCGACCCTCGGCGGCCTCGATCACAGTCCTCATGACCTCAACGGACATACATACTCCTTTAACTGTAGAAATAACTGCAGAGCGGACGAGCCTTCACCGCAGCAAGCCAACAGCCATTGTATGCCCAAACGATGGGTCAACAATACGCCTCTCCGCTTAACGGCACCGCCAAATAATCCCTCCGTCCCCAAGGGATCATCGTAATCAAAACCACCCCTAAAAGGGGTGGTTTGCTCTTAGGGTATAACCCTTGGATTT
>CABRHX010000027.1 GCA_902470805.1 uncultured Collinsella sp. | reverse complement strand
CGGGGCATGCCCCGCCTCTTACACCACATCTCTGCGCGCTACCGGTGAGGCATCTGAGCGGTCGGCAAAAACGCTTAGAAGCTACGAATCCGCAACTAAAGTTCATCAAAAAGGGGCAGCCGGCAGAAACCTCCCCAGCCAAAGCTGCTCCCTCAATACGACAGCTCAAAAACCCACCGTTCGCAGAAGATAAGCCGCGCCCCAATACCGTTGCCCGAAGTTTCGGGCGTATGCGGCGTCCGCTATGCCATCATGCGCGTATGGGAATCATTCTGTCACATACCACGGCACGCGCTGTATACCAAACAGCCAACTCGCTCGCAAGCTACGCGACCGGTCCCATACCTATGGAAAAGATCAGGGTGTCTGCGCCGACCACGTCCGACCTGGAGGCGGCACGAGCATGGCTCAACAGAAAGAATGTCGATTCTGAACGTATCCATGTGCTGACGTTTTCCAATAATGCCAAAAGGCACCGCAAGGGCTGCATCTGCCACTGCACGCGCTATACGTTTGATGCAGAAAGCTACCTAGAACTCGAGCCGAACGTCTACATCGTCGATATCAAGCTGTGCGCGTTAGAAGCAACAGCCGACCTCAACCTTTCGGAGCTCGTTGAGTATTACTTTGAAATCTGCGGCTCCTACGCGCTTGGAACGTCCGACGAAACTCAATATCGCGAGCGCCCAGCCCTAACCAGCGTTGAAGAGCTCAGAGCCTTCTTTTCAGAGGCACCGGGGTATCGTGGATCTAATAAAGCACTTAAGGCACTTTCTTATGTACACGAAGGCTGTCGCTCCCCACTCGAAACGGCGTTTGTCATGATGCTGACAATGCCCAAGTCAATGGGTGGCTTAGCCATACGCGCTATCAAAACGGATTATCCGATCCCAGTCCCCAAAAGATACGCCGCCCTAACGCGACGGACGGTTTTCTACCTCGACGCGCTGCTCGAAAATTCGATGACCGATATCGAATACAACGGCTTTTACCACGACGAACCCGAGCAGCAATCAATTGACGAGGAGCGCCGAAACACGCTGCGAAACATGGGATATGCCGTTATCATGGTTAATCGTCATTCGTTTTTCAAGCAGTCCGCTTTTAAACGGGTCATGGAAGCGATTCGCATTCGCGAGAAGATATGGCCCGGTCGACTCCCGGATAACTTCGCCATCCTGCAAGAAACTCTTCGTCAATTTGTCTTGCGGCGCTACTTCGAATACGGTCGCCGCGTCCTGGAGACACTCAAAGAAGAAGAGGCCGCCAAGCGCGAAATTGCAAGCCAATATCCGCAAGCTGATGACCCGAGCATCAACGATGTGCCCGAACCCGACGACATGCAACACGTCGGGGCCCTTGCTGAGGAAATCAATGGGGCTTGGGAATGCGACATGTTCGCAAAAATCGATGAAAACCACACGGAAGACGACACGATTATTGATCTAATTGAGAATTCGCTCTTCTAAAGGCGATCTCTGCGGATGTCCACCTACATTTTTCGACTTATTCGGCCACCGATGTGCCAGATTGGCTGCAGCAATGCTCAATATAACTTTAGATAAAACTGATTCTGCAGAAACTCCCGTAGAGGAAGAACTGATTCTCGCGGTATTTGACACGATAAAGTACAAATATGAACAGTTCTAATGCTTCTCAAGGTGGCTTTCTTAGCATGCTAGCCGAACATCTCGAAATATGTTGGCGAGCATTGCGTCGATGTCTCCCAACCCACAGAAAATCGCAGAAGCGGCAAGCAGTCATCGAAATTAACGCAAATTGTATTGACATATGAACATACACTCATATAATCGAAAGCAAGTTATATGAGCGCATGTTCATATGAAAGGATATTGCAATGAGCATCCGCGTTAATGAAACGAAACCCGACATCGAGGCCACCGAACCCGCGATCCCCACCACCTGCTCGCCCGAGGACCTTCCCGACGAGGAACTTCTCTACGACCTCGCCGACCTGTTCAAGGTCTTCAGCGACACCACGCGTATCAAGATCCTTTACGCCCTCATGGGCCGCGAGCTCTGCGTGGCAGACATCGCCGAAGCGACCGAAACCTCGCAGTCGGCAGTATCGCACCAGCTGCGCACACTCAAGCAGTCGCACCTGGTTAAATTCCGGCGCGACGGGCGCAATATCCTCTACTCGCTCGCCGACGACCACGTCTACACCATGCTCAACCAGGGCATGAGCCACATCTGCGAATAGCAGCCAACCACGGTACCAGCGCGGCCTGCACCCAAGCCGCAAATACAGGGAAAGGAACCCACCATGAAAAAGCAGTTTAAGCTCGATGAGATCGACTGCGCCAACTGTGCGCGCGAGCTTCAGGACGAGCTGGCCAAGCTCGAGGGCGTCAAATCCGTGTCCGTCAACTTTATGACCCAGAAGTTGACGCTCGAGGCCGATGACGCCGAGTTCGACGAGGTCCTCGACCGCGTTGTGGAGTTCACCGCCGACGCCGAGCCGGACTGCGAGATTATTCTCTAGCCCAGGTTTACGCCAACCTGCAAGGCCGCGCTTGCTGCGGCCTTTGCTCGCGAAATTATATGAGCGAATGTTCATACATTCAAATGGGAGGATACGAGTCATGGCCACCGCCGACCCCAAAAAGAAAAAGAAGAAGCGCAAGAAAAAAGAATCACTCGAGCATAAGCGCAACCGCATCCTGGTAGCGCTGGGCATTTTTGCCGTGGTGTACGCCCTCGATGAGTTCGGCACCCTTACCGCCGCATTCGGCACCCCGGGCGACATCTACGCCAGCTTTGTGCTGTTCCTCGTGCCGTTTTTGATTGCCGGCTACGACGTACTGCAAAAGGCATTCAATAACATCCGCCGCGGCAAGGCCTTCGACGAGAGCTTCCTCATGGCCGTCGCGACCATCGGCGCGTTTGCCATGGTGCTCTTCCCCGATACCGACCCGCACATGGCCGAAGGCGCCGCCGTCATGCTGTTCTACCAGGTCGGCGAGCTGTTTCAGGCGTACGCCGTGGGCAAGAGCCGCAAGTCGATCAGTGCCATGATGGACATCGCGCCCGACTACGCTAACGTCGAGCAGCCCGACGGCACGCTCGAGCAGGTCTTCCCCGATGACATCGCCGTCGGCACCGTGATCGTGGTCAAGCCCGGTGAGCGCGTGCCTATCGACGGCGTCATCGTCGAGGGCGAGACACAGCTCGATACCGCCGCCCTTACCGGAGAGTCGGTCCCCCGCCCGGCCAAAACTGGAGAAGATATCATCAGCGGCTGCATCAACATGACGGGTCTCCTCCACGTGCGCACCACCAAGCCCTTTGGCGAGTCCACCGTCGCGCGCGTCCTGGAGCTCGTAGAAAACGCTAGTGAGAAGAAGGCACGCACCGAGAACTTCATCACGCGCTTCGCCCGCGTCTACACGCCCGCTGTCACCGGCGCGGCCGCGGTACTCGCGCTCGGCGGTGGCTTGGTCACCGGCGCCTGGTCCGACTGGATCCTGCGCGGCCTGACCTTCCTCGTCGTCAGTTGCCCATGCGCGCTCGTGATCAGCGTGCCGCTCAGCTTTTTTGGCGGCATCGGTGGCGCATCCAAGCTGGGCGTCCTCATCAAGGGCTCTAACTACCTCGAGACGCTCGCGGATGTGGACACCGTCGTCTTTGACAAGACCGGCACGCTCACCAACGGCACGTTTTCGGTCGTGGCGGTACACCCCGAGGCAGGCTATACCGAGCAGTCGCTGCTCGAAGTCGCGGCCCTTGCCGAGTCATTCTCCGACCATCCCATCGCGCAGTCGGTACGCACCGCCTTCCAGGGCGAGCTCGATCCCAAACGCGTAAGCGACTCCACCAATGACGCGGGCCATGGCGTGACGGCGATTATCGACGGCAAGCGCGTCATCGTCGGCAATGCCAAGATGCTTGCTGTGGCCGGTATCGAAGCGCCCAATTGCGAGATCGTCGGCACCATCCTCCACGTGCTGGTCGATGATACGTACGCCGGCCACATCGTAATTGCCGACACCATAAAGACCGATGCCGAGCAAACGATTCGCGACCTGCACGCCGCCGGCGTCAAGCGCACCGTCATGCTCACGGGCGACCGTGAGGAGGTTGCGGCGTCTGTAGCCAAGCAACTCGGTCTCGACGAGTTCCACGCGCAGCTGTTACCGGGTGATAAGGTCGAGCGTGTCGAGGCGCTGCTTGCAGCAGAATCGGGCAAGGGCAAGCTCGCCTTTGTAGGCGACGGTATCAACGACGCACCCGTGCTTACCCGCGCAGACGTTGGCATCGCCATGGGCGCTATGGGCTCGGACGCCGCAATTGAGGCGGCGGACGTCGTGCTCATGGATGACAAGCCGTCCAACATCTCCCGCGCGATCCGCGTGGCGCGCAAGACCATGTCGATTGTTTGGCAGAACATCATCTTTGCGCTGGGCATTAAGTTGCTGATTCTGGTGCTTGCGGCACTGGGCATCGCCAACATGTGGCTTGCTGTGTTCGGCGACGTGGGCGTGGCGATTATCGCCATCCTGAATGCCATGCGCGCGATGGGTGTCAAGAACCTGTAGCGTTCGTGGGCTGTCCGGCCGGGACCGGGCTTGGTTTTGAAAACGTCCTCGCGCATGAGGCCCGTCTTTCCTGCTCCTGCGGAGCAACGGAAAGGCGGGCCTCGCGCTGTGGAGTGTTTTCAAAACCAAACCCGGCCCCGGCCTGCGGTGACGTAGGTGGCAGTTCTTGGGCATCGCTTGCTGGCGGGGTTCCTTTGCTGAAATGGACTTGGCCGAAAGGACCGCTGGTCCCGGTCGCTGGTTCGCGCTTTGCGCGAACTCCGCGCTACTGGGGGTTCGTTAGGATTCCGCCGCTTGGCCCGTCGCCTCGCCCCGGTTCAGCATCGCCCTCAGTTTCTCGAAGCTTTCCTCGCTCAGGCAGTGCTCCATGTGGCAGCCCTCTTGCGACGCGACCTCAGCCGAAACACCCGCGTCCTCTAGCAGCCCCACGAAAAAGCAGTGACGCTCCCACATTTGACGAGCGACCTCCAGCCCCCGCTTTGTCAGATGAACATCTCGTTTGCCCATTTCGACATAGCCGTTGCTTTCCAACGTCGCCATGGCCTTGGAAACGCTCGCCTTGGTTACGCCGAGGTACTCCGCAACGTCGATCGAGCGCACGATGCCCTGACGTTCCGACAGAACGTAGATCGATTCGAGATAGTCTTCTCCGGATTCACGTAGGGCCATGGGCCGCCTTTCGCGATGATTGCTAGTTAGCCTTTGGATACTTTCCACGGCTTACTTTACCGCAAAAGTTGCCCATGTCTTACTACTTTGCCTAAAAGTTAGCCGTGTTTCACAAAACGAGCGGGACGAAAACAAAATGGGAACACGCCCCGCAAGGAGTGTCCCCAAGTGCCGAGCCGCAGCTATAGCAGTCCAAAGTACTTCGCGGCGTTGTAGATGCCGTCGTCGTCCACGGCGGTCGTCACATAGGTCGCCGCAGCCTTCACCGTGTCCTGCGCGTTGCCCATGGCCACGCTCGTGCCCACGGCGGCAAACATCGACAGGTCGTTCTCGCCGTCGCCAAAGGCAATCGCCTCGCTCGCGTCGATACCAAGCCGCTCGAGCGTCGCCGCCACGCCCAGGTCCTTGCCGCCGTTAGCGGGAATAATGTCGCAGAATAGGTCGCACCAGCGCGTGGTGAGCGAATGCGACACGGCGTCGGTCACGATATGCTCGTCGACCGGGTCCACAAAGGCGCAAAACTGGTAGACCGGTGCGTCAAAGGCGTGCTCAAACGGCTCCTCGTGGTAGACGATTCCCGCGTTGCTGCCAGCCGTCACCACGCGCTCGGACAGGCGGTTCACAAACGAGTTCTCGCCCTGCATGCACAGCGAGTCGTAGCGCCCCTGCGCCACCTGGTCCACAATCACCGCGACGTCGTCCGAATCGATCGGGCAGCTGCGGTAAACCCCCTCGGCATCAAAGCAGTGCTGGCCCGAAAGCGTAATGTACGCATCCCAGCCCAGGTCGAACAGCCAGTCCGGCATCTGGTAGGTCGGACGGCCCGTGGCGATCACGCACGCAATCCCCTGCTCGTGAAAGCTGTCGAGCACCTGCTGCGCCGACGCCGGAATCCGGTGGGTCTTAAAGCTCAGCAGCGTGCCGTCGATATCGAAAAATGCGGCTTTGATCATTCTCGCCTACTCCTCGCCCTCGAGCTTTTCGCTCGCCTCGAGCCACGCCATCTCCAGCTCGTCCATGGCAGCGTGAGCCTCGTCGATCTTTGCCTGCTGCTCGCCGAGCGCCGTGTAGTTGGTGGGATCGACTTGGGCCATTGCTGCCTCGGCCTCCTCAACGCGGGTGCGCCGCGTCTCCATCTTGCGCTCGAGCGAACTCACCTCGCGGCGGAGCTTCTGGCGCTCGGCGTTGGACAGGCCGTTGGGCTGACCGCTCGACTTGGGCTTTTCGGCCGCAGCTGCCGCGGCACCGGTGTCGAACGTGCCGGTCTTGGCGCTCGGCGCGCCCACGGGCTCGCCCTCGGCGGTAGCGTTGCACAGGCGCAGGTACTGGTCCACGCCACCGGGCATATGCGTCAGGTGGCCGTCGAGCAGCGCCCACTGCTGGTCGGTCACGCGCTCCATCAAGAAGCGGTCGTGCGTCACCAGGATCAGCGTGCCGGGCCAGCCGTCGAGCAGGTCCTCGACAATCGCCAGCATGTCGGTATCCAGGTCGTTGCCGGGCTCGTCCAGGATGAGCACGTTGGGTTCGTCCAGGATTGTCAGCAGCAGCGACAGGCGACGGCGCTGGCCGCCCGAAAGATCGCCGATGCGGCTCCAGAGCTGCTGCGTCGTAAAGCCCAGGCGCTCGCAGAGCTTCTCGGGCGAAGTCTCCTTGCCGTCGATGACGTAGTACTTCTTATAGTTGCCGAAGACCTCGCGGATCGTGTCGCCCATGAAGGGTTCGAGCTCCTCGAGCTGCTGCGACAGCACGCCAAAGCGCACCGTCTGGCCAATCTTCACACGGCCGCGCGTGGGCTCAATCTTGCCCTGGATCACATCGAGCAGCGTCGACTTGCCGGCGCCGTTCTCGCCCAAAAGACCATAGCGGTCGCCCGCACCGATGAGCCAGGTCACATCGGAGAGCACCTGCTTGGGCGCGCCATCGGTATCCGCATAGCCGGCGTCCACGTCGACCACATCGATAACCTGCTTGCCCAGGCGGCTCACGGCGAGGCGCTTGAGCTCCAGCTCGTCACGCACGGGCGGCACGTCGGCGATCAGCTCGCGAGCGGCATCAACGCGAAACTTGGGCTTGGTGGAACGCGCCTGGGCGCCGCGGCTCAGCCACGCGAGCTCCTTGCGCGCCATGTTGCGACGGCGTTCCTCGGTAACCGCGGCCATGCGGTCGCGCTCCACGCGCTGCAGGATATATGCGGAGTAGCCGCCCTCGAAGGGATCGACCTGGCCGTCGTGGACCTCCCACATGCTGGTGCAGACCTCGTCCAAGAACCAGCGATCGTGCGTGACCACGAGCATGGCGCCCTGACCGCGCTGCCAGCGAGCCTTAAGATGGCGTGCAAGCCAGTTGATGGTGCGCATGTCCAGATGGTTAGTGGGCTCGTCGAGCATGAGCACGTCGTAGTCGCCGATCAACAGGCGCGCGAGGTCCACGCGGCGGCGCTGGCCACCCGAAAGCTCGCCCACCGTGCCCTCCCAGGGCACATCGCTAATGAGACCGGCGAGGATCTGGCGCGTGCGGGGGCTCGACGCCCACTCATACTCGGGCGTGTCGCCCACGACGGCATGGTGCACGGTGTCGGTGTCGACAAGCTGGTCCTTTTGGCCGAGCAGGCCGATCGTGGTGCCGCGACGATGCGTCACGCGGCCGTCGTCGGGCTCCAGCGTGCCGGCGAGCACGCTCAGCAGCGTCGACTTGCCGTCGCCGTTTTTACCGACAATACCAATACGGTCGCCCTCGCCCACGCCGAGCGTCACGCTATCGAAAATATGCTTGGTGGGAAACTCTAGGCTGACGGAATCGCATCCCAAAAGAATCGCCATATGCCCTGCTCCTTCGTAGAAATTCAACGTTGTCCATAATAGCAGCGAAAAGGCGGGCCGCACACGACACAAAAAGGCGGGCCATCTCCCAAAAGAGATGACCCGCCTCTCCAATCAGTCCCGTGGCAACCGTGGCCGCCGCGGGCCTCAAGCATGTCCCGGACTAGGAGAACATGCCGGTGAGGTAATCATTCAGCCGCTTATCCTTGGGCCGTTGGAAAATCTCGTCAGTCTCGTCGTACTCGACCATATCGCCCATGTAGAAGAACGCCGTGCGGTTGGACACACGCGACGCCTGCTCCATGTTGTGCGTCACGATGACGATGGCGCGGTCGGCAACGATCGATGACATCAGGTCCTCGATCGCCAGCGTCGAGATGGGGTCGAGCGCCGAGCAGGGCTCGTCGAACAAGATCACGTCGGGGTTGAGCGCCAGCGTGCGCGCGATGCACAGGCGCTGCTGCTGACCGCCCGAAAGCGCATAGGCGCTCTTGTCGAGCTTGTCCTTGACCTCGTCCCACAGCGCCGCGCCGCGCAGGCTCTCCTCGACCATGCGGTCGAGTTCGTCGCGGTCGGTGATGCCGTGGCGCCTAGGCGCAAACGTGATGTTGTCGCGAATGGACTTGCGAAACGGGTTGGGCTGCTGGAACACCATGCCAATGGAGCGACGCAACTCGTAGGTGTTCTCGGTCTTGGTGTTCACGTTGCGCCCGCGATAGTTGATCTCGCCCTCCACGCGGCAGCCGCGAATCTCGCGATTCATAAGGTTGAGGCTACGCAAGAGGGTCGACTTACCGCAGCCCGAAGGCCCGATGAGCGCCGTGATCTCGCCCTTGTGAAAGTCGAGCGACGTGTCGTGCAGGGCATGGTGGTCGCCATAGTACACGTTGACGTCCTTGGTGGAGAGCACGACCTCGTCGCTCACGGCCTTGCCGCTCACGCGCACGCGCTTCTCGCTCTCCCCC
The DNA here is from genome assembly GCA_902470805.1 of uncultured Collinsella sp. Classification (GTDB taxonomy): domain Bacteria; phylum Actinomycetota; class Coriobacteriia; order Coriobacteriales; family Coriobacteriaceae; genus Collinsella. The sequence continues at coordinate 16,361 of CABRHX010000027.1, read as the reverse complement.
ACACTCGATAGAAAGTCCTGGGTGTCGGACGCGGCCGCTTCGGTTGCGGGCGTTGCATTTATCTCGCTCATTCGGCCGTCATCTTCCTTGCCAGTTGCTTGCCCACAATGCGGGCGATTACGTTAAACAGCAGCACGCAAATCATCAGCAGCGCCGCGGTGCCCCAGACGATCTGCTGGGCCTCGGGGCTGCCTTCGCCATAGATCTTGTAGATGTGCACGGCGAGCGACTCGCCGGGGCGGAACACGTTCCAGGCGCAGGTGGGGCTCGACAGGTTAAAGCTCAAGAAGTTCAGGCGAACCGGCGAGCTCATGCCCGAGGTAAAGAGCAGTGCTGCGGCCTCGCCAAACACACGGCCGGCCGAAAGCACGATGCCCGTCACGATAGCGGGCATGGCCTCGGGGATCAGGATGTGCAGCGTGGCCTCCCAGCGAGTGAGGCCCATGGCCAGGCACGCATCGCGCTGGGCCTGCGGCACGTCCTCGAGCGCCTGCTGGATCACGCGCACCAGGATGGGGATGTTGAACATGGTGAGCGCGACGGCGCCGGAGATGATGGAGTACTTCCAGCCCAGCTGCACCGAGAACACCAGAAAGCCGAACATGCCGACGACGATGGAAGGCAGCGAGGACAGCGTCTCGATGGCGGTAGAGGCGATGTCGCGGATAGGGCCGTTCGGCGCGTACTCAACCAGGAAGACCGCTCCGCCTAGGCTGATGGGCACCGAGATGATCAGAGTGATCAGCAGCAGGTAGAACGAGTCGAACAGCTGGTAGAGCACGCCGCCCTGCGTTCCGTTGGCGCGCGACGGCTCTGTGAGAAAGCCCGGCTGGAACAGCGTCGAGATGCCCTCGAACAGGATATAGGCCACCATGGAGATGACGATGAGCATGACGATGGCGACGATCGCCGTCAGCACGCCCGTGGCGATGCGATCCTGCTTTTGGACACGCCCGAGCCTCGCCTCGTCGATGTGGATGCGCGTGCTAGCCACGAGCCTTCGCCCCCTTGCGGCCAATGAGATGGATGATCAGGATGAAGATGAGGCTCATGCCCATCAGCAGCAGACCGAGTGCCCACAGGACGTCGTCCTGGGCCGAGCCCTCGGCGTAGACCGCCATGGACGTGGTGAGCGTGGTGGTGATGGTCGAAGCCGGCGACAGCAGCGACGTCGGCATGGCCTCGATGCCGCCGATGACCATGCGCACGGCGAGCGTCTCGCCAAAGGCGCGGGTCATGCCCAAGATAACCGCGGTCATGAGCGACGGCATGGCGGACTTGAGCACCACGTGCCAGATGGTCTGCCAGCGGGTGTAGCCCAGCGCGAGCGAGCCCTGTCGGTAGCCGTCGGGCACGGCGCGCAGGCCATCGACCGAAAGCGTGGTCATCGTCGGCAGAATCATGACCGCCAGCACGATGGCGCCGGGCAAGATGCCCAGGCCCGTGCTCACGTGGAAAACGCTCTTCATAAGACCGACGACCACGTGAAAACCGATCAGGCCAAAGACGACCGAGGGGATGCCGGTCAAAAGCTCAATGAGCGGCTGAAAGATCTTAGAGCCAAACTTAGGGCTAATCTCGACCGCAAAGATGGCAGAGCCGATGGCGATGGGCAGCGCGATAAGCGTGGAGAGTACCATGACCGCAAACGAGGTGACAATCAGGGGCAGGGCGCCGGTATAGGGCAGGCCGTTTTCGGCTGTGTTGGCCAGGTCCCACTTGGTGCCGGTGAAAAACTCGACGACCGAGACGCCGTCCTTGACAAAAGCCGAGAGGCCCTTTTGGGCGACCATAAAGATGAGCGCGGCAACGACAAGCGTCACGAGCGCTACGCACGCGCCCGTGACGCCCAGGCCCACGTTCTCAAGGTCGCGCTTTGGCAGCTGTTTTGCCATTGCAAACCTTTCCGGGGCGATTACTTATTTAGCAGAGACCTTGCCGCTGGCGTCCTTGACGACCTTCATGGCAGAGACGGGGATAAAGCCCTGCTCCTCGACGAGCTTGCCCTGGACGTCGTCGGAAAGCATGAACTCCAGGAAGGCCTTGGTAGCCTCGTCGGCGTCCTTTGCGCAGTACATGTGCTCGGTAGCCCAGATCTTGAAGGAGTCGTCGGTGACATTCTTGCTCTTGGGCTCGACGCCCTCGACCTTGATGGCGTTGAACTTGGAGTCATCGAAGTGCGAGAAGTCGAGGTAAGAGATGGCGTTGTCGGTGCTGCCCATCTGAGTCTGGACATCGCCGGACTTATCGAGCTCGGCATCGCCCTTAAAGTCGACGGTCTCGTCGCCAAAGACGGCGGCCTCGAAGGTGGCGCGGGTACCGGAGCCGGCCTTGCGGTTGAGGACGACGATGGTGGCGTCGTCGCCGCCGACCTCCTTCCAGTTGGTAATCTGACCGGAGAAGATACCCTTGAGCTGCTCGAGGGACAGGTCGTCGACCTTGACGTTCTTGGAGACGACGGGGCCCATGCCCACGACGGCGACCTCGTGGTCGACGAGGTTCTTGACTTGATCGGCCTCAAGCTTGGTCTCGGCGAAGACGTCGGAGTTGCCGATGGTGACGGTGCCGGCGGCGACAGCGGTCAGGCCCTTGCCCGAACCGTTACCCGAGCCGGAGACGGAGACATCGGGGTTGGCGTCCATGAACTTCTCGGCAGCGGCCTCGACGAGAGCCTGGAACGAAGAGGCACCGTCGTAGGTCACCTCGCCGGAGACGGACTCGGCAGCAGCGGCGCTACCCTTGTCGGCGGCATCGGATGCGCCGGAGCCGCCGCACCCAACGAGACCGAGACCGACGATGCTGGCAAGACCACCAGCGAGGCCGAGGAACTGACGACGAGAATAAGCCTGATCGAGCATGATCTTCCTTTCATACATGCGATTCGCGGGCACCCTGCCCGCTTTGCTGTTTGGAAAGATACGACCTCGATCGAACGGCAGCCGCGCCAGCTGCGGTTTCTTACGGGCATCTGATAGACCCTTACCGCAAGCGCTGCCCAGCCTTTACAAACGAATAACAATCCCGGCATTTAGCGTGGCGCGCCTTTTACACCGATAAAAAGAAGTTGCGGTGAAATAGTTCCTGCTTGGCCATCAAATGGCCCATTCTAGGAACTATTCCACCGCAACTTAGATTGGGAAACCGCGAAACCTTAAAGCTCTAATTCATTCAAACGGAGGATCGCAACAATATAGATCTTGAGCGCTTGCTTGAGCTGTTCCTCGTTGGCGCACTCGTTGGGACCGTGCATCTGGCCGCCCCATGCGGGCAGCTCCAGACCGGTCTCCTCAGGACCAAACGAGACGGCGCGGGCAAAGTTGCGCGCGTACGTGCCGCCGCCCATGGCAAAGGGCTCAGCATGCTTGCCCGTAAACTCGTTATAGGTATCAATAAGCGCCTTCACGGCCGGATCGTCGGCAGAGACCGAGAACGGCACCTTCGCACGACCCACACGGCACGTCACGCCAAAACGGCCCACGAGCGGATTGAGCTGCTCGCGGATGGTATCGGCACTTGTGCTGTCGGGGAAGCGCACGTCGATGACCTGCTCAATATGGCCATCCGCCACGCGGATGACGCCAGCGTTGCAGGTAAGCGGGCCGAACGCCGGACTCGTCGCATCGATACCCAGGCCGCGACCATAGGCGTCCGCATGCACAAAGGCCAAAAACTTGACAAACTCGTGCTCGGCAGGCGTTAGCAGGCGCTCGCCGCGTGCACCAAACGCGTCCTCGGCCTCGCGCAGATACGCCACGATCAGGCCGACGGCATTGATGGTGCCCTCAGGCATCGAAGCGTGGCCGCCAATACCGTGGGCGAAAATCTGCGCATGTCCATTATCAAGCGCCGTGATCTCCAGACGGTCGGCGTTCTCGATGGGCGCCGGCAGCTCATCGGCGGCAATCGCGAGCTCGCAGATAGACTGCGACGGAATGGCATTGCTCGCCTCGGCGCCGCTCCAGAACACAATGCGCCCGCCGTCGATCTTGGGGCTCACGAACGTCGCCCCAAACTGGCCCTTCTCGGCATTGCAGACCGGGAACTCGGCATCGGGCGTAAACAGAAAGTCGGGGTCTGCGTGGTTCTCCAGATAATGGTGAACGTCGGACATGCCCACTTCCTCATCGCAGCCCAGCAGTGCGCGGAAGGTGTAGCGCGGAACAATGCCGTGCTTGAGAAGGTAAGCGCCGGCGTAGAGCGACAGCACCGCCGGACCCTTGTCGTCAATCACGCCGCGACCGAGCAGCCAGCCCTCGCGGCGCTCCATGGCGAACGGGTCGGTGTTCCAGCCAGGGCCGGCGGGAACCACGTCCACGTGGCAAATGGTCGCGAGCTGCTTGTCGCCGCGGCCGGGAATGTCGGCGATGCCCACATAGCCCTTGTCGTCGCTCGTCTGATAGCCGAGCTTTTGCGCGATACCGAGCGCGCAATCGAGCGCGTCGCGGACCGGGCGACCAAACGGCGCGCCGGGCTCCGCACCGGCGGCAACAGCCACGGACGGATAACTCACCAGCTGCTCGATATCGGCGACGACATCCTCCCAGACCTCGTCGACATACTCGGTAACGCTCTGCTCCACCTGATTCATGGACGACCTCCTTAGCAATGAGCGACGGGCACGCCCGCCCCTCACATTACGTCATTAGATAGCGAAAAGTTTAGCAAGCTCTGCCACCGAGTGCACCACCGCATCGGCACCCGCCGACTCGTGCTCGCCCGGCGCCGCCGCGCCCGAATAGATGCCGATGCACGGCACGCCCATCGCGTGCGCGCCCTCCACGTCGTTAAAGCGGTCGCCGATCATCACGGCCTCGTCGGCAGTCGCGCCAAGCGCCGCCAGGGCGTCGCGGACCGAATCGGCCTTGGTCTCGCGTCCCTGCGGCGGATTCATGCCAACCACCGCCTCAAACTGAGAAAGCCCCAGCTCATGCACCATGTCGATACACTTTGCCTCCATGCGAGACGTCGCCACGGCCATGCGATGACCCTGCGCCGCCAAGCCATCGAGCAGCTCGGGGATTCCGTCGAACACGGGATACTCCTCCGGACCCAGCTCGTCAAAAAAGGCACGGTACTCGTCGGCCACCACGAGCGACTCCTCGCGCGTAAAGCCGTAAAAGTCGTGGAAGCTCTTCCACAGCGGAGGCCCGATCATGCGACGCAGGTCACCCATCTGCGCCTCCGAAAACCCGCGCGCGGCCAACGTTTTGCGTGTCGAGGTCATCACCGCCCGACCCGTATCTGCCACCGTGCCATCGAAATCAAACAGCACGACCGGCCGCTTGCCTATCTCCAGCGCCTCCATCGGTATCCCTCTTCCCCAGTTGATGATTTCCACACCGACACTTCAAACTGTTGACTATTCAACAATTGAACCTAGCAATGTAGAGCAACTCCACTATACTTGTCGCACTCTGCTCTCAGAAGGCGGCGCCGTCGCGCCCCAACGAAAGGTGCAATTATGTCTTTTGCCATCATAACCGACTCCACGTCGGACATCTCCCCCGCCCGCGCCCAAGAGCTCGGCATTTACGTGATTCCGCTGCATGTGATTATCGAGGGCGAGGACCTGCTCGACCAGGTGCAGATTACTGCCGAGGAATACGTCGCGCGCATGGCCGGCTCCGAGCAGCTGCCGCACACCTCGCAGCCGAGCGCCGGCGAGTTCAAGGCGCTGTTTGACCGCGTGCGCGCCGATGGCCACGACAGCGCGATCTTTATCTCGCTGTGCAGCGAGTGGTCCGCCTGCTATTCCAACGCATGCCTGGTCGCCGAGACCCACGAGCTCGACGTGCGCTGCATCGATTCGCGCACCGGCTCGGGCGCCGAGGGTCTGCTGGTGGAGTACGCGCTTGCCATGCGCGAGGACGGCCGCAGCTTGGACGAGACCGAGGCACAGATCCGCGCGACGTTGCCCGACGCCCACCTGCTGCTGATTCCCCGAACGCTCGAGAACCTGGTCAAAAACGGCCGCGCCCCCAAGCTCGCCGGTCAGCTGACGCAGATGCTCAACATTCGCCTGGCCGTTTCGCCGGAGTGGCAGTCGGGCGAGATCAAGGCCATCAAAAAGGGCCGCGGCGCCAAGCGCATCGTCGCCAACACCATGGCAGACTGCCTCGCGTTTTTGGACGAGCACCCGGGCTCAAGCGTGCGCGTGCTCACGACCGGCGCCGCCGAGGAGCAGGAACTTGTCAACGAGGCGCTCGCGGGCCAGGACTACGTAGACGCCGGCGCCGGCACCATCGGCTGCACCATCGCAACCCACGTGGGCGTGGACGCCATCGCCATCAGCTACTGCCCCCGCTACCAGCCCGTTCACTAGAGGCACCTTTACCACTTGCGGTGGAATAGGGACTGTTTTTTGGCTTATCAGCCGCAAATCAATCCCTATTCCACCGCAACTTTTTTGCTGCGCCATCCGCATACAAGATATTGCTGGCAATCGGCGCGTTCCCAGCTGTACGGGGAGCTCTAATTGGCCCCCGACGATACCCAGTGGGAAAAAACGGCAAATATGAGTACTGTCACAATTTTAGTAACAGCAAAATTTCGCTGAAATTGCCCACTTCCACCGATTTTCAAGCTCCATAAAGCACCGAATCGTCGTATTTAGGGGGTTGATATATGCAATCGCAGCCAATTGGTCTTAAATACTTTCCAAATGATATGATTCTATCCTAGCAACAGTACTCATATTTGCCATTTTTTGACCACGGGGTCTCCTGGTGGCTTGACCCCCACGCCTCCAGCCCATCTCATGACCGCTAAAGCCATTTAAGACCAGCAGCCACACGTTCCGGCGCGGGCCAGGCACCGTTCACGGAGCGACAACCCACCGTTGCCGAACCAAAATCGATGTCGAGTATCCCAAAAAACGAAATGCCGTACTCTCATCTCAATAAACTCCTTTAAGACGAGAGTACGGCATTCGAATGTCCAAGCCTTTACATCAATACGCCCTCTTTGGGACCGCACAATTTAAATACGATCAGACGATCGCGCACACCTCGGACCCACACCGACAAATCGTCATTTGCAACAACGGTTCAGACGTACGCTACGCCACACTTGAAGAGTGGGAAGAAGCTGGCGCTTTGTTCGATGAACGAGCGCGAATCGAGGGCATCGTCACCAGCGCGAGCCCAGCACGTGACAAACTCGAGCTCTTTCGCAGTCTCTTTACCGGACGTAAAGATGTTTACGCTCATGGATATCGCAGAAAAGACGGAGGTATCGGCTATACGCCCGCTTGCGCAAACGAGTGGAAGTCGGGAATTTGCCCCAAAGCAGCCCATCAAAGAGTCAAATGCGCAGAATGCGGCAATCGCATCTTCCCTGAATTAAGCGATGCCGCAATCATTGCTCACTTTAAAGGCAACGATGACCGATTCCGTGACGTCCTCGGGCAATATGTGCTCGACAGGAACTGCAACACGAAAGCTCTCGTCATCGATTTTGACAAAGCGGACTGGAAAGAGGCAACAAATGCCGTACGGCTTGTTGCAAAACGACGGGGCATTAACGCCGCCGTTGAGCGCTCAAGGTCCGGCAACGGCGCACACATCTGGTTTTTCTTCCTCGAGCCAATCGACGCAAAGGCTGCCAGAGAGTTTGGAAGTTACCTCATAACCGAAGCCGCGGCGCTTAATAAAACAATCACGTTCGAGGCCTTTGATCGAATGCTCCCCGCTCAGGTCACTATCCCCGATGGAGGCTTTGGAAACCTCATCGCACTTCCCTTTCAAGGCAAGGCACAACGTGAAGGAAACAGCGTATTTGTAGACGAGCAATTCGAGCCCTTTCCCGACCAATGGCTCTACCTGTCCCAAATCCAGCTGATTCCGCGCTCGACGGTGCATAATTTGATCGAGGCAACTGGAAACAACCCACACGGGCTAGCAACAGTTGCGGTGGCAAACAAAACCAAACGATATGCCCAAAAACCACGAAAGCGGCTACCGCTCACATCGCGAGACTTTCCCTCATCGCTGCCCGTCACACAAGCCGATATGCTGTACATCCCCGAGAAGTCTCTGAGTCCAGCGGCTCAAATGGAAATCCGCGGGCTCGCAACATTCGCCAACCCGGAATTCTTCCGCGCGCAATCTATGCATCAATCAGTATTCGGTAAACCGCGGCTCATAGACCTCAGTGAGCTTAGAGGCGGCTGCGTCGCGATTCCCAGAGGCTGCAAAACCAAGCTTGAGCAGCTGCTCCAAGAAACCGGCGTTACTGCCCACTATTTAGACGAACGCCAATCCGATAATCAAATTGTGATGACATTTAAAGGCGCCCTTCGCCCTGAACAGCAAATCGCCGCTGACCAGATGCTCTTGTACGAAGATGGAATCATGTCCGCGCCGACGGGCTTCGGTAAAACCGTCATCGGGGCTTATCTTATTGCCGCCATTGGTCTTCCAACGCTCATCATCGTTCCCAAGACTGCACTCATAACCCAATGGAAATCCCAGCTCGAGCGATTTATCGACATTACAGACAACAGAGAACCCGTCCGAACCCCAAAAGGACGAATCAGCAAGAGGCAGCCTCCGATCATCGGGCAAATTGGAGGAGGCAAGACCGCCGTAAGTGGCCTCATCGACGTCGCTTCATTTCAATCGCTGTCTGGCAAAGACCGCCAAACCGGAGAGCCAATAGTTAAGGACCTTGTTCGCAATTACGGCCTCATTATCTGCGACGAATGCCACCATGCCGCCGCGCCGCAGCTCGAGCTTGTTCTCAAGTCTGCCCCGGCCAAATACGTATACGGCCTTTCCGCAACGCCCGAGCGCTCCGACGGTCTTACGCGGGCACTCTCCATGCTCTGCGGACCGCTTCGCTATGTCATCGATCCAAAAACGCAAGCGATCCAGCAGGGCATCCAGCGCATCGTACGGCCTCGTTTTACCGGAATTCGACTACCGGCCTACGAGCCCGGTGCAAGCTTCAATCAGATTCTCGACCTTCTGTGCGCGCATACGGCAAGAAATGAATTAATTGTCGACGACGCCCTCGAAGCCGCATCAAGCGGTCGACATCCACTTGTGCTTTCAAAAAGGAAAAAGCATGCCGAAGAGCTTTGCAGGCTCTTTCGCGACCGCGGACACGAGCCCATCCTCTTAACCGGGGAAATCGATGCTAAAGAGAGGAAAGCGATATTGAGCAAGCTTCCCGGCTTTGAGCACGAGCACAGAATCATTGTTGCCACCGAAAGCCTCCTGAGCGAGGGGTTCGACCTTGCATATCTCGACAACTTGTTTATTGCGACGCCGACAGCCTGGGATGGCAGCGTAACGCAACAGGCAGGCAGGCTGCATAGAAACTACGACGGCAAACAGCGGGTTGAGATATTCGACTACGTCGACCTGTCGATACCCATGCTCGCCCGCATGTACCAGAAGAGACTCAAGACGTACGCCAAGCTTGGGTACGAAGTCTACGTGACCGGAGGCAGCGAGCAGCCCGATCAAAACATTCTCATAGAGCCGGCGAATGCCGTAGAGACATTGGTTGAAGACATCGTCGACGCCGCCAAGAGCATCTTCATTGCCGCGCCCTACGTATCTGCCGCCTGCCTTGCAAAGCTCGGCGATGCAATCAAAGGCGCCGCTGCCCGAGGGATTGCCCTTGAGATTTACCTTGCCTCGACTCCGCGTGAAGATGCAAAAGAGACTTTGGCCGAAATGAACGTCGAGTATGCCATCAGAGCAGAAGGACGTTTGTGCGCAGCGATAATTGACGAAGAAACTGTCTGGTACGGAACGATCCCGCTGCTAGCTTTCCCAAAGAACGAAGACTGCAGCATCAGGTTCAAAAACAGCGAGATCGCAGCGGAGCTCTTAGACGAAGTCAGCCACAAGGGAAAGCCAGATGCCGCGTCAACAGACGGAACATCTCCATCACTTGCGGTGAAATAGGGACTGTTTTTGGCTTATAAGCCGCAAATCAATCCCTATTTCACCGCAACTTAGAAGTGAGTGGCTAGCTCAGTGGGCCCTGAAATAACTCTTGATGCGAACCCATTCTTACCAGTCGAATCACCGGATTGGTTTTATGCGGCAGGTAGAGAACGACCACGTCGACCAGGCCATCGGAAAGATGAAAATCGATGTGACCGTTGTAATTGCCGCCCGGGTTGGAGAGCTCGTGGGCACCGTACTCTGCCGGAAGCACGCCGTGTGCCGCAAGCTCGGCAACTGCCGCCTTAAACTCGGTTTTTAGCTGCGGGTGGCTCTGCATCGCTCGCTTATAGTCGGCCTTAAACTGAGCCTCGACCTTAATTTCAAACATCGCTATTCCTCATCGAGGAACGACATAAGCTCATCAGCGTCGTTGAATGACGGGCTATCGTCCGACAAAATCCCCAACTCATGAGCCTCGGCGATTACCATGGCACGCCTCGTCGCCTCGTTGGGCACTTCCGCCCTTCCTACAATCTCAAAAGGAATCTTTCGTTGATTTACCAGCTGCCGAACAGCAAGGTTGAGATACGAATTGAGACTCAGACCAACCGTATCCAAGAACTCAGTCGCCTGCTCCTTGAGCCCCTCTTCGATGCGAACCGTCGTAGGCTTAACCGTTGCAGTAGACATACGCGACCTCCTCGCCCTCGTCTTTTGCATCAGTATACCCAATATAAATGGCAAACTGACGTTAGAAAGCATCAGAGTGCCATACATATTCATATCGCGGTGGGCACGATTGCCCTACATCAGCCCACTCAGGGCAATGTCGACGGCTTCGTTGAGGTCGTCGGTAATGTGCACCAGCTCCGGATCGAGCGGGCTGATCATACCGGCGTTCATCACCGGGCCGTTGAGCCAGTCGAATAAGCCCTGCCAGTACTCGCTGCCTACCAGCACGAGCGGCATGCGCTTGACCTTGTGCGTCTGCACCAGCGTGAGCACCTCGAACATCTCGTCGAGCGTGCCAAAACCTCCGGGAAACACGATGGCGCCCGAACTGTATTTGACGAACATGGTCTTGCGCACAAAGAAGTAGCGGAAGTCCATACCGAGGTTCACATATTTGTTGAGCCCGTGCTCGTGCGGAAGCTCGATACCCAAGCCAACCGACTTGCCGTTGACGCTCGCCGCTCCCCTGTTGGCCGCCTCCATGATGCCGGGGCCGCCACCGGTGATGACCGCCACGCCACGCTGGGCGATCTTGCGACCGACCGTGCGCGCCGCCTTGTAGAGCGGATCGGTCTTGGGCGTGCGGGCACTGCCAAAGATGGTCACTGCGGGGCCAAGCTCGGCAAGCGCGCCAAAGCCATCAACAAACTCTGCCTGAATGCGCAGCACGCGCCAGGGGTCGGCGTGCAGCCAATCGGTCGAATCTTCGGGCGCCAGCAGGTTGGCGTAGGTGTTGTCCTTAGGAATCATGGGGCCGCGCATGACCACGGGGCCGCGGCGGTACGTCTCGTCGTAGGCAGGCTCGCCCTCGACATTCTCGTTCTTAATCATGGGTACTCCTATCGAGAAAAAGAAAACGGGCGGGGTCGACGCCATGCGCCAAACACCCGCCCGAACATCAACTATTCGGTATGGTACCCACGATGCATCAAGCACTTGCAAGGCATCGGTCAGCGGTCGCGCAGACGGTGTTAGCAAACGTGATGACCGGCCAGCGCTCGCCCCTTGCCGTTGCCCACGCTCCGCAAGCGCCCGCGCCGCTCTTAGTAGTCCACCGCCGCAGGACTGTTCATCCAGTCGCTCACGAACGCACCGTAACGGCCCTCGATAATGGCCTGGCGGGCACGCTGCATAAGGTTGAGCAGGTAGTAGATGTTGTGCATCGACAGCAGAATACCGCCGAGCATCTCCTTCTGCGTGACCATGTGACGGATGAGCGCGCGGCTGTAGCCGCCCGTGCACACCGGGCAGGTGCAGGTGGGGTCGATGGGGCCGTCGTCGTGCGCAAAGCGCGCGTTGCGGAAGTTAAGGCGACCTTCACTGGAGAACGCCGTACCCATGCGGCCGGTGCGCGTCGGCAGCACGCAGTCGAACATGTCGATGCCCACGCCAACGCCGCGCACGAGCGTGGTAGGGTTGCCGACGCCCATGAGGTAGCGCGGCTTGTGCTTAGGCATGTACTCGGAAACCAGCGGCGCCAGTGTCTCGAACATGGTCTCGTGGTCCTCGCCCACCGAGTAGCCGCCGATGCCGTAGCCGGGGAAGTCGCCGCACTCCTCCAGGTGGCGCAGCGATCGAAGGCGCAGGTCCAGATGCATGCCGCCCTGGACGATGCCAAAGAGTGCCTGGTCATCGCGGGTGTGGGCCTTATAGCAGCGCTCGGCCCACATACTCGACAGCTCCACGGCGCGCTCAACGTAGGCACGCGTGGCAGGATAGCCAGGGCATTGGTCGAGCTGCATGCAAATGTCGGAGCCGAGCTTCATGGCGATTTCCATGTTGTCCTCGGGCGTCCAGAACACGTGGCGACCGTCGTAATCGTTGACGATAAAGCGCACGCCCTCGTCGGTGAGCTTGACGGCGTCGTTGTGGCTGAAGACCTGGAAACCGCCCGAGTCGGTAAGAATGGGGCCATGCCAGTTCATAAACTTATGCAGTCCGCCCAGCTCGGCGATGGTGTCCTCGCCGGGACGCATGGACAGGTGGTAGGTGTTGGCGAGCACGATCTGCGCACCGAGCTGCTTGACGGTCTCGGTGGGGATGCCCTTGACGTTTGCCTTGGTGCCCACGGGCATAAAGATCGGCGTCTCGATGTCGCCGTGCGGGGTGTGCAGCACGCCAGCGCGCGCGTGCGTCGTCGGGTCCTCGGCGATCAGGTCGAATTTAAAAAGGCTCTGGTCCATAAACTGGAACTCCTTGGTTGCGGTTCATACGCAAACCATTATACGGGCAACCCGCAAGAAGCACCGACTCGACAGAAACTGGCGCAAAGGGGTCATAGTCATTAGGGACGTTCTTAAACGACTAGTCGTCGGGGACAGTCTTCAGCGCCATCTTACAAAGGAGTGTCCCAATCTGCCGGCACTCAGGGACTGTCCCCAAGCGCCGGCAAGAGTGTCCCCTTCGACTAGTCATTTAAGAACGTCCCCAACGACTACTTTTCGTCAGCAACGCAAACGCCGATGCCCTGGCAACGCCAGCGAGCGGTCGCCAGAGCGAACAAGTTGGCATGAAAAGAGGGCGGCATAGACCTTCTGGTCATGCCGCCCTCTTTGAATGACAAATTGTCGCTCTGGTGACCGCGCAGCGTCGGCCCGTTACGGCGTTTGGTAAAACGCCGTAACCCCTACGGCCGCTGGCCCATGCCGCCCTCGAGGGTGACGGTCTCGCCGTTCATGTACTTAAAGTCGGGGCCGCAAAGCTGAACGACCACGCGGCCGATCTCCTTCTCGACGTCGCCGTAGTGGCCTGCCGGCGGCATGTGGACGTTGGCCTTAAACGCCTCGGGATAGGCATCCTGGAAGTTCTCGAGCGCAGCAGTCCAGGCAAGCGGGCACACGATGTTGACGTTGATGCCGTCCTTGCCCCACTCGTTGGCGGCGACGCGGGTCAGGCCGCGGATGCCCTCCTTGGCGGCAGCATAGCTGCACTGGCCATAGTTACCAAACAGGCCGGCGCCCGAAGCAAAGTTGACCACAGAGCCCTTGGTCTCCTTCAGGTGCGGATAGGCCTTCTGCATGTACAGGTAGGTGGCATACAGCCCAGAGTAAATGGCCAGGTTAAACTGGTCCATAGTGTGGTCGGCGATGGTCACACCCGAGGCGCTGGCCTGGGCGTTGTTGACGACGGCGTCGATGCGGCCGAACTCCTCAATCGCCTTGTCGATAACGTTCTGTACGACGGCCTCGTTGTCCTGGCCGGCAGAAACGTCGGCCTGAACAGGCAGAACCTTGACGCCGTACTCGGCCTCGAGAGACTCCTTGGCGGCCTCGAGCTTGGCGACGTTGCGGCCGGTGATGACGAGGTTCGCGCCCTCCTTGGCAAAAGCGATATCGATGCCGTAGCCGATGGAGCCAGCGGAGCCGTCCTTGAGCGTGGCCTTGCCGCCGCCGGTGACGATCACGGTCTTACCAGTGAAAAGTCCCATACGAAGTCCTTTCAAAATCGCGACGGGCACGCCCGCCGACTGCGCGCATCCAAAATAAACGCGCCAAAAGCTGAAATGCAACTTTAGCTTCTTCAAGTGAAAAATAAAGCCCATGGCAGGCGAACGGCGCAACGTCTTTCGGCGAAGGGAATGTCAAGTAAAAATTGGATAGAGCGGCCGAGTTTTTGTTAACGCGACGAGTCATCGAACACGTTTTGAAACTTTGCTGCGGGGCGCGGGATGTCGGCGCGAGACTTTATCATAGGGTGACAAACAACGATGAGGAGCACATGCCTATGACAGACGAGCTGGACCCCCAGACTCAACAGCATATTGATGATTCCGCAGACACCATTGACGACTGCGATACTTCTACCAGCAGCGATGGCGGCATTGATGCCGCTGTCGAGGAGGGTGCTGCGGGCGCAGACGAGGCCGCAGACGCAAATGTCGCCGCAGAGCAAGACAAAGAAGAGCAGCTAGAGCAGCCGGACCCGAACGATACTGAGCCCAAGGCTGAGAACGCTCCGAATGTAGCGGGCCCCATCGAGGTGTCATCGGAAGAAGAGCTCGACGCCGTCATGGACTCCATGATGGATGCCGTCAAAGCGATGAAGAACGCTGTCGCCGATGCCGATGTCGACGCCGAGGAAGAGGAAGCCGCCGAGGCCGCCTCGACGTTTGTGCCCGGCGAGACCCCGGTTGCCGACCAGGGCAGCACCATGCCCTCGTTCCTGCAACTCGAGCACCCCACGATCGGCGCCGACGCGGTCGACCCGCACGCAGCGGGCTTTTCCGTAATCGAAGGCGGCACCGGCAATATCGCCGCGCCGCAGACTGCCGATATGAATGCCGCCGAGGCCGCGCACCCGACCACCTCGCATTCCCCCGCCACGAGCCGCGACCTGGGGAGCGCCGTCTCAAACACCGCTAACGCCGTGGGCACTTTTATCGCCCAGGGCGCGTCGGCCATGCGCGAGATGAACGCCGCCAAGAAGGCACTCGCCGATGCCCGCGCCCATTTAGCCGAGCTTGAGCAGCGCATCGCTGACCAGGCAGAGGAACTCGAGACGCGCCAGGACATCGCAGGCCGCTACGATCAGATCATCGCCGACCAGCGCCAGGCAATCGCCACGGCACAAAAGACCGCTGCGGCCGCCGAGATTGACCGCGACGCCCATGCCGCCAAAGCGACTGAGCTCAAGGGCCAGCTCGAGCAAATGAAGGCAGAGGACGATGCGACCGAGCTCCGCCTG
This sequence comes from uncultured Collinsella sp., assembly GCA_902470805.1. Taxonomy (GTDB): domain Bacteria; phylum Actinomycetota; class Coriobacteriia; order Coriobacteriales; family Coriobacteriaceae; genus Collinsella. The sequence goes on along the minus strand of CABRHX010000027.1, from coordinate 1,044 downwards.
AAGGCTGCACTCGACGCCGTGGAAGCCCGCGAGGCGAGCTCGCGCGAGACCGGCAACCGCTTGGTTCGTCGACTCGAGGATTCCAAGCGCATCCGCGACAAAGTGAAGGCTGAGCGCGATACCGGTGTCGCCGCCGCACGACAAACCGCCGATGCTACGCGCGCACAGCTCGAGACCTTGCGTCGCGAGTATGCCGAGCTGCAGCGCAACCCTTCGGCAAATCCCGCCAATTACACTGTGCGCACCAGCGAGTTGTCTATGCAAATCTCCGACGCTGCCGACGCCCTCCGCAAGGCCGAGGAAGACATTCCGCGCGTGACCGCCGATCTTGAGCATTCACTTGCCGCCGCCGAGCAGGCCGTCGAGCAGGCACAAGCCCCCATCGCCGACGCTAAACGCGCGCACCAGGCCGTAACGGCCGAGGCAGATGCCGCGCGCGACGAGCTGCAGTCCTCAAAAACTGCCGCCGCGACGCGCCAGCGCGAGCTGCGCGAAAAGATCACCACGCAGGACAAGGCGCGCCGCGAGCAAGAGCAGGCCATCGCAAACGCCCGGGCAGATGGCGCGCATGCGCAGTCGATTATCGAGCAGGCGACCGAGGTGCACGACCATCCCGAGATCACCGAATCGCTCGCCGGGTCCTTGGCACGCGACAAGGCCGAGCATACCGAGACCGAGCGCGAAGTTGCCCAACTCGAGGCCGCCGAAGACGACGTGCGCAAGCGAACCCGCGACTCACGCGTCAAATTCACCGGAGCCATCGTCTGCATTGTCGCCATAATTCTGGTGATCATCCTGATCTGGCTGTTCGCGAGCAAATAAACCAGCTGCCAAAAAACGCCCCAACGCAGTTGCGGTGAGATAGTTCCTGTTTAGCCCAAAAAGGCCAATTCAAGAACTATCTCACCGCAACTTTTTGATTGGCGCAAGGCAACCTATCCCTCTTGCACCGATCTCTTGAAATAAGGAGTGTCCCCAGGTGCCGGCACAGACGATATGAGCAGGACATAAAAACATTGAGAGCCCCTGCTGCATGAAAGACCG
>CABRHX010000026.1 GCA_902470805.1 uncultured Collinsella sp. | reverse complement strand
ATATCGTTGGGGCCAGGCCCGATTTTGCCTCTTGACAATGTCCTGCTCATATTAAAAGGAACGTCCCTATCTGCCGGCTAGAGGGCACCGAAGAGAATGGCGTAGGTAGTGGATTCGCCGAGCTTGAGCTCGTCGCCGGGATTGAGTTGGGCGGAACGGCCGGGCTCGACCTGAATGCAGACGCGCGTGGCCCCGTTTACCACCACGGTTCCGTTGGTGGACGACAAGTCCTCGACGTGCCAGATATTTTGAGCATCGCACCAGATATGGGCATGGCGGGCCGAGACATCGTCGCCGACGTCGGTAATATCGCCCTCACCAGTGGCCAGCGCGCCAATCTCAACACCCTGCTCACTCGGCTGAATCCAGCGCGGGGCGCTCACGACAAAACTGTTTTGCACGCGCAGCAAGCCCAAGGGGTGCGCCGGGGCGGGTTCGCGTTCGCCCGCAGTCAGCGACATGCCAAGCGAACGCGGCGTGGATGTGCCTCCGCCACAGGTCGCGTGCGCGTAGTCGATGGCATAGTTCACCGAGGACCGCACATCCGCCGAACAACCGACGGCGACAAACAGCACCAGCACGGCCTCGGCGCGCTCGGCGGGCATGAGTTCCGCCGCCTGGGACAGGCGATCGAGCGCGTTGCGATAGAGATTCGTGTCCTGGTGGCACTCTTCGAGCGCGCGTACCATCGGTTCACCTGCAGGACCGCACACCATATTGATCACAGCCGTGGAGTCCATGGGATTGCGCTGGCGCAGGGCCAGTTGCGACATAATACGCGCAGCCGAGGTACCGTATTCGGCAAAGTAGCGCTGCTGAAGCGTGCCGACCGGCGCGCGAACGATAAAGCGGGAAACCCAAGAGCGATCGGCGGCTCGGCTCTGCGGGCTGCGGCCGTCGGCGAGCGGACGGGACGAAAGCACCAAGCCGCACAGCTCGATATGGCTCGGGTGGGCTGCGCGTTTAAAGATGTCAAACATGGCCCCGCATGGGGTGAGCTCAACTTGAGATGCCATGACCTAGGCCTCCTTGGTCGCAGAAATAGAGTCGGACGATGCATCGACGGGCCCGCCAAAGGCGCGGACGGCTGCGGCTCCACCGGCAAGCGGTGTTGCCGGCTGGCCTTTTGTGCGTCGCGGTGCCAAAGCAGGCAGCTCAAAGGCAAAACCAGTCGCCAGCAAAAACCACGTCAGCGCATAGGTTGCAATCAGGGCGGCAACGAGACCGCTCATCACGGCGCGCTGGGAAAACACGGTACACGCCGCCGCGACCAGCACCGGAACTTCACAGGCAGAAAGCGCAAGCACGCCCTGCAGGAATCCCGAACGGCGATCGCGCGCGAGAGCCCCCGCGACAACACCCGCCACGCCCGGCAGCGCCAATGCCAGTGCGGCAATGATACCCGGCAGCGGCCCGGACCATACAAGCGGCCCCAAACTCAGCGTCATACGGGCGCCCGTCGCCAGCAGCGCAGCCGACACCACGACCGCAGTCCAAACCACGCCGCAGACGACTGCCGCGCCGATCATCGCCGCGCGGCGCACGGCACGGCCGGACGCATCCATGGGGCACGGCGTGAGCGGCTCGCCACGAAGCGAGCGACCGACATTTTGCGCATAGTGGTCACAAAACGCCGAGAGTGCCGCCTCGACCGCCGCCGGCTCGGGACGGTCCTGCTGATGGCTGGACAGGCAGGCCATCACCACATCGAACAGCTGGGCGTCGACAAACGCCAACGCATCGCGCAGCTCCTCGGAATCCGGCTCGAGCCCCAGCTGCTGGGCCTGCTCGGCCGCGGCGAGCGCCACATCGGGCTCGCGACGAAGGAGCTGGGTCAAGTCACATCCAGGCGCGTGGGCGCCGACGGGATAATCGGGCGGAGCGTCCATCTTAAGGCGATAGGGACTGGCGATGTCACGCGTTTTCTTGCGCGAACCCGAGGTGCCCGAAGCACTCGGCGTTGCCTCGTACGGCGCGACACCGGCAATGAGCTCGTAGACCGTGCTCGCCGCCGCATACACGTCGATTGCCGGCGACATGCGCAAAACGCGCAGATCAACGATATCGTCGGTAAGCATCTCGGGCGGAGCGTAGGCAACCGTCGCGCGGCGCAGTGTGGCATAGCGCTCGGTAAAGGACGCCTTGCCGCCAGCCCCCGCCACGGCCGATGCGGGCTCGAGCGCCAACGACGAGCCAAAGTCGATCAAACACAGGTCAAAGCTACCCTCGGCGAGTTGCTGGTCGAGCGGCAGACGCGCCGTGCGCACCATAATATTAGCGGGCGAGATATCGCGATGGACAAAGCCCTCGCCCACCAGGCTCATACGGCAGAGCAAATCGAACAGGTCGCGACCCAGACGCGCCGCCACAAGCGGCGACAGACGTCCGGCATCGTCCACGGCGAGTCGCGAACGCAAGCGGACAAGCGTCTCGCCCTCGACCCATTCCATGACAATTGCAGGCACACCGTCGACCTCGCCCCAGCCATAGAGGCGGGGAAAGCCCTTAAGGCCCGAAAGGGCGCGATGGCATTCGTATTCCTCGCGAAACGCCGCCTTGAACTTGGCGACCAGCGCCTCGTGAGCGGCATCGTCGTCAAACTCATCGCGCGTCGGCAAGATGAGCTGCTTGAGTGCCACGGCCTCGCCTTGGGCGTTGACGGCACGCGTCACGCGGCCGATACCGCCACGGCGCATGGTGGCATCGTCGGCAAACAGCATCGTAAAACGACGCAGATAGGCAGGCAGTTCGTCCTGACCGAGCGCAATGGCCGGCTCAAACCCGTCGACACGCGCCAGGCGCAGGCCGACCATGGGATCGCGACCGAGCGATTGCGGTGTGGTGGATGCAAGATCGGTCATCATAGGGCAAGCGCCGCCACGTTATTGTTGAAGTTACCGAGCGCGACGTCATCATCGCCGTAATGGCCGACCCATTGACATAGGTTGGTGTAACAGCCCCACAGATTGGCATACTGCTGATACCACTTTGACCGGGGCGAGAATGTCTGACGACCGAACTCGGCTCGAATGACAAACATCTCCCCGACCAGGCTGTCGCACGGTCTGGGATCTCCCGTAGAGTTATAGGTCGAAACCACGTCATTGGCACGAGAAACATAGCCGTCGAGCATGTTGTACTTGGTCACAAGCCAACTGTGAATGCTCTCTTCTTCAGCAGCGGAAAGGCCACCGGAGTTTGCATCGTTGTCAGTGTTGCCGCCCGTCGAGCCGCCGTTTCCAGACCCTCCGGTAGAGGAACCCGACCCAGAGCCGCCGCCCGAACTCGATGAATCCGAGCCGGAGCCAGAAGTATCCGAGCTACCGGGCTTTCCGGACTGTTGGGCGTCCTGTTCCTTCTGCTGCTCGACCTTATTCACCATTGCCGCCACGTTATTGTTGGACAACCGATCGATGATCTTGGTGTTGGTGAGCACGATGGTTTTGCCATTGGCAAGCGTGACTTCGTTGTCCGGGGCCTCGGCGCCGCCCGCATCTTCGGTGCCAAACACAATATGCCCGACCACACTTGCCCAAGCAAATCCAGTCGTGGTGCCCAGATCACTTTTGACCTCATGCCCCACGCGCGGTTCGCGTGCGGCATGCGCCTGCATCATGGACGGCACGGTCATGCCATAGGCAGAAACGCCAGCCATGACCAGCACCAGTGAGCACGACAGCAGCACGTACGCCCGCGGCGCCAAGCCCAGTCGGCGTCGCATGCGCACCGCGGCGCCGCGCTTTGTCTGAGTGCCACCGGGCCGCATGCGTTCTCCTCCAACAAAAACACGCCGCTCAGAAGCGGCGCATTCATTCAAATCCATATTTGAGTGTATCAGCGAACCCAAAAGGTTGCGCAACGAATGGGCAAATTAAGGATGCGAGCGGAAGCATCCATGCGATAAGCGGATACGAAGCATCTTTGTTGCACAACAAACTCACAGTCGCACGGGGAAATTATGACTACCCCGTGCGTCGCGAGGAAAACATACGGCAGGAGCAGGCTCGCCACCTAAATCGTGCGACGGGCCTCGATGGCGCGGCCAAGCGTAAGCTCGTCGGCATACTCCAGGTCGCCGCCCACGGGCAGGCCGCTTGCCAGACGCGACACCTCAACGCCCAGCGGTTTGATGGTGCGGGCGAGGTAGCTCGCCGTGGTCTCGCCCTCAATATTGGGGTTGGTGGCGATGATGACCTCATGGATATCCTCGTGGCCCAGACGCGCCAGCAGCTCGCGGATGTGCAACTGCTCGGGACCAATCTTGTCCATGGGGCTGATCACGCCGCCCAGCACATGGTACAGGCCATGGTAGCTGCCCGTGCGCTCGATTGCCTGGACGTCGCGCGGCTCGCCCACCACGCAAATGCGAGTGGTATCGCGCATCGGGTCCTGGCAGATGGAGCACTCGTCGGCCGTGGCGTAGTTAAAGCAACGGCTGCAAAAGTGGACCTCCTGCTTGACCTCCAGGATGGCCTCGGCCAGGCGGCGCGCCTCCTCGGCGTCGGCCTCCAACAGGTAATAGGCGATGCGCTGGGCCGACTTGGGACCAATGCCCGGCAGGCGGCCCAGCTCATCGAGCAGTTTTTGCAGACTGTGATTCGCACTCATATATATGCGTGTCTTAGAACGGCATACCCGGGATGTTGAGGCCGCCGGTGATGGCGCCCATCTGCTTGTTGGCGAGCTCGTTGACGCCGCGGACGGCCTCATTGACGGCAGCCATGATCATATCCTGCAGCATATCGACGTCCTCGGGATCGAGGGCATCGGGATCGATGGTGAGGTTGACGAGCTCCATCTCGCCGTTAACGGTCACCTTGACCATGCCGCCGCCGGCAGAGGCGTCGACGGTCTGGGACTTGAGGTTCTCCTGCGCGGCGGCAAGCTGCTCCTGCATCTTGCGAGCCTGCTTCATCATCTGCTGCATGTTCATACCGGCCATGATGGCTCCTTTACGTGCGGCCGCACGCCGAACTGCAAGGGCAGCCGGAGCACGGCGGGACTTTCAAACTCAAAAATCGTACCACGGCGCGAGGCCAGCGAACGGGGCGGACACGCTACCTCAGTCGATATACATGTCCTGGAGTGCAAGCCGCACCCAAAAATTATGCGAAGTTGAATAATTTGCATCTGCATAATATTGAAAGCTAAATCTTGTAGAGCCGGAATCCGACATTTTCTGCGTACCACTAAATGGCTAAATGCCGAGCCACTACTCGAGGCGGCGCACATGGCGGTGGGGTATAATTTGATTGCTATAGATAGCAATTTGGAGGTACCCCATGAATGCCCCCGACGTGCTCCAAAACATCCGCTCAAAACACCCCGTTGCGTATTTGGTTCTCTATCTCTTTGTCGGCTGGACATTGCTGGTTGTCATCACCCATGCTATAGCCTTTGGAGCAGAGCTGCTGATAGCCAGCTCGGACCAGCCCGTCGTCAAATGGGAGACGACCGATGAGTGCACCGACGGAACCCGAACCGTTTACTACAACAGCCCGTCCCTCTACCAAGAGTTCAAGGTCAAGATAAAGGACTCCAAGATTGTCGATGCCGAACCAGGCGCTTTCTTGACAATCGGAGCAACCCTCAACGCCGAGCAAGTCGAGTACACGGACAGCTATGCGGCGTATCGTATCGACCTCAGCATCCTAGGCCGACCGTCGCGTACCTGCCTGCTCGAATGCGAGATACGCGGCACCACGTTGCACATGTCCGAAATACAGATGCGCCCGGGCAAAGGGTTCTCTTCTTGAGCAGTATACCCGCCTGCGCAGCTACTCCACCGGTTTGAAGATGGTGGACTGGCCGAAGACGCTGCGGATGAGGGCTTTGGCCTCGTCCTCGGTCTGCGGGATGCTCGGGGCTGCACCCTGATGGCCGAAGGGGCTGCCCGCACCGGGGTTGGACTCCCAGGGAGCTGCAGGAGCGCCCTCCTCTTTGGGGGCAGTTGCAGCGGACTTGGGCGCGGACGCCGCACCCGGCACGTCGAACGGAGGCAGATCGTCCCCGCTCGCATCGACAGCGAAGCCGCCGACCATAGCGTCGTCGTAGGGCACCTGCTCGGATTCCCACGGCGCGGACTGCGCGACAGGCTGAGCCTTGGGGGCAGCCGAGCGCTCGGGCGCACGAGGTGCGGGCTCGGTCGGGAGCTTACCCGTGGCAGGAGCGCCGGCGGGGTTGTCGGAGCGTAGCCAGGGGGCTTTGCCCAGGTCAGACGACTTGGGCGCGGGCGAGGCGGGCTTGGGCGCGGGTGTCGAAGCAGCCGGTTTGGGCGCCGCGGGCTTAGGCGCCGACGGGGTCGATGCCGCTACCGGTGCCGTTTGCTGCTGCGACGCGCTGGCGCTCGAGGATGCAGGGGCCGCCGAGAACACGGGTTGCGGGTCCGCAGATGCCGCAGCCCGTGCAGATGGAGAATGCTCCTCATGTTGAGGAGCCGGCGTGCCACCCCCATCCAGGACATAGTCGACGGTGCGACGACCGAAAACCGCGCAGACCGTCGGCAGGACCACCGACTGCGTATCGGCGCGACCGAGCATCTTAATGGCAAAAGTCGAACCCGCGGGGAACGAGACCGTGAGCTTGGAGCCGTCGTCGGCCGTGGCGCGGGCGTTGAGCAAAAGCCCTGCGTAGGAAGCCTGACGCGCCTTGACACGCTCGACAACCTCGGCCCATTTGCGCTGCAGCTCTCCGGCATCCTCGACCGCGGGCGTCTCGGCAGCACCGGCGGCGGCAACCTGGGCGGCATTGTTGGACTGGGGCTTAGGTGCCGGAGCGGTGGCAGGCGCGGGGGCCGCAACGGGCTGAGGCGCAGGCGCTGCAGGCTTGGAGGCTGACACGGACGCAGAACGGGGCGCAGGCTGGGCAGCCGGAACAGCAGCGCCGCGGTCCCAAGGCATACCGCCCTGGCGCGCGGACGTAGCAGCGGGGGCAGCGGATGCCGCCGGAGCGGCAGCACGAGCGCCCGAAATGAGCGTCGGCTGTTGGGCAGCAGCGGGTACGGATGCTGCAGGCGCGGCGGCCTGAGCAGCAGCCACGCTCGCCGGCACGGCGCCGTTGGCAATCATGGCCTCCAGGCGTGCCACGCGCTCGGCCAATGCCTCAATCGTTAAATCGGCCTCGGGACGCGCCAGACGCGTGCAGGCAATCTCGAGCACCAGGCGCACGTCGCTCGCGCCCCTCATCTCCAGTGCGGCATCGTCGAGCACCGTCAGCACGCGGGCCAGGCGGTCGGCAGGATGCTCGCCAAAGGCAGCGGCCTCGGCAGCAAGCGCCTCGGCCTGCTCGGAGCCGCCCTCAAACAGCTCGGCACGGGCACCGGCAACGCAGGCAACGTACACGTCGCGCACATGCGCCACCAGGTCGCGCGTCAGCTCCAGCAGGTCATTGCCCTCCTCGACCTGCGCACGGATCAGTCCATAGAGCTCGGCAACATCGCGATCGGCAATGGCGCGGGAAAACTCGCCCAGAATCTGGTCCGAAACCTCGCCCAAAAGCGAGCGGGCGTCGTCCGCATGCACAGAACCGTTGCCAAAGACGCTCAGCTGCTCCAGCGTGGAAAGCGCGTCGCGCATACCGCCCTTGGCATGGCGCGCCACAATGGCGAGTGCCTCGTCGTCGTAATCGAAGCCCTCCTGCTCGCACACGTAGGACAGGCGATGCTCGATATCCTCGTTGCCGATGCGGTGGAAATCGAAGCGCTGGCAGCGCGAGAGGATGGTCTCCAGAATCTTTTGCGGGTCGGTGGTGCACAGCACAAAGATCACGTGCGCCGGCGGCTCCTCAAGCGTCTTGAGCAGCGCGTTGAACGCCGCCGTCGTGAGCATGTGGACCTCGTCGATGATATAGATCTTGTACTTGCCGCGCACCGGGGCAAAGTTGACGGAGTTGATGATCTCCTCGCGCACGTTGTCCACGCCGGTACGGCTTGCGGCATCGAGCTCGTAGACATCCGGGTGGTTGCCCTCGGCGATGAGCTCGCACTCCTCGCAAGCACCGTCGGGCAAGCAGCCGCTTGCACCCTCGGCGCGCGCCGCCTCGGCATTGCGACACAGCAGCGCCTTGGCCAGAATGCGCGCCATGGTGGTCTTGCCCGTGCCGCGCGGTCCGCAGAATAGGTACGCGTGGGACAGGCGCCCCTCGGTGATGGCGTGCTCGAGCGTCGAGACGATATGCTGCTGGCCCACCACGGAGTCGAAGGTGAGCGGGCGATACTTTCGGTACAACGATTCCATGGGTGCTCCCCCGGGTATACTGAGTCTTGTTGCCGCGACGGCCATGCGGTCGCACGGCATACTGCATTCATAATAACCCGTACGGCGAGCCCGCCGCGATAGGAGTCCAAAGAGCATGGCAGACGCAGAGAGCAACCTCGTTCCCTCCGAAGCAGCCGACCAGGTCGAGGTCGCGCTCGAGAAGCAGGCCGCGGCCGACGACGGTATCCTGTACCTCAACGAGTACCAGTACGAAAACGACCTGGTCACCGACTTCGCCCGCCTGGTCGCCTCGCCCAGGCGTCGCGGCTCGCTGTATGTCGCCGCGGCAGTTGCCGCGCTCATCGGCATCGGCATGCTGGTGGCCGGCGGCAGCTGGATCAAGTTCGGCGTCGTGTTGATCGTGTTCGGCGCCTTTTTGGCCTGGTGGAGCAAGAACCTGCACCACACGCTCGCCCGCGACTTTATCGACGCCGTCGAGGCCGACGAGTCCATGGGTGGCCGCTATCGCCGCGTCGCCGCCAACGAGGACGGCCTGATGGTTTGGGGCAAGAGCGGCAAGTCGCAGTTCTTCCCGTTTGACAAGCTCGACCACGTACTCGACGGCGAGCGCATCTTTGTGGCCATGTTCGCCGACCAGGGCGTGACGATCCCCAAGGACACCTTCGTCCGTGGCGATGCCGAGCAGTTCGGTCCCTTCCTCAAGGCCCGCATCAACAAAAAACTCCGCATCGAGACCAAGAAGAAGAAAATGAAGGCCGAGAAGGCCGCCGCCGAGGCCAAGCAGGGCGACAAGCCCCAGGAGACCAAGGGCAAGCGGCGCAAGCAGAAGAAGAACAAGAAGAAGCGCTAAGGCCAAGCCAGGCAGGCAGCCTCGCATCCCGCTATCCTCCCCATGCACCCGAGCGTGCTACACTAGCAGCATCTATGCCACCGCGAACGGCTCGGCCCCGCGCCCGCCGCTCGCAAACGAACTTTAAACGCACGAGGGTTGGCCATGCCGCTTTTCTCGCAACATACCGCCCGGTTCTCGCCGGACGTTCCTTTGGAGGGCACCAGCTCTCGCGAGCTGCTCAAGCGGTACCAGCCGCTCGAGACACTTGCGACCGGCGGTTTTGGCTCCATCGAGATCTGCCGCGACACGCACCTGCGCCGCCGCGTCGCCATTAAGCGCATCCCCCTTATTAACGGTGTCGGCATGCCCGCCAGCGACATCATGGATGTCCTGCGCGAGGCGCACACTGCCGCCATGCTTCAACATCCCAACATCGTGCAGGTCATCGACTTTACGCACGACACAGCCTATGCCTACCTAGTTATGGAATATGTCGATGGCATGTCGCTGGCCGAGTTTTTGCACCGCGTGGACGGTCACTCACTTACCTTTGACGAGGCCGCGGCTATTGCCGATGCCCTGGGTCAGGCGCTCACCTTCGCCCACAGTAACGGCGTACTCCACCTGGACATTAAGCCCGCCAACGTGCTCATCGACCACTCGGGCAATGTAAAGCTCACCGACTTTGGCATGGCGCGACTGTCGTCTGCCGGTGGCTTTGGCGGCTCACGCGGCGGCACCATCGGCTACATGCCGCCCGAGCAGCTCGATATCGAGACCGGCACGGTCGACGAGCGCGCCGATGTCTTTGCCCTCGCCTGTGTGATCTACGAGGGCCTGTGCGGCAGCGCTCCCTTTATGGCGGCCACGCCCGCCGACTCGCTCGGCCGCATCATCGGCGGCGCCACCTATCCCAGCGAGCTGATACCACACTTCCCCCCGGGAGCCGAGGCCGCGCTCATGAGCGCGCTCTCCCCCATGCCGCAGGACCGCCCCAACAGCATCGAGGCATTTTGCGACCAGCTCCTTGCCGGTCTGGGCAGCGTGCGCGAGGGCCGTCGCAGCCTGGAGCAAATGGTTGGCGAACTTTCGGATGACGAGCAGGAGCTCGACGATATCGAGCCGTCGCACTACGAGGACGACGCCATCGAGGTCGACCCCGCACTCGGCTGGGCGGGCACGCGCTGGAGCCATACGCGCGACTACACCATGCGCACTATCTCGGCGCTAACGTGCGGCACCTTTAGCTTTTTGCTGATGCAAACGGCCGGGGTCGCGGCGCTTCCCGGCCTGGTCATTGCGGCCATCGCGATCGGAGCGGCGGCTGGCCTGGCCCCCCAGATTGGCTCGGCCATCTCGGCTGTGGGCTTTTTGGTGCTCATGGCCAACGCCACCATGCAGGCACAGGGCATCCTGTCGATGCTGCCCGTCGCGGTGATCTTTGCCGCCGCCATGTCCGGTTGGTGGATCGCCTGGGGTCGCACCGAGACTGCCGCGAGCGCCACGCTCACCTGTGCACTCGCGCTTGGCTGTCTGACCGGCAATACCTTCCTGGCAGCTGGGGTCGCCGCCGGCGTCGCGTCATTTTGGCTCGGCCCGGCAAGCGCCGCCGCGGCAACGGGCATGGGCGCGCTTTTTGCCCGTCTGGCCACGGTCGCGCTTTCAGCCGGAGGCGTGCTGGGGCTCGGTAACGTTGCTGCAGCGCTGGGAGACCCGCTCCTTTGGGCTGCCTTTGTGCTGGTCGCGGCAACTGCCGCGGCGTCATCTGCGCTGCTCAATGTCCATGCCAAGCGTGCCAATCAGGGCTCAAACCTTGCCGCAATCGCCGCCATCGCTGTCACCGGCATCGGCTGCGCAGCGGCGTCCTGTCTTGCACACCATATGGAAATTGCCAGCCTTGCAGCCGCGGTCATCGCCAAGGCGGCGGTTGCGGGAATCCTATCCTCTATAATCGTTGGGATATGCCTATATTTGCTCGGATACCAAAGAACCTATACGGAGAGTGATCTTTCGTGAACTTCCTGAACATCTTCGAGGACCACGTGGCCGGCATCTTCGGTGCCACCCGTGCCCCGTTCTCCTTTAAGAAGCTTGCTAAGCAGGCCGCTCGCGACATGGAGGATCAGACTCTGGTGATTAACGGCGTCAACACGGCGCCGGCACTCTATACCATCCTTATCGCCGCCGACGACGATCCCATGCTCGCCCCGTTCTACCCCGAGCTTTCGCGCGAGGTCCGCGAGTTTGTGAAGGCGCAGGCCGAAAAGCGCCGCTATGTCTTTGTCGGCGAGCCCCTCGTGCGCTTTATGATCGATCCGCAACTGCGCGCCGGCAAGTTCTCGGTCTTTGCCGAGAACGTCGATGCCCCCACGCTCGGCCGCCTGTACGAAGAAGAGCGCGCCTATCAAAACGGCCTGGGCCAGAACAACTCCGCGGCAAGCCGTGCCGCCAGCGCCCCGCGCGCCGGCCAGCAGCAGTTTGCTGCCCCGCAGCAGCAGCGCCCCGCCGCCATGCCCCAGCAGCAGCCGACGCCTCGCGCCGCCGCTCCCGACCCGCTTGCCGTGGCAGACCCCTTCGCGCCTAGCGTCCCCGACCCCGCCGCCGCACCCATCCCGGTGCCGCAGACCGTCTCGCGCGACTCGCTTGCCGGCATGGGCGGAGCCGCCGCGACCGGTGCCGCCGTGGGCCTAGGCGCCGCAGCCGGCATCGCCTCCAACATGGCGAGCACTCGCGCCCCGCAGCGCCCGCTCGCCCAGCTCGTCGACGTCGTGAGCGGCGAGAGCCATAGCATCACCTCCGCACAGGTGACCATCGGTCGCGAGCGCTCAGTTTCCGACATTGCCCTGCGCGACCCCAACGTGTCGCGCCGCCACGCCCAGCTCACCTTTACGGGCTCGGATTGGTCGATCGAGGACCTCAATTCCACCAACGGCACGCTCGTCAACAACCGCCGCATTACGCGCTGCCCGCTGCGCAACGGCGATCTGCTGACGTTTGGCCTGAGTACCTTTGAATTTAGGGGATAGTCGCTTATGAACATCGATATCGTCCTTTTTGCAGGCCGCATCGTCCTGGTCGCCCTGCTCTATATCTTCCTGTTCGCCGTCATGAAGACCGGCGTGGGACTTGTGCGCGGGCAGCGCCGCGACTCGGCTATCTGGACGATTGATGTGGACAAGGGTCCGCGCGGTATCCGCGGCATCCACGTAGACATGCTCGGCCCCGTCATCGTCGGCCGCTCGCCGTCTTCGGACATCTGCATCAACGAGCCGTTTGTCTCGGCCTCGCATGCGCGCTTTTCGCTGCAGGGCCCGGCGCTCATCATCGAGGACCTCAACTCGCTTAACGGCACGCTCGTCAACGGCCGCCAGCTCGTGGAGCCCGCGACGCTGCGTGAGGGCGACGAAGTCCAGATTGGCGATGTGGTCATGAAGGTGAACCGTCGATGATCGACGAGGAGAACAAGTCCGCAACTATGACCGAGGCACCGGCTGCCGCCGCAGCCGTGCCGGCCCACGCCGCTCCGGCGGGCTCCGCACCCGTGGAACCCGAGGACACCGTGTTCTCCCTGCCTCTTTCGCATGTAACGCATGATATTTCGGATCTCGCCGATAACGAGGACGAAGAGGATGCCGTAGCGGCGCCCATCGGTGCACATGCTGCGGAACAGCCCACAGCGCCCGAAGCAACCCCGGCGCCGGCTCACTTTGCAGAGCCCGTCGCCGCGGCAATCAACGAGAGCGCTGCGGTGTTTGCAGCACCCGAGCCCGCCGCGCCGGCGTTTCCCATAGCCCCGGCATCCGAGGTTACGCCCGCGTCTACGCCGGCGCCCGAGCCTATAGACGTCAGCCCGCAAGACGACGAGTCGACCGCCCGCGTGTCCGAGGAGCCCGGCTCCCCGGACACCGGCGATTCTGAATCAAACGCCGAGACCGACACCGTCTCTCCCGGTGACACAGCAGAGATCGACGTTGCCGCCGTTGAGGCCAAGCTCAAAGACCCCGGGTCGACCATGAGCTTTGAGCCCCCGACCGAGGAACGCATCGAGACCGACTCGACCTATGATGCCGGCACCACCACGCAACTCATGTGGGGCGCCCGCTCTGACGTTGGCTGCGTGCGCCCGCACAATGAGGATTCCTACCTGGTGCAGTCGCCGCTCTTTTGCGTATGCGACGGCATGGGCGGTCACGCCGCCGGCGAGGTAGCCTCTTCTATCGCTGTCGAGACCATTGCCAAGACAGCTCCTCAGTCTGCCGACGCCGCACGCCTGGCGGCAGCCGTCGAGGCCGCCAACGCCGCCGTAATCGAGGCTGCCTTGAATGGCCTGGGCAAGCCCGGCATGGGCTGCACAGCCACTTGCGCCTATATCGAAAACGACACGCTTGCCATCGCCCACGTGGGTGACTCTCGCGCCTACCTGCTCCACGAGGGCACGCTCATCCGCGTGACCCGCGACCACTCCTACGTGGAGGAGCTCGTGGACGCCGGCGAGATCACGGCAGACGAGGCTCGCGTCCACCCCAACCGTTCGGTCATCACCCGCGCGCTGGGCTCGGACCCCGCTATGTATGCCGACCACTTTACTCTGCATATCGAGGAAGGCGACCGTCTGATCCTGTGCTCCGACGGCCTTTCGAGCATGATTCCCGATAGCGATATCGAGAACATCGCCACGCAGTCCTCAACCGCGCAAATCTGCGTCGACAACCTTGTGGACGCGGCGCTTGCCGCCGGCGGCCACGACAACGTGACCGTAGTAGTCGTTGACCTGGTTGACGATGGCGTCATGCGCGAGGCGCAACGCGTGCGTCGCCGCAACGTTACTATCGCCGCCATCCTGGCCCTCGTCTTTGTGCTGGCAGCTGGCATCTGGGCCTACACGGGTGTCACCGGCTCGTACTACCTGGGTACCTACCAGGGCAATGTCGCCGTCTGGCGCGGCCTGCCCGGCAAGCCACTCGGACTCAAGCTCCACTGGCTCGAAAGCGAAACCAGCATCAAGCTGTCCGACCTGCCCGAAGACACGCAAAACCGCCTCAAGGCGGGCATTCCGCAAACAAGTGTCGACGATGCGCAGGACACGATATCCAAGTACCGCCACCAGATCGACGAGGAGCAGACCCGCCAGGTGATCGACGCGCAAACGATTCGCGACAACACCAATCAGGGATCGACCTCCGAATCAGATTCCGAGAAAACCGCCGAACAGTCCGCCGAGGCCGAAGCCTCCGATAAGAATTAGAAAGGGAGTGCCGCTTATGAGTCGCCGCAACACCGAGCTGCTCTTGCTCATCGCCTCGGCGTTCCCCGTCATCCTGCTGTATGCGATGTACGTCCTCACCGCGGGCGCTGCCATCTCCTTTGAGACACTCGCCGTACCGATCGGCCTCTTTGCCGCCTTTGCCGCGGCCCACATTGCCGTGCGCATCTTGGCGCCCGGTGCCGACCCCGCCATCCTGCCCATCGTATTTATACTTTCGGGCATCGGCATCACGTTCGTGACGCGTCTCGCCCCCGCTCTCGCCATCTCACAGCTCATCATCCTGTTTGTCTCGGTGGCGCTCATGGTGGGAACGCTTGCACTGGTCAAAAACCTCGACGTGGTCATGCGCTACAAGTACACCTTTGGCATTATCGGCATCATCCTGCTGATGCTGCCTATCTTTATCGGCACCACGATCTCGGGCTCCAAGCTGTGGATTCGCATCGCGGGCTTTACCATCCAGCCCGGCGAGTTCGCCAAGGTCTTTATCGTGCTGTTCCTAGCTGGGTACCTGGCCGAGAACCGCGAGCTGCTCTCCATCTCCAACCGCAAGATCCTGGGCTTTAAGATCCCTCGCCTGCGACTACTGCTGCCGCTGTTTGCCGTGTGGGGTGTGTGTCTGCTCGTCGTCGTCTTCGAACGCGACTTGGGTTCGGCCGTGCTGTTCTACACCATCTTCTTGCTGATGCTCTACGTTGCCACGGGGCGCTTTTCGTATGTCGTTATCGGCCTTGCGCTCTTAGCCGTCGGAGCCGTGGGCGCCTACAAGTTCCTGTCTCACGTTCAGGTGCGTTTCCAGGTTTGGCTCGATCCGTTTAAGGACGCCCAGGGCCAGGGCTACCAGATCGTCCAGTCGCTCTTCTCGCTTGCCGATGGCGGTCTGGTCGGTGTTGGCATCGGCAACGGCATGGCCAACAACATCCCTGTCGTCGAGTCCGACTTTATCTTCTCGGCTATCGGCGAGGAGATGGGCCTTTTGGGCGGCGGCGCCGTGCTCATCCTGTTTATGCTCTTTGCCGTGCGTGGCCTCACCACGGCTGCCCGCGCTAAATCCGATCTCGCCGCCTTTAGTGCCACAGGCCTTACGGCCGCCATCAGCTTCCAGGCCTTCTTGATCGTTGGCGGCGTAACCCGCCTGATCCCGCTGACCGGCGTCACCCTGCCCTTTATGAGCCAGGGCGGCTCCTCTCTGCTGGCGAGCTTTATCATCGTCGCGCTCCTGCTGCGCGCCGGTGACGAGGCGACCGGACGCGAGGCCGAGCTTACCGGCACCGGCACCATGGCCGCCATCACCGATGATCAGGTCGCATCTGCCGCCGCCCCGACGGGCACGCGCTTTGCCACCTCGTCTTCCTACGGCAGTGGCAGCCATTCCGTCGGCTCACGCATGCGTCGTCGCCTGCTCGACACACCTGAATCCGGTGTGCTCGGCCGCGTGGCGCTCGCCAACCGTCTAACCCGTGCGGTGCTCGCCTTTACGGCGCTGTTCGCCATCCTTATCGGCAACCTCACCTATGTCCAGGTCATCAAGGCCAAGGACTATCAGGACATGCCGACCAACAACCACACCATCGCCCGCTCCAAGTACATCCAGCGCGGTTCCATCATCACGTCCGACGGCGTGACGCTGGCCGAGTCGCTGCAGCAGGAGGACGGCACCTACGTACGCTCCTACCCCAACGGTAACCTGGCAGCGCACGTGGTTGGCTACGTGAGCCAGCAGTATGGCACCACCGCCATCGAGAGTGTCATGAACGACACACTCACCGGCTCTAAGGATTACTCCAGCTGGAACAACGCCATCGCGTCGCTCGCGGGCCAGACCCAGCCGGGCAACACCGCCAAGCTCACCATCGACTCGCGCATCCAGACGGCGGCCGAGCAGGCGCTCAAGGGCTTTAAGGGCGCTGTAGTGGTCATCGACCCGCGTACCGGCGCGGTGCTTGCATGTGCCAGCTCGCCCACCTACGACAACACCAACATCGATGCCCTGCTGCAGACGGGCGGCGGCGAGGACGGCTCCATGTACGACCGCGCCATGGACGCGCTGTACACCCCGGGTTCCACCTTTAAGGTCGTCACGCTTTCCGCCGCACTCGAGACCGGAACCGCCAGCCTCACGAGCACCTATCAGGCACCCGGCTCCATGGACATCGGCAACGCGCCGGTCACCAACTACGCCAACGAGAGCTACGGCACCATCAGCCTGCAGCAGGCCTTTGCCGTCTCCTCCAACGTCGTCTTTGGCCAGGTGGCAAACGAAGTTGGCGCAAACACGCTCGTGCAGTTTGCCAACGCCTTTGGCTACGGCCAAAAGCTCGGCCAGGACCTGACCTCCGCGGCCTCCATCATGGCCGACCCGTCGCTCATGACCGAGTGGGAGACCGCCTGGGCCGGCGCCGGCCAGCCTGTCGGCATGGACCACACGCCCGGCCCGCAGACCACCGTCATGCAAAACGCCGTAATTGCCGCCGCCATCGCTAACAGCGGCGTGGTCATGGACCCGTACTTTGTAGCCCAGGTACTCGCCCCGGACGGAACCGTGGTCAAGACCACGCAGTCCCGCTCGCTGGGTCAGGCCGTCAGCTCCGCCACGGCCGACCAGGTCAAGCAGGCCATGCTTGCCGTCGTCCAGTCCGGCACCGGCACCGATGCCCAAATCCCCGGCGTCAAGGTCGCCGGCAAGACTGGCTCGGCCGAGACCGGCGTCACCAACGTCAACTCGATGTTCGTTGGCTTTGCACCTTACGATTCACCCACAGTCGCTATCTCGGTGGCCTTAGAGGATTACGACAAGCATGACGTCAAGGCCGCCAAGATCGCCGGCATCGTCCTGACCGCGGCGCTTGCCGCACAGGGAGCGTGATGCCCATGATTGAATCGGACACCCGAGGCGCGCCGCGGCCGAAGAGTTAGCGGCAACGCGCCACACGGCCCCAGCGGCCACATCGTAGGTACTACACACATCGTTGAGCGAATAGTTATGTTAGGAGCAGGAATGGAACAGAGGGTCCTCGGGGGAAGATACCTCCTCAAGGATAAGGTGGGAACAGGCGGCATGGCGACCGTCTACCGTGCACAGGACCAGGTCCTCGACCGCACGGTAGCCGTCAAGATCATGCTGCCACAGTATGCTGGCGACGCAACCTTCGCCGCACGCTTTAAGCAGGAGGCACAGGCAGCAGCCGGCCTCTCCTCCCCCTATATCGTGGGCGTCTACGATTGGGGCAAGGACGGCGACACCTATTACATCGTCATGGAGTACCTGCGCGGCACCGACCTTAAGAGCGGCATCAAGAGCCACGGCGCCCTCGACCCCAAGAAGGTCGCCCAGATCGGCTCGCAGATCAGCTCTGCGCTTTCGGTCGCCCACAAGCACGAGATCATCCACCGCGACATTAAGCCGCAGAACATCATGGTGCTGCCCGACGGCAACATCAAGGTGATGGACTTTGGCATCGCGCGTGCCAAGAACAGCCACCTCACGCAAGATAACAACGTGCTGGGAACCGCCCACTACGTCAGCCCCGAGCAGACCCGCGGTCAGGACCTCGGCCCCACCTCGGATATCTACTCGCTGGGCGTCGTGATGTACGAGTGCGCCACCGGCCGCGTTCCCTTTGACGGTGACGACGCCATCTCGGTCGCACTCAAGCAAGTCAACGAGTTGCCTATTCCGCCGAGCCAGATCAACTCCGGTGTCGACGCCGACCTTGAGCGCATCATCCTCAAGTGCATGGAGAAGGACCCGGCAAACCGCTTCCAGACCGCCGACGAGCTTCGTCAGGTGCTCAACAGCTACCTGTCGGGCCGTGCCGTCAACGTCTCGGAGCCCACGCGCATCATCGGTGCCCCCGGTGAGCTGGGCGCCACCAAGACTCGCGAGCTTTCCGATCAGACGCGCGCCATGGTGCGTCCCGTCTCGGGCGTGAGCGGCCAGAATACCGCCCGTAGCTCGGTTTCGGGCTCCACCGGCTCCTACGAGGTCGAAAAGCCCAAATCCAACAAGAACAAGATCATCGCCGCCGTGGTGGCAGCCGTTGCCGTCATCGGCATCGTGGTGGCCTTTGCCACAGGACTCTTTGGCGGCGAGCAGGTCACCGTGCCCGATGTGCTGGGCAAGGACCAGCAGACTGCCGTCGAGCTGATCAAGGAAGCCGGCCTGGAGGTCGGCACCGTCGACCAGAGCTACAACGACGACGTCGACGAGGGCAAGGTTGCCGAGCAGACCCCCAACGGCAACGCCAAGAAGCCCAAGGGCACGCGCGTGAACCTGGTGGTCTCCAAGGGCCCCAAGCCCTCCGAGAAGGTTGAGGTTCCCCGGCTTGTCGGCCTGACCAAGGACCAAGCAGAAGCCGCACTGGCAAGCGTTGGCCTGAAGGGCAACGCCTCCGAGCAGGCCAACGAGGCCGATGAGGGCCAGGTCTTTGAGCAGGGCACCGAAGCCGGTAAGGAAGTCGCGAAGGGCACGACCATCTCGTACAAGGTCTCGAGCGGCCCGGATACCACGTCCGTCCCCGATCTGACCGACATGACCGAGGCCCAGGCGCGCAACGCCCTCGATATGGCAGGCTTTGGCGTCGACGTTAGCTACCAGGAGAACGACTCGGTTACCGAGGGCACCGTGATCAGCTGGAACCCCAGCGGCAAGCAGAAGCCCGGCGCCACGATTACCGTCGTCATTGCCAAGAAGTCCGGCAAGGCCGCCGTCCCGGGCAACTTGTACGGCAAGAGCATTTCCGCCGCCGTTACCGCGCTCAACAACGCCGGTTTCTATAACATTGGCTTCTGTGACCAGAACGGCAATCCCGTGAGCGGCAACGAAGATGCCACCGTTACGGGTGTTTCCCCCACCGGCAAACAGTCCACCGACAGCACGATTACACTGACGGTCGCACTTTCTGGTTCGGGCTCGGGCTCGGGCACGAGCACGGGCGACGATTCCGGTACGACCAACTAGTCGCCACCCCACCGCCCATCACGGCTCTCGCCGCAAACATATTCGCTCACAGGCGCCCGCTTGCTCCCCCAGCAAGCGGGCGCTTCGTTTTTGACATGGCATTGAACCAGAAGAACCCGGCACCGTAGCGGTACCGGGCTCGATATTCCTCTGGTGCCCCCGGGCGGATTCGAAAACTCCCCCCGCGGGGAAATTGGTGACGCGGGTGTCGACGGCTCGAATCCACCGGCGGTCCCACAAACCAGAAACGGCGCCGCTCTCGCGACGCCGTCATAATCCTCTGGTGCCCCCGGGCGGATTCGAACCGTCGACACCCGCTTTAGGAGATATGATTTAATGCTACCCCCTACCATGCATCAAGCATCATTGAACACCATATAACCGCAGATAAACATAGCAGTTTGTGTCTTTTACCTCTGATAGCTGCGCCTACGCTTTTACAAACATATTACTAACGGCTTTAGCTAAACTGCACTCAATGAATTGTTGAAAACTCTTCAAAGAAACGGAGTGCAAAGATGTCAGAACAACCACTCATTAGCGGAAGAGGCACGTGCTGGAAAGACAAGAGGTCGCCTAACACCTATCGCTATTATTTTTCACTTGGAATCAAGGATCCTAAGACGGGGCGCTACAAACGATCCCCAACTTATACGGTTCACTGCAAGACTAAAACAGAGGCAAAGGCTGCAATGCAGGCCAAGCTGGCAGAAATCAACTCTTCTGGCGCGGTCTCTAAAACTAAAAAGCCAACTCTGCTTGCGTCCTACTGCTGGGCCTTTCATGAAAATAGGGACACTGAGCTTGCGCCAACGAGCTATGAAAGAGAAGCGTACGATTGCAGGCATATCGAAGACCTATTCGGTGCGTTTCAGACAATTGAGGGGCTGACTCCCGATCTAATCGAAGAAACATATGCCGAAGCTCGTCGCACGGAAAAATACAAGCCATCGGAGCTTGTGCGGATCAACGCGAAGTTGCGTCAAATTCTGTCGAATGCAGTCGCGAAGCGGATAATTGACCGAAACCCCTGTGCCACTGTTCATGTTCGCAGACCACGCAACAAAAGAGAATCACTAACAATCGACCAAGTTGCTGCCCTATGCACACACCTTCAACACATTGAGCTCACCGCCGAAGCTGTCGGTACGCTAGTACTAGTGTATACGGGTATGCGAAAAGGCGAGATGCTTGGTCTCGAATGGCGCGATTGGGACCCCGTCAATAAAACTTTGAAAATTGACAGGCAGTACACCAACGACCATGAATTGAGGGCACCAAAGTCACAAGAAAGCCAACGCAAAATCCCCGTTGGAGAAACCTTGACCGAGCGTCTTCAATCATGGTCAGCCAAACAAAAAAAGTTCCTGGCCTCTTTGGGACTGCCTCAGACTGGCAGCACACCCATCATTAGTGATATTGCCGTCGAACAGGGAGTCCCTACTGTCTGCCACATGAAGAATTACATCTACAACCATTGGTTTCGCGATTTCGCAGTTAGCTGCAATCTTGGAATCTATGAGCCGAACGATTCAACTGGTGGAAAACTATATAAGGGAATCTGCCCGCATCAGCTCAGGCATTGTGTCAGCACTTTTATGCTGGCGAACGGATCAGATATTAGAAGCGTGCAGGGCATTCTTGGCCACGCAGACCCCAATATCACCCTCAAAACGTATACAAGCCTCGTTCAACAATCAGAAATAAAAGCAGTTAAAGGATACGAAGACTTAATCAACGTCTATATACAGAGAAGCGAGCAATAGTTTGTTTTTTATTCATCGTTTCATCCATAATATTACGGTACTATAATACCGTTTCCGCAGGTAGATGCTTTATTTGATTGACATTTAATGGGTTTTATTACATGCTAAAGCTGTCAGATGGCTACGCATGTAGTCATAAAAACCGGCCCCCCAAGTGCTTATGAACCTGGTAAGTCTTACAAGCACAGGGAGGGCCCTCATTGAAAGGATAGCTCATCATGGCTACTCCAAAGATTAGCACTCAGGCGTCCACACCGACTTTCCCTACTGGTGCCGTTCAGTGCGATCGGTTGCTCCGCGTTAACGATATCCGCGAAATCACTGGCTGGAGCGAAAACACCGCGCGCAAGTTTATGCGTGAATCCGGCAAGCTCATCCAAATCCATCGCTCGAATTACATGCTTGAGAGCTCGTTTTACGAGCTTTTCAAGCAGCTTGAAGGTCATACGGCCCACCTTGACTAGGTGGTAAACATGAGCGAGCTGCCGTCGATTTCCGACAAATATCGCGATGATGTTAATGAGCAACGAAAGATTAAAGGGAAAATGGATAAAGCTAATTTTATTTCAGTGCCCGAGTGGGCGTGCTGCGTCACCACCGTCGCTGCCGAGCGCCTCATCCTCGGCCTTGTATGGAAGTTTGGAAAGCCTTCCACAAACAAAAAAGCCATGGGCTTTTACGCAAAAAGCAAATGGATTGAGGAGCATTACCACCTGAGCAAGAACACGATTTCCCGCGCCCACACCTCTTTGAAGGATAAGAGGTACATTCAAAAAGCGGGTGACGGCAGCTGGATGCTTAATTACGCTGCAATCTACCGCGCCGCGATCGAAAACGGCTGGGAGCCTCCGAAATCTTAAGCCCACAAACCGACTATCGAGGTCGTGAGAGTCGGCCACCGTCAGGGTGCCCACAAGAACATGCCGCGGATGTAAAATAAAACAGGGTCGAACCGAAACAGTTCCCGGACAATTGGCGTCCGGCCAGACACTTCGATTCGACCCTTTTTCATGCCCGCATCTAAAACAATCCCATAATCATTCTCGACATCTTTAACGCCATCACTCTCCCGCCACCAACACATCGTAGGTGCCATTTTCAACGAATCGATGTGGCCGTCCATTCATGGTCTTTAAGGCACGTGATACCATGAAAACGTGCGGTATTCCTCCAATCGAAAACCTGCGTGAACGCATGACTTGAGACGCCTTTTTAGAACTCACCGATCGCAGGACGACTACAAATCAACAGCGGCCGCGTATTTGTTCCCAGCCGTACGGCGTGGCGGAGTCATGCCCATTGTTGATTGGAGTGTCGCACGATGTCAGACGATAGAAAAATCAGGAAGATCTACGGTTACGGCATAAAGTCCGTCCTCGATGAGGCCGCCGAGCGAATCGAGGCGAGGTGGCGGGAAAAGCTGCTGCGCGAGACGGCCGACCTCAGGACCGAGAACGCGCTACTCAGGGCCCAGCTTGACGAATTCAACCGTAAGCTCGTCGAGGCGAGAGACCAGAACGAAAGACTTGAGGCCGACTGCAATGAGCGGGTCGCCTTTATAGAGGAGAAGTTCGAGCTCGATACCGCGAGCCTCGAGCTCGAGAACAACGAGCTCCATGCCGCGAGCGTCAGATATCTCGCCGATGCTCGGGAACTCGACAGGCAGGTCGTCCAGCTCCATGCCGAGGCCGTGGCCATGGTCGATGAGATCGAGCGCCTGCGCGGCGAGCGTGACGCCGCGCTGAAAGCCCAAGCCGAGTTGAACGACGCACTCCTGGCCCAGCGCGACCTGATGGCCGAGGTCGCCGCCCTCAAGGACCGCCTCGCTGCAACCGAACAGCGGGCGGCCGTGGCCGAGGCTAAGGTCGAGGTCATGACCCAGATGAAGGACGAGTGGCCCCGCGCTTCTCCTGTCAGGCTGCTGATTTCTAGGAATCTTCTAGAGCGCTTCCAGAAGGTTCCTAGAACCGGGCGTAGCATCTTCGATCGGCACGATGTCTTGGTAGATCAAGCGATGCCCGGCGTCGAGCCATTCGTCACCGTGGTAATGTCCGAAGAACCAGGCGCAGTAATCGAGCCGTCCGTCGAGCTCGCCCAGGAAGGTTTGCAGCGGATCCCCGCGGTACTCACGTCCGCGTTTGCGGCACAGCCCCTCAGCAAGGGCGGCAGGAGCCTCGTGAGTCACAACGTGGTCGACTTTCCAGCCCACGCGGTCGAGCGAGGCGCGGCAGTGCTCCGTCTCTTCCTCGCTCGGCATCTCCTCGGGCCACCAGCTCCTCCCCTCCCTGCGATACTGCCTGTCGTTGCTCGCGGCACCGCCCATGGCAAGGACCGTGGTCCCCGCGATGTCGAACACCTCTCCGCGCATCAGGTGCAGCACGTGCGGTCGCACCTCATGGACGAGCCCGCCGTTCCATTCCCGTACCGGCAGATTAGCCAAGGCGTGATGGTTCTCATGGTTGCCGTCTACGAAACACGTGGTCCACGGCTTCGACTCGAACCAGTCGAGCCAATACCTCTCAGCATTCGAGCCGTCCCAGACAAAGCCGAAGTCGCCGGCCACGATCACCACGTCATCGCGCGTCAGCGTGCGCCCCAGCGGCCAAGATTTGAAGGCGAATCTGCTGGCCCCGTACTCGGCCCTGCCGTGGACATCGCCCGTCACATAGACCGTCATCAGTACGCGCCCCACGGCAGGAGTTTGTCCCCGAGCCCCACGATCCGGTCGTACAGCACCGTGTGCCGTTCGTCCGGATTGCCGTCTCGGTGAAAATGTCCGTAATACCAGCGCTTGTAGTCCAGGCGGTCCTCGAGCTCGTCGAGGAATCCGGTCAGCCGGTCCACATCAGGGCGTTCCCAGCCCGGGTCCGGGTAGAGCGTCGGCGAGAGCATGCGCGTGGCGCAGGTATGGGTGATGACGCAGTCGACCTTCCAGCCGACCTCGTCGAGCCTTGCCCGCGCGGTATCGAAATCGCGCTCGTCCGGGAGCTCCTGAGGCCACCAGCTGGAATACGGCACGCGGTATTCCCTGTCCACGCTCGTGGCACCGCCCATGGTGAAGACCGTCGAGCCGTCGAGCTCGAAGACCTCACCGCGCATGAGGTGACGGATGGGCGAGGTGTCCGACAGGCGCTGCGTCAGCCCGCCATGCCACGGCTCCATGGGGCGCTCCTCCCAGTGATCGAAGCGCTCGTGGTTGCCGTCGACGAACAGTACCGTGTAGGGGCGCGACTCCAGCCAAGCGATATCGGCGCATTCCTCGGCAGAGAAGCCCCACGGAAAGCCAAAGTCGCCGGCGATGATCAGGTAGTCGTCGCTGCCAAGGCTATCCCCAAGCTCCCAGTCGCGCAGCTTTTGCATGTCGAGCCCACCGTGGATGTCGCCCGTCACATAGACCGTCATCGGATCGCCTCTTTCCGCTTGTAAGCCGCCAGCTCGCGCTCGACCTGCCTGTCGCCGGCCTCGTTGACCCACCAGGGCCATTTCACCCGGCCGCACGGCTCGTCGACTCCCGTGAACCACTCCCTCAGCTCGTCGAGGCTCACCGGGGCGTGCCCGTTGGCGTCGCAACCGACGTCGTAGCGCAGAAGGCCCTGCTTGCGGTTGAACTCGTTGTACGCGCCGCCGCTGGTGTGGATGTGCCCGTGGAGGTGCCACGATCCATGGTTCATGCCCTGCCAGTCGGCCATGGGGTAATGGCTCAGGACGATCTTCTGCCCGTCGATCTTGAGCACGCAGATCGGCGGCTCCATGGTGAACGCGCCCGCGACCGCCGGCTGGGTCCAGTCCTTGTCGTGGTTTCCCGGGACGAGGTGGATGCGCCTGCAGGCGATCCGCTTGCGCAGCCCGTAGGCGTCCTGGGCGGTCATCTTGAATGAGAAATCCCCCAGGATGTAGAGCTCGTCGTCCACGGCGACCCTGCCGTTGATGTTGTCGACGATGGCGTCGTTCATCTGCCAAATCGTCTCCCACGGGCGGTCGGTGAACTTCAGCACGTTCTCATGCCCGAAGTGGGTGTCGCTGGTAAACCAGATCATATTTATGTCTCCTTCTGTCGCTAAAAAACGTTCTCCTTCGAGGTCAGGAGACGTATTTTGAGCGACATGAGGCACATATCCCTCATGTTCCAAGCTCCAATCTGCCGAATTTGCTCGGCTAAAAGTCTAAGGCTTCGATAGCAGGGGTTGATTTCCGATCTCAGCCGAACACATTGAGCGGATAGGACGTTCCCGCAGCTAGCCGAACGCCCCCGAGGCCCCTCGCGGGCCCCGGGGGCGGCATTTTCCCAGTTGAAGGAACGGTGGAGATGTGTTTCGATAGATCCGGTGGCCATGCTCCGCCCGCCGCCCGGCACCTCTTCCCAGACTCAGCCGGAC
>CABRHX010000025.1 GCA_902470805.1 uncultured Collinsella sp. | reverse complement strand
AAATCCAAGGGTTATACCCTAAGAGCAAACCACCCCTTTTAGGGGTGGTTTTGATTTATCTGACGGTTTAAAACGGTCTCACGTGTTACAGATTAAGACGTTATATCTGGACGGTCACGCCATCCCAATTACATCCCCGTTAGCAGCACGATGTCGAGAATCGTCACGATGACGCCGATCCCTACGAGCAGCGCGTTGAGCGGGCGCGAGTTGGCGTATTTGCCCATAGCGCGGGCTGAGCTGGTGAGCCGTATGAGCACAAAGACCGTAATCGGCAGCTGAAGCGACAGCAGTGCCTGACTCCAGATGAGACCTTCAAAAGGATTTGGGATGACCAGACACGCCGCCACTGCGCCGGCGAAACAGGCCGCTACCCCGATCGAGGAATGTCGGTCGTGGATGTCGTATTCCTCGTCGAACATGCCCGCGGTGATGGTTCCCGCCGCCATGCCCGCTGTCACGCTGCTCGATAGTCCCGCGAACAGCAGCGCTACCGCAAAGATGGTCGAGCTCGCCGGGCCCAAGATGGGGGAGAGCGTGGCCGCTGCGACGGCGAGGTCGTCTACGACAATGCTGTGCGCAAAGAAGGTCGTTGCGGCCAGGATGACCATGGTCGAGTTGATTGCCCAGCCCACGCCCATCGAAAAGAGCGTGTCGAAGAGCTCGTAGCGCAGACGTTCCTCGATAACTTGCTCGCCTTGGCCTTCGAAGTGCATGGATTGGATGACCTCGGAGTGCAGAAAAAGGTTGTGGGGCATAACGACCGCACCCAGGACACTCACGATAATCGCGGCAGAGCCAGTGGGCATACTGGGCGTGATCCAGCTTGCGGCGGCTTGCGGCCAGTCGACCTTGACTAGCGCAAGCTCGGCCAAAAACGAGAGTCCTACCACGCCGACGAAGGCGATGATCCAGCGCTCGGCACGCTTGTAGGAGTTCGTCATGAGCATTGCCATCGATGCCGCGGCCACGATGACGCAGCCGGCGCGCACGGGCAGCCCAAAGAGCATCTGGAGCGCGATCGCACCGCCCAGGACTTCGGCCATGGCGGTGGCGATGGTCGCGAGATAGGCGCTGGCAAGCACCGTGCGCCCAACGAAGCGGGGAAGGTAACGTGTCGTGGCCTCGGCAAGACAGGCGCCCGTGGCGATACCCAGGTGTGCCGCGTTGTGCTGCAGCACAATGAGCATAATTGTGGACAGCGTGACGATCCACAGCAATGCGTAGCCAAACTGCGAGCCCGCGGCCATATTGGAGGCCCAGTTGCCCGGGTCGATAAAGCCGACGGTCACGAGCAGCCCGGGGCCGACATGCCGGGCGATATCCAGACCTCCGTGGCCTCCGGTGCGGTGCGAGCCAAAGTGTTGTTTGGGATGGTTGAGCATGGTGAGCTCCTGCGTGCCGTTTGTTTGACGCCGCAAAGGATACCCGTTTTAGGCTAAAAAGTTAACCAAGACTAACAAGATTGTTGTATTTGAATAGGATGGTGGAAGGGGATTGCTGAAATGTCTTGATCTGTAACAACTAGGGATGGAAATTGGACCTAGGTGTTACAGATCGAGACAGGAAGAAATGGTCCTATGGAAAATCTCGATCTGTAACAGTTGGCTGCAAAAACCGGCCCTTCGTGTTACAGATTGAGACAAACCAAAACCGTCCTGCAGAAAATCTCAATCTGTAACATCTAGGCGCCAAAATTGGGTCTTCGTGTTACAGATTGAGATGTTTGAAGCGGTGAGTTTACAGGTCGAACTTGGGGCCCTTGTTGTCACCCTTGAGGTCGGCGGTACCCACTCGTAGGGCGTGCGTTACGCGATTGTTTCGAAACGGGCGGGAAACACAACGGGCCGGCGATGCTCCTAGTATGCCTAGTCAACTGACTGTCTAACACCTAGGGGAGGATCGCGATGCAGGCAGATTCCGCTCAGCAGCAGGGCCTTTATCGCCCCGAATTCGACCACGATGCATGTGGCATCGGCGCGCTTGCCGATATCAACGGCGAGCGCCATCACCAGATTCTGGACGACGCACTGTCCATTCTGGTCAACTTGGAGCACCGCGGCGGCACCGGACTCGAGAAGAACACCGGCGACGGCGCCGGAATCCTGTTCCAGGTTCCGCATCATTTTTTCCGCAAAGAGGCCCAAAAGTGCGGCCAGATTCTGCCGGCAGAGGGCGACTATGGCGTGGCCATGCTGTTCTTCCCGCAGGACGACAAGGGCGTAGAGGATGCCCGTCGCGTGTTTGAGGAGGGCTGCGCCGAGGCCGGCGTGCCGCTGCTCTTTTGGCGCGAGGTGCCCGTCGACCCGCACGACCTGGGTGAGACGGCCCGCGCCTGCATGCCTACCATCCTGCAGGCCTTTCTGGGCCGCCCCGACGACACGCCGGTCGGCGACGCATTCGAGCGCCGCCTGTACGTGTGCCGCCGCACCATCGAGAAGAAGGCCGACGCCGAGTTTGCCCTGCGCGACAAGATTTTCTACGTCTGCTCCATGAGCTCGCGCACCATCGTGTACAAGGGCATGCTGGTCGCCACGCAGATGCGCCGCTTCTTCATCGATCTCAACGACGCCGCCGTCAAAACGGCCGTGGCGCTCGTCCACTCGCGCTACTCTACCAACACCACGCCCAGCTGGGAGCGTGCGCACCCCAACCGTTTTATCATTCACAACGGCGAGATCAACACCCTCAAGGGCAACGTCAACTGGATTCGCGCCCGCGAACCCAACCTGTACAGCCCCGTGTTGCAGCACGATCTTGAGCGCGTGATGCCCATCATCAACCGCGAGGGTTCCGACTCCGCGATTCTGGATAACGTGCTCGAGTTCCTGGTCATGAACGGTCGCCCGCTTACGCGTGCCGCGTCCATGTTGCTGCCCGAGCCGTGGGACCACAACGACAGCCTGAGTGAGGAGTGCCGCGCCTACGACGCTTACCAGTCCATGCTCATGGAGCCGTGGGATGGCCCGGCGGCCATCGCCTTTACCGACGGTCGCACGCTGGGTGCCGCCCTCGACCGTAACGGCCTGCGTCCCGCCCGCTACTATGTGACGCGCGACGGTCGCTTTATGCTGGCAAGCGAGGTGGGCACCATCGAGGTGCGCCCCGAGAACATCCTGACGAGCGGCTGTCTGGGGCCGGGCCAGATGCTCGAGGTCGACTTTGCCCGCGGCCGCGTGATCTACAACGACGAACTGCGCGCCCGCTATGCCAAAGAAAAGCCCTACCGTGATTGGATTGCCGAGGAGACGCTGACCGTTGACGCGCTCGATGAGCCCGTTGCGGCAACGCCCGCCGAGGACGCCGAGGTGCCCGCCGCCGTACGCATGGCCAAGCTCGGCTATCACTGGGATGATGTTGACGAGGTCGTGCGCCCCATGGCCCAGCAGGGCAAGGCCCCGCTCGCCTCGATGGGCATCGATGCGCCGCTGGCCTGCCTGTCCAAGAAGACGCGTTCGTTCTTCGACTACTTCTATCAGCTGTTCGCTCAGGTCACGAACCCGCCGATCGACGCTCTTCGCGAGCATATGGTCACCTCGACCACGCTCTACCTGGGTAACCACGGCAACCTGCTCGAGGACTCCCGTACGGCCTGTCAGCTGGTGCGCCTGGAGCGT
Source organism: uncultured Collinsella sp. (assembly GCA_902470805.1). GTDB lineage: Bacteria > Actinomycetota > Coriobacteriia > Coriobacteriales > Coriobacteriaceae > Collinsella. Next base: position 23,041 of record CABRHX010000025.1, on the reverse strand, counting down.
CCGCTGCTGAGCGAGGAGGAGTTCGAGCGTATCTGCGCCATCGACCGCGTGGGCTTTAAGACCCGCCGTTTCCGTGCCGTCTACCGCCGCGATGCCGGCGAGGGTGCGCTGCAGGCTGCGCTCAAGCAGCTTGCAGAGGACGTTGAGGCCGCGGTCCGCGACGGCGTGAACATCGTGGTGTTGAGCGATCGCGCCGGAGCGGGCGAGGTGCCCGTGCCGTCGCTGCTCGCCGTGGGCTGCGTGCACAACCACCTGATCCGCGCCGGCGTGCGTACCTTTGCCGACATCGTGGTGGAGTGTGGCGACGCCGTGTCCCCGCACGACTTTGCGGCGCTGGTGGGCTATTCCGCGAGCGGTATCTATCCGTACAACGCGCATGCGTGCATCCGCGACTTGGCGGCGCACGGCGATCTGGACGTGACAGCCGAGCAGGGCATCGCCAACTACAACAAGGCCGCGACGGCGGGCATCGTCTCCATCATGTCCAAGATGGGCATCTCCACGGTGCAGAGCTACCACTCCGCGCAAATCTTTGAGGCCGTCGGCTTTACGCCGGAGTTCGTCAACGCGTACTTCGCCGGCACGGTGAGCCGTGTGGGCGGTATGGGTGTCGAGGACGTTGAGCGCGAGCAAAACGAGCGTTACGACGCCGCGCTCGCTATCCTTAAGAGCCCGGCTCCCGATCAGCTGCCCACGCTGGGTCTGACCAAGTGGCGCCCGCTCGGCGGCGAGGATCACCTCATCGATCCACAGACTGTCTACTTGCTGCAGACCGCCTGCCGTGAGGACAGCTACGACACCTTTAAGGAGTACAGCGCCCGCCTGCACCGCACCGGCCGTGCCGTGCGCCTGCGCGACTTGCTCGACTTTAACGCTAACGGTCGCACGCCGGTTTCGCTCGACGAGGTCGAGCCTGCGCTCAACATCGTCCGCCGCTTTAACACCGGCGCCATGTCGTACGGCTCCATCAGCAAGGAAGCACACGAGTGCATGGCCATCGCCATGAACCGCCTGCACGGCCGTTCCAACTCCGGCGAGGGCGGCGAGGATCCGCGCCGCGAGACCCCGCTGGCCAACGGTGACTCCAAGAACTCCGCCATCAAGCAGGTGGCAAGCGCGCGCTTTGGCGTGACGAGCCGCTACCTGTGCAGCGCCTTCGAGATTCAGATCAAGATGGCCCAGGGCGCCAAGCCCGGTGAGGGCGGTCACCTGCCCGGCAAGAAGGTCTACCCCTGGATTGCCGAGGTCCGTCAGTCCACGCCCGGCATCGGCCTGATTTCGCCTCCGCCGCACCACGACATCTACTCCATCGAGGACTTGGCAGAGCTTATCTTCGATCTTAAGAACGCCAACCCCGGCGCGCGCGTGTCGGTCAAGCTGGTCAGCGAGGCCGGCGTCGGCACCATCGCCACCGGCGTGGCCAAGGGCGCTGCCGACAAGATCTTGATCAGCGGCCACAATGGCGGCTCGGGTGCCGCTGCGCGCGACTCTATCTGGCACGCCGGTCTGCCGCTGGAGCTTGGCCTTGCCGAGGCCCAGCAGACGCTGCTGCAAAACGGCCTGCGCTCGCGCGTGGTGCTCGAGGCCGACGGCAAGCTCATGGACGGCACCGATGTCGCCGTCGCCTGCTTGCTGGGCGCCGAGGAGTTTGGCTTTGCGACCATGCCGCTCATCTCGATGGGCTGCCTCATGCAGCGCGACTGCCAGCAGGACACCTGCCCGGCCGGCATCGCTACGCAAAACTGCCGCCTGCGTCGCGGCTTCCGCGGCAAGCCCGAGCACGTTGAGCACTTTATGCTCTTTGTTGCCGAGCAGTTGCGCGAGGTCATGGCGAGTCTGGGCTTCCGCACCGTCGACGAGATGGTCGGCCATCCCGAGTGCTTGCGCCAGATCGAGGTCCCGGGCAACCGCAAAGCAAACCTGCTCGATCTGTCGCCCGTGCTGGCGAGCGCGACCTGCGAGTTCGGTGCGCATATTCCGGGCGCCGACGGTCGCCACTTCCTGCCGCAGATGGCCGCGGACAGCGAGCTCGACAAGACGCTCGACTCCACGTTGTTTGTGCCCTATACGGCCGATGCCCGTGCGCACCTGCGTCCGATTCGCTTCCGCGCCGATATCGCCAACGTCAACCGCTGCGTGGGCACCATCTTGGGCAACGCGGTGACCAAGGCGCATCCCGAGGGCCTGCCCACCGGCTCCATCACCATCGATTGCGACGGTTCGGCCGGTCAGAGCTTTGGCGCCTTCCTGCCGCGCGGCATTACGCTCAACGTGTGCGGCGACGCCAACGACTACTTTGGCAAGGGCCTTTCGGGCGGCGAGGTGTCGGTGCGCCCCAACCCGCATGCGACCTACAAGTTCGACGAGAACATCATCGTGGGCAACGTTGCGTTCTTTGGTGCCACGAGCGGGCGCGGCTTCATTAACGGTCTTGCCGGCCAGCGTTTTGCCGTGCGCAACTCCGGTGCCACCGTGGTGGTCGAGGGCTGCGGCAACCATGGCTGCGAGTACATGACGGGCGGTCTGGCGCTCATCCTGGGCGAGGTCGGGCAGAATTTTGCCGCCGGCATGACAGGCGGCGTGGCCTACGTTTTTGACCAATATGGCACGCTCGACGCCCGCGTGAACCACGAGAGCGTTGAGCTCAAGGCCCCGACGGCCGGCGAGCTGGCGCAGATTCGCGAGCTTATCCAGGAGCACGTGGACGCGACGCAGAGCCCGCGCGGCATTAAGTTGCTCTACAGCTTTGAGACGATGAGCAAGCACTTTGTGAAGGTCATTCCGACCGAGTACGAGCGCGTGCTGGCGATTGTCGCCGCCGCCGAGGCCGTGGGCAAGACGCATGCGCAGGCTGAGGAGCTGGCGTTTGACATTGTGACCGGTCGCGCGAGCGCCGCGGATGTCGCTCGCTTTGATGTCGCGGGCGGTGCTGCGGGCGCTGCGTCCGTGGCTGCCAGCTCTGTTGCTTCGACCAAGAAGGAGGCGTAAGTGCCATGGGTAAGCCCGGTGCTTTTCTTGATATCGATCGCGTGACCCACGAGCTTCGCCCCGTGGAGGAGCGCAGCCATGATTTTGATCCGCTGTACGTGGAGCTCGACGACGACGCGCGCCGTGCCCAGGCGAGCCGCTGCATGATGTGCGGTGTGGCGTTTTGTCAGATGGGCGCGAGCTTTGGCAAGGCGCGCCCGAGCGGCTGTCCGCTGCACAACCTGATTCCCGAGTGGAACGAGCTGGTGTACCGCGGCCGTTGGGACGAGGCTGCCGAGCGCCTGTCACTCACCTCGCCCATGCCCGAGTTCACGAGCCGCGTGTGCCCGGCGCTGTGCGAGGCCGCATGCAACCTGGGCTCGGTCGATGGCCAGCCCACGACGATCCATGACAACGAGCGCGCGATTAGCGACCATGAGTGGGCCAACGGCGGTCCGCACCGCTTTGAGCCGGCAGGGGAGGGTGCACCCACGGTTGCCGTGGTGGGTTCCGGTCCCGCTGGTCTGGTGGCAGCATGGGAGCTTGCGCGTCGTGGCGCCCGCGTGACGGTGTTTGAGCGCGACGACCGCCCGGGCGGTCTGCTCATGTACGGCATTCCCAACATGAAGCTCGAGAAGTCCGTGGTCGAGCGTCGCGTGGCGCTCATGCGCGAGCTGGGCATTGTGTTCGAGCTGGGTGCTGACGTTGCGAACCCTGCGGTGGCGGCCAAGCTCAATGACTTTGACGCCGTCGTGGTGGCCGCCGGCGCCCGTGCTCCGCGTGGGCTTTCGGCTGCGAACATTGATGCTCCGGGCGTAGTGTATGCCGTGGACTACCTGACGGCTTCGACCGTCTCGGTGCTCGATGGCGACGAGCCCGCGGTGAACGCGCGCGGCCTGGACGTTGTGGTCATTGGCGGCGGCGATACCGGTAACGACTGCGTGGGCACCGCGGTACGTCAGGGTGCGCGTAGCGTGCGCCAGTTTGAGTTCTTGCCGGCGGCGCCTGATGCGCGCGCGGTGAGCAACCCCTGGCCGCAGTGGCCCAACGTGAAGAAGACCGATTACGGCCAGCAGGAGGCCATCGCTGCCATGGGCGGCGAGATGCGCGCTTGGGGTGTGGATACGCTCGAGGTACTGTTGGACAAGAAGGGCGCGGCCGCGGGCCTGCGCGTGGTCGATCTGGATTGGTCGGCTGGCAAGCCCGAGCGCATCGCGGGCTCCGAGCACGAGGTGCCGGCCCAGCTGGTGCTCATCGCCTGCGGCTTTACGGGTCCCGAGCATGGCGTGTTCGACGCCGTTGGCGTGCCTGTTGCCACCGCTGGTCGTCCGCTGCCGGTGATGGCTGCCGAGGGCTCGCACCTTGCGGCCCGTGTCGACGGCGTCGCCGCGGATGCCGCGCCGGTGTATGTGGCGGGTGATGCTCGCAACGGCAGCTCGCTCGTGGTGAACGCCATGGCCGATGCTCTGGCCTGCGCAGCCGAAGTCGCCGATGCGCTGGAGCTGTGAGGTAGTCATTTAAGAACGTCCCCAATGACTAGTCATTTTTTGTCTAGTCGTTGGGGACACTCTTTGCGAGCGATTTGCTCGTTTGTCGACGCGCGAGTGTCCATTCGGCGTCTTCTTGAGCTGTGGTGCTCTGCTGTTTCTGTGATGGCCGGGGGCGTTTGGCTCAAAAGGACGGGTTTGCCGTCTATGTTTACCTGCGGTTTTGTTGCGGTGCGCATTTTCGGTCAAGCATCCCGTCAAGTGTTTGGTCAGCATCTGGTTTGCAGCCGGAGGCTTATTTTGCCCGCGCTGGTCGTGGCTGCCCACCCTCCTCGTAAGCTCAAATTGAGGTCCATCAGTTTGAGGAGGATGCCATGACTGACCACGCTTTAGACCGAGCGCAGCTAGCCGAAGCCGTCGGCAACGATATTGCCGACATGGCCCATTTTTGGATGCTGCGGAAGTTCCAGTTTTTGGAGCCGGCGCGCGAACAGTTCGAGATCATTGTCGACCCGTGGCTCAGCTATTGCACTGAGCCTTCGCAAAACGAAATCATGGCCTACAACATGGCATTTACCGATTGGCTGCTCTTCGAGCGCCCTTATCGCCATGGCAAGACGCTGCTCGAGCTGTATGTTGAAGAGCCGCCGACATCGCTTTCGCCTGCCTCGCTCAAGCGGCTCGAGCAGGTACGCGACACGCAGTATTTCTCGCGCTTTGGCATTTTGGACAAGGATCCTGCGACTGGTATGGTCGCGCTGAAGGACACGCGCACCGACCGTCGCTTTGATGTCTACGACCCGCATATCGTGCAAAAGGAGCATTGGAGCGACGGCGCGATTGCGGTGCGCCTCGCCTGCGTCGACGATGTCTGGCTGACGGCGGGACAACTCTATCTGTATGACATCGCACGCCTGAGTGACACGGCGGTCGATGGGCCTGGTGCGGTGCATCCGGAGGACCTGCAGGATGGTTTTGACACCTCGTGCATCAGTTTCTTCTTGCGTCTGGTCCGCGACATCATGGGCGCCCAGGGGCGCTACGTAAAGTCCCTCAACATCTATGAGCAGGAGTGGGAGTAGGGGATGGGCGGTTGTCGCCTGCCTTGCCTTCTGCCTTTATGTCTCGATTTGTAACGTTTGGGGACAAAAAACCGGTCTACCTGTTACAGATCGAGACGAACGCTTGGGCGCCGCTGGTTTGTCTAAATCTGTAACGTTTGGGGGCCTGGAGAACGTCTTACTGTTACGGATCGAGACGTTTGGCATCTGGCTGGGGGGAATGTCTCAATCTGTAACATCTAGCGGCCAAAAATCGGTCTTCCTGTTACAGATTGAGACAAAGAGGTGCAATGCTGCACGAATGTCTCGATCTGTAACGTTTGGCGGCTGCTTGTGCCCGTAATTGTTACAGATCAAGACGTTTGCCGGCGGCAGCAACAGCGGCGATGGCCCATTTGTCCGATGTGGTGGTGATGGAAGTGTCTAATACCGTTTTCAAACAGAAGCATGCAACGCGTAACACCTTGGCGCGGAATAGGATGCTTGCCAGGCTCACGGAGACGGCCAAGCAAGGTGCGCTGCTCGCAACGCATGACAATACCGAGCTCATGTGGTTGCGACGCCATGTTGGAACCGACGATATCGCGGAGCCCGAGCCGTACCTGTTCTGTTTTCAGCATGATTGGGATGCATTGACGCCGGCGGAGCGAGCGCTGAGGACTATCAAAGGGCTTGCGGAATTTCATCCCGATTGGGCGTTTTGGGGCCATGACGCGGCGCTTTTGTGGGGTTTGGAGGTGCCGAATGATCTGCTCGGGCCGCGCTTTCTTGTTAAGACGGGTTGTTCGGTGACGTTGAGCAGCGGGTGCAGGTTGTTGCGTCCGCAGATGGCGGGCGCGCTCGAGCGTGTTGATGGCGTGCGGGTGACGTCGTTTTGGCGCACGGTGGAGGATTGCTTGCTGCGTGCGCCGTTTTCGTACGGGTTGGCGATTGCCGATTCTGCACTGCGGGCGAAAGGCGTATCACGTTGGGATTTGTGCGAGCGCCTCCGCGCCGATTGCGAGGGCAGGCGAGGGTATCGCAGGGCACAGGTGATTGCGTCGTATGCGGACGGGCTGTCCGAAAACGGCGGCGAGTCTCGGTTCCGAGCGTTCTTTATTGCGTACGGCTTTCCGGTTCCGGGGCTGCAGGTGGAGTTTCGCGATCCGCTCGATTCGAGCCAGGTGTTTCGGGTTGATTATTTCTGGAGGCTCGAGGATGGGACATGTGTCATCGGCGAGCTCGACGGGAAGGGAAAGTATACCTTGCAGAACGGTGAGCGTCGGGAGTCGGTCGACCCATTCGTGGCAGAACGTCAGCGAGAGTCTCATCTGACGATGCTCGGGCACAAGGTGCTTCGGTTTACGTTTGATGAGCTCAAGAATCCGGGGAAGCTGGTTGAGAAGATGAGGCTGGCGGGTATTCCGCGACGGCCCGATTTGGCTGAGGAGTGGAGACGTCAGTGGTATGGGCGCTGAGAGGTTTTGTCTCAATCTGTAACGTTTAGAGGTTATTTGAGCTCGTAATTGTTACAGATCGAGACAAGCCGGTGAAACGTCGACCGAATGTCTCGATCTGTAACATCAAGGGGCCCAATAACCCTGTACCTGTTACAGATCGAGACATTTCCCTAGTGTCGCTGGGGTGGGACTGCAACGTGTTCCGTCTCCCCACATCCCCTCTTCCATCCGTTAACCGATGCGTCTGCAGCAATCCAGCGGGACTAGGTGATAATGGACAAATGTTCAAGTTAATCGTGAGGGAGGAGCTCGATATGGCATCTGCCGATCGTTCCACGTTGTTTATCAATGCGACCATTCTGGATGGTTCGGAGCATATGGAGCCGCAGCCCGATATGGCCGTGGTCGTCGAGCGTGGCATCATCACCTGGATGGGACCGAGCGCTGTGGCCCAAGCTCCAGCGGGGGCCGAGGTCATCGACCTGGCAGGGGCGTATCTCATGCCGGGTCTCATCAATATGCACGTGCACCTGTGCGGCTCGGGCAAGCCTGTCTCGGCCGGCGATGCGGGAGCGCTGATGAAGAAACTCGATAATCCCGTGGGCCGTGCCATCGTCCGCCGCATCCTCAAGGGCAGTGCCCAGCAGCAGCTGGCAAGTGGCGTGACCACGGTGCGCGGCGCGGGCGACCCGTTGTTTGCCGACATTGCCGTGCGCGACGCTATCGACGCCGGCAAGTATCAGGGTCCGCGCCTGGTAGCGCCGGGAACGGGCGTCACGGTGCCGGGCGGCCATGGCGCGGGCTTGTTCGCCCAGGTGGCCAACAGCCCCGTCGAGGCAGCCGAGCAGGTGCGAGACCTGTATGCGCGCGGTGCCGATGTCATCAAGCTGTTCGTGACGGGCGGCGTGTTCGACGCGACCGAAGTAGGCGAGCCGGGCGTGCTGCGTATGCCGGCGGAGGTTGCCGCAGCGGCGTGCAAGGCGGCGCACGAGGTGGGCCTGCCGGTTATGGCTCATGTCGAGAGCACCGAGGGCGTGAAGGCCGCGCTTGAGGCCGGCGTCGATACGATCGAGCACGGCGCTCCGTTGACACCCGAGATCCTGGAGCTGTACCGCGGCGCCGCGGGCACGCAGCTCGAGGGACGTGCGCCCAGCGTTACCTGCACGATCAGCCCGGCGCTGCCGTTTGTATTGCTCGACCTGGAAAAGACCCATTCGACCGATACGCAAAAGAAGAACGGCGACATCGTGTGCTCGGGCATTATCGAGAGTGCTCGTGCGGCGCTGGATGCCGGCGTTAAGGTAGGCTTGGGCACGGACTCAAGCTGCCCGTTCGTGACGCAGTACGACATGTGGCGTGAGGTGGCCTATTTTGCCAAGTACGTGGGTGTGAGCAACGCCTTCGCGCTGCATACGGCTACGCAGGTCAATGCCGAGCTGCTGGGGCTGGGTGGCGAGACCGGCACAATCGAGTGCGGCAAGGCCGCCGATATCCTGGTGACGCGCAAGAATCCGCTCGATGACCTGTGCGCTCTGCGTGAGCCGATGCATGTGATGTGTCGCGGCGATCTGGTGCGCAAGCTCAAGGTGAAGCGTATTCCCGAGGTGGACGCCGAGCTCGACGCGATTATGGCCATGCCTGCCGAAGCGCTGGCTGAGGAGCTGGCCCGCGACGGTGTGGCGTAGATGTGACAAAGGTGCAGCTCCGTTGCCGCATACAAAAAGCCGAGGTCTCAACACGAGGCCTCGGCTTTTTTATCGAACAAATACTTAAGATTTGGGACAAACAAACCTGATTAATTTGTCCCGCGTGCGGGCGCTAGGAGCGGGTTTCCATCTTGGCGTGGCACTTGGGGCAGGTGACGCGGATCTTGCCTTTGCCCTTGGGGACGGAGAGCATCTGGCCGCAGTTGGGGCACTTGAGGTATGCCGTAGTTTTGCGGCCCTTCCACATCTTCTTGGCCGTGCGCTTGGCACGCTCAAAGTCTTCCTTGCTCGTTCCAGCTGCGCGCGAGGTGCTGGCCGCTGCAGTTCCACCGCCCAAGCTGGCGACGAACTTACCCAAGCCGGGGACGTTCGCGGTCGCGGCGACAAAGGCCGCGTTTTCCTTGCGACGTGCGTCGATGTTTTTGGACAGGCCGCGCAGCACGCCAATCACGATCACGACGATGGCAATCCAGCTGAGCCACTGGATGTGGGCTATCGATCCGATCATCGCGATGACAATGCCGGCAAAACCCATCACGATGGTGAGTTCATCGGCACCATTGCGGCCCTTCATAAAGTCATTCATGCAAATTGCCTTTCGTTCGATATGCTGCACGCCTTTATACCCGATTTAGAGCAAGGGGGACAGGTCAATCTGCACCAAGGTGGTGCAAACATACCTGTCCCCGATGCACCAAGAAGGTGCAAAGCAGTCCGTCCCCAATGCCCCAATTACTTGGAGAGCTTGTCGACGACGCGTTCGATCTCGGCGAGCTTGGCGGCTTTGAGGTCTTCGTCGCCCGATTCGATTGCCGAAGTCACGCAGCCCTCGATATGCGCCTTGAGCACGTCGGCGTTGATGCGCGCAATGAGCGCCTGCGTTGCCATGAGCTGCGTGGAAATATCGACGCAGTAGCGGTCCTCCTCGACCATCCGCAGGATGCCGTCGATCTGACCGCGTGCCGTCTTGAGCATGCGGGTCACCGATTTATGGTCTGCCATCATGGCGGGTCCTCGTTTCTGGTCGGGGTGCGCGTGGGTCGTTACGCGGCGGTTACGGACAGGGCGTGGAACTTCTCGCCGGCGCCCTCGACGGCGGCGACGAGCTGCTCGGCGGTCACGGTGTCGGCGCACTCCACCTGGACGGTCTGGGTCTCGTGATCGGCGCCGGCGTCGGTCACGCCGGCCACGTTGAGCAACGCCGTCTCGACGGTGGCGTCGCAGTGGCCGCACATGAGGCCGGAAGTCTTGATTGTGTATCGCATGGGTGTACTCCTTATCGATTGAGATTGTCTGACAGTTTAGTCGTGAACAGCGTCATCTTAAAGGTGCGCTGAGGTGCCCGAGATTGCCCCGAAAGAGGAGCGAAACGTACTTGGGTACGCGAGCGACGGTTTGAGGGGCAAGGTCGGGTGCATCAGTGCGCCGTCTTGGGCTTAAAGGATTTCAGGCGCAGAGCGTTGCTTACGACGCAGACGCTCGACAGGCTCATGGCCGCGGCGCCAAACATCGGCGAGAGCTGCCACCCGGTGAGCGGGAAGAACACGCCCGCCGCCAGCGGAATGCCGATGCCGTTGTAGAACAGCGCCCAGAACAGGTCCTGCTTGATGTTGTGAATCGTGGCGCGCGAAAGCTCGATGGCCCGCGCAACATCCATGAGATCGCTGCGCATGAGTACCACGTCGGCGCCCTCCTTGGCGATGTCGGCGCCGGTGCCGATGGCAAGGCCCACGTCGGCGCGCGCCAGGGCGGGGGAGTCGTTGATGCCGTCGCCCACCATGGCGACCTTGCCGCCCGCATCCTGCAGCTCGCGCACGTGGCGCTCCTTGTCGGCGGGGAGGACGTCGGCGATGACCTGTTCGCTGCTCAGCCCCACGCGGCAGGCGATGGCCTCGGCCGTCACGCGGTTGTCGCCGGTGAGCATGCGCACGTCGACGCCGAGCTTGCGGAGCGCAGCGATGGCCTCGGCGCTCGTCTCTTTGACCTCGTCAGCCACGGCGATGGTGCCGACAAGCTCGCCGTTCTTGGCAAAGAACAGCGGCGTCTTGCCTTCGGCGGCAAATTGCTCGGCAAGACCCGCGGGCACGGTAACGCCCAACTCGTCCATCAGGCGCACGTTGCCGGCTGCGATGACATTCTGCCCCTCGCGCGCCGTAACGCCACGACCGGGCACGGCGGCAAAGTCCTCGACCATGCGCGCGACAATTCCGTGCGCCTCGCACTCGGCCATAATCGCCTCGGCCAGCGGGTGCTCGCTTGAGCGCTCCAGCGCGGCGGCCAGCTTGAGCAGCGCCTTTTCGCTCATGGCGGGCGAGCCGTCGGCGCGCGTGGCCACCTCAATGTCGGTCACAGCCGGCTTGCCGCGGGTGACGGTGCCCGTCTTATCGAGCACCACGGTGCCCACGCTGCGCAGATTCTCCAGCGCCTCGGCGCTCTTAAACAGAATGCCCATCTCGGCGCCCTTGCCGGTGCCGACCATAATGGCGACGGGTGTGGCCAGACCCAGCGCGCACGGGCAGCTGATCACCAGCACGGCGACGGCGGAGGTGAGCGCTTCGTTGACGCTTCCGGTCAAAACCATCCATGCCACAAAAGTTACGGCAGAGATTGCGAACACCACGGGCACGAACACGCCGGCGACCTTGTCGGCCATGCGGGCGATGGGCGCCTTGGTGGCGTTGGCGTCCTCGACGAGCTGGATAATCTTGGCGAGCGACGTGTCGGCGCCCACACGCGTGGCGCGGAAGGTAAACGAACCGGTGCGGTTGACGGTGGCGGCGCTGACGGTGTCGCTGGCGGTCTTTTCCACGGGGATGGACTCGCCGGTGAGCGCACTCTCGTCCACGGCCGAGCTGCCCTCGAGCACCACGCCATCGACGGGGATGGACTCTCCGGGGCGTACGCGCAGGACCTGGCCGGGAAGGATACTGTCGACGTCGACGGTGGTTTCGGTGCCGTCGTCGGCAACGACGGTCGCAGTCTTGGGTGCCAAGTCGATGAGCGCCTCGATAGCGCCGCCGGTTTTGGACTTGCTGCGCGTTTCGAGGTATTTGCCCACGGTGACGAGCGACAGGATGGTGCCGGCGCTCTCAAAATACAGGTTGTCCATGCCCGTCATCATGGCCTCGTGCACCTGACCTGTGGCCAGCTGGTCGGCCATGATAAACATGGCATAGAGCGACCAGGCGATCGACGCGGTGGCGCCGACGGCGATGAGAGCGTCCATGGTGGGCGCGCCGTGCGCGAGCGATTTAAACCCGTTGATAAAGTACGCGTCGTTGACGTAGACGATGGGGATGAGCAGGACGAGCTCGGTGAGCGCGAGCGTCATGCTGTGGGTATGGTCGGTGAAAATGCCGGGTAGCGGCCAGCCAAGCATGTGCCCCATGCCTATGTAGAACAGTGGGATGAGGAATACGATCGAGACGATGAGGCGGGTGCGCATGGCGGAGGCGGCGGCCTCCAGCTTTTTGGTAGGCGACTCCATATGGGCGGCGCCGGACCTGGCTTGCGCACTGCCGTTTGAGCCGGCGGCACCGGTGCCCGCATCAACGGGTGAGGCCGAGTAGCCCGCGCGGTCGACGGCGGTGCAGATGTCATCGGGGGAGACCTGCGCGGGGTCGTAGTCCACCAGCATAGAGCCGGCGAGCAGATTGACCGCGACGCTCTCGACGCCGTCGAGCTTGCTCACGGCACGGTCCACGTGCGCCTGACAAGCGGCGCATGTCATGCCACCCACATCGAATTTATCTTGAGCCATGGCTTCTCCTTTCTGTGACGTAGCGTCGGAAATGTTAACCAGCTGATACTATACACCCATACCCCCTGGGGGTGTCCAGTGCAGAAAAATATATGAGATTTCATTACAGATGAAGATGGATGGTTGGCCGATGGACCGTCCCTGCCAAACATCTCAATCTGTAACATCTGGTCCAGTTTTTGAGCCGTAACTGTTACAGATCGAGACAGACCGTCCGCGGTCAACTCAAACATCTCGATCTGTAACATCTGGACCGGTTTTTGACCCCTTACTGTTACAGATTGAGATGTTGTCTCGTGGGGTTGAGATTTGTCTCGTTCTGTAACATCTGGGGACCGTTTTGCCGAGTTACTGTTACAGATCGAGAGAAACCGTCCGGGGTCAACTCAAACGTCTTGATCTGTAACACCTAGCAGCGAAGATGACCCCTTACTGTTACAGATCGAGACAAACCGGAGCAGGTGTCTTGGACCCTGCAATGAAAAACGCCGGGGCACCCGTGTGATGGACGCCCCGGCGCATGTTGGGCAGGGTTTACGAAGTAGCGGGAGAGGAGGAGAGGCTGCCTCCGAATCCTTACTCCTGACGACGTTTCTTGTCGGTCAGGAAGACGCCGGCGGCTACAAGCACGACGCCTCCGATGACAAACGTCTCACCGGCGAGCGCAGCATTGTCGCCTGTGGTGGGAAGCGCCGAGTTGGCTGCCGTCTTGGCGCTGCCGGCGGATGGCTTTCCGGCAACCGGCTTAGCGGCAGCCTGCGCGATCTTGGCCTGCTCGGCCTTCGCCGCCTCTTGCTCCTGGTGGGCGATCTCGTCCTTCAGGGCTTGCTCGGCGGCTACGCGTTTTGCCTTCGCCTCGTTGTAGCTGTTGAGAGCCGCGGTGTAGGCGGGCGTCGCAGCATCAAGGTCTGCCTGAGCGGCATCAAGTGCGACCTTTGCGTTAAGTTCAACCTGCTTGGCAACGACGCACTTGGCAAAGAGGGCATTGAGCGTATCGTTCGCGTTTGCGTCAGAGCCAGTAGCAATGCCGTTTTCGACGTTGATGGACTTGAGCTTTCCGAGGGTAGCGACAGCGGCGTCCGATGCGGCCTGAGAATTCTCGACCGCCTGTTCGGCGTTCGCGATGGCATCATTTGCCGCACCAAGGGCGACTCCGGCCTCAGTCACTGCTGCGTCGGCGTCCTTCTTGGCCGCCTCGGCGGTGGCAAGATTATCGGCTGCATTGCTCAGGGCGTCGGCATGAGCCTTCTTTGAAGCGAAGTCGTTTTTCGCCGCGGTCAGAACGCTCGCGGCGTGCTCCGCGGTCGCCGCCTTGGCCTCGGCGTTGTCCTTCGCGGTGCCGAGTGCCTGCTTCTTGGCGGTCTCGTCGATCTTCGCCTTTTCGAGAGCACTCTGGGCAGATGCCTGAGCGACCATGGTTTTATCAAGCGTTTGGTGAGCCTTATCAGCCTTCTCCTGAGCCGCAGCAACATCGGCAGAAAACTTTGCGAGCTCATCGCTAGCGGCGGCGTAGGCGGTCTGCTTGTCTGCAACGGCGTTCTTTGCGTTTTCGAGATCCGTTGCCCGTACTGCGACTGTTTGCTGCGCCTGGTCATATGCTGCCTGGGCGGCGTCGACGTCACCCTGCTTTTGAGTGACTGCGGCTTGCGCGGCTGCCGCCTGCGCACTAGCCGCATCCGCAGTGTTTTGCGCGACATCGCGTTCCGACTGGGCTGTGGTTACGGCAGCTGCGGCGGTAGCGACGTTGACGCTTTGATTGTGTGCTGTCTGCTGCTTTTGCTCGACCGCGGATGCGGCTTCGCTTGCAGTTTCGTCGGCCTTCTGCTTGTTTTGGGATGCCTGCTGGAGTGCAGCTTGCTTGCTGGCAAGATCCTTCTTGGCAGTGTCGAGCTTGCTTCCAGAGTTTTTGAGCCCGTTGACGTAGTCGTTAAGCGTCTGCTCGAACTCGTCGACGGACATAGCAGCGCTTGTCCAATCGTGGCCGGGTTTCCATGGCGAGGCTGTCTGGGCGGTAAACGAGGCGGTGGTGCCGTAGATATTATTTTTGGTGGAGGTGTTTGTTCCCGTGCCCATGACTGCAAGGTCAGGATCGATGCAGTTGGTGTAATGGCCTACCATTGCGCCAAACTTATCGGCGACATAACTGATAATGTCGGCTTTATGGGCAGTGTAGAAGTTGTAGGCAGCTTGTCCTGTGAGGTTGTAGCCGCCCAATTTGGCGGCTGCCTCGTCGAAGTATGCCTTTTCCTCCGTAATCCATCCCTGACAGGGGTCGCTGTACCCCCACGAGAGGTTCTCTGAGACGTCGAACTGCTTTGCGTGCTCAATGTTCGAGCTCGACCAGTTGGCATCGGCAATTGCCGCCGCGACAAGGTTGTACGTGACGTTGAGCGGGCTCAGGCCAACGGAAACGCGGTAGCTGTTAATCGACTTCATGACGGTGACTGCCGAGACCATATTGTCGAGCGAAGTCGCATCGTCGTCATCGCCAACATGGGTGGCATCCTTGTACAGGCAGTTTTCAATAATCGAGACGGCCTCATTGGCGCCAACGGATTTAAAGAACCCAATAGCACCCTGCTTGAGCGTGGACTCGGCAGAGTTTGCTGCCTGCTGGGCGGCGTCGACGGCAGCTTGAGCAGACTGAACTGCGGCTTGGGCTGACTGCAGCTCGTTCTGAGCTTGCGCGGCCGCCTCGTCTGCAGCCGTCTTTGCTGCCTTTGCGTCCTCGACGGCTTTATTCGCCTCATCGAGCTTGGCAAGCTCGGCACTATGGGCTGCCTTCGCGTCCTTGAGGGCCTCGTCCTTTGCGGAGACTGTGGCATTCGCGGCATCGAGTTCGGATTTCTTTTGCTCGGCGTTCTGCTTTGCAGCATCGAGTCCCGATTGGGCGGCGGCAAGGTCGTTTTGCTTCTGGCTCTGATCCTGCTGGGCGCTTTCCAGGGCCTTCTCGGCGCCTGCTTGGGCGCTCTTTGCAGCGTCAAGATCGGTCTTGGCCGCATCGACCTTTGCCTGGGCGGCGTTATACTCCGGACCCTCGACGCCTGCCTTTGCGGCTGCCAAATCGGCCTGCGCGCTGTCGTACGCCGCCTGCGCTGTGGCTACCTGGCTATCCGCGGCGGTCTTTGCCTGCTGGGCGGAAGTCAGCGTGCCTGCCGCCTCGTCGTAAGCGCTCTGCGCGGCGCTCTGAGCCTGCTGGGCATCGGCGAGCGCGGAATCGGCAGTGGCCTTCGCAGCCTTTGCCTGGTCAAGAACCTTCTGGGCATCTGCGGCAGACTGCTCGGCGGCCTTGATTTCCTCCGGCGTTGCGTTGGCGGCTGCCTTCTGGGCTTCCTCAAGCTTGGCCTGTGCGTCGGCTGCCGCCTGCTTTGCGGAGTCGAGTGCCTTCGTCTTGCTCTCGGCATCGGTCTTGGCCGTGTCGAGTTTGCTCTGGGCATCCTTCAGCGTAGCACTGGCGCTGTCGGCAGCCTTGACGCTTTCATCGAGCTGGCGAGCGTATTCGGCACGCGCGGCGGCTTCTGCCTGCGAATTGTCGGAGACGGAAGCGTCGTAAGCGGTCTGAGCGTTGTCACGTGCCGTCTGCTTTTTGGTATAGGGGGCGACTGCCGTGTCGTAGTCGGACTTGGCTTCTGCCTCGGCAGCCTTTGCGGCGTCGATTGCGGTTTGCAAGTCGGCAATTTTCTGGGCGTTCGTCTTTACTGCGGAGCCTGCTGCCTCGCCGGCGTGGACGGCGAGCGGGGACATGATTGCGTCCTGTGCCGTGGTGTCGTTCGCATCGTTGGCAAATGCCGAGAACGGGGCGAGCAATGACGAACCAGTCATTGCGATGGTGGTGGCTGCGGTGACGGCGAGTCGCGCGGTCTTGTGACCCGCGAATGCATGACGGGGCTCGGCGCCGCCTGAGGGTTCCAAGTGTTTAGGTGCGTACTTTGCCATTTCTTCTCCCAATCGTTGAAGGGGTACCTATGAGAATTCGTACGTTACGACCGCCGAAAGGGTTCCTGTTGCGCAACATTGGCAAGGAAATATCGACACACTTGAGTCACATTTATGAGGCGAAGTTCTCGGCAAGCTAACGTCTCGATCTGTAACATCTAGCAGCAAATATGACCTCTAACTGTTACAGATCGAGACAAACCGTCCGGGGTCAACTCAAACGTCTCGATCTGTAACATCTAGAGAGGTTTTTGATCCCTTACTGTTACAGATCGAGATGTTGTCTCGCGGGGTTGGGGTTTATCTCGTTCTGTAACAACTAGACCCGGTTTTACCTGCTAGATGTTACAGATCGAGACAAATCCCGGGGGAGCGCCCGCCGCCGCCGCGGCAAGACGCCCGCCGCCTAGATACAGAACCCGGGGATCACACAGGTTAGCTTGTTTGGCTCTTCCGCGGGCGTTGCGTACATAAAGACGTCTCCGTCGTGGCCCACGCGGTTTATGTAGAGCGTGCCTTCGGTCTCCGACGTGTCGGGGCTCACCGTGCGCTCCCACCAGCAGGTGTCCTTACCTTTCCACTGGCGCACCATGGTCGAGTTGGTGGAATACGCACTCACCTTGAGCTCGCGGAAGAGCTGGTACTCCTTGCCTTCGCCGTTGTAGATGTCTGCCAGGTAGTGATAGTCCTCGGCAAACGAATCGGGCGGCTGTACGCCGCAGAGCTCGACCATGGCGGGCAGCCAGAGCGTCGCGGGCAGCTCGCTCAGACACGAAGCGCTTCTGGCGACGCCCACGTTGTTCGAGGTCTTCTTGACGGCCTTAATAAGCGCGCGCAGCTCGTTGGGCAGCAGCTTAAGGCCGCCGCCATCGAGCCATGCCCGCAGCTCGCAATCTGCCCAGCCGGCGCTCGGCGGTTCAGCCGCAGCATCGCGCTCGGCAATGCCGGCATCGAACATAAACGTCAGCCCGGCCCTGCCCGTCCCGTCCAAAAGCTCGTCGTGGCGGATGCCCACAAGTTGCGCGCCGACCTTCAGCCCGTTGGTGAGCGTTACGCGCTTGGTGCACGGATAGGGGATATGTCCATCGGCGTCGAGCAGGTGATAGCGCTTGGCAATCTCGCGCGCCTCGCTGCGGGTCTCGGCAGCCTTGATCTTGAGCGAAATCTCCTGCAGCTGATCCCAGGTGTAGTCGTCAAGCGAGCTGCGGATGCCGTCCAGGTAGTCGGGGATGCCAAAGCCATGGGTTGCCGCGCCAATGACGCCGAGTCCCGCAACGGCTGCAACGACGCCGCCGATAATAAAGCGGCGGCGGGTCATGGCATCATGCCGGGCCTGCTCCAGGATCTCTCGCGCGCGCTCGCCAGCGACGTCGACCTTAAGGTGCGTACCGGAGTCGATGTCGATCACGGCGTCATTGCCCGCGCCCTCGCGGCCCTCAGATTCTGCAGCGGGAAGGTATGTCGAGAGCGCCTCGAGCATCTGCTGCTCGGTGGGGCGATCGCCCTGTTCAACCGAGATACCTTTCATGATGATCTGGACAAGCGCTTTGTCGCCCTCGCAACGCGGCTCGAGCGGCGCCGGTTTTGTCTTGGTCTTTATGAGATAGAACGAGCCGGTTGCCGCAGCGCCCGTCGACTCGACATCGAACGGTTTACGACCGCTGTAGAGCTGGTACAGAATGCTCGAAAGCGCATAGACGTCGATGGCGGGCGAGCGGCGAAGGGCCGCGATGCCTTCGATATCCTGCGTGAGCATTTCGGGCGCGGCGTATGCGGGCGTGGCAAAGCGCCAGATGTCGGCACGTCGGGTGATCGTGTCATCGCTGAGGGCCATAGTGGCGGAGCCCATGTCGATGAGGCAGGGGTCAAAGGAGCAGTCGGCAATCTGCTGCTCGAGCGTTCGACTGGTGGTGCGGAACATGATATTGGCGGGCGACAGATCGCGATGGACGACCGGATTCACGAGGCCTTGGGTCATCAAGAGCGCGCGAAGCACGGCGTTTCCGACGGCGGCGACCATCTGGGTGGTTAGCCCGCCCGAGGTATCGTGCGGAAGCAGGGGCAGCGTCTGCTTGAGCGAGGTGCCCTCGACCCACTCCATGAGGATGAGCGGGTCGTCCTCGCAAGAACCGTAGCCATAGACACGCGGAAATCCGCGCAGGTGCGAGACGGTGCACAGGTGACGGTACTCCTCGAACAGCGCGGCGGTATTGGCCAGATGCGCGGCCGATTGCTCGGCGGAGCGATCGGGCGTCTCGCCGGAAAGGATGGCGTTGTCTGCCAGCAGCTTGACGGCAAAGACCTCGCCGTTGGTGTTGGTTGCACGCAGTACATGGCCGATGTTGCCGTTGCTGTGATGGTCCGTTTGCAGGATGAGCGTCATAAACCGGCGCTTGGCGTCGTCCTCGGCGCTGGGGTCGACCGCCACGGCGGTGTCGAACGTGTCGAGGCGGATAAGTTTGTCGCCATAGGCGCTATCGGTAGTATCCATGGCGTTCCTTTGTCTGGCATGGGTTGCCGCGCGTATACGTTGGCGGTGCGGCTATCGGTAAATTACCATGATAGCCGCACCATCAGCATAAGCCCCTGAGTATTGTCGTTTACGACGCAGAAGGTAGAAGACGAAAGACGGGTGGCGACCGTTTTTCGGTCGCCACCCGCGCACTAGTCCACAATGACAAGGAATGTTGTGTAGAGGCCCAAATGGAGTCGGTCGCTGTTTTCGATTTCCACCGGGGGATAGATTTTGCCGGGCTCGCGTTGGTCGCGTGGCGGCTCAATCACAATGTCGCCGTCGCCTGCGCCCGATTCGAGCACGGTGCCGTTGGTCGATCCAAGTCCCTGGGCGTACCAGCGTCCGCCTTCGAGCCAAATGCGAAGATGCTCGCGCGATGCGTCGGCGCCCACATCGGTGATGCTGGGCGAGGTTTTGGGCAAAGAACCGATCACGGTGCCGCGCGGATCGCGTGTGAGGGGATGGATTTGCATGTCGGCGCAGTTGTCGGCATGGGTTCTGAGCAGACCGAGGTTGGGGGCGACGGTGCGCGGCTGTTCCAGGCTGTTCATAAAGCCACGTCCGACGGTAGTTTCGGTGGTGCCGAAGTGCCCGCCCGTCTTGCTGCTGCAAAAGCGCTCGACGGTGGCCACGCCCTGAACGGGATCGGCGAGCGCCCCCGTTGCCACAAAGAGCATCAAGAAGAGCGTGCTTTTTTCACGCACG
The DNA here is from genome assembly GCA_902470805.1 of uncultured Collinsella sp. Taxonomy (GTDB): domain Bacteria; phylum Actinomycetota; class Coriobacteriia; order Coriobacteriales; family Coriobacteriaceae; genus Collinsella. The sequence goes on along the minus strand of CABRHX010000025.1, from coordinate 3,465 downwards.
GCATTGCCGTCAAAGTTGTCGATGCGATTGAGGGCATTTGCATATAGGCGGCTGTCCAGCTTGTAGCTGGCGAGAGCCGACATCATTTCGTTGGCGGCCGGACCGCGATAGTGCTCGGCGATTGCCCGATAGGCGGACTCGCCGCCGCCGAGCTTGCTGCAGATTGCCGAGGAAAGGTTGAGTGTGGTGACGGTAAAGTCGCTGTAGATGGAGGGTGCGCACTGGTCAGGCTTGCGATGGACGATGTAACGGGTGAGATACGAGCGGTTGGAAGAGCATTTCTCGAGCAGGGTACTGCCGAGATAAGAGTTTCCATTGATGAGCATTCGGGCGATCTCGAGATGTTTAAGACCGCCGAACGAGCGAATATCGTTATAGAGGACCGAGCAAGGCGTCTCTGCTGCCACGGATACCTCCTTTGATTGCTTCCTAGCCAATATGGCGATAGGAATTAATGGCCCCGGTGGGCGACGTATTAAATGGCTGCACAATAAATAGTGTAACCAAAGCAACATTATAGGCCACATGTTCGAAATTGCAGGAAGACTGAGAGATTTGGTTTGGACTGGACGGAAATCCCCCTCTGTCTTGATCTGTAACATTTGGACCCGATTTTGCCCTGCATCTGTTACAGATTGAGATAATCGGCCGGGCCCACCTCGTCCGCCTCGTCATCTGTGGTTTACGTGGGGGCATACGGAGTGCGGGTATACTAACCGGCGGCGAATCTGCTCCATCGCTTAGAGCTGCTGCGTCTGGACGGCGCGTGATAGGGCTGCCAAAGCGATTGCCAGCGTGCTGAGCAACGTCCTCTCTGTGCGCACCCGTTTTTGTATGTATTAGCGCACTACCAAGCACGCCAGCGCGGCCGCATGCCGTGCCCATAGCGCGTGCAGATAAGGAACAACAACATATGCGTAATTCTGTATCCGACGTCACCGACGCCGAGATTCTGGACGAGGCCCGCGAGGCCATGACCCAGGCTGCCTTCGATGCCGCCGATGAGGCCAATGCTGCCCAGGCCGTCGAGTCCGCTACCGAGAGCCTGCCCGCCTTTGACGAGCTGGGCCTTTCCGACGAGATACTTCGTGCCATCGAGAACCTAGGCTACACGGCGCCCACGCCTGTCCAGGCTGGCTCGATCCCCGTGGTGCTCGAAGGCCGCGACTTGCTTGCCGCCGCTCAGACCGGCACCGGCAAGACGGCCGCCTTCTTGCTGCCGACCATGAACAATCTGGAGCACATCGCTCCACCTAAGCCCGTGCGCGAGCGCGGCGGCCGCAACCGCCGCCGCGGTGCTAAAAAGCCCGAGGGCAACGGCCGTGGCCCCGTGATGCTCGTCATCACTCCTACGCGCGAGCTTGCCCAGCAGATCGACGAGGTTGCGAGCAAGATCGCCGACGTCACCGGCCATGTCGCCGTGACCGTCGTGGGTGGCGTGAGCTACAAGCCGCAGACCGCGGCACTCAAGTACGGCTGCGATATCCTGGTCGCCACGCCGGGCCGTCTGGTCGACCTGATCGAGCAGGGCGCCTGCCACCTGAACGAGGTCAAGGTGCTGGTACTCGACGAGGCCGACCGCATGCTCGACATGGGCTTTTTGCCCGCCGTCCGCCGCATTGTGCGCGAGACGCCGGCCGAGCGCCAGACGCTGCTGTTCTCGGCGACGCTCGACGAGGAGGCCGTGGGCGAGATCACCGACCTGGTGAGCGATCCGGCTCGCGTGGAGATCGCGCCCGCCACGTCGACCGCCGACACCGTCGACCAGTTTGTGTTCCCGGTGTCCATCGAGGCCAAAAACAACCTGCTGCCCGAGTTCCTCAAGAAGGAGGGCCCGGAGCGCACCATCGTCTTTATGCGCACCAAGCATCGCGCCGACAGCTGCTGCCGTCGTCTGGAGCGTAAGGGCATCAAGGCCGCCGCGATTCATGGCAACCGCAGCCAGGCCCAGCGCGAGCGCGCGCTTTCTGCCTTCCGCGACGGCACCGTCGACGTGCTGGTGGCAACCGATGTTCTCGCCCGCGGCATCGACATTAGCGACGTGCGCTACGTCGTGAACTTTGACGTGCCGGCCGAGCCGACCGACTATATCCACCGCATTGGCCGTACGGGCCGCGCCGGCGAGCTGGGCTGGGCCATTACGTTTGTGACCGAGCAGGACGTCGATGAGTTCTACGAGATCGAGAAGCTCATGGACAAGACGGCCGATATTTACGAAGCCGGCGACCTGCATGTGGGTCCCAACCCGCCTGCGGTTGATCCCGAGCGCGACCCTGCGGCCTTTAAGGTGAAGAAGAAGACTAAGCGCGGCAAGTCCAAGAGCAAGAAGAAGCTTGAGCAGGCGCGTCGCGACGGCAAGCGCAACGGCGACGATTACGGCGATGTTGCCGGTCGTTCCAACCGCGGTCGCGACGAGCGCCGCGGCGACGGCGAGCGTCCGAGCCGTCCCAAGCGCGGCGGCAAGACCCGCGTGCGCGAGGGCGTTCAGGCTCGCGTGGACGAGGCTGTTGAGAGCGTGGCTCGCGAGGTAGCTGCCGAGGAGCGCGGCGGTGCTGGTGCCGCTGAGCAGCCTGCGCGCGGCAACCGTGCCGAGCGTCGTGCCAAGCAGTTCCAGGGCGAGGCACACCGCCGTCGTCGTGAGGACGAGGACCGCGGCGGTCGTCGTCGTGTCGAGCGCGAGGACGAGGGCCGCGGTTCGCGCGGTGGCAAGCGCGGTGCGGGCGACCGCCGGCGTTCCGGTCGTGATGACGAGCGCGGCGGCCGTGATGAGCGTCGCGGCGGCGAGGGTCGCGGTGAGCGTACTGCCCGTGGCGGTGAGTCCCGTGGCGGCAAGCGCTTTGAAGAGCGCGGTAGCCGCGGCGGCGAGCGTCGCGAGGGTGCTCGCGGCAATGGCGGCCGCGGCGGCGCTGGTCGTTCTAACGAGTCGCGTGATCGTCGTGACCCGCGTGCCAGCCGCGATCGTCGCGATGACTGGCGCAACTACGACGATACCCGCGAAGAGCGTCGCGGCGGCTATCGTGGTGGTCGTGGCGGCAACCAGGCCGGCTCCCGTGGCGGCCGTGCCGGCGGTCGCGATAACCGTGGCAGCTACGGCAACAGCCGTGGCGGCAAGCGCGGTGGCAGCTCCCGTCGCCCCGGCGACGGCGGCGGCAAGCGCAAGTAAGATGCGCATCGCGCGCTAGCGTGAGACAAGCTAAGGGCCCGAGCAAACAACGCTCGGGCCCTTTTGTTTGCCGTGTCCATCGCTAATTCAAACGTGATGTTCTCGGGAATGCATCTGGGGGATGCCGAGGACCTATTTTCTGCCATGCAGCAATGGGTCCCATGGGGTGCGCCGTGCATTTTTTGGAGTATTCTGCAGTTCGAGTTGTCTGCATATGATTCGACGTCGCCAACGGTGGCCTTCGGATGGTAGCGCGCAGAGATGTGGTGTAAGAGGCGGGGCATGCCCCGCCTCTTCTCTTT
>CABRHX010000024.1 GCA_902470805.1 uncultured Collinsella sp. | reverse complement strand
TCGATTCCGCATCTCCTTGCGCGCCCACATTCCACTCCGCCTTAAATCAAGTATACGTTTTGAGACCGGCAAGCTGTTGCCGGCTCGAGGACAGCGGCCCGGTGCACCGGGCCGATCGATAGAGGACTCAGGTTCACAGCGCAGTTTCTTGGGGCTCGCATATATAGGAAGAATTGATCGACAATCGATTTTAATGAAGTCGGCAGCGCATGTCAGAGCTTTCAACAAACCGCAGGTAAATCCGTGTACCAAAAATTGGTACACGGATTTACCTGCGATGTTCATTTGTTGGCTGAAACCGGCATAGCAACTAGTGGAAGGCATCATCGAAGGAGTGTGCTGGAAAGCACCCGTCTCCTTAACTGTTAGAAATGCAAGTTAATAATCTATGTGGTCAATGTGATACCGTTGAACCCGCATATCGATACCGCTCAGCCATTCGCCTCGCCCCCGTCGCACGTATCTTCATCCGGTCTGTTACTTTTAATCTAACAATTCTTTGAGGAACGTAGGTGCTTCTAAATGTACTGTCGACTTCTTCTCAAACTAATCCTAAGAGACAAGGCCGTATGGATTTGTACGCTCGTTCTCGCTGCAGCCTTTTCCGTCCCCATTGCGTTCAATTCACCCATCTACGGGCCCTTCTTTATGAAACAGGGCATGCAGAGCTTTGTCGACGCATTCAATACGCGCGCGCCCCAGGCCAGCGGCACAGACCTATCGCCAGAGCAGCAAGATGACGCGGAGCTTGCAAGATACGCGAACGCCGCCCTTGCCGCTCAAACCGACGCCGCCTTTCTCGATTCTGCCGAGAGCTACTACGCGCTCATGGGCGAAGGCTTCCAATCCGGGTCCATCGTGGGGGACCAAGAGACCAATGACGCAGCGCTCGCATATTGCCGTGCCCTGAGCAGCTCCGGCATCACGGATATCCCGGCCTCCGCAAGCGATCTGCCATTCCTTTCCTTCCCGCCTTACGCCATTGCCACGGCGCCGTCTTTCCTTCCCTTCATCCCCTTCCTTCTCTCGTCGATACTCCTGCTCGGGGCCACAAGGCCCGGGACCCTGGCGGCGAAGGCGCCCGTGCCCAAATTCCGGCGCCTTATCCAGATCGTGTTTTCGATAATCGCCGCGGGGACCGCGATGCTCCTCGCCAGCCTCGCACCCGGGGGCATTTACGCCTTGGCCCTAAACGGCTTCGGGCAAATTGGGTACCCGATCGCCTTCTTCCATGACGGCGCGCTTACCACCACGACCGCGGGAAACGTCTTCACAGCCCTGCTTATCGCGCTTCTTGCGGGCGGAACCTTGATATCCGTTTGCTCCGCCGTCCTATCGACCGCAACGAGGCGCGTCCTCGCGGGCCCCCTTACCTCCGCGCTGCTTGTCGCGGCCCCGGCATTCCCGTTACTGTCCGATTCGGCACTGGAGCATAGCGCCGCGCTCAATCTCCTGCCGCTGGCCGTATTCTCGCCTATCGAGGCAACGGGTTACGTAGGATGCTTCCCAACAGAGTTCATTGACTCCGGTTCAAGCGGTGCATCGATGCTTGCCGTGGCCCTGGCATACGTCGCGGTCTTTTTTACGGTCGGCGCCGTTGCGACACGTTCCCCCAAACAGCCTGGACCCGCGAAAAAGCACCATGGGCTCGAGCTTCTAGACGCGAGCGTGGGATACGGAAGCACGACGATACTTTCAATCGGGTCGCTTTTCCTGAGCCCGGGAACGGCGGCGGGCCTCGTTGCTCCCAACGGCTCGGGGAAAACCACCCTTCTTGAAGCGCTGTCGGGCCAATTTCCCACCCGCATCCGCTCGGGAAGCCTGGCGGCAGACGGAATCTGCCAACGTCGATCAGCCGAATTTGCAGAACTCGTCTACCTGAGCTCTTCGGGCAGCGCGGATCTCTATCCCACGCTATCGGCCATCGAGCACCTTGCTTTCGTTAGGGAGGCGTGGAAATCGGCCGCCGACATCGACTCGCTCTGCGACTCCCTCGGAATCTCCCCATATCTCGACAAGCCGACCCGTAAACTCTCGACAGGAATGAAGCAGCAGGTAAAGCTTGCCATGGCGATAGCGACCGATTGCCCGTACCTCATCCTCGATGAACCGCTGAACGGCCTCGATCCGGGAAAACGGAAAACCTCCTGCGACGCGATGCGCAGCGAAGTGGCGCGGGGACGCAGCGTGCTCATTTCAAGCCATCTGCTCGACGACCTGGCAGACCTCACCAACTCGTTCTACTTCATCGAAGCCGGCACGCTCGTGGAAAAGATCAAGTCGTCCTCGCAGACGCTCAAGCAGGAATACCTCGATACATACGAAGGAGGTGAATGACATGACAGGCAAGAGCTATGCAAAGATAGCGATTGTTGGCTTTGTACTTTGTCTTGCAATGGTGCTATGTGCATCATTTGCGAGGTATAGGTCCGAGCAGTCGTTCATCGATGGCGCTGAAAATGGGTTTGGCATAGACGGGATGTATGTCAACGATGGCGCGACCAGGCCGTCTATGGCGATTCTTGCAGGCGAAGACATGGAATGGCAAATCAGTAATGACGATGGCTCTTGTCTGAGTGGTCGTTTGGCCGCAACGAGCGACCCGAATTCGTTCGATCTTCTCGACAATGATGGAGCGGATTGCGGTTCTGTTCACCTTTCATATGCATCGCGAGATGGGATGGACGGCATTCTCTACGTCTCCCACGAGACCGGCGATTTCAAGATGCGCAGGACTAACCGAGTGCCGGCTTTTATCGAGGAATGAGAGTTCCCGGCGGTCTGCCGATCAGGCCGCCGGGGTATCGAACCCCGCATTCATCCGTACACACACGGATGAATGCGGAAAGTGTCCGGATGAAGTTGATAATCAAGGAAACAAAGCCGTTCTGCCTGGGACGGCTTTGGTCAGGACTTTAACTACAACATCGCAATCGACACTTATCAGCTCGCGCAATGCGCATGGCTAAATCTCGGACGCTGGTGCATGGAGGACCTTCGAGATTTACTGGACATCCAAAACGACGACGCACACCGCGTGCTCGCCGACTGCGAAGACGAGATGGCTGTCTACAATGCGATCAGAAACCGCGTGAAGTCCGGAGAGCTTTCTGTCGAACCGCCGCGCCGTCGCGCGAGACGACCGGGCAACCCGGGCAATCTGGTCCCGGCTCCCCCGGTCGTATTCCTACGATATCGCCCCTAGATCACCAATGTGTCAGATAAAGAATGAGGCAATGGCTATGACCACGCCTGCGGCAGATGCAGCGACTGCGCCTTTTTTCCTCTCCTTTAGTCCGACGAATAGGGTCGCCGTAAAGTAAAGGGTGGAAATGCAGGATATGGCAAACAAAACGAGTTCCTTGGGCGGTTTCAGCAAAAGGTCGCTAGCAAAGAGTAATGCAAGCAGGGCAAAGCCGATTGTGGTCAAGTATCTCGATCGATTTTGCGACAACATGGCAACTTCCTTTCAGAACATGCAAGTGAAAAGTCGGTACGATGTCATTGCGGTTGCAAAAAAGCCGCCGCCAGGACCGGTTGCCACGAGACCGGCGATAACTTCAGCGGTGCCAGCAAGCTAGAGATCGCGCAGGCAAGCCTCCTCCTTCGCGTTCAGCTTGACCTTGTGAGGAACGGGGCGGTTATTTGCAGATCCGTGAGAATCGCACCACGCCTTGGAATATGAATCCGTGCAGCGCCCGCGCTCAAAAAAGGGATATATCGTAATTTTCGTCGTAATTGACTTCGACGTAGATATCGCTGCTCTCGGCGGGAGATCCCTCGTCGGCATGGGCTGCCGCAACGGGCACAAATGGTGTCATGACAAGGGAGAGGCAAAGAGCTGCTGAGACGATGGAGGGCAGGCATTTCTTCATGGCCGGCTCCTTAATCTGGCCTTTGATAGTTACTCGATGTCGCCTCCTTCCGCTTTACATCCGTTGTATTCGGCGTATTTCTTTAATAAGGCAAGAGGTTCTTCCTCTCCTTCGGATAAGTCGATGATGTTTCCTTGATCATCCAGTATGAATACGGACGGAATATGCTCAAGTTCATATTGGTCATACACGGTCTTATTTTAATATATGAATATGGGAAAGTCTCCTTCATGGACCGAGGCTTCTTCAATTGTGCTGTCCTCGGAAACAGTGAAAAGGTTCTTCCTTAAGGCTGCGAAATTATCAAGTTGTTGCATATCTTCTATGAGAGATTCGCAGTGCTGACACCACGATGCCCAGAACATCAAGATGTTTTCTTCATTAGGTTTTAGCTTGTTAAAATAATTGACGTTTCGGCCGAGGCTGAAATCTTGGCCCATTTTAATGGACAAAGATGAGGGATAAGCATCGTGTTGCGGTTTGATATTGACGGCGATTAAGGCCGCGAAACACGTCAGAGTCGCCAAAGTCAGTAAGGCGATAACGCATTTTCTCGGTTTCCAGCTCATGACAGGTCCCTATCTCATGGTGAAACGCATACGTTTTGGAACGGAATGTCACTCCGAATGATGAGGGCACCTCGTGGTTCTCTCCTGCGTTCTGTGTGTCTGCGGCTTTCATTCGTCTTTCTAAAGGCATGAAGTGGCTGTCTCGATAGGAATACGGTCGGCGTTCGAAGCGGGCGTCATAGCCGCGCTGAGAGCGCATGACTCTCTCCCCTGCCGCCATCGTTGCCGCTGCGGCAAGACCGGTGCAGAATTCTGGAATAGCCCTACGCTCGGCTCGTATTGCAAACCCTGAGCGAAGGGAGCCGCACATGCATGCAGCGGCAAATAACCTTCGGGGGGGGGGTCGCTCCTAAGACGATCCACCTCCGTGGGCAAGGACTTATCGAGTACGTACTGATTGCGGCCGTTATCGGCTTGGTGGTGATCTTTGCAGGGCCTCAGGTCTCCGGCGCCATCCGCAACCAGTTCAACCAGGTCTCGACCACCCTGGGCAGCGGGGCGGACGGCGGCGTCGGGGGCGGCGCTTCCAGCGGCTCAACGGGGGCCGACTCCGCGACCGTCCAGGCGGCGGTGGCCAAGGACGCGAAGGACTGGACCCTCGACGAGCAGAAGGCCGTGGCCGAGGATATTGCGGCGAAGGGAGAGGCATCTCCCGCCTACGCCAAAGCCATGGCGGCGATGGATGCGGGGACGGAATGGTCCGTCAAGCTGACTAACGGTGAGACGCTCGAGTACCGAATTATCGGCATCAACCACGATGACCTCGCGGACGGATCCGGAAAGGCGGGCCTGACGTTCCTCACCACCTCGAAGGGGATCAGGTCCCGCATGAACGCCACGAAAAACAACGCCGGAGGCTGGGAAAAGTCGGAGCTGCGTCAGAAGATGAACTCGGGCGAGGTCTGGAGCCTCATGCCGTCCGATTTCCAGACCAAGGTGAAATCGGTCAGGAAGCTCACGAACAACGTCGGCGGTGGTAGCGAAAACAAGAACGCCACCGTGACGGCGACCTCGGACAAGCTGTTCCTTCTCAGCTACTCCGAGACCGTCCACACCTCCCGCTGGGCATCCGACTATCCCTGGACTTCCTCAGAAGGTACCCAGTACGAGGCCTTCAAGAGCAAGGCGTCGAATAACTATTCGGGCAACGCTTACCAGAGGGTTGGCGGCTGGTGGTGGGAGCGTTCGGTGTATCCGGACTACTCTACTTCCTTCCTCCTTGCCCTCCCCGGCAGCGATGCGTCATACGACGGCGGCGCGGCGAACTCGTATTGCGTCTGCCCCGCTTGGTGCTTCTAGTTTTCTGGATGGAAAGCCCGCGCGACCCCGCGCGGGCTTTTCTTTTTGCCGCCGAACGAACGGTTTGAGTTTCGTGGCACAGGTAATGTGGTTTGAGAAGAAATGGGGTCTAAAGCGGCTCTCAGAGCGCCTGCCGCCCTCCCCCGCGATTACCTTTGCGGCGCCCTCATATAGAGTTCATCCCGCTTGGCGTTTCGTTGCAACAGCCCACTTGTCCACCGATTAAGTGAGCTACTGGAATAAATACAGCGACACGCTTGTTCGTTACAGTCGCTATATCTACGTAAATCGCCGCGATAAATACAGCCTGTACTCGGCTGTATACCAGCTACGCGTATGTAGATTCATATCGCGTTAATAAATCGGCTCAAGCGCGTGCAAAACGCGTAAGTAGCCGCAAAAGGCGAATATCGCGTAGGTAGATTTTTAGCACCCTGTTGATTAATCAAAATTAAGCAATTGCTTAAAACAAAAAAGGTCAGGCACTAAGTGCCTGACCTGCAAACTTCTGGTCGGGACGACTGGATTCGAACCAGCGACCCCTTGACCCCCAGTCAAGTGCGCTACCAAGCTGCGCCACGTCCCGAAGCTTTTGTCTGTTGCTCTGCTCTCGCTCGCAACAGGGAGTATATTAACCCGAAACTTTACCCTTGCGCAAGAACTTTTTTAATTATTTTTGAGCAAGTCCAAAATTGTATCTGCGAGCTGGGGTTTTGTTAGCACGGGAAGTTCTTGCGTCCCTGCTGTGCTTACAATCCAGGCCTTATTGGTGTCGGTTCCAAAGCCCGAATCGGCGCGCGAGACATCGTTGGCGATAATGGCATCGCAACCCTTGCGGGCAAGTTTGTGCTGCGCGTACTCCACGACGTTATCGGTCTCGGCTGCAAATCCGATCACACGGCGCTCGCCCTTCTGGCGCGAGAGCTCGGCCAAAATATCAACGGTCTCGACGAGCTCGATACGATCCAAGCGTTCGTTGGCCTTTTTGAGTTTATGGTCGGCAGGGGCCGCGGGGGTGTAGTCGGCGACAGCGGCCGCGCAAATGGCCGCATCGGCCGTCTGGAAGGCGTTTAACGCCGCCTGCAGCATCTCTGCGGCGGTCTGCACCCGCACGCACTCTACACCTCGGGGAACATCGAGCGACGTCGGTCCCAGCACAAGCGTGACCTCGGCACCGCGGCGTACGGCCTCCCCTGCCAGTGCGAAGCCCATCTTGCCCGACGACCTGTTGCCAATAAAGCGCACCGGATCGATTGGCTCGTGCGTAGGGCCGGCAGTGATGACGATGCGCTTGTCCGCCAGGTCCTGGGGCGCGGGGTTGAGCACCTCGCAGATGGCCTCGACGATGTCTTCGGGTTCGCTCATGCGTCCCGTGTCCACATCACCGCAGGCAAGGTAGCCGCTGCCGGGCCCCACCACATGGACGCCGCGGTCGCGCAACGTGGCCATATTGGCCTGCGTTGCCGGCGCCTTCCACATGCCGTTGTTCATGGCGGGGGCAATCACGATGGGTCGCGGCGTGGCAAGCAGCGTGGTGGAGATGAGGTCATCGGCGATGCCGTTGGCCATCTTGGCGATGATATTGGCCGTCGCGGGCGCCACGACCACCAGGTCGGGCTCCTGCGCAAGCGAAATGTGGTGGATGGGGTCGGAGGGGTCGTCGAACAGACCTACGGCGACGGGCTCGTTGGTGAGCGCACGGAAGGTGAGCGGCCCCACAAACTCCGTGGCATGCTCGCTCATAACGACCTTGACGCGTGCGCCGCGCTTTTGTAGCAGGCGCACGATATTGCACGACTTATAGGCGGCGATCCCGCCGGTAATACCCAGCAGGATCGTTTTTCCCTCAAGTTGCATTGAATTGTTGGGTGCCGCCGTCATCGTTAGGCTTCCTTGCTGGGAAGCACCAGCAGGCGGTGGCAATACGGGCAGTGCGCGATCTCGCTACCGTCGTGGTTGAGGTCGCTCATGGACGATGCCTGCAGCGCGGTGTGGCAGATGGTGGGAATGTTGCCCTGGATGGTCTCGACGGCCAGGCCGCGGAACTGCTTGAGCAGGCGCTCGTAGTCGGTGAGCACGTCGGTCGGCAGCGTGGCGGCAAGGGCGGTGCGCTCCTTGGTGGCGGCGTCAATCTGGGCCTGCAGGTCGGCGGCCTTGGCGCGGGCGGCCTTGGTATCGGCCTTCACGCCCTCCTCGAATTTGGCGATGATGGCCTGAGCGCGAGCCTCGCGGTCGAGCGCCTCCTTATGGGCGATGACGACGTCCTTGCGGGTGTGCTCGATCTTGTCCAGGCGCTTGGCCAGGGTGGCGAGCTCGTTCTCCAGGTCCTGCACCTCACGATAATCAGAACCGTCGACGTGACGCTTCTTGGCAGCCTCGATGGCGTTGTTGGTCTGGATCTCGGTGGTGTTGAGGTCGTCGAGCTCAATGTCCAGATCCTTGCGCTGGGCGTAGAGCTTGGTCATCTCGGCCTTGAGCTTAACGTAGGTCTTGCGCTTGGAGGCGAGCTCCTTGAGCTCCGGCATATTGGCAAGTTCGCTCTTGTTGCGGGCGAGCTCCAAATCGATCTGTTGCAGCTTGAGTAGCGTAGCGCCGGCGCTCATAAGTTCTCTCCTTTTGTCACAGTCCACCATTGGCAAGGGTTCAGTATTGTAATCGCATGACGGGGGTCAACCCCGGCGTCAACTGCAGAGTTCATCAAGATATCCACGAACGGCTCTTCGGAGCGATCGTGGCCGAGCAGGATGACGCCCAGACCGCGCAGAGCGAGGTCCTGGGCCACGTGGTACCCGGCTTCTCCGGTCACGATGACATCCGCACCGGCGGCGATGGCAAGTTCGCCAAAGTCGCCGAGGGAGCCGCCCAGAATGGCGACGGTGCGGCACGGGCGCTCGGCATCGCCCCAAACGCGTGGGTCGCTTCCGAGCGCCGTGGCGGCACGGTTGGCGAAATCGCGCAGGTTGCAGGCGTCGTGGAGGGTCGCGAGCGCGCCCAGACCGGTGAGCTCAGGCTCGTCCACATGCTCCAGCGAGCTCATGGGCTCAGCGCCCAGCAACTCACTCAGGCGAACGCGCGCTTCGTGCGAGCGGTCCAGGTTGGTATGGAGCGAGATAATGCTCACGCCGCAACGAGCTGCCTCGTACAGCGCAGCGCTACACTGTGGGCGCGCGGAATCGGCCGGACAAAAGGCCTCGGGCGCTTTGATGTAGATGGGATGATGCGTCAGCAGCACGTTGGCGCCGGCCTCGAGAGCGCGGTGCACGTTGGCTTCGGTTGCGTCGAGTGCACAGGCAACACCGGTGATCTCTGCAGCGGGATTACCCACAGATAGCCCAACATGATCCCAGCCCTCGGCATCCGCCTTTGGGTAGCGTGCCAGCAGCGCACGTTCAAGCTCGGCGACGATCATGCGGCACCTACGATCGAGAGCAGCGTCTGGGCAAAGTCGTCCAGATCGCCCGGATTCACGCGGTCATCGAAGGAAATACGCAGTGCGCCCAGCGCCTGCTCGCGACCGATACCCATGGCGCTGAGCACGTGGCTCGGATCCATGTTGCCGCTCGAGCAAGCCGATCCGGCCGAAACCTCAAAGCCGGCGGCATCGAGCTTGATGATGAGCTCCTCGGAGTCCATGCCGTCGACGTAGATCGAAACCATGCCCGGCAGACGATCTGCCTGCGCGTAGTCGCCCATCGTAGCGTGAATGCGAGGATGGGCCGTAAGTGTGGCGTAGAGCTTATCGGACAGGGCCTGCAGCATCGCGCGCTCCCGGCCTACATTCGGCAGCAGTACGGAAGCGGCAGCGGCAAAAGCCAGCTGCGTGCGCAGATCCTGCGTACCGGCGCGACGGCCGGCTTCCTGTCCACCGCCAAAGATTCGGGGGCGCAGCGGCGTGCGGTTCTTAAGGTAGAGCGCACCGGATGCCACGGGGCCGCCGATCTTGTGCGCGGCAACGGTCATGGCATCGACGCCCAGCTCGGTGACATCGAGCGGAATATGCAAGTAGCCCTGGATGGCATCGGTATGAAACAAGGCGCCGGCAGCATGTGCGGCGGCGGCCAGCTCGCGGATGGGCTGCACCACGCCGGTCTCGTTGTTGGCGACCATAATGCTCACAAGCGCCACGTCGTCGCCGAGCAGCTCCGTGAGCGCAGCGGGCTCAATGTATCCTGCGCGGCAGGGCTGTACCAGGTCGACGGTAAAGCCGGCGGCACGCAGCAGTGGCAGGTTATCCAGAATCGAATCGTGCTCGATGGCCGAAACGATGACACGATCGCGTTTGCGATCGCGCTGACGGGCGCCCTCGGCAAGACCGAGCAGCGCCAGCTGGTTGGCCTCGGTGCCGCCGTTGGTAAGGATAATCTCGGACGGGCGAACACGTGCGCCAAAGCTACGGGCGATCTCGCGACGGGCGACTTCAAGGCGTGCGGCGGCCTTGCGGCCGAGCGAATGCAGCGAGTTGGGGTTGACGCCGGCAAGCTCGCTGTCGTCATATTCGCGCTGCGCAAGGAGCGCCTCGGCGCGCATGGGCGTCGAGGCGGCATAGTCAAGATTCACGGGTATGCGGTTTTGACCTGCGGTCATAAGGGTTTATGCCTCCTGTGCGGCCTCGTTGCCCAGCTTCTGCAGCAGCGCAACCTCGGCAGCGGGATCTTCGGACTTAAATACGGCGGAGCCGGCTACGAGCACGTTGGCGCCGGCCTTGACGACGTCTGCGATGTTCTTGGAAGAAATACCACCGTCGACCTCGATGAGGGGCGAAACGCCGTGACGCTCGCACATGGCCGTAAGCTCGTGCAGTTTGGCGATGGTACCGGGGATAAAGCTCTGGCCGCCAAAGCCAGGGTTTACGCTCATCAACAGCACCATATCCACGACGTCGATGATGCTCTCGAGTACGCAGACGGGGGTGGCGGGGTTGAGCACCACGCCGGCCTTGACGCCGCGCTGCTGCAGATGCGTGAGCGTGCGGTGCAGGTGCGTGGAAGCCTCGTAGTGCACGGTGATCATATCGGCGCCGGCGTCGGCGTACCAATCGACCGTCTCGTCGGGGTTCGACACCATCAGGTGCGCGTCGACCGGCACGTCGGTGGAGCGCTTGACGGCCTTAAGGATGTCAACGCCAAAGGTCAGGTTGCCGGTAAAGTGACCGTCCATGACGTCGAAGTGCACGTAGTCGGCACCGGCGATCTTGTCGAGCTCGCCCTTGAGGTTGGCCATGTCGGCCGAAAGGACGGACGGAGCGATTTTGATGGAACCCATGGTAGAAGCCTTTCTGCGTTAGTCGGTGAGTCCGTAGAACTCTTGAGAAGGGACGCGATCGGTAAGAATCTCGAGTGCCCTATCCAAAGTAACACCGTTGTAGAGCGTTTGCTCCACGGCAAAGGTGAGCGGAATGTCTACGCCCAGTGAACGGGCGAGCTCGCTGACGCTGCGGGCCGCGACGGCGCCTTCGACCACCATATGCGTGCGCGTCTGATACTCGTCGAGCGACACGCCATGAGCGAACTCGTAGCCAAAGGTGCGGTTGCGCGAATGCTCCGAGGTGCAGGTGGCAATGAGGTCGCCCATGCCGGCAAGCCCCATGCAGGTCATAGCCTGCCCGCCGCGGGCATGCACCAGACGGCTGATCTCGGCCAGGCCGCGCGTCATGATAAGGGCGAGCGTATTGTCGCCCGCACCGGTGCCGGCGGAGATGCCACATACGATGGCGATGACGTTTTTCATGGCGCCGCAGACCTCGACACCGGTCATGTCTTGCGACAGATAGATGCGGAAGGCCGTGGACAGGAGCAGTTCCTTAAAGGTCTCCCCTATCTGCGGATCTTTGCTTGCGATGACGGCGGCAGAAAGTCCGCCGCGGCAGATTTCCTCAGCATGGTTGGGGCCCGAGAGCGCCGCCACGCGCGACTCGTTGCCGATCTCGCTGGCGATGACCTCGCTCATGAGCAGGCCGGACTCGGGCTCAATGCCCTTGGTGAGGCAGAGCGCCGGGGTATCGGCGGCGATACAAGGTGCCGCCTGATGGCATACGCTGCGCAGGTGCGTGGAGGGCACGGCAAAGATGACGGCCTCGGCGCCGTCGAGCGCCTGCGAAAGGTCCGTGGTGGCGACGACGTTGCCGGGCAGCTCGTAGTCCACCAGATACCGGGGATTGCGGTGCTCGCCGTTGATGCCGGCCGCCGTCTGCTCGCTGTGGGCCCACATGGTCACGCGCTCGGCTCGCGCGGCGGCAAGGCCGGCGACGGCGGTTCCCCAGGAGCCGGAGCCAATCAGCGCAACATTCATGACTCTCTCCTACTTATCGTCGGGCTCGGTGACGCGCTTGGTAAACGAGAGCTTAGACTCCTTACCCGTCATGAGCTTTTTGATGTTCGCGCGATGGGCCCACACCACGGTGATGCCGATCATCGCCATGCAGAACTTGAGGCCCAGGCTGCTGTACGGAAAGACCGCGCAAGCAGCGATGGGAAGGCCGATGGCAGCGGCGAGCGAGCCCACCGACACATACTTGGTGATGGCGACGGCCACGATAAACGTGCCCAGTAACGACAGGCCAATAGGCCAGTACCAAGCGAGGATGACGCCCAGACCAACCGCGATACCCTTGCCGCCATGGAAGTTGAGGTAGGGCGAGAAGATGTGGCCCCACACGGCCGCCAGACAGATGACGCCGAGCATCCAGTCGCCGGTGGCGCCGGGGGCCATGATACTCACGGGGAAGCCATAGCCCACGCTCGCGATGAGCGGACGCGCGATAAGGACGCAGATGGCGCCCTTAAGGCAGTCGAGCAGCAGCGTGAGCGCGGCCACCTTGGGGCCGGCCACGCGCAGCGCGTTGGTGGTGCCGATGTTGCCGGAGCCCGCCTTGCGAATGTCCGTGTGGTTGAACACGCGGCCCAGGATCAGGCCAAACGGAATCGCTCCGATAAAGAACGAGACCACGGCGCAGATGGCGGTCAGCAGGATCGGATTAAGCATCCTTTTGCTCCTTCTTCCTAAAGAAGAGTCGAATGGGCGTACCGGAAAAATCGAAGGTCGAGCGCATGCGGTTCTCCACGTAGCGCTGGTAGGTGTCGTTGACCAGGTCGCTGTGGTTGACAAAGAACGTAAACGTCGGCGGGTTGACGCCCGTCTGGGTCACGTAGTGCATGCGCAGGCGGCGCTTGCCGTCCACCACGGTGTGGCCAAACTCGCGCAGGTCGGTGAGGAACGTGTTGAGGCGCGAGGTGGAGATCTTTTGCGAGCGCGTCTTTTCGGCCGCGTCGACCATCGCCCAGATCTTCTCGACGCTGCGGCCGGTCAGGGCCGAGATGCGCAAGTACTGAGCCCAGGGAGCCATGACGCCCAGACGGCGGTCGATGGTCTCCATGCAGGCCTCGCGCTTACGGTCGTCGTCGAGCAGATCCCACTTGTTGAGCAGCACCACGATGGCGCAGCCGCGCTCGATGGCAAGACCCATGACCTTCTGGTCCTGCTCGGTAACGCCCACGGAGGCGTCGACGACGAGCAGCGCCACGTCGGCGCGGTCGATGGCGCGCAGGCCGCGAACCATGGAGTAGTACTCGATGTTCTCGTACACGGTGCTCTTCTTGCGAATGCCCGCGGTGTCGACCATGCGGTAGTGCTTGCCGTTGCGCTCGACGACCGTGTCGATGGCGTCGCGCGTCGTGCCGGCAATGTTGGACACGATGGAGCGGTCGGCGCCCAGGATGCGGTTGAACAGCGAAGACTTACCGGCGTTGGGGCGGCCGATGATGGCGACGTTCAGCGCGTCGGGGAACTCATCGGCGACCTCGTCCTCTTCCTCCGGAAGCAGGGCCACGATGTCGTCGAGCAGGTCGCCCGTGCCGTGGCCGTGCAGGGCCGAGAGCGGCGTGGGCTCGCCGATACCGAGCGAATAGAACTCCCAGATGCTGTCGTTCTCGCGATCGGGGTTGTCGAGCTTGTTCACCAGCAGAAAGACCGGCTTGTCGCAGCGCTTGAGCATGCGGGCGACCGACTCGTCCTCCTCGGTGACGCCGGTGCGGCCGTCGACCACAAACAGGATGACGGCGGCTTCCTCGGCGGCGGCGAGGGCCTGGTCGCGAATGGACGTGGCGAAGACGTCATCGCTCTTGAGCGGTTCGATGCCGCCCGTGTCGACGATGGTGAACTCGCGGCCGTTCCAATCGGCCGTGTGGTACGAGCGGTCGCGCGTGACGCCGCGGGACTCGTGGACGATGGCGTCCGAGGTCTGGGCCAGGCGGTTAACGAGCGTGGACTTGCCCACGTTGGGGCGTCCGACGACGGCGACGATAGGTTTCATCTGCTCTCCTTTAATGGGTAGGGTCAGTGGAAGTGTTAGAGTCTGCGGGCACAATGCCAAGGATGTGCTCCAGGGTATCGAGCAGCTCATGCGGCATGGTCGACACCACATGAACCTCGGCGCCGCGACCGGTAAGGCTTGCGAGTAAATCGTCACGATGATACTCGTCAAGCGTCATGCCGTCAGCGTTGAACATGAGCTTAGGCACAAAGAGCATAACCCCCGACAGATCTTGGGGCAGCTGCTCCAGAATGTCACACGCGACGATGAGGCCGGTCACGTCCACGTTGCCGCCAAAGTAGCGGTTCTTGATGGCTGTGACGGTGCCGGCGAGACCATACGGCGACTCCACAAAGCGCGCCACGGTGTCGCGCGCGCTGGCGCCGGAGAGGCACAGCAGGTGCTGGTTGCGCTCGGCAATGCCAGCGCGGGCGCGGGCCAGACGCTCGGCGTCGGTAGCCAGCACGTCGTCGGTCTCGTCCAGATATGAGCGGATCATGCCAATGCCGTCGTAGTACTGCGGGTAACCGTCGTAAAAGTCTGCCTCGGGAGGATCGATGCCGGCGTCCAGATAGAACTCGTCGCTCATCTGGAAGGTGTGGCGGCCAAAGCGCTCGTAGGCACGGTCCTGGAAGGGCCTGATCATGGCGATGGTCTCGCGCGCTAGCTCGGGCTTGTCGCTGTAGGACCAGCTAAAACGGTTCTGGTGTTTGGTAAAGCCGAGCGGCACGATGCCCAAGCTGGTAATCTGCTCGTGTTCCTCGCAGTAGCGCAGGGTCTTTTCCAGCTCCTCGCCGTCGTTCATGCCGGGGCACAACACGATCTGCGCGTGAATCTCTATGCCGGCGGCCATGATGGCCTCGAGCACGTCCATGCCGCGCTGGGCGTTGCGGCCCATCATGCGGCGGCGGACGTCGGGGCTCACGGCGTGGACCGATACGTTCATGGGGCTCATGTTGCGCTGGATGACGTTTTGCACGTCCTCGTCGGTGAGGTTCGTGAGCGTGACAAAGTTGCCCTGCAAAAAGCTTAGGCGGTAGTCGTCGTCGCGAATGTAGAGCGTGGAGCGACCGCCCTTGGGTAGCATGGTCATAAAGCAGAACACGCAGGCGTTGACGCAGGTGCGCATGCCGTCAAAGATGGGTCCATCGAACTCCAGGCCCCAGTCCTCGCCCGGGAAGCGGTCGAGCTCGACGGAGGTGACGCTGTTGTCGCGCGGGTCGAAAACCTCGAGGTCGACGGTGTCGTCGTCGGCTTCCCAGAGCCACACGATCATATCGGTAAGCTGCTCGCCGTTGACCGTAAGTACGCGCATGCCCGGCTCGATACCCACATCCCACGCGGGCGATTCGGGACGCACGTTCTTTACGAGCGCGCCCTCACCCGGCTCGGGGTCGCGGCTGCGCCCGTAATCGGCCACCTCGGCGGCGTATGCGGGTACGGTCTGGTCCATGATTAGCGGCAAAGCTCCTTGATGCGCGTTACGGCGCGCTCGATGTGTTCTTGCGGGGTGGAGGCTCCGGCGGTGATGCCGATGTGGTGAGCGTCGGTAAACCACGCGGCCTGGAGCTCGGAAGCTTCCTCGATGTGATACGTGCGCTCGCAGGCGTCCGCGCAAATCTGTGCCAGGCGACGGGTGTTGCCCGAGTTCTTGCCGCCCACGACGACCATGCAGTCGCAGCGGTTGGCAAGTGTGGCTGCTGCCTGTTGACGCTCACTCGTGGCGGCGCAGATGGTGTTGATCACACGCAGCTCCTGCACGCGCGTGGTGATAGCGGCCACGACTTCGGCGAGATTCTGCGCGGTCTGAGTGGTCTGCACAACGAGGCCCACCTTGCCCTTGAGCTGTAGCGCGTCCGCATCGGCAGCGCAACTCACGACCTGTGCGTCATTGCCAGCGTGGCCCAGAATGCCCTCGACCTCGGGGTGACCCGGCTCGCCTACGACCACCACGCGGTAGCCCTCGCGCACCAGGCGCTCGGCGGCCAAATGGACCTTCTTCACGTAGGGGCACGTGGCGTCGACGACGTTAAGGCCGCGCTCGCGAGCGGCATCGATCACCTGCGGCACCACGCCGTGGGCGCGGATGATCACGGTGCCGGTTGTGGCATCGTCCAGGGTCTCGGCCAGACCGACGCCCGCCTCGGAAAGCTCGCGCACCACGATGGGGTTATGGATGAGCGGGCCCAGGGTGTGGACCTGAGCGTTCTCCCCCGCCTGTGGGGCTGCCGCCAGGGCCATATCGAGCGCACGCTGCACGCCGTAGCAGGTGCCGGCGTGGGCGGCGATTTCGATGATGGGGGCGTCTGCCTTGCCGAGCACAGCCTCGGCGGTGTTTATAACTTCCTCGCCCATGGCTAGAACCTGCCAGGATGCTCGGCGCACAAGTCATCGCGCATGGCGTAGACACGATTCATGGCTTCGGACTCAAACCATGCCAGGCGCTCCTTGCGCTTAAGCCCAGCCGGTGCATCGGAAAACGAGACGGCCTTGCCGGCGCGGATCCAGCACTTCTTGGGACGCATGAGCTTTTTGCCCGCGGGCGTGATGTCGGACCAGCCGCAGATGGCGAGCGGGTTGACGGGCGCCTTGCCCATCTGAGCGATGAGCGCAAAACCGCCGTGGACCTCGGGCTTGATCTCGCGCGAGCGGATGCGCGTGCCCTCAGGGAAGATCAGGACGTCCTCGCCGCGCTGCAGCGCATGCTGAGCGGCGCGCAGGCACTTCATATCGGCAGTACCGCGCTCCACGGGGATGCCGCCAACGCGGCTAAAGGCCCAGCGCACAATTTTGCTCTTGGCGAACTCGGACTTAAAGATGGGGCGAATGCGGCGCCCCCCAAAGAACAGCGCCGTCTCCACGGCCAAGAGCTCGGCCATCGAGGTGTGGTTGCAGATGACCACGCTGCCGCGGCCTTCCTGGCGCTCAAACAGCAGATCGGCGTCCTCTACCTTCCAGCGCCACATGAGCTTAGAGAAAGCCCAGAGGATTGCCATGACCACGACGACGGTGCCGCGGATGAGCGCCGGAAACTCGGCGTAGGGGGCGCTGTAATAATCCTCGGGCGTCTGCTTAAACAGGCGCATGGGCTACCTCCTTTGGTTGATGAGGTCCTCGATGATGCGTACAACCTCGTCGATGGCGTGGGCGGTGGAGTCGACGTGCACGGCGTCCTCGGCGGGCACGAGCGGGGCGACCTCGCGGCTGCTGTCGAGCTTGTCGCGCTGCTTAAGGGCGTCGAGGGTCTCGTCGACCTCGGCTTCGAGCTGCTCGGACGTGAGCGGCTGGGCATCGTTTTGGTGACGCTGCAGCACGCGGCGGCGGGCGCGCTCACGCGGGTCGGCGGTCAGGAACACCTTGACCTGCGCGTTGGGGAACACGACGGTGCCGATGTCGCGACCCTCGGCCACGATATCGCGGTCCTCGGCGGCACGGCGCTGATGGATGAGCATGGCGGCGCGCACGCCCGGATAGGCCGAGACCTTGGACACGTTGGCGTCGACCTGCGGGGTACGGATGGCGGCCGAAGCGTCCTGGCCGTCAATGGTCAGGCGCGTGTCCTCGCCGGTGCCGTTGGTAAAGCGGATTTCGATCTGCTCGGCGAGGGCGTCGATGGCTGCCTCGTCGTCCAGGTCGATGCCGCGGTCGAGCGCGGCGAAGGTGACGGCGCGGTACATGGCGCCCGTGTCGAGCTTGTTAAAGCCCAGCTGGCGGGCAATCTCCTTGGCGATGGTGGACTTGCCGGAACCGGCGGGGCCGTCGATGGCGACGATCATGCAATGCTTCCTTTCGGTGGTTGATGTGCTGGTATGGTTCGCGGGCGTTGGGGCGCGGCGGGTTGCCTAGCCCGTGTATCGCTCGCGGTAGGTGTTGCGCTTGGGTGCGGAGCCGTGGCTGCCGTGGTGACGCGTGCGGCTGGCGGTGTTGGTCGCCGGCGCGGCGACGCGCTTGGAGCTGGCCTGCTTGGGCGGGATGCCGCCGGCCTTGAGGATCTGCGCCTCGCGATCGGTGAGTTCGCGCCACGAGCCCTTGGCCACGTCCTTGAGCTCAAGGCCGGCAAAGTTGCAGCGGTGCAGGCGGATTACCGGATGGTGAATCTTGTTCAACATGCGCTTAACCTGATTCTTGCGACCCTCGCGGATAATGACCTCCACGGCGGTGGTGCCGGGCCTGACGCCCTGTGGCGCCACGGCCTCGGCCTCGCGTGCGGTGATGACGCGGCAGATTGCCGGCTGGCATAGGCCGTCGTCGAGCTCGATGCCACGGCGGAGCGGGTCCAGATCGCGGTCGGTCAGCTGCCCGTCCACGAGCGCCTGGTAGGTCTTGTAGACGTGCTTGCTGGGGTGCAGCAGGTCCTGCGACAGGTCGCCGTCGGTGGTAAAGAGCAAAAGGCCCGTGGTGTCGCGGTCCAGGCGACCCACCGGGAAGAGCCCCGGAAAGCGGTCGCGCGGGACCAGATCAGCCACGCAAGGGCGCTCCTGCGGATCGCTCATGGTGGTAAGGTAGCCGGTCGGCTTGTAGAGCATCAGGTACACGGCGCCCTGGTTGAGCTTGACGGGCATGCCGTCGACCTCGATGTGATCGCGGTCGACATCGACCTTGGTGCCCAGCTCGGTCGCAACCTCGCCGTTAACCGTCACGCGGCCGGCGGTCATCAGGTCCTCCGACCCGCGGCGGCTCGCTACGCCCGCACGCGCCAAAAAGCGCTGCAGGCGCATGGTATGCGGATAGACGGGCTGGGCGTCGGTTGCGGGCAAGTCCGTGGCGCCGGCGATGCGTGTCTCCCCTGCTTGGTTAGTCCTCGTCATGCATATCCTCCGAGGTCTTGTCGACGACCAGGTTGTCCTCGCCCTCGACTGCCTCAACATTCACAACATCGGTATCGAGCAGTTCGCGCTCCTCGTCCAGGTCCTCGGCCTGCTCCTCGAGCGTTGACTGGATGCTGCGGCCGCTCAGGCGCTCGCGAATAAACTGGCGCGACTGTTCGTCGGGGGCAAACTGCTCTAGATCGGGCAGGTCGCGGGTGGAGCGCAGGCCGAACTTTTCCAAAAAGGCGTTGGTCGTGCCGTAGATGATGGCCTGACCGCGCTCGGGATCGCGACCGAGCTCGCGCACCAGGCCCTTGTCCACGAGCGATGCAATGACGCCGTCGGAGTTGACGCCGCGGATGCCCTTGACCACCTCGCGCGTGACGGGCTGGTGGTAGGCGATCACGGCGAGCGTCTCGAGCGCGGCCTGCGACAGCTTTTGCGTGTCCCAGCTCAGCACATAGGCTTCAACGACATCGTGATAGGCGGGATGCGTGAACAGGCGCCAGCCGCCGGCGACCTCGCGCAGCTGAAAGCCGCGGTTGGCCTCCTCGTACTCAACCTTGAGCTCGGCGAGCAGCGACGCGCACTCGCCGGGGGCGATATCCAGCGCACCTGCCAGCGCGGGCGCGCTCACCGGGTCGCTCGAAACGAGCAGCAGCGCCTCGAGGGCGCCTTTGAGGCTGTTTGGCTCCAGCGTGGAAAGGTTAGACATGGGTGCCTGCTCCTATTCGGTGAGCTCGGGGCCTTCGCCGGGCACATAGGCCTCGGCGCCCTCGACGCGGTTGATCTGAATGGTTCCAAAGATCTCGTCCTGGCTCAGTGTGAGCGAGCCACGCTTGGCGAGCTCCAGCATGGCCAGGAAGGTGACGACGAGTTGCTCGGTGGTGGCGTCGCCGTCCAGCAGCTCGCGGAAGGTGCAAGTTTGGTGCGCCATGGTAAAGCGGTCGACCGAGGCCACGGTCAGGTCGAGCGGCACGCGATGCGGCGCCACGTGCTCGGCCTCCAGCAAGAAGGTCTGTCGCTTGCCGTCGAGGTCGGCGCAAATGACGGCGAGACCGCGCAAGGTAATGCCAGCAAGATAGTCGGGCATGAGGCCCAAGAACTCGGGGTCGGGACCGGCCACACGCGGGTGCATGCGGCTTTCGGCCTGCATGCGAGCACCGAGAGCTGCCGCCGCGCCTTTAAACTGCTTGTAGGCAATCAGGCGCTGAATCAGGACCTCACGCAGCGCGTCGCCGTCAAGCGTGCTGAGCTCCTCAAGGTCTTCATCGAACTCGTCATCGTCGTCATCGGCTTTGCGCGGGGCCTCCTGCGGCACCAGAGAGGCAGCCTTGATGTCCAAAAGGGTTGCCGCGACCAGCAAAAAGTCGCTTGCTACGTCCAGGTCCAGCGCCTCGATGCGTTCGGCCTCGGCAAGGTACTGCTCGGCCACCTCGCTGATGGAGATGGCGCCGATATCTACTTTTTGGCGGGTTACCAGCTGCAGCAGCAGGTCGAACGGTCCGCTGTAGACCTGCGTCGACACGCGATACGACATCTTCGACCTCCTTTGACGGCGCCTTCGCGGCGCGGTTTGGGTGCATGTTGCGACCGTTTTGCACGGTCGACCTGTAAGTTTACCTTAGATGCCGGCGATTGCGAAGTTGAGCAGCTGCTCAGCAAGCGGATACACGGTAACATCGAAATAGCGGCCGATCACGTCGATGCCGGTCCACATGGGCAGCAGATACAAAACCAGGATGAGGGTGGGCATAGCGTATTGCTGCAGGCGGTAGTAGTTGGCGAGCGCCTTGCCCTTGAGGAAGGGCACGATGATCGACGAGCCGTCGAGCGGTGGGATCGGGATGAGGTTAAAGAACGCGAGCGATAAGTTGACCACGATAAAGGTGGCGCCGAAGTTCATGATCTGTGACGCCAGGGCAAATGACATGCTGGTGTAGAGGCTGCCATAGGTCAGGCGCATGAGGGCGGCGGCAAGACAGGCGAGCGCGATGTTCGATGCGGGGCCGGCCACGCTCACCAGGACCTCGTCGCGCTTGGGGTGCTTGAGGTTGTTGAGGTAGACGGGAACGGGCTTGGCGAAGGCGAACACCGGGCCTCCGGCGGCGAGCATCAGCAGCGGCAGGAGGATGGTGCCAAACGGGTCGACATGGTTGAGCGGGTTGAGCGAGACGCGTCCGCGCGAACGGGCCGTCATATCGCCGAGTGCCCAGGCCGCGGCGGCGTGCGCGCTCTCGTGGATCACGATGCCCAAGATGACGGCGACCGCGCTGGCGAGCAGGTTCATGAAGTAGCTGCTGGACATAACGATCCCCTAGCGGACGCGGCGCGAGGCGCGCGTGAGCAGGTAATCGGCCACAAATAGAATCACGGCCACGATGGCGTAATCCAGGCGGAACACGCCGCCAAAGGGAGAAGTGATGACGCCGTAGCCGGCGATGGCGCTCGGCAGTGCGCGCGAAAGCTCGACGACAAAGCCCACAATCTGCAACTTGGCGGTGAGGCCGCTAAAGCACAGCAGCACGGTCATCGCGCTCATAAAGATGCCGCAGATGCGACAGGCAATGGCGATGATGCTCATCGCCACGGCAGCGGCCTTACGAGAGTTCACGCGCGGTCTCCTCTTCGATCTGGGTGGAAAGCTCCAGCCATTCATCCTCGAGCTTGGGTAGCTCTTGCTTAAGGCCGTTATATTCCCCCAGCGCGGCGTTGAACTTATCCTGATCGGCATAAAGCTCTTCGCTTGCCATCAATTCCATAAGCTCGTCATAGCGGGCACGCTTTTTGTCGAGCTCCGTCTCGATCTTCTTAAGCTGGTTGCGCACGCCTTTGAGCTTTTTATTGAGCGCTGCGCGGGCTTGGGCCTCAGCGCGCTTTTGCTCCTTGGTCTTTTTGCCCTCGGCAGGCTTGGGGGCAGCTGCGGGGGTGTCGGCCTGGGCGGCGCAGGCTTTGGTGGACTTGGCCGTGGCCGGTGCACTCTCCCCTGCCGCCTCGGCGGCGGCGCGGGCTGCGAGGTCCTCGCGCTTGTAGAGGTAGTAGTCGTAGTCGCCGTCGTAGACCGTGACCTTGCCATCGCGGATGTCTATGACGCGGTTGGCAACGGCGCGTACCAGGTGCTCGTCGTGGCTGATCAGCACGATGGTGCCGGGGAAGTTTTGCAGGGCGTTCTCGAGCATGTCTACCGAGTCGATGTCCAGGTGGTTGGTGGGCTCGTCCAGGCACAGGAGCGCCTCGGGGGCCACGAGCATCTTGGCCAGGGCCAAGCGCGCCTTTTCGCCACCGGAGAGGACGCGAACCTGCTTCTCGATGGAATCGTTGTCGCTAAACAGGAAGGCGCCCAGCAGGCTGCGCTGCTGCGGCACGGTCCACTTGGGCGTGACGGTGTCGATCTCTTGCAGGACGGTATTGGACTCGGTCATGCCCTCGAGCGCGTGCTGGGCGTAATAGGCCACACCCACGTTGGTGCCCAGGTCGCGCGTGCCGGTAGTGGGCGGCTCCAGGCCGGCGAGAATCTTCATGAGCGTGGACTTGCCGGCGCCGTTGGGGCCGACGAGTGCCACGTGCTCGCCGCGGTAGAGCTTGAGGTCGATGTCGCTGTAGATGTGCTTGTTGCCGTAGGACTTGGACACGCCCTCCAGGCCGACGACCATGTCGCCGGAGCGCGGCGGGTCAGGGAACTTAAAGTCGATTTGCTTGTGGCCCTCGGGCAGGATGACAAGTTCCTTTTTAATCTGCTCGATCTTACGGATGCGCTCCTGCGCCTGGGCGGCCTTGGTGGGCTTATAGCGGAATTTGTCAACGAAGACCTGCATGTGGGCGATGTCGCGCTCCTGGGCGGCTCGCTTGGCGCGCATCTGTTCCAGGTTGTCCTCGCGCTGCTTGAGGTAGCTGCTGTAGTTGCCGGTGTAGGTGGTCACGCGACGGTTTTCGAGAGCGGCGACGTGGTCGACGCAGGCGTCCATGAAGGCACGGTCGTGACTGACGATGAGGACGGCGCCGTCGTAGTTGGCGATAAAGCCGCGCAGCCACTGGACGCTTTCGAGGTCCAGGTGGTTAGTAGGCTCGTCCAGAAGCAGCAGGTCGGGGTGGCGCAGGAAGAGCTTGGCAAGCGCGATGCGCATCTGCCAGCCGCCCGAGAACTCGGAGCACGGGCGCTCAAAGTCGGTGACCTTAAAGCCCAGGCCGGACAGGATTTTGCGGGCGTTGCTCTCGAGCTCGTAGCCGCCCAGGTGCTCAAAGCGGTCCTGGACCTGGCCGTACTCGTTAAGGAGCGCGTTGACGTCCTTGCCCTGTTCCGAGAGCTCGGTGATCTGGGCCTGAAGTTCGTTGGCGCGCTCGCCCATGCGGCGAATTTCCTTGGCGGCGGCCATGACCTCGGCGAGGATGGTGGTGTCCTTTTGCTCCAGGTTGGTTTCTTGCTCTAGATAGCCCACCTGGCAGTCCTTGGCGTACTGGACCTGGCCGGCGTCGGGGCTATCGATGCCCATGATGATCTTGAGCATGGTGGTTTTGCCGGCGCCGTTGGGGCCCACGAGCGCGAAGCGCTCGCCGGGGTTGATCTGGAAGGACGCGCCGCTAAAGAGGACGCGCGCGCCGAAGCTTTTTTCGATCTTGTCGACCAGGAGGATCATGGTGCCGCCTTTGACCTTGTGTGCCTATATGAAAAAAGGCCCCAACTTGCGTTGGAGCCTCATTCAATGCTCGGGTGGAGACGAGGGGGATCGAACCCCTGACCTCTTGACTGCCAGTCAAGCGCTCTCCCAGCTGAGCTACGCCCCCGTGCGAAGAAGTACTATACGGGAACTCCCCCGCCGATGCAAGGACATTTTTGGAAAAACTTTCCGGGGGCGGGCGCCGGAGTCGCGTGGGGCCGGGCCAGCCTGCGGAGCGCCTGGCCCCCGCACGGCCCCTACGCCGGCCGACTTGGCGCGCGGAACGCAACCCTCTCCGCGCAACCGGATTTCCTATGCGTCGCCAGTCCCATTATCGGGTCCGATTGCGAACCGTCCCTCATCTGCGCCTCAGAACTATGCCGGTTTACTACGATGTATCTGTAATGTTCGACCACGCACGCCTTTTCGTGTAACCGTCGGACTCTCTACCTGCGGTTTTGCAAACTGAGAACACGCGGTGGTCGAAGGTCGCCGATCCGTCGTAGTAAACGGGCATGGTTTTGAAATGGCATCAGGTTGATTTCACGCTGAAATGTCTTGAAGCCCTGAATTTAAGGCCTTAACTTTTTATAAAACACTCCTTATCTGCGACGGGCCTAGATTAGCTGTTGTTTAGCATCGAACTTGATCTTGCGTTGTGCGACTTGCTCGTGCATGGTAGTATTTCACGACGTGAAGCGAAGAAATTAGGCCTGAGTTGCCTTTGCTAGAATTGCATTCACCGTTCATAAGGGCTCTTGGCGCAACGGTTAGCGCAGGGGACTCATAATCCCTGGGTTCTGGGTTCGAATCCCGGAGGGCCCACCAGAGTATTTCGAGGCCGGGCATTACGCCCGGCCTCTTTGTTATTGGCGCTGCAGACCAGGTTTGCTATCCAGATACGTAAAGTTATTAACATTCATATTCGTAATTAACAATGGGTATGTCGCCAAGATGCTGCTCAGTCAACACATGGCGTAAATCGATAGATATGAAAAAAGGCCCCAACTTGCGTTGGAGCCTCATTCAATGCTCGGGTGGAGACGAGGGGGATCGAACCCCTGACCTCTTGACTGCCAGTCAAGCGCTCTCCCAGCTGAGCTACGCCCCCGTGCGAGAAAGTACTATACGGGAACTCCCCCGCCGATGCAAGGACAATTTTGGAAAAGATTTTACGGTGCGTGGAACGGCGCGGGGCCGAAGGGACACACGATGCCCGAAATAGCCCGCGGGGCGCGCCCCGCGGGCAGCGGCAAGCCCGCCGCCCTCCTTCCTGGGGCGCGCATGTCGCCCCAGGTGCCGCCGGCCAGAACAAAGCAATCCGCGGTGCTTCCGCGGGAGGGTTTCGTCTGAGCCCCTCTCCGCGCCTTCGGGTCAATTTACTGAACCGTGCGCAGCTCGCGCCAGCTGGTCGCTTCATAAACAGACCGGTTTACTGCGACGATTCCCGGATTTCCGACCACACGCCTACATTCGCAAAACGGGCAGGCATTCTACCTGCGGTTTTACGAGCGACGAATTCGGTGTGCTCAGCTACCCCCAATCCAACGTAGTAAACCGGCGTGGTTTTAAAATGGCACTTAATTACTGGCAGCATATAAAGTAGTAATAATGCTCACTTGAACAATATTACTTACCAATACCAAGCCAATTGCACAGAACGTTGGCTCGCAATCTGGTCTCAGCGCATCTCATCGCCTCGGTTTTTGGTTTGTAGCGCAACTCCAATCGCTCACACACACTGTGAATGATGGCATCAAGCTGATCGTGATCATTGAGCATGTCATGGGTTACAAGAAATACGTCGTATCCCATGCTTTGTAATGCTGTCATTCGTGCGGCATCGTGGTCCAGCACGGCGCCTGAACCATGGATAACCTCTCCCTGAAGTTCGATAAGCACAGCTTTCATTATTATTGGGTTTACGATGACGATATCGCCGTAACAGATTTTCTGACCTGCGATTTTTCGAGCTGAATTCGACAGCGGTGTTAAGTCGTTGACGTATATGTTTTTAAACTCCGCTCCGCCAGTACGCCTCGGAAGACTTAGCAACATGATTCCAGCAACTTCTAGCGGGGATGCCGCAATACCCATTACCTGCCGTGCGGCTTCGTAGAATTGTTTTCCCCACATCTCGCCCTTAACCTTCGCTGCAAATCTGTGCAGTTCTTCTATTTCAATAAGAGGCTTTCTCATCCAGAGCGATGTGCCTTTTCCGTTTGCTTTATTTCCGGATCCGTCATTCTGCTGCCCACTTTGATCATTCTCGCTGTCCTTCTGGCTCGCACGAGCATAGACTCGCTTCCATGGGGCCTCGTCTTGGGTTTCATCTAGTTCAAAAAGACTTTCTGTGGTGTACTGCTCTTCTTCTGATTTTGCTTGCTCAAGTGCCATGTCGACCGCGGGCGATGGTTTAAAAACCGAAAACCATCCGCAGAGCTCGTACATGGCCAGAACCAGGTCGCATGAAGAAACGCTTCGAGTCATGGTGAATAGCGTATGAAGAGGGTCTGTGACGCTAAAGCCCATGCCCGTGTCGATCGAGACCTTCTCTGTATAGGCGCTGTTCCATCGGATGGTACGTCTTGTCTCGGAATGTAGGTTGCTTCGAGTTGATGCTGCTGTGATGACTGGGGTCTTGAGGACGTCGGTTACGAATGGGGCTTGGGATAGAGCTCGCCAGCCTTCTTCGGAGTTGGGCAGGCGCGGGTAGAGATCGCGCACCTGTGGCGGGCAGCGCCAGTAACGGAATGCGGTGTTTGCGCAGACGATTTCGTCCATTTGCGCCTCCCCTGGTATCGGCCGTAGACCATGCGGTTGTGGTCGTGGACGATTATCTACCGGGGCATCATGCGGGTAAGTACCGGAAGCTGACCAAACGCTGACCAAAAGCTTGACGAGTTCTGCCGAAAACCGTCGTGTGATAGAAATCCGCTGGAAGACGCTCTGGGCATGCGGTCCCTGTCTCCACATTTGCGCTCGAATCACATGGGGAGTTCATTGAAATTACGGATGTGTTTTATACAAAACATGCAATGGCGTCAAAAAAGGGCGCGATAAAAAAAGACGCCTTATACGACTTCGAGTCGATTTTGGTGTCGGCCTTGGTGTCAAAAGGAAAAAGGTCAGAGGCTTAACACCTCTGACCTGCGCTTTTGATGGTGGGCGATACAAGATTCGAACTTGTGACCCCATCCGTGTGAAGGATATGCTCTACCCCTGAGCCAATCGCCCGTCGCCTTTCGGCAAAAGAGATACTATCATAGCCGAGCGTGGTTTACCAAGAACTTTTTGCCCCCGATTTTAAATTCGTGAGTGCCAGTCAAGCCAAAGCAACCAAAGCAATCGGCAAAACCGCAGCTAAACTACCATTTACCGCTTTATCCACGAGGTCTCAGGACGGCAGATCAGTCGAGCGTTGTTGTAAGCCATGTCGAGCGTGAGGCAGGTGCGTGCGGCGTAGAAGCCGTCCTCGCGTTGGATGGTCAGTGCCAGTTCGGGCTTGTCGCCGGTTAGGCACAGCGGCAGCAGCAGCTGGATCCGGCCGCCGTAGAACTGCGGCACGGCGAGCGTGTAGTTGGCGGCGGCGCGGCGGGCGGCCTCGACGACGGCTCCCTCAAAGGCGCGGCGCAGCAGTAGCGAGTTGCCCTCCCCCATCAGGCTGGCGGGAATACGCGTGAGGTTCTCCTCATCGCCCAGAATGTGGTCGATGTTGGAGCGGATGGGCAAGCGGTAGTCAAAGACCAGCTCGGAGGGGTCCTCGGCAAAGCGCACGCGGCACGGCAGGTACTCAAACGAGACCAGCATGGGGTCGCTCTCCTTAAAGAAGCCCTTCAAAAACCAGCGCTGGCGCGCGTCGGGCTTGGTGTTGGGCTCAAACAGGCCATAGATGGTCTCGTAACGGCGCGTGTACAGGCCGGTGTTGAACAGGCAGCGGTCGTCATCGAACACCAACGGCAGGTTGGACGGCGCGGTCTGGTCCACGTCGCGCTCGGTCAGGAACACCGCGCGGCTAAACGAGAACGACAGATAGTTTTTGAGGATGCGGTTACTGGGACACCAGTCCTCGGGGTCGGCTAGATCGACCAGGCGGTCGTAGCAGGGCTCGGGGCAAAACGCGAAGTCGTACACATTGCTGCACAGGGTGCTAGGGAGTTCCATGTGGCGTCCATTCCATTCAATAACCGGCATGCGGATGCTTAGATTCTATACGTGCGACGCACCGTCGAGACGCACAACGCAATTGCGCCTTAGTTCTTTGACGAGCTCGTCGCGGGAGCGGCTTTCGGATACGAGGTCCTGGATCCAGGCGTAGTGCGGGAAAAACCGAGATCTGTCGACCAGACCCCGATTTTACGCTTTCGAGACATGCTTTTTTAAATAGCAGATGTCTTGGGGCTGCTATGGCGGCCATGTAATTTGAAAAATGGTGTTAGCGCCGGGCGATTTTAGCCGCTAATAGTCAAACTATTTTGACCAATCCCGGTCACCGAATAATGGCCACCGTGCCTCCCCGCCGCCACT
>CABRHX010000023.1 GCA_902470805.1 uncultured Collinsella sp. | reverse complement strand
CAAAATCGCGTGCGCGCGCCCCGGGACGGAGCGCACCGTAGACGAACTTCTTGTTTTCCTTTGCGAGCTGGCCGGGAAGGGATTTCCAAACCAGCCTCATGCGCTCGACGATGCGGGCTGGCGCATGCTTGCCAAAATCGGATTCGTAAGCTTCGATGATTTGCTGCTGAAGCCTGCGGGCCTCGATGAAATCGTGGGAGGCGGCGAAAGCGGAGACAACTTCTGGCATGCCACCGACAACGAGGTATTCCTTGAGCAGGCGCTCGAGCTTTTCGGAAACGTTTGCCAGCAGGTCTATGTCTGCGGCAAGGATGGCATCTGCGAGCGGATCGCCATCGACGGCACGAACGAACTCGACAAACCCCATGGGGCGCATGGTAAGCTGGTCAATCTTGCCGACGGGGAACGACTCGTTTTCGCGTCGGAGCGCGAGCCCCATATAGGAGCCGGCTGCCACGATATGGTATTCCGGCGCCAGCTCGTTGAAGTATTTGAGCGAGGTGATGCCACGCGGTGCCTCTTGGATTTCGTCGAAGATGATGAGCGTGTCTGTCGGCGTTATGGTCTGGCCGCGCAGGAGCTCTATCTGGGAGATGATGCGTTTGGGGTCAAGGCTTCCGTCGAACAGCGAACGTGCGCCCGGTTCGAGCATAAAGTCAAAGCGGATGACGTTTTGATACTGCTGGCCTGCGAATTCGTTAAGAAGCCAGGTTTTTCCCGTCTGGCGGGCCCCCTTAAGCAGGAGGGGCTTGCGGTTTGCCCTAGATTTCCAAGCGATGAGTGCGTCCATTAGCTGTCGCTGCATACTGCCTCCTAACGATCATGGTTAGTATAAGACCGTTTCGGTCTTTCCATCGAAAAATGTGGGAGTAAACCACGTTTTTCCATCGAATAATGTGTGAGGCAACCACGTTTTTCCATCGAATAATGTGGTGGTTTAGGTCGGCACCTGGGGACGTTCCTTCTCTGCCGGCAGTTTGGAACACTCCTTGTTTTGGTGCAAATTAGCTACCCTTGCATCAGAAAACGGCGCCCGTCGGCGATGTTGCCGGCGGGCGCCGCGGTCGTGTAGGCGCTATTTGTTAAGTGCGTGCGTTCGAGCTCGCGTGCTACAGCGAGTCGATAAAGCGCTGCTGGGCGGCGCGTCCTGCCTCGTCCCATTTAAAGACGCCGGCGTTGTCGAGCACGTGGCCAAACACCACGCCCACCTCCTCGTGCAGGATATCGATGGCGTTGTCGGTCGTAAGTTCATCGGCGCGGCGTGCAAAGACATCCTCGGCCCATGCGGCGTGGCTGCGGCAAAGGTCGTCGCCCTCGAGTGCGGCGCCAAGGTCGTAGCTTGCGTCGACCTTGGCGGCCAGCAGGTGCTCGCGAACGGCGCCAAGCTCGGGAACCAAGCGCGGCGGAAGAATGGCCAGGCCCATGACCTCGATCAGGCCGATGTTCTCCTTCTTAATATGGTGGTACTCAGCATGCGGGTGGAAAACGCCCAGCGGGTGCTCGTCGGTCGTGATGTTGCAGCGAAGCGCCAGGTAGGCCTCGTAGATTTTGCCGCCGGCGTTGCCGCGGGAGTCGACGCGGCGGATGACGGGCGTCACGGTGTTGTGCGCCACGCCGTCGGCAGTGTGCGCGATGACGCCCACGGACTCATCGGTCCACTCACGCCAGGCGAGGATAATCTTTTCGGCAGCATCGAGCAGCTGGGCTCGGTCGTGCGAGCGCAGACGCAGCACCGAGAGCGGCCACTGCAGCACAGTGCCGCTGACCTGGTCAAAGCCGGGCACGCTAAACTGCGAGACCTCGGTGGCATGCATCATGGGGAACTCGTGCGCGCCGCCCTGGAAGTGGTCGTGCGACAGAATCGAACCGCCCACGATGGGCAGGTCGGCATTGGAGCCTATAAAGTAGTGCGGGAACAGGTCCACAAAATCGAGCAGGCACGTCAGGCCCTTGCGGTCAACGTGCATAGGGCGATGCTCGGAGCTCATGGCAATGCAGTGCTCGTTAAAGTACGCGTACGGGCTGTATTGGAAGCCCCAGCGCTCGCCGTCGAGCTTAATGGGGATAACGCGCAGATTCTGGCGGGCGGGGTGAGCGCCACCGTCGGCTGCAGCGGAGCGTCCGGGATAGCCTTCGTTTTCGATGCAGAGCTGGCAGGCGGGATACTTCTCGCCCGTGTTTTTGGCGGCGCCGGCCGCGGCAATATCGCGCGGGTCCTTTTCGGGCTTTGACAGGTTGATGGTAATCTCGAGGTCGCCCCAGTTGGTGGGGGTGCTCCATTTGATATTGCGCGCGATGGCGGCGCGGCGCACGTAGCCGGCGTCGCAGCACAGACCGTAGAACCAGTCGGTCGCGGCGCGGGGCTCGTTGACGCCCATGCGGCCGTTGAACTCCTCGTTTACAACCGAAGGCCTCGGCATGAGTGCGCCCATGATGCGCATGGCGATGCGGTCGCGGCCCGACGCCGTGTCCTCGGCAGCGCCGTTGGCAACGGCGGCCTCGGAAAGCACAGCAAGCGTGCCCTCTAGGTCGAAGTCGGGGAGTGTATCGGGGTGCAAGAGCGAGAGTTTCTCGACCTGGAGCGCCCAGGCCATGTCGAGTGCCGGGCCCGTGGCGCCGATGCACTCGAGAATGGTGTTGTATGCCCAGATGCGATCGTCCTGGCCGATCATCGATCGGTGAATAGCGTACTCGATTAGGTTCTGCGCGGCCTTGCGCACGTCAGTCATTACAGCCATGCCGCGTAAGTCCCCTTGTCAGAAATCGCGTAGTGGCGGGCAGATCCCTCGCCCAGCCAGCCGTTCATCTTGGCAATGAAGGTGTCGACCAGGTCGAGCGGCACGAAGGCCTGGATGGTGCCACCAAAGCCGCCGCCGTGAATACGAACGGCGCCGCGCCCGTCGAGCACATGCTCGGCGAGAGCAAGCGCGTACATGGAGGGCTGCTCGGAGCCCAGCTTGGCAACGACATTCTGCAGGTACATGGCAGAACTGGCGCCGGACTCGCGCGTCAGGACCAGGAACCGGTCAATGTCGCCGGCGTTCAGGGCTGCCCAGCGCTTGTCGACCAGGCCGTTCTCGTACCAGTAGTGAACGGCGCGCAGGCAGGCGCGGTCGCCCAGCTTGGCGCGCAGCTCGGGGAGCTTGGCGTCAAAGTCGGCAACGTTTACCTCGCACAGGCGTGCCTTACCAAACTCGGCGGCGACGTCCTGCATCTCGCGCGGAACGGCGGCGTAGTCGTCGGTGGCGGCCACGTGGGCGGCACCGACCTTAACGAGCACGAGCGCATAGCCGTGATCCTCAAAGTTGAGTTCGAGCTTCTGGGTTTTAGGCTGAGCCTGGTCCTCAAAGTCCATGTAGGCAAGGCCGCCCAGGCACACGGCTGCCTGATCCATCAGACCGCAGGGCTTGCCGTAGTAGTTGTTCTCGGTGCGCTGGCTCATCTGAGCGAGCGTGACGGGCTCAATGGCGGGCGCGCCCCAGAGGGTTTCCATGGCACGACCGTACGCGGCCTCGACGGCGGCAGAGCTGGACAGGCCGCCGCCCGAGGGAACGGAGCAGGTAAAGGCGAAGTCGAAGCCCTGGGGCTCAACGCCAAGGGCTGCGACCTCGTGGGCCATACCGCGCACAAGGCTTGCGGACGTGCCCTTCTCGGACTCCTGAACGTCTAGCGTGTCGAGCGCGATTTCAAACGTGGGATAGCCCTCGTCGGCTACGCGAACCTTGTTGGAATCGGTTGCCACGGCGATGCCGTCGACAGCGACATCGAGCGAGCCGGCGATAACGTGGCCGCCCTCGTGATCGGTGTGGTTGCCGCTGATCTCGGAACGGCCGGGCGCGTGAACGTAGAGCACCTGGCGGTCGCCGATGGGGCCAAACTCCTCCTCAAACAGCTTGGTGAGTGTGGCGAATGTCTTTTCGTCGGGGGTGGTCATGGGAGTCCTTTCCTTGGCGCGCACGGGGAGTTTTGCGTCGTTATGAGTACGTTAACAACTTAAAGCGGCATGAACCAAGTGTTTGCGATACCGCACGTTACGGGCTATGTTAACGTACTCATAACACATCGCTTGTTACTTTTTGAGAATCTGGTAATCGGTAGAAATACAGCCGTGAACGGTACTGCCGTATGGACTTATAGAGCAGAAGAGTTGCGGATTGAAAAAGTAGAGTACGTTAACATGCGTCCGACGATAGCGGGTCTCGGCGCGGGGTGTATTTCTGCCCGGGCCGGCATGCACGCTATTCAAATCTCGCAAGGGTGAAGGTGATCCTGTGGCAAGGCGCCCGTCCAACGATACAGGTACGCGTCCGGTCTCCATGGCCGACGTCGCCCGCGCTGCTGGCGTTTCGCAGCAGACGGTTTCGCGCGTCGCCAACGGCTTGCCCAACGTTAACGAGCAGACGCGCCAGCGCGTGCAGGCCGCTATGCAAGAGCTCGGCTTTCGTCCGAGTTATGCCGGTCGCTCGCTGCGCGACGGCCGTTACCATTCGGTCGGCCTATGCATCAACGATGTCACCAAGTTTGGCAACCTCTCAATGATTGACGGCATCGCCAGCGCTGCTCGCGAGCATAATTGCGCCATCACGCTGGTCGAGATGTCCAAGACCGAGGAATTCTCACTTGCCGAGGCCACGCGTCGTATGGCCGCATTGCCGGTGGACGGCATCATCATCGGCATGAGCCGCATGGCGCCCGATTTTGAGACGTTTGATCCACTGCCGGGCATTGGAACGGTCATCGTTACCATGTACGCGCATCCGCGCGTGACTACGGTCGATTCCGACCATTACGGCTGCTCGCTCTTGCTTATGGATCACCTGTTTGAGCTGGGGCACGGGCAGATTCGCTATATTGGCGGCCCGTCGTTCTCAGTCGACGAGCAATTTCGTCGAGCCGGTTGGCAGGATGCGCTCGAGCGTAAACACATCGAGCCGGCAGAGCCGCTCGAGGGCGACTGGTCTGCCAACAGCGGCTACGAGGCCGGCAGGTACCTGGCCGAGCACGATCGCACCATGACGGCGATTTACGCGGCAAACGACCAGATGGCAAATGGCGCGATTGCAGCGCTGCGCGATAGCGGCCTGCGCGTGCCCGAGGACGTGAGCGTGGTGGGTGTCGACGATTCGCTCGATGATTTTGTCGCACACAACGAGCTTACGACCGTGCGATTCGATCTACATCAGCGCGGACGCGAGGTATTCGAGCATACGGTTCCCGAGGCGGGTACGGCGGGCAAAACCGTTGCCATTCGTATTCCCGGCCAGCTCATTATTCGACATAGCACGGCGATACCACGCTCATAGTTTGTGCAGGTCAACGGCGGTATATTCCGCCTCAATAACAATCGGTAAGGATGCTGACGGATAGCCGTGGCTATGAAGGCGAGTGTTATGATAGACGGGTTCTTTTGTCTATCTAGGAGGCTTTGCCTGATGGAGATCACCAAGGATATCCGCTACATCGGTGTCGACGATCACGACATTGACCTGTTCGAGGGCCAGTACGACGTGTCCGAGAACGGCATGGCATACAACAGCTACGTTATCTTGGGCGAAAAGATCGCTGTCGCCGATTCAGTCGACGGCGGTTTTGTTGACGAGTGGCTCGGCAACCTCGAGGCCGTGCTTGACGGCCGCACGCCCGACTACCTGGTCGTCCATCACATGGAGCCCGATCACTCCGCCGGTATCGCTGCCTTTATGGAGCGCTATCCCCAGGCGCAGATCGTGGCCGGCATGGGCGCCTTCCGCATGATGGTCAACTACTTTGGCACCGACTTCCCCGAGCGCAAAATGGTCGTCAAAGAGGGCGATGTGCTCGACCTGGGCGGTCACAGCCTGACCTTTATCGGCGCCCCCAACGTTCACTGGCCCGAGGTGATCTTCTCCTACGAGTCCACCGACAAGGTGCTCTTTAGTGCCGACGGCTTTGGCAAGTTCGGCGCCAACGACATCGAGGACCCGGAAGGGTGGGCTTGTGAGGCTCGCCGCTACTACTTTGGCATCGTCGGTAAGTTCGGCAAGTTCGTGCAGGCCGTCCTCAAGAAGGCCGCCGATCTGGATATCCAGATCATCTGTCCGCTCCACGGCCCCGTACTGACCGAGAACCTGGGCTATTACCTCGACACCTATAACACCTGGTCGAGCTACCAGCCCGAGGACAAGGGCATCACGATTGCCTATGCGAGCGTGTACGGCCATCTGAAGGCTGCCGTCGAGGAGCTCGCCGCAGCGCTTGAGGCTCGCGGCCAGAAGGTCTCCGTCTTTGACTTGGCTCGCGACGACATGGCCGAGGCCGTTGAGGATGCGTTCCGCTGCGACCGTCTGGTGCTCGCCTCCATCACCTATCAGGGCGAGATCTTCCCGTGCATGAGCACCTTCATCCATACGCTCGCCGAGCACGCCTACCAGAACCGTACGGTGGCGCTCGTCGAGGCCGGCTCTTGGGCGCCTGCAGCTGCCAAGGTTATGACCAAGGAGCTCGAGGGCATGAAGGACATCACCCTGACGCAGAACAAGGTGACCGTGCTGGGCTCGCTCAACGACGCCTCGCGCGCTCAGATTGAGGCCCTTGCCGACGAGCTGTCCAAGTAGCGACACATTCACTTCTGATGCTCAACCACCACAACTACCACAAAGGGGACAGGCACCTTTGTGGTGGTTTTTGGTTTTAGGTGGTGGCGATGATGAGGGTTGGGGCGTCGATGTCGGTGACCTCGGTGATTGAGGTGGCGACGGCATGGTCGGGGTCACGGTCCATCACGATGGAGTCGACATCGGCAAGCTCGGCAAAGCGGTACATGCCGCGTCCGTTAACCTTGCTGGCGTCCATGAGGGCGACGCTTTGACGGGCGGCACCGACCATAGCCGTTTTGGTCTCGGCCATCTGGGGAAAGTCGGTCGTAAAGCCGCAGCTGGGGACAAAGGCGCCGGGGCACATGACGGCCAGATCGGCATGGACCATTTGGAGCGCCTGCATAGTGAGCGGTCCGTACAAATAACGATGGCCTTTGCGCAGCGCCCCGCCCAGCATGACGACATCGACTGAGGGCATGCTCTCGTCGATGTAATCGGCAATGGTAATGTCGGCCGTGATGACGGTGATACCGTCGCGCTGATCGAGGAGCCGGACGAACTCGAGCGCCGTGGTGCCCGAGTCGACGAGCAGCGTGTCGCCGTCATTGACGAGCTCGATGGCGCTTTGCGCGATGGCCTGCTTGGCGGCGACGTTGACATTGATGCGGCGATCCTGCGTGGAAACGGTTAGGCGTTTGTGGAGCGATACGGCACCACCATGTGTGCGGCGCAGCTTGCCTGCTTCGGCGAGCGCGTCAAGGTCGGCGCGGGCGGTGACGGAGGACACGCCAAAGGTCTGGGCGATTTCTGCTACCTGCACCGAGGCATTATGATCGAGCATTTCCAAAATGGCGGTACGGCGTTCGTCGGCAAAGGCACGGTTGGTGGCTTGGGCCATGCTTGCTCCATTCTCGGCTAAATTTGCAGGAATTGTGTTGACTCTATTTTCGTTCATTTTCTTTTTGAGTAAGAAAATACCTTTCGATTACTTATCTTTTCTATAAAAGAAAGACGCTGAACGCCCAAAATTCAATATCGAACATGTTCACTCGGCTCAAATTTCTTCCGTTTGCTTTTCAAAAATGACTGTATTGACCTGCATGGGCTCAATATCTCGCGCGTGTAAAGCCGCTGAATTTCATACAATGAGCGCAGAAAAACGCAAGGTAAAACGCCTTGTGAACAACTACGCCCGATGTCCAGATGCGGGCGAGGGAGAGGAGCAAACGCTCATGGCACTTGTTACCACCGAAAAGATGCTCAAGGACGCTCAGGCCGGCCACTACGCTGTTGGCGCTTTCAACGTCGAGAACCTCGAGTTTGTTATGGCCGTTCTGGCCGCTGCCGAGGAGACCAAGTCCCCCGTCATCATGCAGACCACCCCGGGCACCATCAAGACCGCTGGTCTGGACTACTTCTACGGCATGGTCAAGGCTGCCGCCGAGCGCGCTTCCGTGCCCGTCGCTCTGCACCTCGATCACGGCGATGGCTATGACCGCTGCATGCAGGCTTTCCGCACGGGCTACACCTCTGTCATGATCGACGGTTCGCACGAGTCCTTCGAGGACAACATCGCCCTGACCAAGTCCGTCGCCGATGCTGGCCGCGCCATGGGCGTGCCCGTCGAGGCTGAGCTCGGTAAGGTTGGCGGCAAGGAGGACGACGGTCCCGCGGTTGAGGGCGAGAGCCCCTACACCGATCCGGCCGAGGCCAAGGAGTTCGTCGAGCGTACCGGCTGCACCTCCCTCGCTATTGGCGTTGGCACCAGCCACGGTGTGTACACGAGCGATCCGCACATCGAGCAGTCCGTGGTCAAGGCCATTCGCGACGCCGTCGACGTGCCGCTGGTTCTGCACGGCACCTCCGGTGTGCCCGATGAGCAGGTTGCCGAGGCCGTGAAGAACGGCATCTGCAAGGTTAACTACGCCACCGAGCTGCGTCAGGCCTACACCAAGGGCTTCATGGCCTACATGGCCGAGAACCCTGCCTGCTTCGATCCCAAGAAGCCGGCCAAGGAGGGTATGCGTGAGATCACCGAGCTGGTTAAGATCCGCATGACCAACCTCAACTCCGTGGGCAAAGCAGAGTAACAGCAAGGGTACTCTGATCCCACCGGACGGTTTGGGCGGGTCCCGTACTTAGTTTCCAAAACGTCCTCGCGCATGAAGGCCCCCGTTGTCTCGCTTCTTCGAAGCGTTGACAACGGGGGCCTTCGCGCTGCGGAATGATTTTGGAAACTAAGTACGGGACCCGCCCAAACCGTCCTGCTCAATCGCCCTTGTGGCGTTGGGGCGGAATAGTGGGGCGTGAGGGGCGCTTTGTTGGTGGGGGCTAGTATGCCCTTGCTTGGTTGGGGAAGGTTTTGTCTAGGGATGCTTGGAGCTTTTCGAACGATGCTCGCAGGTTGAGTTCCTGGTCGGTTGAGCGTTTGGGTTTTGTGGTGGGGGAGTCGAGGAGGCCGTCTCTCTGTGTCGGGGGGAAGGAGAAAAGGTCTGCATGTTTTAGGGATGGCTGCCGTGTTACGGCATTGGAAGAATGCATGCTTATGCGGCCTCCTCGATGTCCACCGAAAGGTTGCGCACGGGGTGTGCTGCTAGGTCCCGTGCGCTGGCAGTATTATGCCGCGGCTGCTGCAAAGAAGCGCTAAAGAAAGGCTTAACCTGGTTTGGTGTTACGATGAAACTGCAGGTCAGAGGTATCGAGTAACACTCTTGAAAGGTTTTGAGCTTAAGGACTTTCTAAGGTTTGTGACGCGGATATGGCTCGCCTGTGTGAGGCGTGTGGGCGGCTCGTTCCTAGCGCTGCGGCTCTGCGGCGCGCACCTGCTCGATGACCTTTTCCATCGTGGCGTCGATGCGGTCTTTTTTGAGCTCGCATTCCCAGATGGTTATGGGTGTCCAGCCCATTTGAGTGAGCGCTGCCACGGCAGCGCGGTCGCGCTCGACGTTGCGACGGAACTTTGCCTCCCAAAACTCAACGTTGCGCTTGGGCTGGCTAGGGTTGCACTTGGGGCAACGGTGCCAAAAGCAGCCGTTGACGAAGATGGCGATCTTGCGCCCGGGAAAGGCGATGTCGGGCTTGCCGGGAACCTTCCATTCCAAACGATAGCCCGTAAGGCCTGCGGCGCGCAGGCGCTGGCGAACGAGCAGCTCGGGCTTGGTGTTCGCACGCTTGTTGCCCTTCATGGACTTTTTGATGGCGGCGCGACGGCGCACGAGCTCACGCTCGTCAGCGGAAAGGTCCGAGGTGTCGATGCCGTCCAGCAGGCCGGGCTTGGGGCGCTTTTTGCTGCGGCGCTTGGCTTTGCGCTTGGGCTTGGTAACGGGCTCGTCGGCTGTGGTGGACTCGGTGTCGTTGGCGCCGTTAGCCTCAAGCCGATCTTCCTTCAACTCAATCAGGGCATCAATGAGCCCTTTGTCGGCGGGCATCCACTCAACGGTGGCAAGCGAGGTGCGCGGAATCCAGCGGATATCGAGCTGGCGGTCATGCTTCTGGGGTTCATCGGATTCATCGGCGAGCGAGCAGTAGTAGCACTCCATGGAGAGATGGAAATCGGGGTAGTCGTACTCAACGGTATAGAAATCGCGCAGGTTGGTGACTTTTACCTGCAGCTCTTCCATGAGCTCGCGGCGTACGGCGTCCTCGGGCGTCTCGCCGCGCATGAGCTTGCCACCGGGGAACTCCCAAAGTCCCTGCATGTCGCCGTAGCCGCGCTGCACGGCAAGCAGCTCATCGGATCCTTCCTTGCGAATGATCCCAGCGGCAACATGAACAGTCTTCAACAGGAGTCCTCTCTCAACATCAACACGTGGCAGGGTAGCTACGCGTACCTTACACAACGGTAAGGCAAGCGTAAGCCATATCGATGGTAGCCGACTCGTCTTCTTGCGACTATAGATGCCGTAGACTAATCGCAAGAAAGGACTCGGTATGCAAACCACGCACATGGCGACCCCGGTACTGGAGGTCGCGCATCTCGAAAAGGTATACGGAGCGCTGGGCAACGTGACCCGTGCGCTCAACGACGTCAGCTTTACCGTCAACCGCGGCGAATTCGTTGGCATCATGGGCGCTTCGGGCTCGGGTAAGTCGACGTTGCTCAACTGCGTCTCGACCATCGATAGCGCCACGAGCGGCACCATCCGTATCAACGGGCAGGACGTAACACGCATGAAGCAGGCTAAGCTTTCGCAGTTCCGCCGCGAGGAGCTCGGCTTTATCTTCCAGGACTCCAACCTGCTCGATACGCTCACGGCACGCGAGAACATCGCCCTGCCGCTCACCATTGCCCGCACAAACTCGGCAGAGATCTCGACCCGCGTGCAGGATGTGGCCGCGCGTCTGTCTATCAGTCAGGTGCTCGACAAGTATCCCTACCAGATGTCCGGCGGTCAGCAGCAGCGCGTTGCCGCGGCCCGCGCGCTCGTCACCGACCCCACCATGATCATGGCCGACGAGCCCACCGGCGCCCTCGATTCCAAGAGTGCCCGCCTGCTGCTCGAGAGCCTGGAGGCCCTCAATCGCCGCCTGCGCGCCACCGTGCTCATGGTCACGCATGACAGCTTTGCCGCCAGCTACACGAGCCGCGTGCTGTTTATCCGCGACGGCAAGATCTTCACCGAGCTGCGCCGCGGCGACACCGACCGTCGCGAGTTCTTCGACCGCATTATGGAGGTCGTTGCCATGATGGGCGGTGAGGGCTCCGATGCTCTGTAAACTCGCTTGGGGCAACGTCCGCCGTGCCGGCCGCGACTACCTCGTCTACCTTTTGACGCTCACCCTGGGCGTCACGGTCTTCTATGCCTTTAACACCATCTCGATGCAGGTCGACATCGCCGGAATCGATGAAGAGGGCTTGGCGCAGGTTATGGGCAGCATACTCGGCGACCTGACGTACTTTTTGGCCGGTGTCATGGCCTTTTTGATGGTGTACGCCAATAACTTCATCATGAAACGCCGCAAGAAGGAGTTTGGCCTGTACCAGGTGCTCGGCATGGGGCGCGGGCGCGTCGCCACGATCATGGCGCTCGAGACCGTGATAGTATCGGTCGTGGCCTTTGTCGCCGGCATTGTGCTGGGTGTGGGACTCTCCCAGCTCATGACGTTCTTTACGGCCTCGCTCTTTAAGACACAGATCGCCAATTTCCACTTCTTTTTCTCGGTGCATGCGTTCAATCTGACCCTTGCCTGCATGCTCGTAATGTTTGTGCTCACGCTACTGCTGAACCTTCGCGCCGTGCGTCGTACCAAACTCATCGAGCTTATGGGTGCCGAGCGTCGCAACGAGAGCATCAAGACACGCAACCCCTGGATCGCGATTGCCATCTTTGCCGTGGGCGTGGTGCTTGTGGGCGTGGCCTATTACCGTCTGCTACGTGATGGGTTCCCGCTAACCGCGACGGACAGCAAGCTGCAAGAGGCCATGAACCAGTTTGGTATTACGACCGCTATGGTTACCGTGGGCACCTTTGCCCTGTTCTGGGGACTCTCGGGCATGCTCATCAAGCTGCTGCAGAGCCTGCGCAGCGTGTATTGGCGCGGCCTCAACATGTTTACCGTGCGCCAGCTTGCGGCCAAGGTCAACACGGTGTGCTTTTCGATGGGCGTCATCGCGATGCTCCTGTTTTTGGCCATCACCTCGGTGACGTGCGGTATGTCGATTGCCAATGTGATGAACGAAAACCTGGAGCGCTATAACCCTGTTGACGTGTCTCAGACGTATGTCTATTACACGCCCGATACGCTCGACTACTACAAAGAATATGTCAATCCGTCTGAAGCCGACCGCATGGTGCTAGCCGATACAACGGTCGATTTGTACTCCGCATGGCACGGCAAGGGCAAGTCGGCGGACAACAACGACGAGACCGGCAAGAAGGTCAATATCGCCGATGTTGCCGGTGAGCATGTTCAGATCGATTCGTATCTGAGTTACCCGTTTGGCGGTTCGAATCCTTCGGTGTCTGCGGGTGAGATGTGCAAGACCATGGGCGAAAAGCTCCCCAAGGCGCTCGGGGGTAGCAATGCCGATACGATGGGTCTGTTTGTGACGCCGGCGAGCCAGTACAACAAACTGCGCCAGATGATGGGCGAGGAGCCGGTGAGCATTGGCCGCGACCAGTACCTGCTTACGTGTGATATGGGCGGTGAGCTGGGCGACCTGTACACCAAGTACATGGCCGGCGGCCATACCCTCACCTTGGGCGGGCATGAGCTCAAGCCCGCAACCGATAAGTCGGACAAGGACACGGCGGCCATCGCCAACTCGGCGATGGGCAGTAACCCGGGTACCGTCGTCGTTGCCGACGAGCTGTTGTCCCAACTTAATCTGCAGCCGTATTCCAGTAGCCTGCTCGTTAATTACAAACAGGGGATGGATACGACCGAGGCAGACGAGAGCATTAAATACACTTTGCTCGACAATCTGCTCGTTGACGGCAAGGAGCCGGGGTCGTGGGGAATCTTCATCACACGCTCCGAGATGTACACGCAAGCAGCGCAAATGAACGGCATGATTAGCTATCTGGCCATCTACATTGGCTTTGTACTGGTCGTTGCGTGCGCGGCGATACTGTCGATCCAGCAGCTCTCCAATGTGGCCGACGGCAGCCGCAGCTATCGTGTGCTGGCACAGATCGGCTGCGACGACCGCCAGATTCGCCATTCGGTGATGGCGCAGCAAGCGGTATTCTTCCTGTTCCCGCTGGCAGTGGGTCTGGCGCACTCCTTTGTGGCGCTCAAGGTGATTATCGAGCTGGTGAGCATATTCGGAGATATGAGCA
Source organism: uncultured Collinsella sp. (assembly GCA_902470805.1). Classification (GTDB taxonomy): domain Bacteria; phylum Actinomycetota; class Coriobacteriia; order Coriobacteriales; family Coriobacteriaceae; genus Collinsella. The sequence continues at coordinate 18,368 of CABRHX010000023.1, read as the reverse complement.
TCGGCGGCACCGTGGGCCTCACCTGTGCAATCTTCCTGGCAGCCTACGGCGGCTACTTCCTGGTGACCTACCTCATGAGCGCCGGCATGGTACAAGCTGCCATCGCCACCCGCTACAGCGAGTAGCTCACCCAGTTTGGAATTATCGTAGGTTGGGCATAAGCCAGCGAAAGCGCCCCTAGGCGAGCAAGGTGACGTGAAAGAGGAGGGAAGCGTACTTATGGTACGCGACCGACGATTGAACGTCAGATTGCCGCCTAGGGGCGCTTGCAGCGTCGAGCCGTTACGCGGTTTGGTAAAACCGCGTAACCTACCTTTTCCAAAAATGCAGGATCAACGTTGTGCGGTTTTGCTGCTCGGTTTTGACCAGGATGTTGTGGATGTGGGTCTTGACGGTGCCCACGGCAAGGAATAGCTCGTCAGCGATCTCTTGGTTCGACTTGCCCAGCACAACCAAGCGCATGACTTCGGTCTCGCGGTTGGAGAGCTTGTAGGCGTTGCGATAGAAAGGCATCTGCTCTTCGATATGCCGGTCAAGATCGCTGACGTTCTTTTCCTCGGGCGCTTCCTGCATGCGGATCGAAAGCACGTGGTAGGAGTAGATGATCAGCAGAATTGCAAAGTAGCACGCAAAGACGTTTTCGCTAAAGTTGCGCTCGGACAGATATAGCTGCAGCCAAGAGGGCGCCAGGCTCATGGGGACAACAAGGATGTTGTAGAAATCCTCGGCAACGATGCAACCGACCAGAATTGCGCCGATAATCAGGTGCTTTCGTTGGTTGTTAACGCGTGCCTTCAGCTCAACTTTTGTACTCTTATGAGCCGTCCAAAAGATATACAGTCCCACAAAGACAAGGAATACCTGACGCATCGTGTAGTAGAGCCACTGATGCATGGGGCCGGAGGGGACAGCGACGATAATCAGCGACTCGCACAGCAAAAACGTTAAGACGGGGATAGCGAACTGCTTTTTAGAATGTTTGTCGAGCAGGTCCATGGCAATGAGCCAAATAAAAGCCTGTGAAGCGGTCGCCACAAGGGTCCGCATTACAGGCATGGTAATGGAGTAATAGTCACTGGCCGGAAAATTCTGGTTTTGCAACGTGTATTCAAAAAAGAAGATCTCGGTCATCTCGATGGCATAGCAGATAAATACGCCGCTGCCATAGATAAAGAAGCGTCGACGGGACGAGGCGTAGGCGGCAAGCGAAAGCACCGCCGTCACAATACAGATAACAAGTATCACTAGGGTGTAGAAGAACATGAGTGTGTTCATCTGTCGCCGTCCCATCTCATCTGATCTTTGGATAAGCTCCGTAAACCCTACGGATATACCGCCCTCAACCGTATGTCCCGTTGCGGATTAGAGGACGTGATACAGGATACCCGTATACCGTTCGCGGTTCTAGATAGTAAACCCCCTGTAAACTCTCTACCTGCGGGTTTATATTGGTTTAGAGGGGGTGTAACTCCGTGAACGGTCTTTAATCCCGAATAAACTAGGTAAAAATTGCATACGGGTGAATGATGGTGTTGTCAACACGAGGCGTGATGTACGAGCGCCTCTCAGTAATAGTCGGCAAGACCGGCGGAAAGGAAATCGACATGGCACTGCCTAAGGATTTCATCGACACCAACGACTTCACCAAAGAACAGATCCTGGCTATCGAGGATCTTGGCCTGGCAATGAAGAAGGCCATCAAGGTTGACGGTTATTATCCGCACCTGCTCCGCAACAAGAGCCTTGGCATGATCTTCCAGCAGGTTTCCACCCGCACCCGTCTTTCCTTCGAGACGGCTATGACCGACCTCGGCGGTCACGCTCAGTTCTATGGCCCTGGCACCATCCAGCTCGGTGGCCATGAGTCCCTGGGCGACACCGCTCGCGTCATGGGTTCGCTGCTCGACATCATGATGGCTCGCGTTGACCGTCACAAGGATGTCGTCGGCCTCGCCGAGGGCTCCGCTGTGCCCGTCATCAACGGCATGTCCGAGTTCAACCATCCCACGCAGGAGATGGGCGACCTCATGACCATGCTCGAGAACCTCCCCGAGGGCAAGAAGATCGAGGGCTGCACCCTGGCCTTCATCGGCGACGCCACCCAGGTCTGCGTCTCCCTCATGTTCATCGCCTCCAAGGTCGGCATGAAGTTTGTCCAGTTTGGACCTAAGGGCCACCAGATCCCCGACGGCGGCCTGCACGTTGGCACCGTTGAGGAGCGCGCCGAGTTCGGCAAGCAGATGATGGCCATCGCCGAGGAGAACTGCAAGGTCTCCGGCGGCTCCATCGTCATCTCCGACGACATCGAGTGCATCAAGGGTGCCGACTTCATCTACACCGACGTGTGGTATGGCCTGTACGACGAGGAAGTCTCGGGCGAGAACTACATGGACGTGTTCTATCCCAAGTATCAGGTCACCATGGACATGATGAACTTCGCCGGCCCCAACTCCAAGTTCATGCACTGCCTGCCGGCCACCCGCAACGAGGAGGTCGTCGACGAGGTCATGGACGACCCCGAGCGCTCCCTGTGCTGGGTCGAGGCCGAGAACCGCAAGCACTCCATCCGTGCTCTCCTTGCCGCTCTGGGCAAGCGCACCCCGCTCAACGACGAGGGTGTCGAGTACTCCGCCAAGGCCGAGCTCCACGCCGCTCTCGAGGCTCTCGAGCAGCTCTAAGCCCCAAGGCTTTTAAAAGCACGTTTGCGGGCGGCGGATGCTCGTCTCCTGTCGCCCGCTCACCGAGGCCCAAGCGATTGCCTTAGTGCCTTGGGCCTCGGATCTGTCCAAGACTGAGCAAAGGAGCTCATCATGAGCGACGGAAAGAAAAAGCTTTCCTTCTTGACGGTCATTTCGACCATCATCTGCGTCGTCTTCGTCTGCGAGGCCGCCGCGCCTGCTGCTGCCATTGGCAACCAGCAGTTCTTCTGGTGGATCTTCCTGATCCTGACCTTCCTGCTCCCGTATGGCATGGTTGTCGCCGAGCTCGGCACCACCTATGACGGCGAGGGCGGCATTTACGACTGGGTGCGCGATGGCCTGGGCGACAAGTGGGGCGCCCGCATTTCGTACTACTACTGGGTTAACTACCCGCTGTGGATTGCCTCGCTGGCTACCATGTTCCCCGACATTCTGGGCATGGTCTTTGGCGTTGAGTTCAATCTGATCGCCAAGATGGGTATCGATCTTGCCTTTGTGTGGATCGTCTACCTCATGGGCCGCTCCAAGGCGGCTGACTCCGAGTGGGTCCTCAACGGTGGCGCCATCATCAAGGTCGCCGTTGCCGTTGTCGTCGGCGCTCTGGGCATTTGGTACGCCATGGAGAACGGTTTTGCGAACGACATGTCCGCTGCCACCTTCCTGCCCGAGCTCACCAACACCAACGCTCTCGGCTACCTGTCGATCATCATCTTTAACTTCATGGGCTTCGAGGTCATCTGCACCATGACCGACGACATGGCCGATCCCGCTCGCGATATCCCCAAGGCTATCATCGTCGGTGGCCTGTCCATCGCCGTGATCTACCTGTTCGCTGGCTTTGGCATCGGCGCCGCCGTGCCGGCCGACTCCATCGATCCCGACTACGGCATGATCGTCGCAGTCCAGACCATGGTGGGCGACTCCATGATCTTTAAGGTCATCTGCATCGCCTTCCTGATCACCCTGTTCGCCAACATGGCCGCTTGGTCCTTCGGCGTTAACTCCGTTGCTCGCTACGCTGCCGAGCACGGCAACATGCCCAAGGTCTTCGCCTCGATGATCTCGGATGACGACATGCCCAACGGCGCCAACCTGGTCAACGCTGTCGTTGCCTCCCTGGTGCTGTGCCTGCAGCTCGTTCCCATCGACGCCATCTCCAACGGTGTCTTCTGGATGCTCTTTGGCACCTCTGTCGTCTTCCTGCTGTTGACCTACATCCCGATGTTCCCGGCGTTCCTCAACCTTCGTAAGAACGACCCCAACCGTGAGCGCATCTTCACGTTCCCGTTTAAGTGCGCCATGATGAAGGTCATGCTGGCCATCCCCTGCATCGAGCTGGTTCTTGCCATCGTTGCCACGCTGATCCCGTTCTCCGCTGCTGAAATTGGCGACAAGGTCCCGATGATCGTTATCTTCATCGTGCTCGTGCTCATCGGCGAGGTCGTCCGCGTCGTCAGCGCTAAGGGCCGCGAGACCGAGTACAAGGGTCTGACCCCTGAGCTCGCAGCCCAGCGTCTCGCTGAGGAGGCCGCCGAGGCCGAGGAGAACTAGAGCACCCGGTTCTGGGGCTCCAACCCTCCTCGTGTACCAACGCGCGCTTCGTCGGGCTTGTCGCTCCCGACTCCGGGCACTCTAGCCTCTTCGGAGGCGTGTCCAAGCGACAGGTTTGCTAACCATTCCCCCGGGGTGGGTGTGAGCGATAGCTCCGGTAACCACCGCCCACCCCAATCTCTCTTCCGTATCCTTCGTGCGTTTTGTCTCCGCGCACTTGGTTACGTCGTCGCTTGCCGGTGCGATTCCGTGAAAACCGGCACCGGGCGCCCCGACCTTTGCCGGGGACGGGCGCCTACCATCTCTTGGTTTTAGGCTGCGGGTAACCCGCCCGCAGCAAGCGATCGTTCGATTTGGAGGAAATCTTATGCGTACGATCACCGAGTCCGAGTCCACCCCCAAGGCCGACGGCTTCTTCATGCCCGCCGAGTTCGCCCCGCAGGATCGCGTGTGGATGGGCTGGCCCCACCGCACCGACACCTGGGCCCACGGCGCCAAGCCGGCCCAGAAGCAGTATGCCGCCATCGCCCGCGCCATCTCCGAGTTCACCCCGGTCTATATGTGCGCCAACCAGGTCGACTACGCCAACTGCAAGGCCGTCTTCGAGAACGACGAGAACGTCACCGTCATCGAGATGACCACCGACGACGCCTGGTTCCGCGACACTGCCGCCACCTACGTCATCAACGGCAAGGGCGAGAAGCGCGCCAACCACTGGCACTTCAACGCCTACGGCGGCCTCGTCGACGGCCTGTACTTCCCGTGGGACAAGGACGAGCAGATCGCCCTCAAGATGGCTGAGCTCTCCGGCTGCCGCCGCTATCGTCCCGACGACATGATCCTCGAGGGCGGCTCCATCACCGTCGACGGCGAGGGCACCCTTGTCGTGACCGACCAGTGCCTGCTTTCCCCGGGCCGCACCTGCTCTGCGGTTCTGGAGGAGGAAGAGGATCCCGAGTCCATCTGGCCCAAGTACCGCAAGAAGTTTGAGCCCTGGAGCGAGGAGCTTCGCGCCTACATGGACGAGCACCTCAAGGATTACCTGGGTGTCGAGAAGGTCATCTGGGTCAAGGAGGGCATCGACCCCGAGGAGACCAACGGCCACATCGACGACGTCGCCACGTTCATCGCGCCGGGCGTCATGGCCTGCATTTGGACCGACGATCCCGAGTATCCGTTCTACGAGCAGTGCCACGCTGCCTACGAGACCCTCTCCAACGCCGTCGACGCCAAGGGCCGCAAGATGAAGGTCTACAAGCTCTGCATGCCCGTGAACCCGCTGTTCATGGACCAGGCTTCCTGCGACACCATCGACGCCGACGAGAACGCCGAGCCGCGCGTCCCCGACGAGCCGCTGATCGCCTCCTACATGAACTACCTCGTGACCAACCACGGCGTTATCGTCCCGCAGTACGGCGACGAGAACGACCAGCTGGCCGTCGACACGCTCCAGAAGATCTACGACGAGGTCTGGGGCGAGGGCGTCTACAAGTGCGTCGGCGTTCAGTCCGAGCAGGTCGTCTTCGGTGGCGGCAACATCCACTGCATTACTCAGCAGGAGCCGTCCGCGTAATTGTCTGTCTTCCCGAGGCACGGCACCTTGCCCTTCAATCGTCGGGCATGACCCTTAAGGTCTATGCCCTCCTCTTTCAGGGCAATCTGCCGCACCTCAGAAACCCAGCCGATCAATCGGACAGTCGGTGAATCGCACCGTGACCATCTCGGGGCATTGATGGTCGGTTTATTCGATGTCTTGGTCGGCTGGGTTTTTCTTTGGGCACTCCGTTGCCTCCACTTCGGAGTGCCCGCCTCTTTGATTGAGTACGCGTCTGATCTGGGATTTATTGCGGGTTAGGCCAATTGTTCGCTTGAATATCCCAGGTCAGACGCGTCTTCAATTGCCAAAAGATTCCGGTCGCAATCGCGGCCGTTTTGATCGGAGTATCTATGTACCAGCGTATCGTTATCTACACGCGCCTGTTCCGCGAGCGTTGGTCCAACAATTGCATCCTCTCTTCTCTTTGGGATGGCACCTGCACCGGTGACGCGGCCTGCAACCCTACCTTGGGCTGCGCCTTCGGTACAGATGCCATCCTTTTTGCTGTAGGGGAAGCGTGCCATGGCAGGTAAAAAGTTCTCCCTGTTCGAGGTCATCCTCTCGGTTATCTGCGTTGTCTTTACCATCGAGGCGGCTGCTCCGGCATCTGCCATGGGTAACGTGCAGTTCTTCTGGTGGATCTTCCTTATCATTACGTTTTTGCTTCCCTATGGCCTGGTGGTGGCCGAGCTCGGTACGGCGTTCGATTCCGAGGGCGGCCTGTACGACTGGGTTCGCCTGGGCTTGGGAGACCGTTGGTGTGCACGCTGCTCCTGGTGCTATTGGGTCAACTTTCCACTGTGGGTGGCAAGTATCGCCTGCATGTTCCCCAGTGTCATCAATGCGGTATGGGGCATCGAATTTTCGCTTGGGGTCCGAATTGCCATCGAGCTTGCCTTTGTGTGGGGCGTCACGGTCATGGCAATGCAGCCGGTGGCCGAGGCCGATTGGGTCATGGATGGCGGCGCCGTCATCAAGGTGCTCATTACCGCCGTGGTGGGAATCATCGGCATCTGGTTTGCCTGCAACAACGGCTTTGCCAACGATATGTCGTTTAAGACATTTGTCCCCGATCTGGGAGACACTAACTCACTGACGTATCTTTCAATCATCCTATTCAACTTTATGGGCTTTGAGGTGGTCGCGACCTTTGCCAGCACGATGAAGAACCCATCGCGCGATATCCCCAAGGCGGTTATCGCCGGTGGCGTTGCCATCGCGGCGATCTACATTATCTGTGGCATCGGTATTGGAGCCGCGGTTCCCACCGAGCAGCTTTCACTCGATTCGGGCATTGTGGACGCGGTTGCCGCCATGGTGGGGCGCGCTCACCCGCTGACGATGGTCGTGGGCGTGGCCTTTCTGGTAACGCTGTTTGCCAACATGATCTGTTGGAGCTTTGGCGTCAACAACGTGGCGAGCTATGCCGCGCGCCATGGCAACATGCCGCGTCCCTTTGCGCTGGTGTCCAAGAAGACCGGCATGCCCAACGGCTCGGCACTCATTAACGGTTGTTTTGCCAGCTTGGTGCTGCTACTTCAGATTCCGCTGGGTGAAGGTTCCGACGTCTTTTGGGTCTTCTTCTCGATGAACGTCGTCTTTCTGCTCATGAGCTATATCCCGATGTTCCCGGCGTTTTGGCGCCTGCGTAAATACGACGACCGCCCGCGCGTGTTTCGCGCGCCCTTCGAGGGCAAGGTGCTTGCGGTAGCGCTTGCGGTGCCGGTGGTAGAACTCGTGCTTTCGATTGTTGCGACAATCGTGCCGCTTAACAGCTCGCCCGCCGAGATGTCAAAGTTGCCGATCCTCATGGGTGTGGTGATCGGCGTGTTGCTGGGCGAGGTTTCGCGCCTCATATCGCGCCGCGGCCGCAGCATCGACAATCCCGGCGTTGGCGCAAGGGGGACAGGTCGCTTTGCACCAAAACAGTAGCGCCGCGAGTTGTGCGGTGCTAGATGCATCTTGGATTACTGCTCACGCTGCTCGGGATCAGATGCGAGCTTGGGTGCAAAGTAGGGGACGTGGCCCAGGTAGGGGCAGCTGTCCGAACGCGCCTCAACGGCGCAGGGGACATTGTCGTAGGTCATGGAAGAACCGAGTCGGGTGATGGCCTTGGCGGCGGGCGCGACGAGCATCTTGAGCGGAGCGATCGGTGTCATGGCATCTCCTTTCATCGGTGAGACACAGCTTGTTTATCTAAACGATACAGTACGTTTAATCGGTGAGTCTAATCTTGCGGCAAAGAATCTGTCAACATCCTCACAGCATCTAGACAGGGGAGGCGGGCATGAGTTTCGCGTTCTATATCTACACCACGATTATCATGGGTGTGGCTCTGGTGACCAGTGCCGTGGCATTGGTGGTTTGGCTCATGACGCGCCGTCGCGACAGCCTCGTGGCCGCGGCGGGTTTTTTGCTCTATATGCTCGATATGTCGGTCATCTTTTTTGACGAGTACAATCGGCTCAAATACGACTACGCCGTTACCTTTAGCGAGCCGCTGCAGCACCCCTTGCTGCGCTGCGTGCTTGGTATTGCCATCTATGCCTGCGTGGTACTATGGATGTTTGCGCGCTTGCGCAAAAGACCGACGTCGCGCATGCTCGGACTCGCTATCGTGCCGTTTTCAATCTTGCAATTGCTGCTGGTGCCTCGCAGCGGCGCTGCCGGAGAGGTGCAGCAGTATCTCTTTTGGCTCACGCGTGACCTGGGTAATGTAGGATGTCTTGCCTATGCCGCCTGGCATTACCGGTACAGAGCAACGCGTGTTGAGAAACTCGACCTCGACCGCTCAAAGCTCTTTTGGAAGGTGGCCTTCGTTCTTGTGTTTTGCGTGATCGCCGAGGACACCTACATGATCTTGTTCTGCCGCCCCGACTCCCAAAACCCCGTCATCGGCCTCTTTTTGTGGTATCTGTCCGAGCGCAATATCTCCGAAAACGTGCTGCTCGTGGTATGCGCGGCTCAGCTTTTTTGCCAGTTTAGCCATATCCTGCGTGTGTATGCCCGTCATCCGCGTGCCGATGAGGACGTGGCAGCCGAGAGCGCAAGCTCTGAGGACGATCTCGCATCGCGTGTGGTGATTTATGCCGACGCCCATAAGCTGTCACGGCGCGAGCAGGAGGTGCTCACGCTGGTGCTGAAGGGCAACGACGCCCAAAACATCGCCAGCGAGTTGGTCATCAGCCCTGGCACGGTCAAGGCACACTTGCATCGCATCTACGTTAAAAGCGGCGTCTCCAACCGAGATGACCTTATAGATACCTTTTGGCGTTCCTAGCCTCATTCTTCCTCGCATGCGGGTCTTGCTGTGTGGGCGGCCACACCGTTGGGCGTAATGAAGCGGTAATAATCTCAGACAATAAACCTGCAGGTAAAGCGTGTAAACCTGCTTAAACTGACCGTTTGCGGTCCCTGGCCTTGGCACGGATTTGCCCCTGTGTATCAATGGGTGTAGCGCGAAGCCGCGGACGTGGGACAGACGTCCGAGCACGGCTTGTAGGCACGCGCCGATGCGGGAGCGCTACGCTCCCAACCGAGTGCCCACGCGGGCGGTGCGTCCGCGTTACAACCAAAGATGCCTGAGGAGGCTCGCATGGACAAGGCTGATGTAGTTATCAAGAGCGACGCCGTCTTTACCGGCGATGGGCTCGAGCCGTTTAAGGGCGGCGTTGCCGTGCGGGGCGATAAAATCGTTGCCTGCGGTGACGATGCTCACCTGGCACCGTTTATCGGTCCCGATACCGAGGTGCGCGACTTTGGCGACCAGCTCGTCATGCCCGGCCTGATCGACTCGCACACGCATTTTGCCCAGGGCGCGTTTATGACCGACCCCGATTTTGCCGTCAACCTCATCGACTGCACCAGTTTTGAGATGGCGATGGAACGTGTCGTGGCGTTTGCGGCCGACCATCCCGATAACGAGTGGATTCTGGGCTGCCAGATTATCCAGTTCCAGTGGGATGTCCCCGAGATGCCCACGGCCGCGATGATCGATGAGTACATCTCCGACCGCCCGGTATTTCTGCAGCAGGTTGACTTGCATACCTTTAGTGCCAATACCTGCGCCATCAACAAGGTGGGAGTAACTTCGCAGACGCCCGATCCCGCAGGCGGCAAGATCCTTAAGGATGCCGACGGCAATCTGACGGGCGTGTTTTCCAACAACGCCGGCGCCTTCTTTATGGACGAGGTCTACGACCCAGCGCCCGAGGTTGTTGACGCGTCGTTTGCAAAAACCGCCCGGCGCGCCAATGCCCTGGGAATCACTACGGTCGGCATGGTCAATCCTACGTTTGTGAGCATGGAAAACCCGTATGCGGTGTTGGCAGGTCTTAATGCCAAGGGCGACTTGCCGCTGCGCGTGTTCCTGTACACCGACCTGTTCGAAAACGAGTCCTTGACGCTCGAGCAGATCAAGGAGAAATACGCCTTCCCGGGTACGCAGGTGGAGTGGCACGGCTTTAAGCAGTTCCTTGATGGTGTGTGCTCCGACCATACCGCCTGGATGCTTGAACCCTATAGCAACGCACCCGACACCTGTGGTGAGCCCGCGGAGGAGCCGGAGCGCATCCGTGCTGCCATCCTGAGGGCGCAGGAATGGGGCGTTGACACGCGCATCCATGCAATCGGCGATCGCTCGGTGCGTTTTGTGCTCGATTGCTTTGAGGAGGGCGAGCGCTTGCATGGCAAGCGGGATTGTCGCCACTCCATGGAGCACAACGAGACGGTTCAACCCGAGGATATGCCGCGTTATGCCGAGCTCGGCGTCTGCCCCGGCATGCAGCCGTGGCACATGCTGCTCGATATGGCTGACCTTGCCAAGGACGAAGCCGTGGGTCCCGAGCGTGCCGCGCTTTCGTGGCCCCTGCATAGCCTGCTTGCCAGCGGAGCCGTGGTGCACCTGGGCAGTGACTTCCCCGTTGTGGGCTTGGAGCCCATGGAGGAGGTGTACGGCGCGGTCTTCCGCATGCTCGAGGACGGTTCCAACCCTGAGGGCTGGTTCCCCCAGGAGCGCATTACCATGGCCGAGGCTCTGCGCGCCTACACCTATGGCAGCGCCTACGCCATGCATGCCGAGGACCGCATCGGCACGCTCGCGTGCGGCAAACAGGCAGATATCTGCGTGCTCGACCGCAATCTCTTTGATTGCGAGCCGGCCGAGGTGCTCGAGGCTACCGCAGCCCTCACGATGATCGCCGGCAAGGTGGTCTTTGAGGCATAGCGCCATCGTTTGATTGGGCGGCTTGGTGCCAGTTGTCAGCCGCCTGACATCCATTCAGCACTACTCTCTCAAGGAAAGGGGAGAACAATGGCAGAAGAAGTAACCGCTGCCGTGGAGGAGGAGCGCGAGCTCGCCTCCCAACCGATTCCCGGTCTGGTGCGTAAGTACACCATCGTCACCGGCCAGGGCATGCTCGCCCAGATCATCATGGTGGTCCTTGAGGGCCTCGTGATGGGTTGGGGCCTAGGTGCCCACGGCCTGGCATGTGTCTCGATCATTATGTCGGTCGAGTACATCAACCTGGCCTTTGGCAACCTGTTTGGCACCGGCGTGCCCGCCGTGGTGGGCAACCTTTTGGGTGCCGGCGACATCAAGGGCGCAAGCAAGGCTTTTAGCCAGGGCTTTTGGCTCACCACGATCGTGAGTGTGCTGCTTGCTGTGGTGATGGCAGTGTTTACCGAGCCCATCTGCACATTCTTTGGCGCCACGCCCGACATCATGGCCGATACCGTTGCCGGCGTGCGCACCTTCGCCGTGCTGCTGCCGCTCACGGTCATTGGCCAGATGATCACTGCTGTGATGCGTGTGGACGAGAAGGTTCAGATCCAGGCCAACCTCATGACCGTTTCGGCCATCGTCGCCATCTGTTGGCTCGCGCTTTCCACGTTTGTGCTCAAGTTTGGCGTTATGGGCGCCGGCGTGTACTACGGGCTTTCCATCGGTATCTGGGCCATCGGTATCTTCTGGTTCATCGGGGGCAAAAAGTCCCAGCTCCAGATTAGCCTGGCCGACCTTAAGCTCGACCTCGCCATCTGCGGCCAGATCTTCAAGATCGGCTTCCCGTTCTTCCTGGTCCAGGGTGCGACCTTTATCTTTAATACCGTTGCCAACTCGCTTTTGGGTTCGCTCGGCGGCGACATGGGCTCGCTCTACATCGCAGCCTTTGGCGTGATCAACGGCTACATCCTCTACATTACCATGATGGTTGCCCAGTGCTTCTCCTACGGTCTGCAGCCCATCGCTGCCTTCAACGCCGGCGCAAAGGCTTGGGCACGCCTTAAGGAGACGCTCTCCTGCACGCTTAAGTACCAGGTTGTGACGCTGGCGCTGGTCACCGTCGCGCTCTGGCTTGCCGCCACCCCGGTGTGCGCCTTCTTTGCCGGCAGCGATCCTGCGCTCGTTGAGGTTGCCGCCAACGCCACGCGTACTGTCATCCTGGCTGTTGCCCTGGGCTATCTTGCCATGACCATGTCGATGTATTTCCAGGCGGTCGAGAAGGTGGGTGTCGCCACGTTTACGGGCCTGCTTCGCTATGTGATCTGCTCGGTGCCGCTTATGTACCTCCTCGGCAACATGATGGGTGTCGAGGGCGTGTGGATCGCCCTGGTGGTGGCCGATGCCATTACTGGCATCATCTCCATTGCGCTCGCCGCGCACGAGTCCAAGCGCCTTGCCACGCTCTAGGCTCGGACATGGCTGGCGTACGATAGTCGAACAAGTTAACTCGCCTGCAAGCCACCACAATGGGGACAGCCCCCATTGTGGTGGCTTTTGTTATTTAGGGTCTGAGATTTCGGCTCTATAAATAATGCTTTTGAACTGGGTTACTATAAGATTATGGTAAACGCTACTATAAGATTATGGAGAATGAAACTATTCGATTATGGTAACAGCGTAATAAGGGGCGTTGATATGGCTGAGTTCATTAACAGGGATTTGCATGAGTTGCTCATTCGCATGGCAGGCTGGTTTCCTGTTGTGTCGTTGACAGGGCCTAGGCAGAGTGGTAAGTCTACGCTGGTTCGGCATGCCTTTCCCGACTATTCCTACGTCACGCTTGAGGACCCTCAAACGAGGCGCGCGGCCTTGGAGGATCCGGTGAGTTTTATCCGCAACCGAAAGGGCGGACTCATCATCGATGAGGCGCAATACGCCCCGGATTTGTTTTCAATGATCCAGGTTGTTTCGGATGAGCGGGGAGACGCCGGTCAATACATCCTTACAGGCTCGCAAAACTTTTTGATGATGAAAAGCATCGGGCAGTCTCTTGCCGGGCGAGTCGGGATCTTAAAATTGCTGCCATTATCGTTTCGAGAAGCGGAGAGGGGCCAGCAGGGGCAGCTGGAAGTGGATTTGTTCGCGCTCGAAGGGGGATACCCTCGCCTGCGTTCCGCCGGAATGCCGTCCTCGGTTTATTTTCCCAGCTATATCGATACCTATGTTGAGCGCGATGTTGTGGGCTTGCTTGATGTGCGCAATAAGGCGGAGTTTCATAAGTTTCTGTCCATAATTGCTCAGAGCGTCGGTGCCCTCATCAATATATCCTCGCTTTCTCGAGATACGGGCGTGAGCGTATCGACCATTAAAAGCTGGTTGTCCATTCTGGAGCAGAGCTACCTGACGTTTTCGCTGCAGCCCTATTATGCAAATGCCAAGAAGCGTCTAACTAAAACGCCCAAGCTCTATTTTTACGACACGGGGCTGCTCTGCTACTTGCTCAAAATTGGATCACTGGAGCAACTATTGGAGAGCCCTTATCTGGGGGCCGTTTTCGAAAACCTCATCGTTTCCGAAACGGCGAAGAGCCATCTCAACGTGGGCGAGAATCCCGAGCTGTATTTCTATAGGGACGACAGCAAGCGTGAAATCGATTTGCTCGACTGTACAAACTCAGGGAGTCCCAAGGCTATCGAAATAAAATCATCCAGAACGTATCACGATAAGTACGCCCGCCATCTACAGACTGTATGCGATGAGATCGACATTGCAAAAGATGCGCGCTATGTTGTGGCCCGCGTGGACTCAACGTATGAGTCGAAAGACTGTAGTGTGGTTTCGGCGCGTGATTGGCTTTTACGATAACAAGCTCGGCGTATTAACGGCTGCCGCGAAGGGAACCGGCCCCCTTTTTGCGGCGGTTTTTGCCTATCTGGTGCGTCTTAGATGCAAGTGAGTAGACTTATTTGGATATGCCGAGCACATCGCAACAAATACTCAATAAAACCGCAGGTCAGAGCTGTGGCGTTTTGGGGCGTGCTTGACCTCCTGCAAAAAGCCTACTCACTTGGTTTTTCTGCTAGAAGACCGCCGCGAGGGAAGGCAGCTCCCTCGCGGCGGCTGACATTTGCCCAGATAAAACCCGCCAAAATAAACCTGTCTACTCTTTGAGCCAGAGCCGACACTAATTCAAATGGCGAAATCAAAGGGCGTTCTCTGCATGGAGGGCGCCCTTTTTTATCGCGGGATGTTTTGCGTGGCAGTCATGAGGCCCAGGCGGTTGCTGACGCCGAGCTTGCGATAGATGGCGTTGACATGCTTCTTGACGGTTGACTCGCTTATGAATAGCTCGTTTGCCATCTGTTTGTTCGTTTTGCCGTCGAGCATGAGCCGCATGACTTCGGCTTCGCGCGGTTGGATATTGTGTTCTGTAATGAAAGCATTTAGCTGGTTTGTGTCTTCTGTCTGGGTGAGTTTAATGCCCCGAGGATAGAGGTTGGCGAGCGCGAGGCTCGCGTGCCGAGCGACTTCGAGCAGGATTGCGAGCTCGGTGTCGGTGAAGTCTCCGGCCGTGCGTTCACGAAACAGGGTGATGCTTCCTAGCGGGCTGTCGTTGTGCGCGAGCGTGGCCGTACAGCCAAAGTAGACGCCCTGCGGTTCCATCCATTTGCGATAGATGGGCGTGGCATCGCGTCGCTCGACGTCGACGAGGTCGAGGTCGCGGTAGACGCCGACCTTATGTAAGTCAAAGCTCCATGTTGTATAGTCCATCGCGGCGTAGCGGTTGTAGTAGTCGCTCAGTGCGCGGTCGTCCATTCCGCTGCTTGCGGGGTGGACGTAGCGTGGGGCATCACTGCCCGCTGCCTCGATCAGGTCGAACATGGCGATCCGATGGGGCACGAGCCCTGTCGTTCCCTCGAGGGTCTCCTTTTGCAGCTTATCGACACCGTGTGATGCGTGGATTGCAAGCGCGAGCTCGTTGAGAGCAGTCCAGGTCGTACTGTCCAACTCAATAGTCTGCTGATTATTGCATGGGGGCATAGGGCATCCTTTCCATTGTGGAACCCAGTATGTCATGTTCTCGGCCTGAATAGAACTTTAGGTCAGCGAATGGTATACCGTCGGTCGCTGAAAGGGGCTCGAGGGACCATTGAGAACATCTCGGTGCGGCCGCATCATGGTCTCGTCAAGCAAAAGCACCGAGATTTAGGAGCTTGAAATGAAGACCATTTACGAGAGCGAGTCTACGCCAAAGAAGGACGGATTCTACATGCCCGGCGAGTACGAAGAGCAGGAGCGCACCTGGATTTTGTGGCCGCATCGCTCGGATGTGTGGCGCTGTGGTGCCAAGCCGGCGCAAAAGGTCTTTACCGAGATTATTAAGACCGTTGCACGTTTTCAGCCCATCACTGTGGGCGTCAACACTGAAGACTTCCCCGCGGTGTGTGAGATCTTCGACGGCGTTGAGAACGTGCGCGTTATCCACATGGAGTACAACGACAGCTGGATTCGCGACCCCGGCCCGGTGTTTCTTGTCAACGACAAGGGGGACGTGGCACTCTCGCACTTCCACTTTAATGCTTACGGCGGTTTCATTGACGGCCTGTATTTCCCGTGGGACAAGGACGCTTCCATTGGCCTGCAGGTGGCACAGCTCGAGCAGGTTAACCGCTATCGTCCCGAGGATTATATCCTCGAGGGTGGCTCGTTTAACTGCGACGGCCAGGGCACCGTGGTGACCACCGAGATGTGCCTGCTCAATGAGGACCGCAACCCCCAGTACACCAAGGAGCAGATCGAGGAGAAGCTTGCCGAGTACCTGGGCATCGAGAAGGTCATTTGGATCAAGGATGGCATCGACCCGTTTGAGACCAACGGGCACGTGGACGACGTCGCATGCTTTAGTGCGCCCGGCGAGGTCTGCTGCATGTGGACCGATGATCCCAACCATAAGTTCTACAAGGAGTGCCAAGAGGCGTATAAGACGCTTTCCGAGACGACGGATGCCCGTGGCCGCAAGCTCAAGATCCACAAGGTGATTATGCCTGCGACCTCGGTATATATGACCGAGGAGGAGGCCAGCACGATTGACCCCGTCGAGGGCGTGCTGCCGCGTACCCCCGAGGATGCTTTCGAGCCGAGCTACCTCAACTTCCTGCCCATCAACGGCGCAGTGCTTGTACCGCAGTTCGGCGATCCCAATGACGCCCAGGCGCTCAAGGATATCCAGGCTGCTTATCCGGACCGTGAAGTCATCGGTATCATGACTCGCGAGGTTATCTACGGCGGCGGCAACATCCACTGCATCACCCAGCAGCAGCCCAAGGCGCGCTGTAAATAGCAGTTCCATGGTGAACAGTGCTTGATTGTCCGCACGCGAAAGTCCGCCGACTTCAATGGTCGGCGGACTTTTTGTGTGGTGGTTTCAGCTGAACGGCGGGCCGTGCGGCTTGGGTGTGCGGGCACACAATCTGGGGAAACCAAACAGATTGGGGCCTTATATGATCGACTCGAAGGGAAACGTGCGACCCGAGGGCATGTTTAACAGGGCGTACCTGGCCCCCGAAGCCCAGCGCGCATACGATACGCTGCTCGAGTGCGTGCTCAACGGGCAGAAGGGTTGCGAGGCTTCGGCGCATGCGGGCATGGATACCATCAAGGCGCTCGTATAGCTTTACGCTTTCGGATGTGACACATAGGACTGCGTGCGCCGCTCCCGGCTATATTGCCCCCGAGGTGCTTCAACTCATGGAGATAGCCGGCATCAGCGATTTCGAGAGCTTGGCAGCGTCCACGAATGCCCCCGTGTTTACGCCACAGACGGATGACTTTGGACTCGCGGTCCATATCTTTAAGATGCTTAACCGCGGAATACACCCATACGCTTCTGGTGAGCTGGACTTGGACATATTTGACCTGGACGACGATGACATTCCGCCTGCACCATTGATAAACAGCTGCGTGTGTAATGGGCACAGCCCGTTTGTGGGGACGTTGGTCGGATACGTTGTCCCAAAGTACGCTCTTGAGCTCGATGATTTTAGCGGCACTATGGGCGAGGCACTCCGTCGATCGCTGTATGGCAGGGCGGAGGAGCGTCTTGACGCACGCACATGGGCGCGCCTGCTCGACCGCTATCTATCCGAGACAGTTGTGTGCAAGCGTGGCCATCTCCACCACTCGTTACAGCACGAATGCCCTTGCTGCCGAGGAGAGCGCGCCTTGTTGACTCGTCTTGGTTGATGGTTTGGGCCGTCTTGTAGAAAGCCCGTGAGGCGACATGCAAGTTAATCCTGCGTGTCGCCTCCGTACATATAGACGATAAATCCGTCGCCGGTGTCCTGGCTGTGATCCTCCAAGATGCGCTTCATGTTGAGGTGCTCGTAAAACTGCCAGTCGGAGTTGCAGTCGCTCATCAGGAAGAATTTGGTGCAGCCTGCCTTGGCGAGCTCGGCGCGCGCAAGGTCGATGAGCTCGCGGCCGAGTCCCTTGCCCTGCCATTCAGGCACAATGATAATCAAGTTGAGCTGACCCTGGGCATATTCGTTGCCTGTGGCGGCAAAGCGATCCGCTGTGGCCTTTTCGCGGCTGTCTCCAAAGAGCGAGCCCTCGAGCTTGGCATCGGCGGTCTTTGCCATCTCGGTTGCCTGGGCGAACATCTCGTTATAGCAGGGCTCCCACGTGGGATTGGTGCGCGGCTTGCCGTCCTCGAAGATGCCGATGCAGCAGGCGGCGATAATGCGGCCCTCGGTCTCGGCGACGAGTGCGATGGGGGAGCGCTGCAGCTGCATGGCGATGTTAAAGCGCGCGCAGAAATCGGCAGCTTCGACGTCGCCGCGGTTGCGCAGCGTGTTGCACCACAGCTGGTTGTAGATGGCGGCGATGCCGGCCAGGTCATCGAGCGTGGCGGCGCGCAGGGTTACGTTGTCAAGGCTCATGGGGGCTCCTTCCAAGTTGGGTCAGGCCACCCCTGAGTGTGACATGGACGCAGGACGGCCGCATCGACCATTCGGCAGGCGAGCCTCGAATCCTCGGGGACGGAGGGTCCTAAGAAGGAATGAGGGCGGATTTTCGGACACTTGCTCGATGAGAGTGGATAATCTCCCACTTTTAGCGCTGGTATAGGCCAAAAACGGGAGATTATCCACTCTCATTCTGGGTAGTCGTTGGGGACGTTCTTAAACGACCAGTCATTAAAGAACGTCCCCAATGACTACCCCAAGGAACATCCCAAACTGCCGGCAGAGACGATATGAGCAGGACATAAAAACATTGAGAGCCCCTGCTGCATGAAAGACCG
>CABRHX010000022.1 GCA_902470805.1 uncultured Collinsella sp. | reverse complement strand
ATATCGTTGGGGCCAGGCCCGATTTTGCCTCTTGACAATGTCCTGCTCATATTAACAAGAAGTTCGTCTACGGTGCGCTCCGTCCCGGGGCGCGCGCACGCGATTTTGAGGAAAGCCTCCGGTGGCTCATGGACTATGGAATCGTTCATAAGGTACCACGTGTTTCCGCCCTAAGAGCACCGCTCACAAGCTACGAGGATCTCTCGGGCTTCAAGCTGTTCTGCATCGACACCGGCATCCTCGGAGCACTCTCCGGCCTCTCGCCAGCCATTGTTCTGAACGGGCCCGCTGTTTTTACGGAGTTCAAAGGCTCACTGACCGAGCAATACGTCGCACAGGAGCTTTTGCTCCAAGGCAAAACTCCCGCGTATTGGTCATCCTCCTCCGGCAATGCAGAGACTGACTTTGCCATCGACCATGCGGGGACCGTGCTTCCGCTCGAGGTCAAGGCGGCAGAGAACCTCAAAGCAAAGAGCCTGAGGATTGCCTGCGAGAAGTTCAAGCTCGAGCGCTGCGTGAGAACATCGTTAGCGGCATATAGAGACGAGGGCACGCTCGTCAACATTCCGCTCTGGGAGATTGGGCAAATCGACAAGCTGGCATAGGCGCTGTGGAGGGGGTGTCCCGTAAGGAGTGTCCCAAACTGCCGGCAGAAAAGGAACGTCCCTATCTGCCGCAGTCATTTAAGAACGTCCCCAATGACCACGCCGATGTTTTGGCCACGACAGCGAAAGCCCGCCAAAGCGAGCAAGGTGCCTTGAAGCGAGGCGGCATTGACCTTCTGGTCATGCCGCCGAAGCTGAAAGGCAGATTGCCGCTCTGGCGGGCTTGCAGCGTCGGCTGGTTACGCGGTTTGGTAAAACCGCGTAACCCTACAGTTCAGTCACGACAACGCTGTTGTAGACCTCGTCCCAGCGGTCCATGACCAGGTGGCCGGTCTTGGGATCCATGGCGTTGAGCTTGCCGCAGGTATTGGCGGTCTTGAGCACCGTGACGTCGTCGGCACCAGCAGCAATGGCATGCGCAAAACCGGCAATGGTCGAGTCACCGGAACCCGTCGCGTTCACAGCCGCAATCGCGGGCGTCTTGGCGCGGAACGCGCGGCCCTCATGGAAGCCCACCGAACCGGCAGCGCCCATCGAAACGACAACCCAGGGGATACCGGCAAAACGGTCATCGGCGGCAAGCGCCTCGCGCAGGGCATCGACATCATCGGTCGTAAAGGACGTACCCAGCAGGCCGTTAATCTCGGTCAGGTTGGGCTTTACGAGCTCAGGCTTAGCGTCGGACTCCAGCGCGGCCTCCAGCGATGCACCCGAGGTGTCGAGCAGCACCTTGGCGCCCGCCTCCTCAGCGATCTTGACGAGCTCGGCATAGTAGCCGGCATCGACGCCGCGCGGCAGCGAGCCCGAAAGCGTCACAACGTCCGCCTTCGCTGCAAGCTCGGCGAACTTGGCCGTAAAGGCCTCGAGCTCGGCCGGGGCGATCTGCGGGCCGCTCTCCAGCAGCTCGGTCTGGTTGCCCTCGTGCAGGATATTCAGGCAGATGCGTGTCTCGCCAGCGATGGGCACAAAGTCGTTCTTGACGCCATCGGCATCCATGAGCTCGGCCATATAGGCACCCATGTGACCGCCGAGCAGACCGGTCGCGAGCACATCGTCGCCCAACTGCAGCAGCACACGGCTCACGTTGAGGCCCTTGCCGCCAGCGGTCTTTTCGGGCGTCACACGGTTAACATCGTCGATGATCAGCTTATCGAGCTGATAGCGCGTATCAATCGACGGGTTCATGGTAACGGTCAGAATCATATTGAACTCCTGTTTCCGGGGCACGACACGCGCGGCCCCAAACATACGATAGCTCGTTAAAGGATCTCGATCTCAAAGCCGCGGGTGACGGTCTCCCCCGGCTTGGCCACCAGGCAGCCGCGCTTGTGCTCCAGAATATCGTCCTCGTCGGAGCAGGTGGACAGGCCGCCCCACGGTTCCACGGCCACAAAGTCGCCCTCGGGCTTGCTCCACACAATCAGGTACGGCATATCGGGGAACGTCAGGCGCACGCCCTTGTCCTCGGTCTTCTTGGTCAGCGTAACCACGCGGCTCTCGAGCACGTCAAAGATGGTCTCCGCGAAGTCGAAGAGCTCGTGGGTCAGCGGCAGGTTCTGGTCGATCATGGGGTTCTTGCTGCGATGCTCAACATCAATCAGACCCGTCGAAGGAACGGCAGTACAGAGCTCGGCGGCCTCGAGCTGATCAAAATGGAGCTCGTAGTCGTCATAGGACTCGCCCTCGTCAAGCGGGCACTTAAAGCCAGGGTGGCCACCCACAAAGAACGGCATGTCCTCGGTGCCCTCATTGGTCACCTCGTACGACACGGCCACCTTAGCCGCATCGATCGTGTAACGAGCAACGATCTTAAACGGATACGGGTACTGCTCGAGCAACTCGGCATGGTCGGCAGAGCTTAGGCTCAGCGCGACCATGTTGTCGCCCTGCTCCTCGAGCTTCCACTCCTGTTTGCGAGCAAAGCCGTGACGGGCGAGCTTAACCTCGCGGCCGCCCATGGTCATTGCGCGACCGTCACGAAGGCCGCCGCAGATCGGGAAACAAATGGGTGCCTGGCCCGACCAGACCGCCGGGTCACCCTGCCACAGGTGCTCACGGCCGTTGGCCGTAATAGAAGTGAACGATCCGCCAGCCGTGCTCAACGCAATGCGGACAGAGCCGTTATCAAGAACAAACTCCATGGGAATCTTCTCCTTCACATATCATCTCGCACGATCCATTGTGAACGTCGTGCCTTTAGCAGAAAGGTAATGAGGCAGCGCCGCAAACAAAAGAACAATGCACGTCCAGCCCGCTGGGCCAATTGGGCTGATAGCAAACCGGCCCGCGCCCCATCACAGAAACGCGAGCCGTCAACGGACTAGTTAATTACGCCGGATACCCGCTAATCGTGGTATTCGCCGCGGTCCCACTTCTCGAGGAACTCGTCAAAGAAGTGCGGGTCGGCCTGAGCCTCGGCGTCGGCCTTATTGCAGGCATCGATCTTGGCGATCAGGGCATCGTGCTCGGGAGTCTTCTCGTAGGGCTCCTCCAGGAAGGCAAGCATGATATCGGCCATCAGGAACTCGCCGGTGATCTTGCCGCCAAAGCCCACGATGTTGGCGTTGAGCTCGCGACGGGCATACAGGGCAGAGGTCATGTCGCGAACCAGGGCGCAGCGGGCGCCGGGAACCTTGTTGACGGCGTTGGTGATGCCGATGCCGGTGCCGCACAGGGCCACGCCAAAGTCGGCCTTGCCGCTGGCAACAGCCTCGCCCACGGCCTTACCGTAGATGGGATAGTGCGTACGGGTGTGGCTGTAGGTGCCGCAGTCGAGCACCTTGTAGCCAGCCTGCTCCAGGCGGTCGGCCAGATAGATCTTCTCGTCCGTAACGATATGGTCGCAACCGATTGCGATGGTCTTCTTCATCAGAACGTCCTTTCGTCTGAATTCACAAGTTGAGGTAGAAGTTCGAGTTCTCGGTGGCTCTCGTTAGGCCATCTTGTTGAGCATGTCGACACGGATCTGGTGACGGCCGCCGGCGTACTGGGCGCGCAGGAACTCGCGGGCGATCTTCTTGGCAACCTCGGTGCCCACAACGCCCGGGCCCATGGTGACCATGCGCGAGCCGTTGTGCTCGCGGGTCATGTAGGCGGAACGCTCGTCGGAAATGTTGGCGACGACCATGCCCTTGATCTTGACGGCGGCCATATAGGAGCCGACGCCGTACTTATCGAATGCGAAGCCCTGGGAATCCTTGTGCTCCAGCAGGTCCTTGGCAACGGCGGTCGCGGAATCGACAAAGTCCGCGGCAGGGGTCTCGGAATAGTCGACGACCTCGTGACCGTCGGCGATGAGCATCTCCTTGATGGACTCCTTCATCGACATACCGTCGGCATCGGAAGCGATTACAACCCTCATGACATCCTCCTTGAGAGATACGCAGGTGCGTAGTTTCTGTTTGGAAGTGTTGAATCGCGTTCAGGTCCGGGCATCTGAATGTGCGGTTCTTCACTGTTCGTGTTTATTTGAACACATTCGAACATCAACTGCAAGAATTATTTGTTTATCTTTGTTCTTTTTTGAACAAATACCGTTCACGGATGATTGCCGACCGTCTGGACCCGACGCGGACGTAGCGACCGCGTATTCAACAAACAAAAGGGCGGCCGAGAACGTGTCTCGGCCGCCCTTCTTACAGTTGATCTTCCAAAGAACGCTTTGCCGCCTACTCAGACTGCCTGCCCTTCTTGGCGTGCTTGGACGGAGCACTCAGAAAGCGGCCCGTCAAATAGTTCGCCGGGCCGGAAATATCAATCCCCAGTAGCGTGTGTCCCAGCCACAGAAACGCCGCGAGCACCAGCAGCGGGATAACGCACGAGGTCACGATCATCACAATGACGCCTTCGATGAGATCGGTCACTTGCTGCACAATTTCATCGGTCATCTGCTTGGCGCCGCTGGTCACCGACGTGACGAGGCCCGAGGCACCGTCGGCAAGCTGCTCGAGCACGCTCTTGGACTCTGCGGACTCGGTCTTTTTCTTGCTTGTTTTGGAGCTATCGCTATTTGCCGCACCCGCAGCGTCGGCCGCCTTTTGCTCGGCCGCCTCGATGCTAACGCGATACGTTTCGTCGACCTTCTGCGACACCCAAACGCTTGCAGGCACCAACGCCATGCCAATTATGGCGACCACCAGCACACGCGTTGCCACGCGGCGAATGACCGCGCTCGTGCTCCAGCGTCCGTGAATGCCAAGCGACACCGCGAAGAGTACGAGCGAGAACGGAATCAGGATGCCCAGCCCGACCGACCATAAAATGGTCAGCAGATATTTTTCGAGGTAGAGCACGGCAAGCACGATACCCAAGTTTCCCGAAAGCTGCGCGAGCTGCTCGGCAACTGGCGTTCCCGTATCGCCCGGCAGCGCAGTGATACCCGCAGATAGGGCGACGCACGAGGTTGTGAGCGCCAAAACATTGCCCTTCTTTTGATCGATGACCTCGATGGTGGAGTCCCAAGTCTTGGTATCGGCAAAATGCGGACGAGCTACAAAGCCCGACAACAGCGCCAGTACCACGAGCGCAACGATAAAGCCAATCTGCAGCTTTTTGTTTGCGCACACGACATCGGACAGGCTGGGCTGCAGCTCGGTTACCGTCGTATGCTCGGTTATCTGGACAGGACGCCCATGAGCCATCTCGCGCGCATCTGTCTTTTGAATCAATCCGTTATCCGGCATTTGGATACCTCCTCAGTCCGGGGCTTAATGCGAAAGGAAGTATACCCACCGAGCAAAAAACGAACGGGAAGACGAACAGAGCGCACCAAGACTGTCCCCAATGACTATCTCCGGATGAGTTGCGGTGGAATAGGGATT
Organism: uncultured Collinsella sp.; assembly: GCA_902470805.1. Taxonomy (GTDB): domain Bacteria; phylum Actinomycetota; class Coriobacteriia; order Coriobacteriales; family Coriobacteriaceae; genus Collinsella. The sequence continues at coordinate 27,007 of CABRHX010000022.1, read as the reverse complement.
GTTTTGCGCCCGTCGGCCCCTATTCAGTCCCTATTTCACCGCAACTTGGAGGAGGACAGAAAAAGCCCTGCCGCGGGTAGCGGCAGAGCTTTTGGAAGGGGACTTGGTTGTGAGGGCTCGTTAGGCGAGCTTGGCCTCGAGCTCGGCGATGCGCTTGTAGGCATCGATGGTAAAGCGGGCCTGCTTCTCCAGAATCATAGTGGTCATGAGAGTGTCCTGAGCGTGAGCCATGATGAAGGTCATCTCCATCTCGCCACCGCCGGCCTCCTGCGAAAGCAGCTTGGTCTGCGTGTCGTGGGCGCCGATAAGTGCATCGCTGGCATCCTTGTGCAGCTGTTCGGCCTTCTCAAAATCGCCCTCGCGAGCAGCATCGAGCGCTGCAAGCAGATCGGTCTGGGCGTCACCTGCGTATGCGACAATCTCGAATCCAACCATCGAGATTTCTTCTTTGGTTGCCATATTGCGTTCCTTTCACATATGAACCAATGGAGAGCATCGCGTCCGGGCATACGCGCTGCGTTCTGTATGACAGAAACATTAACATTCAAACAAAAAAGAACAGCGCAAAACGCAATTTCAAGCTATGAACGGTCACTTTTCGCCCGTGAACGGTTTTTAAACCAATCTGAACAATATCGAACACAGTTAGTGACAACCCAAACAGGACCGCACCCTAACGCAAATCGCGCACCGTATCGCCCTCTACGAGCACACCGGGGATCAGTATGTGCTCCACGCCAGACGCACCCCCATCGGCGCCGGCAATCTTGTCGACCGCCCACATGCCGACGCGCTTGTTGTCAAAGCGCACCGTGGTCAGGCGACGGTCGGGCACGATATCGCCCAGACTATCGTCAACACCCGCCACGCTCACGTCCTGGGGCACGCACTTCCCGCGCGACTCGAGCCCACGGATACAGCCATATGCCATGGCATCGTTGGAGGCATAAATGGCCGTGCAGGTCGGATCATCCGCCAGAGCCTGGCCTGCGGCATACCCGCTCTGTGCCGTCCAGTCGCCGCGCACGAGCTGCGGGGGCTCAATGCCATGCGCGCGCAATGTCTCGCGCCAGCCTTCCTCGCGCCGCATGCCCGAAAGCGAGCGCTCGGGGCATGAGATAAAGTGCACAGTCTTGTGCCCCCTCCCCAGCAAATACTCGACCACCTGGCGCGAGCAATCGAACTGGTCGTTATCGACCGTTGAACAGAGCGGGTGCTCCAGCATGGTAACGAGCACCGTCTGCATGCCAGGTAGCGGCTCGAAGGTGCCAAAGTCCGCCGGCATGCGATTCATGATCACAACCATACCGTCCACTGGCAGTGCGCTCATGCGTGACGATGCGCTCTCGAGGGTATACGGATGCCCGTCTACTTTAGTGAGGGTGATGGCATAGCCGTGTTTGTCGGCCGCGGCGGCAAAGCCCTCCATACGGTCGAGGTTGCCGGTGCCGGTAATGTTGAACATGGCGACGCCGACGGTCTTAAACTTACCGCGGCGCAGCGATCGACCGGCAAAGTTTGGGCGATACCCCAGCTCGCGCATGGCGGCACGCACGCGTTCCTTGGTCTCGGGGCGCACGCTGGGCGAATCGTGCACGGTGCGCGAGACCGTCTGCTCCGAGACGCCCGCGAGGCGCGCTACGTCTTTGACGGATACCGATTTTTTAACAGCGGCCATAGGTCGATCTTTCTATGTCGACGATGCCATTGGTGGCACCCTACGCAGTCATTTTTAACGCCTTCAAGTATATCCAACGCCTCCCCCACCATACGCTCACCACCCAAAACCTACCGTTCACCGACATTTTTGCTTCCCCGAACGGCTTTTAGCGCCCAAATGTTAACGTTGCCATTGTGCAAACACAGAGCCACCGGGCGGCTCAAACGTTTACGCGTAAGGAATCGACGGTTCGCAGGCACAGGAACCACCGGTTCGCTTCTTTTTTTGTGTCACAAAATGGCAACGTCAACATTTTGGCAACCGAATGTCAAAAGCTACCATCGTTGCTAACCCACCGACTCTTAGGAGCTTTGCATGGAGCAACTCATCGCCATCATCGAAAAGGGCCAGCCCTTTTTCAACGCGATCGCCCGCAACAAGTACCTCAAGGCGATCCGCGACGGCTTTATCTCCGTCATCCCCATCATCATCTTCTCGTCCATCTTTTGCCTGGTAGCCTCGGTCCCCAACATCTGGGGTTTCTACTGGCCCGATGACATCAACAACGCCCTGTGGAAGTGCTACAACTACTCCATGGGCATCCTGGCCATCGCCTGCGCCGCCACCACGGCCAAGCACTTCGCCGACGCTCAGAACCGCGATCTGCCCAAGAACAACCAGATCAACTTCATCTCGTGCATGTGCGCGGCCATCATCGGCTTCTTGCTCCTTTCGAGCGACACGATCGCCACGGACGCTGCCAGCGGCTTCAACACCACCTACCTTGGTTCCAAAGGCCTGCTGACCGCCTTTATCGCTGCGTTTGTGACCGGCATCATCTACAAGTTCTTCATTAAGCGCAACATCACCGTCAAGATGCCCGAGCAGGTTCCGCCCAACATCTCGCAGACCTTTAAGGACATCATCCCCTTCTCCGTCTGCATCACCGTCTTTTGGGTCTTTGACATCGTCTTCCGCGCTGCTTTTGGCTTCTGCTTTGCCCAAGGCGTCATCCAGGTGTTCCAGCCCCTGTTCACCGCTGCCGATGGCTACATCGGCCTCGCTGTAATCTACGGCGCCATGAGCCTGTTCTGGTTCGTGGGCGTCCACGGCCCCTCGATCGTCGAGCCCGCCATCGCCGCCGCCCTCGTTGCCAACATGACCGACAACCTGGCTGCGTTCCAGGCCGGCCAGCACGCTTCCGCTGTCCTGACCCAGGGTGCCCAGTACTTCGTCGTCTGCATGGGCGGCACCGGCGCCACGCTCGTCCTGGTCTTTATGTTCTGCTTCCTGGCCAAGTCTCAGGAGATGCGCGCCGTCGGTAAGGCCGCCATCGTCCCCGTCTGCTTTGCCGTCAACGAGCCGCTGCTGTTCGCCGCGCCCATCGTGCTCAACCCCGTCTTCTTTGTCCCGTTTGTCTTTGCCCCGATCGCCAACATCTGGATCCTCAAGATCTTTATCGACTTCTTGGGCATGAACGGCTTTATGTACACCCTGCCTTGGACCGTCCCCGGCCCCATCGGCACCATCATGGGCCTGGGCTTCCAGCCGCTCGCCTTTGTGATGCTCGCCCTTATCCTGGTCGTCGACTTCGTTCTGTACTACCCGTTCTTCCGTGCCTATGACGCCCAGAAGTGCGCCGAGGAGGCCGAGATCTCCCAGGAGGAGCTCGCCGCCAAGAACGCCGAGAAGGCCGCCAAGCTCAACGATGCCTTCCAGGGCAAGGCTGACGCCAAGAGCGTTGCCGCCGGCGCTGCTGCCGAGGCCGTGAAGGCCGACTCCCCCGCCGCTTCCGCAGCACCCGCTGCCGAGACAACGACCGCCAGCGACCTCAACGGCAAGCGCGTGCTCGTGCTCTGCCAGGGCGGCGGAACCTCGGGCCTGCTCGCCAACGCGCTGGCCAAGGCCGCCAAGGAGCGCGGCATTAACCTCGAGACCGCTGCCGAGGCCTATGGCAACCACGTGGACATGCTCCCCGACTTTGACCTGGTCGTCCTGGCCCCGCAGGCCGCAAGCTACCTGGCCGACCTGCAGAAGGACTGTGAGCGCGTGGGCAACAAGTGCGTCGCCTGCCGTGGCAAGCAGTACATCGAGCTCTCCCAGAACGGCGACAAGTCTCTCGCCTTCGTGAGTGAGCAACTTTCGAAGTAAGTAACGCCCAGGGCCAGCCGACCATCCAAGACCGGCTGGCCCTTCGATTTAGACGATTGGATCATCATGTCCGTTAATCCTGCTAGCGTCACCAACCCGCCCGCGCAGTTTCCCGAGGACTTTGTCTTTGGCGGCGCCACCGCTGCCTACCAGGTAGAGGGCGAGACCCGCACTCACGGTAAGGGCAAGGTTGCCTGGGACGACTTTCTGGAGGCCCAGGGGCGCTTCTCCCCCGATCCCGCTTCGGACTTCTACAACCAGTACCCCGTCGACCTGGAGCTGTGCGAGGAGTTCGGCATCAACGGCATTCGTCTCTCCATCGCCTGGAGCCGCATCTTCCCCAACGGCACCGGCGAAATCAACCCCGAGGGCGTCCAGTTCTACCACGATCTCTTCGCCGAGTGCCACAAGCACCACGTTGAGCCGTTTGTCACGCTGCATCACTTCGATACGCCGCTTCCCCTCTTTGAGAAGGGCGACTTCCTCAACCGCGAGACCATCGACGCCTTTGTGGACTTTGCCACCTTCTGCTTTAAGGAGTACGCCGACCAGGTGACCTACTGGTTCACCTTTAACGAGATCTGGGCCGACGCCTCCAACACCTACATCGAGGGCACCTTCCCCGGTGGCGTCAAGGCGCATCTGGCCGAGGCCTTCCAGTGCGAGCACAACATGATGCTCGCCCACGCCAAGGCAGTACTGGCCTTCCACAACGGCGGTTTTAAGGGCAAGATCGGCGTCATTCAGTCGCTGGAGTTTAAGTATCCGCTCAACGAGAACGACCCCGCCGACATCAAAGCCGCCAACAACGAGCACGTGCTGCAAAACCAGTTTTTGCTCGACGCCACCTTCCGCGGCGACTACGCACCCGACACCCTCGAGTGCGCCAACCGCCTGGCCGCCGTCTCGGGCGGCACCATCGAAATCCTGGACGAGGACCTCAAGATTATGCGCGAAGCCGCGCTTTACAACGACTACCTGGGCGTTAACAACTACCAGTGCCGCTTCTTGAAGGCTTACGATGGCGAGAACGACCTGCACCACAACGGCACGGGCGAAAAGGGCACCGGCCGCTGGCGCGTTAAGGGCATTGGCGAGCACGTGAACAAACCCGGCATCCCTACCACCGACTGGGACTGGATCATCTATCCCGAGGGCCTGTTCGATCTGCTCGTCTACATTAAGCAGCGCTACCCCAACTACAAGCAGATCTTCATCACCGAAAACGGCATGGGCTACAAGGACCCCTACAAGGACGGTTTTGTGGACGACCAGCCGCGCATCGACTACATCGAGCAGCACCTGCGCTGGCTGCTTAAGGCCATGGAGGTGGGTGTCAACGTGGGCGGTTACTTCCTGTGGAGCCTGCAGGATCAGTTCTCCTGGACCAATGGCTACAACAAGCGTTACGGCTTCTTCTACGTTGACTTTGAAACCCAGAAGCGAACGCCCAAGGCAAGCGCATACTGGTACAAGCACGTAGCCGAGACCCGTCGTCTGGACTAATGGCTGGCGGGGTTGCCCGCTCACACAACCTGTCCCCATTTCTCAGCCGGGGGCGGCACGTCACACGGCGCGCCGCCCCCGGTCTTTTTGTTTTTGGGCTGGTCGGGAGCCGTTTGTCTCGATCTGTAACATCTAGCCGAGTTTTTTGGTCCTAGCTGTTACAGATTGAGACGAACAGGATTACTCTTTCCGAAGAATCTAAATCTGTAACACGTAGCCCGCTTTTGACCGTCTACCTGTTACAAATCGAGACAAACGGAGTAGGACCTAACCCCGCATGTCCCTAACAGTCGAGCGTTCGACCAGCGTACTCGGCACATGAATCGCCTCGATAGACGAGCTCTCTCCAATCGCCGCCTCAAACGCAAGCTTACCGACACCGCGCAAATCAAATCGCAGCGTCGTCAGTCGATTGTGAGGAACAAGTCCCTCGAGTGCGTCGTCGATACCAACCACGCTCACGTCGTCGGGCACGGACAGGCCCGCGTTCTCGAGCGCGGCGATAACGCCCAGCGCCATCTGGTCATTTGCCGCAAGCACGGCAGTCGGCGCCTGCGACCCGCCGGCAAGCACCTCGGCCGCAATCCGCTCGCCCATGGCGTACCCACTGTCCGCACTCCAATCGCCACGCAGCATCGGAGCGGCATCGACATGAGCACGACCCAGCGTATCGCGCCAACCGGCCTCACGAAAACGCGAGGAAATCGAGTTTTCCGGACCCGCCACAAACCGCATATTCGAGTGACCATGTTCCAGCAGATAATTGGTCAACAGCTCGCACGAACCATACTGGTCGGAGTCGATCGTCGTGCAGCGCGGATGCGCATACATGGACAGAATGACCGTTCGCACTCCCGGCTGGGGAACAAACTCCTCAAAATCGGGAGCCATGCGGTTCATGTTGAGAATCATGCCGTCGACGGGTCGCTCGACCATGCGGCGCGAGGCATCGGCAAGTGTATAGGGCTTGTCGCCGCCCATCTCGATCATAGTGACGGCAAAATCGTGCTCGCGCGCCGCTTGCATGATACCCTCGAGCGTCGCCAGGTTACCGACACGTGTGATGTTGTACATGCACAGGCCAATAGAACGATACGACCCGCCGCGCAACGCCGCTCCAGCAAAATTGGGACGAAAGCCCAGCTCTTCCATGGCGGCCAGCACACGCTTGCGCGTCTTTTCCGTCACGTTGGGCACACCGTTGACCACGCGAGACACAGTCTGGCGGCTCACGCCAGCGAGCGCCGCAACCTCTGCCGCGCTCGCCGAATGACCATTCCTTGTCTGCTGAGCCATGCCTTCCACGCTAACCTGCTTCCCAACTATTCCCCGCGCCCATGGCGCATCGTACATACATCGATAACGTGCTCATGATACCCGAGCCATATACCACAACATGAAAACTTCTGTCAATCAAAACCGCTTACCGAACAAATACAACCGTTCGCGGCTGTTTGAAGTTGTTTTGTTTCTATACATCCCAGCCGGATGTTAACGTGCTCATTGTCAAATGTTCACGTGCTCATTTTGGTTCTAATCATTTTAAGATAGTGTTTATCGGGCTTTTTCACCGCTGAACGCTAACCAGGGAGCCTCCTGAGCGCAAACGCACAATATCGAACAGCGAGACGAGAGGGTGTATGCATATGTCTTTGCTAAACCGCGTACAGCAGCTGCCGAAGGGCTTTGTTTGGGGCGCCGCAACCGCCGCGTACCAAACGGAAGGTTCCACGAAGGTGGCAGGCAAGGGTAAGACCATGTGGGACGATTACCTTGTCGCCCAGGGTCGCTTTTTGCCCGACCCGGCCAGTGATTTCTACAACCGCTACGAGGAGGATATCCGCCTTTCTGCCGAGCATGGACTCAACGCCATCCGTGTGTCCATCGCCTGGACCCGCATCTTCCCCAACGGCGACGATGCCGAGCCCCTCGCCGAGGGCGTTAAGCACTACCACGAGCTGTTCGCCTGCTGCAAAAAGTATGGCGTCGAGCCCTATGTGTCCCTGCATCACTTTGACTCCCCCGCCGCCCTGTTCAACCAGGGCGACTGGCTCAACCGCAAGACCGTCGACGCCTATGTGCGCTATGCCGAGTTCTGCTTCCGCGAGTTCCGCGAGGTCAAGAATTGGTTCACCATCAACGAGCTCATCAGCCTCTCGCACTCCCAATACATCCAAGGCAACTTCCCGCCCAACCATCACTTTGATGTGACGAGCGGCATCCAGAGCCAGCACAACGAGCTCGTTGCCCACGCCCGCGCCGTCAACCTGTATAAGGATCTTGACGAGACCGAGCACCTGGGCGGACGCATTGGCATGGTCAACGTCCTGACGCCGGCATATCCTGCCACAGACTCGCCCGCCGACCAGCACGCCGCCGACCTGTACAACGCCTTCTACACCGACTTCATCATGGACGGCGCCTTCCTGGGTCACTACTCCGCGCGCACCCTCTCACTCATCAACGAGATTCTGCGTGCCAACAACGCCACGCTTACGGTTGAGGACAGCGACATGGAGGAGCTCGCCAAGGCGGCGCCCCGCAACGATATGTTCGGCCTCAACTACTATCAGTCGGCGTTTATCGCCGCCTACGATGGCGAGTCCACCAACAGCTTTAACGGCACCGGAGACAAGGGCACCTCGTGCTTTAAGTTTAAGGGCGTCGGGCAGCAGGTCGATATGCCGGGTATCCCCACCACCGACTGGGATTGGCTCATCTACCCGCAAGGCCTCTACGACACGCTCAAGCACATCAGCGCCACCTATCCCAACCTCCCCGTCATCTATATCACCGAAAACGGCCTGGGCCACAAGGACCCCGAGCCCGGCGCAAACGGCATCGTCGCCGATCCCGAGCGCATCGACTTTGTCGACCAGCACATGGAGAAGGTGCTCCGGGCGCGCGCCGAGGGCGTCGACGTCCAGGGCTACTTTATCTGGAGCCTGCAGGACCAGTTCTCGTGGGCCAACGGCTATAACAAGCGCTACGGCCTGTTCTACATCGACTTCGACACGCAAAAACGCTACATCAAGCAGTCGGCACTCTGGTACAAGGAGCTCGCCGACACTATGGCGGACGCGCAGTAGCGCATCGCCTCGCTTTCTCCCGAGAGGGGAGCGGCCCTATGCGATACAAACCCAGCCGCTCCCCTCTCTCCCCCTGGGACCGACCCCGCCTGCACCCGGGCTTTTAGCAAGCGGGAGACCATATAGGTTTTCAACGTCCATGCCATTAAGATTTCATGCAAAGAGGAGCGTGAACTATGGAATCGATCGTTAAGTTCTTGGAGAAAGGTCAGCCGTACTTCGACAAGGTCTCTAAGAACATCTACCTTCAGGCCATTAAAGACGGCTTTTTGGCAGCAATGCCCATCATCCTGTCTTCTTCTGTCTTCCTGCTTATTTCGACCCTGCCGGGCGTTGTCGCCACGGTCGGCGGCTTTACGCTGCCCGACTGGTGGAACGTCGACGTCGTGAACTTCTGCAACAAGGTTTACAACTTCACGATGGGCGTCGTGGGCATCATGGTCGCCGGCACCACCGCAAGCGCGCTGACCGGCTCCAAGAACCGCCGCATGCCTGCCGGCAAGGCCATCAACGCCACGAGCACCATGGTCGCCGCCATGTGCGCTATGCTCATCTTGGCCGTTACCCAGACGAGTGCCAAGATCGACGGCGCCGATGTCTCGGTGTTCTTTACCGACAACATGGGCACCAAGGGCCTACTGAGCTCCTTTGTCGCCGCATTTGCCACGGTCAACATCTATGCCTTCTGCATTAAGCGAGACATCACCATCAAGCTGCCCAAAGAAGTCCCCGGCGCCATCGCCCAGAACTTCCGCGACATCTTCGCCTTCAGCTTCTCCATCCTGTTTGTCGCCGTCATCGACGTTATCTGCCGCACCTGCTTGGCCGTCCCGTTTGCCAACGTCATCTCCACGCTGGTGAGCCCGCTGTTCGCCGCTGCCGATTCCTACGCCGGCCTCGCCCTCATCTGGTTCATGATCCCGCTGTTCTGGTTCATGGGCATCCACGGCCCCTCGGTCGTTAAGCCTGCCCTCAACGCCGCGCTGTTTGGCAACATCACCACCAACCTCGCCACGCTGCAGGCCGGCGGTCACCCCGCCCTCGCCCTGACCGAGAACTTCGGTAACTACATCGGCGAACTCGGCGGCACCGGCGCCACGTTCATTGTCCCGATCATCTTCCTGCTCTTTATGCGCTCCAAGCAGCTCAAGGCCGTCGGCAAAGCCTCTGTCGTACCCGTGATGTTCGCCGTCAACGAGCCGCTGCTGTTCGCCGCGCCCATCATCCTCAACCCGTACTTCCTGATCCCGTTCCTGTTTGCCCCCGTGGCCAACGTCCTCATTGGTAAGTTCTTCATCGACTTTTTGGGCATGAACGGCTTTATCTATGCCATGCCGTGGGCACTCCCCGGACCGATCGGCACCTTCATCGACACCAACTTCCAGCCGATCTCTCTGGTCCTGGTTGTCGTCCTGCTGGTCGTTGACTTCTTGATCTACTACCCGTTCTGCAAGGCCTACGACAACGTCCTGTGCAAGCAGGAGGCCGAGACCCTGGCCGAAGAAGAGGCCGAGGAGACCAAGGCCGTCAAGACCGCTGCCGCCCCCGCCGTTGAGGCTCCTGTTGTCGAGACCGCTTCTGCCACCGAGGCCTCCGCAGCTCCGTCCGCCCTTAAGGGCAAGGATCTGAGGGTTCTGGTTCTGTGCGCTGGCGCCGGCACCTCTGCACTGCTCGCCAACGCGCTTAAGGAAGGCGCCGACGAGCTGGGCATCGACATTACCGCCAACGCCGGTGCCTACGGCAGCCACTACGCCATCATGGACCAGTACAACGTCATCGTCCTGGCTCCGCAGGTTCGCACCTATTACAACGAGATGAAGGCCGACACCGACCGCCTGGGCATCACGCTGCTGTCGCCCAAGGGCAAACAGTACATCGACCTCACTAAGGATCCCAAGGGTGCCGTCGCCTGGATCGAGGAAAACCTCAAGGCATAAGACGCTGACGCCACCTGCCGCTCGCAGACAAAAAATGGCCCGTGCATCGATGCGTGATGCGCGGGCCATTTTGTTTAGACCGCACCCGCCCTCCTGTTCATCTCAATCTGTAACATCTAGCCGAGTTTTTGGATCCTAGCTGTTACAGATCGAGACAAACAGAACGCCCGAGCAGAAATATCTCAATCTGTAATATTTAGCTGAGTTTTTCGGTCCTAACTGTTACAGATTGAGACGAACGGGCCGAAAAACCCTACGCCCGCAGGTCCTTTACGCTGGAACGTTCGACCAACACGCCCGAGACGAGCGTACGGCTTCTGGAGCTCGGAGCTTCTAGGCCCGCAACGACCTCGTTGAGCGCACGGACGCCCAGCTCGCGGTGGCGAAACTTCACCGACGTCAGAATCGAGTTGGGAATCGTCTTGTAAAGCTCGTCATCAAAGCCGATCACGGACACATCATCGGGCACACTCAGACCCTTGTCACGTAGAGCCATCATCACGCCGTTTGCCATGCAGTCGTTAGCAGCGAGGACCGCCGTGCAATCGGGTTTATCGGCAAGCACAAGGCCAGCGGCATAGCCACTATCCGCATTCCAATCGCCTTGCAGAGGCTCGGGCGGCTCAATGCCACGCGCCTCGAGCGCCGCTCGCCAGCCTTTCATTCGGCACTGGCTCGACAGCGACTCTTTCTTACCCGAAACGAAGTACACGTTCTTGTGCCCGTGGTTCAAGAAGTACTCGCACGCCATGCGCGCGCCGCCCTCTTGATCGTCACTGACGGTGGAGCAGGTAGGATGTTCCATTGGTGTGATAATCACCGTCTTGAGGTCTTTCGGCGCCTCAAAGGTATCAAAGTCATCGACCATCTGACGCAGGTTGAAGATCATGCCATCAACAGGCAGCTGCGACATCCTGCGCGCCGCATCGGCAAGGGTCATCTTCTCCCCAGCGCGCTTTTTGATCATCGTGAGAGCAAAGCCTCGCTCTTCGGCGGCATCGGCGATACCGTCAATCATGTCCACGGCGCCGCCCGACAAGTGAAACATCACCACGCCGATGCACCCGTAACGGCCCAACTTGAGTGAACGCGCGGCAAAGTTGGTTCGAAACCCGAGCGCCTCCATGGCCGCATGGACCTTATCGCGCGTCGACTCTCGCACGCTATCAGGCTCGTTGATCACGCGCGACACCGTCTTGAGAGAAACACCCGCGGCAACTGCCACATCGTTCATTGAGACATTTTTCTTGTCCATCGTTGCCACTACTTCTCCAGTCGGTTTTGCATCGCTTGTTTTTTGTGTTCTAGCATACACTACCTGCCCAACTGACAAATCAGCCGTTTATCGGACAATATCGACCGTTCACCCGTAAATCCTTGTTGCTCTTCCAAAAATGTCTTACGTTGTCATTTCGCAATGCCTTCCTTACCCAGGAAGGTTTCCGGGCAGTCCTGACCATCCATCGACGACCAGTTCCATCCACATGCATCGCGCATCAAGCAGCAAAGGAGCTCTATGGACGCCATCGTAAAGATGCTCGAAAAGCATCAACCGTTCTTTGAGAAGATCTCGAGGAACATCTACCTCCAGGCCATCAAGGACGGATTCCTTGGGTGCATGCCCATCGTCCTTACCTCTTCGATCTTTCTGCTGATCGCCACGCTTCCCGGCGTAGTCGGCATCACGCTGCCCCAGCCGCTCATCGACTGGTGCAACAAGCTCTACAACTTCACCATGGGCGTCATGGGCATCATGGTTGCCGGCACCACCGCCAAGAACTTCACGGCATCCATGAACCGTCGCATGCCCGCCGGCAAAGTGCTCAACGACGGTTCCACCATGGTGGCCGCCCAGTGCAGCATGCTTTTGCTCGCCGTTACGCAGTTCACCACCAAGTTCGACGGCTCCGAGCTTTCGGTCTTCGATTGCACCAGCATGGGTACGCGCGGTCTGTTCTCGGCCTATATCGCCGCGTTCATTACCGTGTGGGTTTATAAGTTCTGCGTCTCGCGCGATCTGACCATTAAGCTGCCCAAGGAGGTCCCGGGCGCCATCGCTCAGAACTTCCGCGACATCATCCCCTTTGGCGGCGCCGTCATCATCTGCGGCATCATCGATGTGGTTGTGCGCAACCTCATGGGCGTTCCGTTCTCCGAGCTGCTCATCAAGCTGCTCTCCCCGCTCTTTACCGCTGCAGAAACCTATCCTGGCCTTATCCTTATCCAGGCAGCCACCGCGTTCTTCTGGTTCATCGGCGTCCACGGCCCCTCGATCGTCCAGCCGGGCATCGACCCCATCCGTCTTGCCAACCAGGCCGAGAACCTGCAGGTTCTGCTGGCCGGTGGCCACCCCGCCCACTCCCTCACCTTTAACATGTCGCTCGTAGGTGAGTTCGGCGGCACCGGCGCCACCTTCATCGTGCCGCTTCTGCTGATTCTCTTTATGAAGTCCAAGCAGCTCAAAGCCGTCGGTAAGGCCTCGATTGTTCCTGTTGCCTTTGCCGTCAACGAACCGCTGCTCTTTGGCGCGCCGATGATCCTTAACCCCTACATGCTCATCCCCTTTGTTGCCGCCGGCTGCGTCAACGTGAGCGTTGCCAAGTTCTTTATCGATAACGTAGGCATGAACGGCTTCTCCTTCGTGGTGCCTTGGGCCACCCCCGCCCCCATCGGCATCTTCATCACCACGAACTTCCAGCTTATCGCCCTGGTATTTGTCGCGATCATCATCTTACTGGACGCCATCATCTACCTGCCGTTCTTGAAGGCATACGATAAGCTGCTCTGCGACCAGGAGGCCGAGCGCGCCGCCGAGCTGGGTCTCGAGTCCAATGGTGCCGCTGCCATCGCCGCCGACGCCTCTGCGCCCGCTGTCGAGCAGGCCACCGCTTCCGTCGAGACGACCGCCGCTGCCGCCGAAAGCAAGCCTGTCGCCGATCAGCCCGAGCCTGCCGCCGACGCATCCGCTAAGAAGGATGTCGACGGCCTGAAGGTCCTCGTCCTGTGCGCCGGCGCCGGCACCTCTGCCATGCTTGCCAACGCCATCAAGGAAGGTGCCGCGCAGACCGGAGAGAACATCGCTTCCTCTGCAGGCGCCTATGGTCAGCACACTGCCATCATGGATCAGTACGACGTCATCGTGCTCGCCCCGCAGGTTCGTAGCTACTACAACGACATGAAGGCCGACACCGATCGTCTGGGCATTAAGCTGCTCGCTCCCCGCGGTAAGGAATATATCGACCTCACCCGCGACCCCGCTGGCGCCATCAAGTGGCTCCGCGAGAACCTCGACTAGTTTCCTCTCTCTGTTGGTGCCCGGATCCCTAGTTCGGGCACCTCTCCCTATTCGTATCCCACAGAAAGGATGACTCATGACCAACCCCATGCAGTTCCCCGACGGCTTTGTATTTGGCGGCGCCACCGCCGCTTACCAGGTTGAGGGTGAGACCCGCACGCACGGCAAGGGCAAAGTGCCCTGGGACGATTTCCTGGCAGCCCAGGGTCGCTTCTCCCCCGATCCTGCAAGCGACTTCTACAACAAATATCCGGTCGATATCGACCTGTGCCAGCGCTTCGGCATCAACGGTATCCGCGTCTCCATCGCTTGGAGCCGCATCTTCCCCAACGGCACTGGCGAGATTAACCCCGAGGGCGTTGCCTTCTATCACGAGCTTTTCGCCACCTGCAACAAAGCTGGCGTTATCCCCTATGTCACGCTCGATCACTTCGATACGCCCGAGGCCTTTTACCAGAACGGCGGCGAGGGCTTCCTGACGCGCACGACGATCGACGCCTTTGTCGAGTACGCCAAGTTCTGCTTTGCCGAGTTCACCGAGGTCAAGCACTGGTTCACGTTTAACGAGATTCCCGCAACCGCCGAGGGCAGCTTTATCGTCGGCAACTGGCCGCACGGCGAGAAGTACCGCCTGGACAAGGCCTTCCAGCTCATGCACAACATGATGGTAGCCCACGCCAAGGCTGTCGTCGCCTTCCATGAGGGCGGCTTTGAGGGCGAGATCGGCATTGTCCAGAACCTGGAGCCCAAGTATCCCCTCGACCCCAACAACGCCGCCGACTGCGAGGCAGCTCGCATGGCCGATGTCATCAACAACCGCTGGGTACTCGACGCCACTTTCCGCGGCCACTATGCAGCCGACACCATGGAAGCCGCGACCAAGCTGGCCCATATCGCCGGCGGCGAGCTCGACGTCCGCGACGAGGATATCGCCGCGTTGACCGCCGCGCTCCCCTACAACGATTGCCTGGGCGTCAACACCTACAAGTGCCAGTTCCTGCGTGCTGCCGAGGGCGAAAACGACATCAACCACAATGGTACCGGCGACAAGGGCTCCTCTCGCTGGTTCCTCAAGGGCGTGGGCGAGTCATGCGTGCGCGAAGGCGTACCCACCACCGATTGGGACTGGATCATCTATCCCGAGGGCCTGTACGACCTGTTGCTCCGCATTAAGAACGATTACCCCAACTACAAGAAGATCTACATCACCGAGAACGGCATGGGCTATAAGGACGACTTCGAGGACGGCTTTATCGATGACGCCCCTCGCATCGACTATATGCGTCAGCATCTCGCATGGATCCTCAAGGCGATTGACGGCGGCGTAAACGTCGACGGCTACTTTGTGTGGTCGCTGCAGGATCAGTTCTCCTGGACCAACGGCTACAACAAGCGCTACGGCCTGTTCTACATCGACTTTGAGACCCAGAAGCGCTATCCCAAGGCGAGCGCGTACTGGTACAAGAACGTCGCGGAGACCGGCCTGCTCATGGCCTAGTTTCCGCCGCATACCCCTGTCGGCCGCATGCGAATCCCTCCACGGGTTCGCATGCGGCCTTTTTGTTTTCGCGCGGGTCGGCAGCCGTTTGTCTAAATCTGTAACATCAAGTCGAGTTTTTTGCCTCTACCTGTTACAAATCAAGACAAACGGGAATCACTCTGCCGAAACGTCTCAATCTGTAACAGATATCTGCTCAAATCGAGTCTAGGTGTTACAGATTGAGTTTTTGATTTGGGAGGTTGAGGATGGGGGATCGCGTGCCGAAAGCATGGTCCCCGGATAAAAAAGCTCGCCGGCCAGGCCGAAGACATGGCCCACATCAAGGCAGACCTTTGCCCCTGCTCGCCCGAGCAAAAAGTCATGCCCCTCGATGCGCTCTGCCAGTCCGGCACCGAGACCCCGCAATGGCGGTGGGATGTGCTGGTCGGAGAGGGCGACCCGCTCTACTGCAAGTCCCGAGAGATCTAAGTATCCGCTGCAAGGTATAAGAACGAATTGGAGCCCTGGTACATACCGGGGCTCCTCGTGGTAGTGGCTGTCTAATGAATCTGGTGGCTAGGCCTCTTCGCCGCCACTGGATTCAGTTACCGTTTCCTCCTCACTATGTTGCGTCTCTCTCGTAGCCTCATCAACTTCTGTTGACGAATGTGCCTCTTCGTATACTTCGATGTTCGCCTTGAGCATGGTTGCACTCTGTTCAGCAAGAGCGATCTTCCTCTGGTGCTTGTCGTAGGCATACAGTCCGATTCCACCTGCGACTAGCGTGGCTACAGAACCGATTACTCCACCCTGGATTCTTCCAACGGAAATCCCGCCCGCTCTGATATTGCTGATCAGCGCCTGAGGCCCACCGAGCTCTTTCGCCAGATGCGACAATTGCGCATAGTCCCAAGTCGTCATTGCCTTTTCCTCACTTTCTTTCACTTCAGCACCGCTTCCACTGGGGTGCTCACTTTCGACAGTGCTATCATGCCATCGGTAAATAAGACGGTATATGTCCTATAATTGTCTTATCTGTTGTTAATGAGGAATGATTAAGACAATGTACGTCCGCAAAGATCGCCCTAAGGACATTTTTCCAAAGAGACTCAGCGGTTTGATGGAAAGCTATGAAATAGAAAAGGGGCGCAGAGGCATTAGCAATATCGGCCTTGCGCGTCTGCTCTATCAAAAGCGTAACGGTGCCGATGATGCCTCGCTAGCCGATGACCGCTATGCAGTGGAAAGGGAGAACGGCCGCAAGGCGATTGCGAGAAAGATCAGCCGATTTCGAAAAGGAGATCAGTTTCCTCAATGGGATGACCTCGTAGATCTGGCTGACATATTCGGAAAGCCAGTAGGTTTTCTCATCGGGGAGACCGATTGTGATACGTACGAGCTCCAAGATATTGCTGACTTCCTTGGTCTCAGCGGCGAGGCTGTTCTGTCCATCGAGCGTATGACGAGAAAAGTTAGTGCGGAGTGGCTTCCGGAACAGTCTGGCGGCAACGGCGGAGACCATGAGGAATGGGAAAAATACCTCGTGAATGATATGATCGCGAAGGCGAATGCCGAGCCAGAAGCTTGCAGGGCAGTGCTCAATCGAATGCTGACCGCAGCAGCGTTTAAAGACCTTGTGCTCTGCCTGTCTGAGGTCGGCGATGCCCAATACAATCTGCTTATGGAACGCATTGCAAGTGCGGAAATAGAACTGAGAGACGCAGACGTACTCAGTGACAACCACCCAGACTCCATCATGGGGCAAATGGCGGCAAAATCCCGATTCAGGGATGCTGCAACACGCCTGCAGGAAGCGGAAAATGCGGTGAGGTCCAGCAGGTATGCAGCTTATGAATGCCATGTCCGCATCGTTGATGAAATGTTCTCGGATATTACCCAGACTGACGCAAATACCGTAGCCAAAGAGCATGTCAAGCAGAGACAGTCAGGTAACCAGGCGTAGCCGTCGTATCGATACGGAAGTGGGTATAAACCGTCCTGCTGCTTGCATACGTGGTTCCGTTGCCGCCCGTCAGCTTGTAGCAGTTATAGAAGCACTGCGAGTCCGAAACCCCGCTCGAAGGCAGCGCCCAGGTGGCGTCGGCGTAGATCGTCACCAGCGACGAGCACCCCGAGAAGCAGTAGGTCAGGTCGGTGAGCGCAGACGGGTCGAAGCCTCGGAAGTCCAGCTCGGCGGGCGACGAGCGCGAAGCGAACGCGAACCGCACGACTTGACACCTGCGAGGTTGCCCAAACCGGAGACCACCTCCAGCGCCGTGCATAAGTAGAAGAGGTGGGTCAGGTTCATGGTTGCGAACGTCGCCATGTCTGCCGCGAAGGCGATGCGCTCATCGGCCGCCTGGCCTTCACCTGCTGGATTTCGTCGCGCAGGGCGTCCGCCACCTCGGCGCTCTTGGCAGCCTCGGCCACTTGCCCCTCAAGCTCCTTGATGCGAGCCTCCTGCTTGGCGAGAAGCGCCTGGTAGCCCCTCTCCGAGTCCACTGCCTGCGGCTCTTCCGCCTGCGCGACCCCTTCTTGGCCGCCCGCCTGCGCTGCGACCTCTTCCTCGTCGTCGATGCTATGGTCGTCTCCGTCCATGTCGGCCTGCCTTTCGATTGACATAGGCCAGCACAAACGAACCGTCCCTTAACCATGCAAATAGGCTAAAGGTCGGTCACAAAGTGAGGTCATCCAGTCCGTTCGGCAGTTTGTGACCATTAGCAAGAATTAGAGGCAACGCAACGAGCGAACGCTCGATAATGGTCTAGAATATTGGACTTGACATTTGGGAGGCAAGATGGAGACTGTGAACCTTATCCTTGGAATTATCGCGTCTATCGCATCCATCGCCGCCGCCGTCATCTCGCTCCAAAACAAGCAAGAGATCAAGTCAATCAAAAAGAGTCTAAGCGACAACTCGCAGACCGCTACAGGTAAAGTTGCCACAAACGTCGTAGGCAGCAACAACTCGGCGAACATCCATGCTTCGCGATAAGCCAACGCAGACAAGCCAGAGCGCAATTGGAAAGGTCGCCACGAACATAACCGGCGACTCCAATAGCTATGACTCACATGACATAAACATCTACCAGCCCGTCTCGTCTGGCCCGCACCGGCCGCTTACAAAGACGCTCATGTATAAACTCCTGCAAATCATGATTTCGTCGACTGAGCCAACGGGCGAAGATTTCCCCCTTACGCCTCCGCCTCCTATAGAGAAGAAGCTGATTTACAACCACGCACCGCGTTACCTAAACATCATCAACGAGTATTCTGAGAACTACGCTCGTCTCGACAGCGTGATCAAGGAATTCCCCGACAGCGAAGCCATCATCCAAAGGCTGAACAAGATGTTTGTCAATGTGGCAGACGTTCGCGATGACGGCAAGCTGTGCGTAGGAAACGGCGATGCACAGCTCAAGCTCATCGAGAACGAGATCTATAACATGATTGTGAATGACGCAAGCTTTCAGGCTGACGAGGTCCCCGAAGAAATCATCAACCAGTTCTGCGTTGCGTTGATTGCCGTTGCCGTGGCAAAATGCAGAGTCCTTCTGAGGCCAGGTGATGACGATGCTGCTGCTTGATCGCAATAATGAGCCGACGAGCACGGTCTATTACATCGCTGCCGCCTTGGATGGCTACATCGACCAGAACCCAGGCTTGGACGCCGGTCAACTCTATGAGGTAACGGCGAACACTCTGGTCAAGAAAGAAGTGAGCTACGACTTCTTTGTCATGGCTTTGGACTTTCTCTTCCTCCTCGGACGCGTGTCAATAGACGAGAAGGGAGGGCTACATGTTCATCAAGTCGCTTAGAATTCGCAAGACAACAACTGACGAAATAGTTCGCGAGGTCTTATTCCACAAGGGTGCCAACCTCATCGTCGATACCGAGGACTCCGAATCGCACAATCGCGTTGGAAAAACAACCTTCCTCAAGCTCATTGATATCGCAATGGGCGCCAAGGACAGGAAGCTCATTTACACAGACGCCGACACGGGCACGGTGACCGAGGAGCTACGCGATTTCATCGTCACAAACAAGATCGCCGTCGACATGACACTGACATCGGATTTTCCCGATGGCGATGACGTGATTCTCACAATCGACCTCTTCCCGAATGGAAGGTACTACATAGACGGCGAAAAGATGGGGCAGAAAGCTTACCAGCAACGACTCAATGTCTTGCTTTTCGGGAACGAAGCGAATGTGCCCACGTTTCGCCAATTGATCAATTCATTTGTCCGCGTGTCCGTAGGCGGGGATGATAATTCCTTCCTCAAAACCGTTCCCAGCGGCAGCACATCCATCTACCGGAGTGTCTACAACGCTCTGTTCGGCATCTCAGATCCGGCGCTCGACAAAAAGCGTGACGACCTCAACAAGGACTTGAACAAGACGCGTGAGTCCATCAAACGCTATAAGAAAGTCCAGAACGTCGATACGGTCAGCGAGCAGCAGCAGATACTTGCAGGGCTCGAAGCCGAGCATGAAGAAGTCCAGTGCAAGCTCAACAGCATCATCGACGCCGATGTCTACAGGGCCAACCGCGATGAAATCGCGGCTACACGCACCCGATACGCATCTCTGACACTGCAACTCTCAGACATAGACTACAGGCTGCAACGAAATGAAGAGGCCCTGCAGACTGCTATGCAAGAGCGCGGTAGACAAGCCGACGTTAATTTGAGCAGACGGTTTTTCGAGGAAGTCTGTTCGATGATCCCGATGGTGAATGCAACTTTCGAAGAGATGGTCGCATTCAACAACCAGCTCTGCGACAACAAGATTGCCTATTTCGCGAGTGTGGCAGAAAAACTGAAGGCCGAGCGTGCATCTGTGCAACGTGAAATCAGCCAACTGTCATCGCAGAACAGCCAATTCATGTCATTGGTGGAGCAAGACCTCATCGATGAGTACGAGTCGCTTCAGGCACGCCTAGTTGAGCTTTCGAGCAGTATCGGCAAATGCCGA
Organism: uncultured Collinsella sp.; assembly: GCA_902470805.1. Taxonomy (GTDB): domain Bacteria; phylum Actinomycetota; class Coriobacteriia; order Coriobacteriales; family Coriobacteriaceae; genus Collinsella. Next base: position 6,911 of record CABRHX010000022.1, on the reverse strand, counting down.
GAAGTAATAGATACGCTCAACAGCTTTGAGGTAGAACAGACCAGCATTGAGGGAAAAATCGCATCGCTTGGCTCGTCTGATGATGGCGACGAGCCGCAATCCAACGATTTTGCTGCAATGATGCTTGCGTTTAACGCATTCTTCACTCCGCTTGCCAGGGAGTTCAACAACGAATCGCCGCTGCTCGTTTACTATGAAGAGTCGAACAAGTTCCCCGTTGCAATACGTGATACCGCTGGCTCCAGCACGGGCACACGCAAGTCACTCATCGCCGCATTTGATTTAGCGTATCAGCAGTTTGCAGAATCAAAGGGCATCAAGACTCCGCGCTTCATAGTGCATGACGTCCTTGAAAACATCGAGGGTAAGGTGTTGCGTGACATAATCGCACGCGCCAGCACAATCAACTGCCAGTACATAGTCGCAGTCCTTAAGGAGAAGCTCGATTCGTCGCTGATACCAGCCGAGGAGCAGGGTAAACTGCAAATCCTGCAGCTTTCGATTGACGATATGCTTTTCACGCGTGGCAAAGGTGTTGCGTCGTAGGAGTGACCTGTACTCTCCTACTCCCGTATCCCCACCGAGAACTCCCCGCCGAAGTTGTTCACCTCGAACCGCTCGTCAGCCACAAGTCCCTCCTTGCTCACACGGCACGCGAACGGAAACAACTCGGCCACGTCCTGCAGTTCCAGGAACGTCCGGTAACTCGACCGGTTTACCAGCATGTCGGCAAAGACCAAAAACCGCGTAAGCTCGTCATTCAGTTCGATGGGCTCTGCAATCACGTAGTGCCCCCGCCTCACGCGCCGGACAACGCCGAACTGATTGAGCGATGCCACAATCTTTTCGGAGCCCTTCAGGATGGTCATGCGCTTGCGCGCCGCCTCAACGCTCTTATTGTCCCGGCCTAGTCAAGTACCCGTTGCCTCTCCTCGACCATCTCGCAGAAGCCTCCCACATCCATGAGCCATTCTTGCTGTGAAGGCGTGTAGGTGGGGAAAAGCTGGGAGGGGATGACGAGCTGGAGCTTGCTGTCACGCATGGCGTTCGTGTAGTCCACGCTCACGGCGGGCTCCAGCGTGATAAGGTGCTTACGCTCGATGCGGTTCGCCTCCTCGAGCACCTGCCTCCAGCGCTCCTTGATGGTCGTCTTCGCACCGAGCATCGTAAGGCTCGAGGAGGGGAACCCCTCATCCCGGTAGCACTCGATTGACGGAAAAATGAAGTCCGGCTTCGACTTTCCCTCGGTGTAGGGCTGTGCGGAGTATCGGATTCCCCTACCCTTGAACAGGAACTCAAGCTGGTGCTCGAACGCTGTGCCCGCGCGGGACTTCCTGCGCTGGAAGGTCGACATGGTGGTCTTCAGAATGCCGTCGACGTCGAGCTGGCCGTTCAAATAGGGCGCAAGGTCTCTCTCAAGCAGATGGCGCTCAAACACCTTGAACAGCAATTCCTCGCGCTCGTAGCACGCGAGCAGGCTTCGATCGGGGTCATCCGCCCAGTCGAGACCTTCAAGGGTTGAGATGGAGTACTCCGTAAAGTCGATGCCCTTCGGAAACGTATGTCCAAACCTCTTGACCATATCGTCCAAGTAGATATCCGCGCTCAAGGGAGCGCGCGTCTCGATACCAATCATGCCGAGGATGCGCGAGGCCACCGCACCGATACGGTTGCGCTCGCCCTTTGATACGGCATAGCCCGAGCGGTCGGGCTCCTCGAAGCCGAACAGCCACCTCAGCTGCGACTCGATGGTCGAGCCTTTTTTAGCGAAGATGATGAGCAGCCCGAGGTCATCGGAGTTGGCGACCACCATGAGGTCGCCAGCGGATGCCTGCCTGATGGCGGGGTTGTCCTTGTAGTAGAGACGGTACTCGGTTCTCGTGGGATGTTTGCGGCGCGCATCGTACCAAGTCACGGTCCCGTCGCACATCTCCGGCTCCGCCTCGTCGCACATGTAGGCGAACGTGGTGCGGATGTCGCGGATGTCGTCGTCACCGAACAGCGACCTCAGCGGCAGCGTGCCGTTGAACTCGTGCTGATTACTCCTACCTGCGTCGATATCGACGTCCGCGAGGGTCTTCGAGACCGCGCCGTCGAAGTAGCTGCTAAGCGCCCCGTAATCCATCCTGACACGCTCCCATCATGAGCTTGGCCACCGACCGTATTACAGGGACCGTCACCGAATTGCCGAACTGGCGGTAGGCCTGTGTGTCGGAGACCGGGATTATGAACCGGTCGGGAAATCCCTGCAAGCGCGCGCACTCTCTAGGGGTCAGCTTACGGGGGTTCTCGCCCTCGCCGCGCGAGACCAAGATCTCACTACCGTCCTTATGATAGCGTGCGGAGAGCGTCCTCGTGGTGTCCGATGGAGTGATAAGACCGTAGCCGAACCCGTTGCCGGCGGCCTCGTGCTTGGCCTTGTATGCTTTCAAATATGACCACAGCTTGTCGGAGAGCACGTACCTCGCGTCCGCATCCTCCTCCAGAATCTCCGCGGCTTTCTGACCACTGTTCGGGCAGTCGAGGTCGTCCCAAGAGAACTCCACATCGTCGCGAAAGCCAACAATGTAGATGCGCTCGCGGTGCTGGCATGTCCAACCCTTGGAGTCCAGAACCTTGTAGTGAACGTGGTAACCGAGCTCGTCCTGGAGGACCTGCATGATGACGTCGAACGTTCTGCCCCTGTCGTGACTGATCAGATTCTTCACGTTCTCGAGCAGGAACGCCTTCGGGCGCTTCTCGTTCAGGATGCGTGCAACCTCGAAGAAGAGCGTGCCCTGCGTCTTGTCTTCGAAGCCCGTAGCGCGACCAAGGGAGCGCTTCTTGGACACACCCGCAAGCGAGAACGGCTGGCATGGAAAGCCAGCGAGCAGCACGTCGAAGTCGGGGATGTCTGAAGCGGCGACCTCACGGATGTCCCCCGCCGGGGTTTCGCCGTAGTTCATGCGGTAGGTCTTCTGCGCAAACTTATCCCACTCGCAGGAGAAGACGCACCTGCCGCCCAGCTCCTGGAACGGCATGCGGATCCCGCCGATGCCCGCGAACAGGTCGATGAAGGTGAAGGCAGGCTTCCCCTCCCCTGCGGGTGCAAAGGGGGCGCGATGGCCGAGGGTGGAGATGTACTTCGACTCGGCTGCGGTGGGCCTTGTTTCGCCTGCCTCCCAGCGGCGCACCGTTCGCTCGCCGTTGGGGCCCATGCCTAGGGCAGCGGCGAATTCCTTCTGAGTCAAGCCGAGCTCCTGTCTCTTGGCCTTTACCTCATCTGCTGATAATTGCATGACGCACCTTCTGGATAGATAACAGGACAATATGTCCTCATTTTGCCACAGGGATGAAGAGATAAACTCGTCAGAATAGCAACCTTGCCCCAAACCATGGGTTTCTCACGTCTCCCACATCCGACAATCCATGTACCACTCAAACCGCGAAGACCCATCTAACCACCGCTGCGTTCTATACGATAGTCGTTCGCCAGGACATTTTTCTGCCGCCGCAGTCATTAGTCCAAGTGAAAAGCGGCAAGCCGAGAACCTCACGCCTCTCCATCATCAATCATTCCATTTCACAAATGACGCAGCGGCGCAATTAGCAACGCGGAGCATGGAACCATGCTATACCCGTCCAAACGATATTGTCCGCGCCCAACAGCTATCAATCAATTTACCTTGGCCTGCTGGCGCAGAGAGTGCAGCCAAGCCTCATGATCATCGTAACAATAAAGAACATGGGATCGCGAGGATTTGCCGAGGCGAATGTACTCCGGCCCCTTACTAGGACAGCGCCAATTTGCAAGGGTCTTCGCGCTTACGCCAATCAACTTTGCTGCCTCTTCACTCGAAAACGCAAGCGGGCGTACGGATTCAACAGCGCATGTCACGCCGTTTGCTCCACCCATAAAGACCCTCAGACTCTCCGATCACACCCACCCGTTACAGATTGAGACAATTTGACGGTACCGAATTCTTGTCAAGGCGTGGTACAATTGTGTCCCAACGCAAAGGAGGTACCTATGCCCACCTGTGTGCCCGTCCGAGACATGAAGGACACCGCTGCATTTACCGCGCTTGTTGAGTCCGAGCGCGACGTCACCGTAACTAAGAACGGCTATGAGGCCATGCACTGCATCAGCAGCGACCAGTATCGTCTCATGCAAGACGAAATCGCCAAAGCCAAGCTGCTGTCTCGTATGATGTTGGCAGAAGACGAGATATCGCAAGGCGACTACAGCGACTACGACTCCTTCGCGACCGCGATACGAGACAAATATGGCCTATAACGTCGTAATACTCGAAAGCGCACAATATGAATACGAGGCTATTGTCAGATACCTTGCTCAAATCCTTATGAACCCACGTGCAGCAGGCAATTTTGTTGCTGAGTTTGAATATCAGCTTGATCTGCTTCGCGAGCAGCCGCTCCTACGGCCCCTCTCCCACATACGAGAGCTGGCGGCACGCAATTATCGATCGTTTACCGTCAACAAATACGTGTGTCTTTACAAGTTTGAGCGCGATACGATCTATATCGCCCATGTCTTTCATCAGTCACAGGACTACGGCCGCCTGGTCTAGCCCACAAACTGAATACTTGGTCCGATCTCCCGCAGCGATAGCTAGCAAATGATCTGCGTGTGCTCCTCGATGGCGGCGCGGTCCTCGGCGGCGATACCCGGCTCGCACACCACGGCGTCCAAACTGTCCAGGCGGCAGAAGGTGTAGAAGTCGCGCTTGCCGATCTTGCTGGAGTCGGCGATCAGATAGCGCGAATCCGCCTTGCTAAAGGCGAGCTGCTGGATGCGGCCCTCGTCCATGTTGGACGTGGACACGTCGCCGTCCAGAATGCCGTTGGCGCCGATAAACGCCGCGTCAATCCCTAGTGCGCGCAGGGTATCCTCGGCTGTTGGTCCCACAAAAGCGGCGGTGCGGCGGCGATACATGCCGCCCACCAGGCACAGTTCGCAATCCTCACGCGCCTCGAGCAGGTTAAACACCGAAAGCGAATTGGTCACAATGCGCAGGCGAAACGCCGGCAGCATCGAGGCCATCTGCTCAACCGTGGTGCCCGTGCCCAAAAAGATGGTCGAGCCTTCCTCGATAAGCTCCACAGAACGGCGCGCAATCTGCAACTTTTCTTCGGCATGCTTCGTGCGCTTTTCGCTGTGCGAATACTCATGGCGCAGCATGGCGTGTGGACGGCCCTGCGCACTGCGGGCTCCGCCGTGCACGCGCTCGATCTCGCCCAGGCTCGCAAGCTCCTCAAGGTCACGGCGGATCGTCATATCCGAAACACCTAACGCATCCGAAATCTCCTTGACCGAGACCGTGCCCTGCTCTTCGAGCAGCTGGCGAACCCTATCCTGTCGCTCTGCCTTAATCACGATAAATCCTCGCCGTTCTATGCGTGCATATCATTCAAACAATAACGAACAAATTGTATCAGACTCGCGCGCGTCAGAAATGAACGCCCGCACAGCTCCAATCATCACTTTTTTGAGAAAAATACCCCCTGCTTTAGTGGGGTGTAGTGATAATCTCGCCTGTTCGCGCTACAGTTTGTCCGAAATACCTCGATGTTAGGAACCAAATGATCACTTCCGAGCTTTTCGGCACCGCGCCGTGCGGTACCCCCGTTCATCGCTACACCCTCAACGGGCCCGAGATCTGCGTTCGCATTATGGACTATGGCGCCACCGTGCTGGGTATCGATGTGCCCGACATTCCCGGCAACGTGCGCGATGTGGTGCTGGGCTTCGATAAGCTCGAGGATTACTTTGACAACCCCGCCTGCTTTGGCGCGACCATCGGCCCCGTGGCAAACCGCACCGCGGGCGCCACGATCACCATCGCCGGCACGGACTGGCATATGCCAGCCAACGAAGGCGTCAACAACCTGCACAGCGATCTTGAGCACGGCCTGCACAAGCGCGTGTGGGACGTTGAGCTCGACGAGGTCCACAATGCCGTGCGCATGACCACCTCGCTTGAGGACGGTGAGCTGGGTCTTCCCGGCAACCGCACCTTTACGGCCGTGTTTACCGTGACGCGCACCGGCTGCTTCCGTATCGAATACGGCTGCGAGAGCGACCGCGCCACCTACGTGTCCATGACCAACCACACGTACTTTAACCTTGCCGGCCACAACGCCGGCATGGACTGTGAGCACTTCTTTGTTGCTAACGCTGCCCACTACCTGCCCATCAACGAGCAGAACATTCCCACCGGCGAGATCGCTCCGGTCGAAGGCACGCCGTTTGACTTTCGCGAGCTGCGCCCCGTCGCGCCCGGCATGGAAGCCGACGACCCGCAGATTAAGCAGGCCCGTGGCTATGACCACTGCCTGTGCATCGATGGCTATCAGTACGGCCGTAATCTGCGCCGCGCAATGCACGTCGAGGAGATGTGGACCGGTCGTGAGCTGGACTACTACACCACCGCCCCGGGCGTGCAGCTCTACACCGGCAACTGGCTGGGCGACGAGCACGCCAAGGACGATGCTAACTATGGCTGGGGCGCCGGCTTTGCCCTCGAGGCAGAGATGTACCCCGACACGCCGCACCAGCCGCTGTTCCCACAGGGCATCGTGGGCCCGGGTCACCCCTACAGCAACGTGATCGAATACCACTTTATGAGGCACTAAGCCCGCAACGCAACATATCGCACAGCAGCGCCCGCCGGCACCACCGCCGACGGGCGTTTTTTCATCTTTTGGGCTCATTTTCACTGTGACTGTATGAGTGACATATCAAAAACTATGCCCATTTACTACGTTTAGCCCGGGATGCTCAACCATGCACCGGTTTTTGTTAAATTCGCGAGCCGTCTACCTGAGGTTTTGTTTTTCTCAAATTCGACGTGGTCGCGCGCAGACGTGGTGTAAGAGTGTCCTGAGGTCCGTCGCTGCAAGTCCCGATG
>CABRHX010000021.1 GCA_902470805.1 uncultured Collinsella sp. | reverse complement strand
AAAGAGAAGAGGCGGGGCATGCCCCGCCTCTTACACCACATCTCTGCGCGCTACCGTTCCACTCGTCCGCAGACGACGTTATTTCTCCTCATATGTTCAATAAAAGTAGCTCTTAATGGGAACAAATCTCATCAGGAACTACAATTTATAGCAAATAAATGCAACCATAATGGCAACAGTACTCATATTTGCCCTTTTTTGACCACGACCCTCCAGAATAGTCGCTGAGAGCGACACTAAATGACAAAATCCGACACTTGAACGTTCTTATATGAGTAGCCATTGAAGGACACCTAACGACTACTCCCATTCGCGACACACTGTGTCGCGAATTAAGCTGGCCCCATTACCGAAGACCAGTGAGAGCTCCTGCCCAGAATCTCAATAGCTTAATAAAGGGCTCCCCTCCGGAAGTTCAATGAGCATCCAAATTCCAAGCTGAAAAGCAAAGGAGTATCGAAGCCGTCAATGCTCATTTCCTATCGAACAGGCAGGTCAAAACAAGCTAATTAGCCCGATGAACTGCTTGTATTTTTGTCTACAAAATTGTATACAAAAAGAGAATCCGAGAACCGGCGCTCGACATTATGTCGATCGATAGGAGGCGCCATGGATGCTAAGCAGCTCGAAAAGATGATGGGGTTTGCTCCCGGAGAGTTGAAGAAAGCCGCGGAAGCCTACGAAAAAGATGAGTGGCCGAAAGGTCACACCATCAAGTTGGGAAGGCCACCAATCTCCGATGAGCCGAGCGTCGTTATATCAGCACGTGTGGGCGAATCGATTCTTGAGGCGTTTGACGAAAAAGCCAAACGCCATGGGCAAACACGCACGGAGCGGCTCAGAGAGCTCATTACACTTGATGCACTGATTGCCTAGGCCCGCTCCCCCGTCGGACCCAAACATGTACACCAGCATCCAAAGTCGACATTTTTCGACATCTTTGGATGCTGGTGTACATGTTTTTGCTACATAGTCGTTGGGGACGTCCTTAAATGACCAGTCGTTAAAGAACGCCCCCGATGACTAGTTAGCCGTGGAAGCGAGCTGTGGGTGCAAGCGGCTGTTCACGAAAGACGCGCTCGACGGCAGCGCGGTATTCGTCGACCTTTTTGGTCTTGCGTACGATCTTGTGGACGGTAGCGGGATCAGCGAAAGCGCACTTGGCGTAGAACCACCACTCCTTCATGCGGAAGACCGCATTGCCGCCAATCTCTTCTGCATAGGCCGCAAACAGCGTGTCGTGGAAACGCTGCAGTTCGGCTGCCGTGGCAGCGGGACCGCCCTTGACCATGCGAGCGAGCGCGGGGTTCGCAAGCAAGCCACGCCCCAGCATCACATGGCGCGTCCCGGGATAGGCCTCCACCAGCGCATCCATATCCTCAAGATCGAAAATGTCGCCGTTATAGGCCACGGGGAACGGCGCACGCCCCAGCGTCTCGCCGTAAAACTCCTTGCGCGGCGATCCCGTATAGCGGTCCTTTTGCACGCGCGGGTGCACAATCAGCTCTGCCAGCGGCATGCGGCAATACAGATCGAGCACGCGCTCGTATTCGTCATCGCCCTCCAGCCCCAGCCTGGTCTTTACCGATACCGGCAACGGCGACCGCTCGCACACATCGCTCAAGAACACTTCGAGCTCGTCGAGATTGCGCAAGAAACCCGAGCCCTTGCCCTTGGCGACAACCGTTCCCGAAGGACAACCCAAGTTGAGATTGACCTCGCGATAGCCCATGTCGGCGAGCACCTGTGCCGCCCACACAAACTCGTCCGCGTTCTTGGACATCAGCTGAGGCACCACGTTGAGCCCCTGGTTATTGGCAGGATCGATCTCCTTAAACGCCTTGCCACCAAAGCGGTTTCCCACCCGCGGCGGCGGCAAAAACGGCGTGTAATAGCAATCGAGTGCGCCGAAGCACTCCGCATGCACGCGACGGAACACATGCCCGGTAATTCCCTCCATGGGGGCCAGCGAAAGGATCATCTACTCTTCTCTCATATCAACACAACAAAGGGGCCGTCCCTTTGTCACATGCATTATGCCTTGCGCTTCAGGCGATTCACAAGGAAGAGGTAGCTACTGAACGATGACCACCCTCCAGCCGCACCCCATACAACGAGGTTTAATACTTTTCCCGAGAAGTGAACGAGTGAAAACGGGCCCCCGAAGCATCGGCACTTTCGAGATGCAATTTCCTGCGGTTTTGCCAGCCAAATCCTGCGGGTTTGACGTCTAAAAATGTCGATGCTTCGGAGGTCCAAGTATGGCCGTTCACTTCTCGGAAAAGTATTAGACCTCGATTTACATGCCACTCAATGTGACAAAGTGGCTGCTCCTTTGTCACATTCGATGAAAAAGGGCACCGATGTTAGTCGATGCCCCAAAGCGGCTGCAGGTTAAGCCCTACAGCGTATGTCTAAGACGAATCGAACTATTCGTCCCAGGAGAGGTTCTTACCAGTCTTTTTTGCCAGCAGCAAGAACAGGCCGATAATAACGTTGCATGCGATGCAGAAGATGAAGACGCCCTGGAAGGAGCCGACAAGCTCATAGACCTTCATCATAACGGGCATGCCAAAGGCGCCGACGATATAGCCCACGGAGCAGATCAGCGCGAAGATGCGACCGAAATCGCGGGAGCCAAAGACATCCATAACCAAAACGGTCAGGGCAGTGCCAGCGATGACGTACATTACGTCGTTCACGCCTGCTGCGAGGATGCTGAGCGTCGAGTTGCCGCTGCTCATCATGAGCATGACAAAGGAGAGGATGGAGACAGCGAGCCAGCCCAGAATGGCCTTCGTGCTGCCGAACCTATCGCAAGTGGTGCCGACGATCGGATTGAGGAACAGATCGAAGAGCGATGCAGCGGATACCATGAAGCCGCCCACCATGGGGCTAAAACCAACCTCGGAAGCATACGTCGGGAAGAGCTGGTTCATGCAGCAAGTGAGCTGAACGAGACAGAGGAAGCCGATGCAGAAGAAGAAGGCAGGCGACTTAATGGCGCGCGCATAGCTAACGCCACGCGTGCTATCCTCGGTCGTCTCCTCGGTCTCGGTGACCGTCTCGCCCTCGACGTAGCCATAGGGCAGCATGCCCTTGTCCTGAGGCTTATAGCGAATAATCAGGACGGAAGCGGGGAGAATGAGCACGGCGGAGACGCCAGCGAGCACCAGATAGCCAGTCCTCCAGCCAGCGGCCTCGATGACAGAGGTGATGACGGGGCTCATGATGAGCATGTAAATCGAGTTCACTGCCCAAGCGAGACCGATTGCCAGGCCACCAGATTTTTTGAACCACTGGTCAATAACGTCGGACATGGCGACGCCGGTGGTGAAGGCGAAGCAAACGCCAATCAGGGCGCCAGCGGCGATGAACATCCAGACTTCGGTGTAGAAGGCCATGCCTGCGCCGGCAGCGAGCAAAATAAGCTCGACAACGGGGAGCCAAACCTTGCCAACGACCTTGGGAATGAGTTTTCCGACAAACGGAAGAGCTGCCGCAAGACCAATGAGCGTTGCGGTGAAGTAATACGAGAAGATGGAATAGTCAAACCCGAACTCCTCGCACACGGGTGCGACGAAGGAGCCCGCGATGACGCTATAGGATCCGGTCGTGCCGGCAGACATAAGGCCGAGCGCGATTACGAGAACCCATGCGTAAACCTTGCTGCTCTTTAACTTTGCATTATCCATTGATACAGCTCCTAGAGACCCAGAAGGGCACACATAACAGCCTTGATGGTGTGCTGACGGTTCTCTGCCTCACGGAAGATGACCGAAGCGTTGGCCTCAAAGCACTCGTCGGCAATCTCAAAGCCCTCGGTGATGATTTCGCGATGGAGGTCGTTCTTGCACTGGTCGAGGAGCATTTTGCCGACACGGTGATCTGCGTTATGGACAGAGGGAAGCTCATGCATGCAGAAGATGTCGGGATTGTTGGTGCGCTTGCACAGCTCGCTGGTGACGCGATAGGGGTACAAAGACTCGGCATCGCCCAACCAGGAGTTGTAGTCGTCGGGATCCAGAACCTCTTCGCCGCACTCGGGGTTGATGTAGCGCCACTCCTCGGTAACGATAACGTCAACGCCATCCAGGGCATCGAGGTCAGAGGTGATGGTAAAGGTCCTATTGGGAGCGTACTTGGCGTAGCAGGCCTCCACCTCTTCGATCATTTCCTTGCACATCTGATGACGGAGGTCGTCGGGGCCGATGGCGAGGAAGTCCATGTCGAGCATAGCGCACAGACGGCCATACCACACTGGGGCGCCGGCGCAGTTGCCAACGAAAGCCATCTTCTTGCCGCGGCTCGTACGCAAACCGCCCCATTGCTCTTCCATCGTAAGAGCGTCAGCGAGCATCTGAGTCGGGTGATCGCCGAGAGTAAGGGCATTGATGACCGGGATGTCAACCAGGTCGGCGACGTCATAGAGGAACTGCTCGTCCTTCTGTGCGCGGTAGACGATGAGATCGTACATGCCGTTAAAGACGCGCATGGCATCCTTGACGGTCTCGCAGTCACCCATGTGGGAGTTGGTCAGATAAGTGAAGCCCATGCCCAAATCATTGCAGGAGGTCTCGAATGCGCAACGAGTACGGGTCGAGCCCCACTCAAAGATGGCGAGGACGTTTTTGCCGGGGAAGTAGTGCTGGTCGACACCGGACTTCTTCTGAGCCTTAAGGTTCCAGGCAAGATCGATGAGATAGCGGAAATCCTCGGAGGAAAGATCATGGATGTTGATGTAGTCGCGACCGCGGAGGCTGTTGTTCATGCCTATTTCCTTTCGAATTATTATCAAAATTATTGTTGAATGTGTCCCCGAGGAAAACACGGATATCCCTCGGGGAGCGGTACATGTGGCGCCTAAGCCAAAGAGCGCAGGCTCTAAGGCTCACTAACGACTGGCCGCCACGTCCTTAGTCCAGCAGTGCACGCCGCCGCCGGACAGGTTAAGCGCGAGGGAATCAATCATGATGACCTTGCGATCGGGGAAGCAGCTCTCAAGAACTGCCTTGGCCTGCTCGTCCTTCTCTTTCACGACCTCGCTCATGCCCTCGTGGTAATAACGCTGGCCAAGAACGACGCCGTTGCAAATCAGGAAATTGCAGTAGCTCGCTGCGGCGTAGAAGTGGACGGGGCCCTCGGGCCAGGGGGTGCCATCCATAAACTTGCCGCCCATTTCGTCGATGAAGCCCTTATAGAGCTCGTAATCTTCATCGCCAGGGGCGATAACGACTTCAATAGGCTCGGCGGTGGGCATACGAACGATCTCGAAGGGCTTGCCCTCCCAGTCCGTTTCGTTGCTCAGGATCTCGTAGGCTGCCTCAATGCGGCGACGAGACTCTGCTCCAGCCTTGCTCGAGGCTGCCTCTTCATCGGACACCTCGGCAAGAAGAATCTTGTTCGGAGTGATAAAGCGACACATCTCATCAATGTGAGCTGCAAAGCTCATGCCAAAGACGGGAGTTCCGTCTTCCTTCTCGTCGAGGATGCCCAGTCGATAGTCGTCGTCCTCGAGCATAGGCTGCGGAAGCCAGATAACCTTGCTGAGGTTGTAGATGCGCTTATACTCGGCCTCTACTTCCTCTTTCGTGAACTCGGGATTACGCTTGCGGCATTCCGTGTCCTCGATTGCGATCAGAGTGCCGTGACCGTCAAACTCGCGGTCGCCGCCCTCCGAAACCATTTCGGAATTGACGATATCGAAGCAACCGAGCGCAACCGCCATGTGAACCGCTGCCTTACGTGCGGACTGGCACTCCGGGGAGTTCTTGTCCCACACGCCGTAATAGGTCCAAGCGGGGTTGACCATATAAGAATGGCCCTTGTCGTCGACCATGATGCTGGGACCGTTGTCGCGGACATAGAAGTTGGAGTCTTCGAACTGCGTGATCTCGATGCGATCGAGATCAACCCCCTCCTCCTTCAGGCGCGAGCAAGCCTCCTCATAGGAGCCGGGGGTACCGCAATTGAGGTTGACCGTAACGTCGCCATACTCGAGCAGAGCCTTGATCACGTCAACGCAGGGCTGGCGGTTATCATAGCCCTCTGCACGGATGTAATCGGGAAGCCATGTCACATAGACGTTGGAGCGCTTCTCGAACTCGCCCGGCATACGATAGTTCTCGTACATGGTTGGTCCTTCCGTCGGGTTTCCCGCGATGCTGTCCGGCCGCGACAATAGCGGGGTTTCACCTGCTATAGTACTACTATACCTACCGTTCGGTAGATAGTTTTGAATAATTGCCGCTCGCCTACTGATACATACCGTTCACCGTATATAGTGGTCATGTTTGGACACGAATTGATGTTCCGTTGCCATCCTTAATAATGTTGGTAGTGCGGAAGTGATTTGCGATGGAGAAATGCAGCGTGAGCACAAGAAAAAAAATATTGGACGCAATGTACGATCTTGTGGCAGAAGTCGGTTATGACAAAGCGTCTATCGGAAAGATTTGCGACTTTGTCGGTATATCCAAGCCGTCGGTGTACTACTACTTTCCCTCTAAAGAGGAGATTTTCACTACGCTCTTGGACAGCATGTTTCCGACCATTGACTATCAGCGCGACTACTCGCTAATAGTCGATAGGGACGGGTTCAAGGCCGCGCTTATCGAGCTCGGCAATTCAGTTATAGGTGGCTATCGAAGCGATGAAAAGCGCCGGCGCGTGCTGGCCGAGGTTAGCGTTCAAGCAAATCGAATTCCTGCAGTTCAGGAACGTCAAGCGACGGCGACCAAACGAACCATGGATGCGCTTAAAGACATCCTTCTTCATGGTGTAGAGATTGGCGCGTTTTCCGATAGCGCCGACGTAATGCTCTACGTACAAATTCTTTATACCGTTCTGGAGGGAGCAAGCAATACGGTCGCTCAAGGTGAGGATATTGATGAAAAAGCGGTTTGGGCGGGAATAGTCGAGCTTATGTTCAAATAAACCAGCCAAGCTGAAGCGCATGTTGGCACCCATGGTGCCTGCGGGCAACCTTTAAAAACGAAAACAGGGGTCGACTCCAGTCTGGCTTGGAGTCAACCCCTGTTGCGTGGCAATCTATGCCGATGCAAATCGGCGCTTATTACTTTTCAGCAGCCTTATTGAGAAAGCCGGAAACGATAGCAAACGCAGCAATCATAAGGTTGCAGGCAATGCAGAAGATAAATACTCCCTGGAATGACCCCGCCATGCCGTAAACCTTCATCATGACCGGCATTCCAAAAGCACCGACGACATAGCCCGCTGAGCAAACGATCGAATAGATCCTTCCAAAATCGCGTGATCCAAAGAGCGAGAGTAGAAGCATCGGCATTGCGGTTCCAACGATGGCGAACATGACATCGTTTACACCAGCTGCAATGATGGAAACGGTCTCATTGCTTCCGCCAATGATAAGAAGCAGGAATGAAAGAATGCTGACACCTGTCCATGCGACCGTTGCTTTAATAGCGCCAAGCTTGTCGCATGTTTTGCCCACGAAGGGATTTAGGAAGATATCGGAGAGTGAAGCTGCCGAGACCATTAAGCTTCCTACGATAGGATTGAAACCGACCTCGCTTGCATAGGTTGGAAACAGCTGGTTCATGCAGCAGGTGAGCTGCGCCACGCAAAGCAAGAGGACACAGAGAATAAAAGACGGCGTTTTCGCGGCATCGCGGAGTGCCATGCCCGAAAGAACATCTTCCTGCTCATCGGCGCTGCAGCTCTCATGGGTTTCGGAGGCGGTCTCTCCGTACGGAAGCATGTTGCGATCAGAGGGGTTAAGGCGAATGATAAATGCGCTTGCAGCCAAAATCATAGCTGCAGAAACGGCCGCAAGCACGATGTATCCCGTACGCCAGCCTTGCTGCTCGATGACCAGCGTAATGACAGGACTCAATAACAGCGTACAGAGAGAATTAACGCCCCAAGCGAGGCCGATGGCAAGACCGGACGATTTGCTGAACCATTGGTCAATGACATCGGACATGCAGACGCCCGTTGTAAACGAAAAGCAGATGCCGATCACTGCGGCGGAGACGGTGAACATCCAGACCTCGGTGTAGAACGCCATTGCGGCGCCGGCGACAATAAGGACGAGTTCAATGCAAATATGCCATGGTTTGCCGATTACTTTTGGAATGAAGCGACTCAAAAGCGGAAGCCCAAGCGCAAGGCCAAGAAGAATCGCGGTGAAATAGAAAGAAAAAGAAGTGTAGTCAAAGCCCAGATCTTCACATACTGGAGCAACGAATGAGCCGGCAATAATGCTATATGTGCCAGTTGTTCCGGCGGACATTAAGCCGAGCGCAATAACGACGACCCAAGCAAATGCGCCGCTTTCACGGAGACAATCTTTTTTGGCTGGTGTGGTGAGAGTCATGGTTGCTCCATTTCTATCGGCAATACATCCTATATGCCTACCGATAGGTATATAAACCAGAAGACTCTTCGTCAAGCATTAAGCGGGGAGAGGGAGTTCTTAACCTGCCGAACGGTAATTAGACCCCGATTTCGCAAGGGTCTCAATGTGACAAAGGGACTGTCCCTTTGTCACATTATTCGGAGCGTAGGGCTTCGACGGGGTCCTTCTTGGATGCGCTGCGAGCAGGCAGCAGGCCGGCAACGACCGTCAACAGCACCGAAATTGCAATGAGTACCAGCGCATCCTGCACGGGCAGGCTCATCAGGTTGGGTACTTGTTTGGCAGCAAGCGCCCAGGTATTAACTGGGAAGCTCACGGCCACCACGACGACAATGGCAAAGACGCCGGCAATGAGGCCCTCGATAAAGGTCTCGGCATTGAATACGTTGGCCACGTTACGCTTCGACGCGCCGATCGCACGCAGGATGCCAATCTCCTTTTTGCGTTCCAGCACACTGATGTAGGTGATGATGCCGATCATGATGGAGCTCACCACCAGGCTGATACTCACGAATGCGATGAGCACCAAGCTGATGGTGTTCACGATGTCGGTCACCGAACCCATGATGATGCCCATGTAGTCGGTGTACGAGATTGCCTGCTCGTCGTGGCCGGCGGCTTTGACCTGCCTGTTGTACGCATCGATATGGTCGAGTACGCGCTCCTTGGCCTCAAAGTCGCGCGGGAAAATCTTGACCGAGATGGGGTCTGCCTCATCCGCATAGCCCAGCGTGGTCAGATTGTTGTCGTAGGTGAGCTGCGACGCCTTGGCATAACTCATCATGAGCGAACTCAGGTCCTCGGCGTCCATGTTGAAATGGATGGCGCGGGCAAAGGCGCTCGCATCCACACGCATAGCGCTCGCTAGGTTGGCAAAACTCGAAGACATCTGCGTCGCCATCTGGTCCATAAGCCCAGCCGTGTCTGCCTTGAGCTGAGCTGACACCGTCGCCGCAATCTGGTCGCTGATCGACTTCATCACCTGATCCATAGCCTGCTGCAGATACGGAGCCAGCTGCTTTTGCACATAGTCGGTCATCGCCTGTTGCAGGCGCTCGGCCAGGGCATCGCCACCGAGTGCCTTGAGCTGAGCCAGGCATTGTTGGGCTGCGGCATCATTCTCAAGATATGTCGAGAATGCGGCAGAGAGCTTTGACGCGTCCTTAAGATCATCGGGTGTCAGCGCCTTAAACTGATCAGACTGCAAAAAGCCCTCAAACAGCTGGTTGGCAAGCGTTCCCACCTGCTGCATTTGCTCGGGCGTGAGTTCCAGACCGTCAAAGATACCCGAGAAATCTGGGGTTGGCGCCTTGGCCATGATGTCACTGATGTCGACGTCCTTGCCAACGTCCGAAAGGTCAATGTCCAGCCCGGACAAGTCAAGACCCGACAGGTCCATACCGCCGGCCGCACCCGAGAGCGCAGATGTATCGAACGAAAACGCGCTCTTGAGCGCTGCCTCGTCCACACTGAACATGCTGCCCAGATCCACGCCTTGCTTGGCCTCGCCTTGCAGTTCGTCGAAGGTTTTGCCCGTAAAGACATCCGTCTCGGGGTGGTCGAGTTGCTCCTGCACAATCTGCGAATCGGCGGCGCGCTCCATAAGCTGGCGAGTCAGCGCATGCGTATAGGCAATGCCCGGAGACAACGCACTCGCATTGGCCGTCTCGTTAGGTCGCACCACGCCCACAATGTGCACGTCAATACCGTCGGCAACCTTGGCGGTCATAAAGTCGGCGTCGTCAGACATGTCGGTCCACATGCCGGTCTCTTCGTTTTTGCGATAGGCATCGGCCGGCGACAGCACCTTAAGCGTCGTGGACAGCGCATCGTCGTAGGTAAAGTCGGCGCCGGTCTCGGGCGTTTCGATCTTACCGTCAGCCGTCATGGCGCTGTTAACCAGGTCGTTGAGCTCGTTGATATCCAGCGCGCCGATGCTGTAGAGCGTGTAGTCGCCCACCGTTCCACGGCTCGAAAGCACCATTACGGCTTCGTTAGCAGACGTGGGCCAATGACCGGCGACGACATCGTACTGGCTGTCGAGCAGGCTCTGGTCGTCAATCATCTCGTTAAAGACCGAGGTTCCCATGGATTCCATGCCCACCGTTGCCGCCGAGCTCGCGCCTCCGCTCATGGCCTCGGTCATGGCGTTGGGCACCAGCCGGACAGGCTTCTCATCGCCCTTGCCGGCACGATAGACAACCGGCGATACACCGTAACCGTACTGAATGGCGTTGACCTCTTTATCGATGCCATCGCCACCGGCATCGAGCCATGCCTTAAAGCTCGTCATGTCGTTGGACTTAACGCTCGCAAACATATCCTTTACGGCCGTGACCACGGGAATCTTATCGGTTCCCTTAGCCTTGCCGCCGGCACTGTCGTCGGACGAATCAACATTTTCAGGCGAGTCATCATCCGCAGTTCCCTGCCCGCCCATCATGGACGACAGGTCGTAATCCTGCTTGGAAATGGTGAGCGGGTAGCTCGAGAGCGTATCCTCCTCGACCTTTTTGATGTAGCCGTTTACGCCATTGGACAGCGCCAGAATCGCCGCGATACCGATAATGCCAATCGAGCCCGCAAAGGCAGTCATGGCCGTGCGGCCCTTCTTGGTCATAAGGTTTCGGGCAGAAAGCCCCAGCGCCGTCACAAAGCTCATCGAGGTTTTGCGCGTAGGCTTAGCCTCGTGGCGCGTGGCGTCAACGACATCGAAAGGATCGGAATCGTCGGTGATCTTGCCGTCCGCCAGGTTGACGATGCGCGTGGCGTATTGGTATGCCAGGTCGGGATTGTGCGTGACCATGATGACCAGACGGTCGCGCGCAACGTCTTTGAGCAAATCCATAACCTGCACGGATGTCGTTGAATCCAAAGCGCCAGTCGGCTCGTCGGCAAGGACGATCTCAGGGTCATTGATCAGGGCGCGGGCAATGGCCACGCGCTGCATCTGCCCGCCCGATAGCTGGCTCGGGCGCTTGTTAACGTGCTCGCCCAGACCAACCGCCTCGAGCGCCTCGCGCGCACGCTGGCGGCGCTCGGCATGCCCCACACCTGTGAGCGTAAGCGCCAGCTCCACGTTTTCCAAGATGGTCTGATGCGGAATGAGGTTATAGCTCTGGAACACAAAGCCGATGCGGTTGTTGCGATAAGCATCCCAATCGCGATCACGGAAGTCCTTGGTCGAAATGCCATCGATGAGCAGGTCGCCAGAATCAAAGTGATCGAGTCCGCCGATAACGTTGAGCATCGTAGTTTTACCCGACCCCGAAGGTCCCAGAATGGCCACGAACTCGTTATCGCGAAAAGACAGGCTCACGCTGTCGAGCGCCACCTGCGTAAACGACTGCGTAACGTACCTTTTGCAAATACCTTTGAGCTCCAGCATGGACGGCAACCTCTCCTGCGCAGGCACATTCGCCCGCTCTCCCCCGCCGTTCGTATTCGACGCGTTTGTCCTACTCTATCCCCATTTTTTGCCGGCGCCAGTGAGGAATGTAACGAACCGTGCCAAAAAACGAACGGGACGGTGCCTAAAAGAAGAGGTCCCGAGCGGGACCTCTATATGGTGGAGCTTATCTTGAAAGGTAGCGGACTACTTTGCACAGCGACACACGATCCACGCTATGCTTTACGCGTTTTCTACTGCTCGCTATTCGCAATCGCCTGGTCGATAAGCTTATCGAGTGCTGCGCGCTGCTCGGCGGAGCTGATGGCTCCCACGATTGGATCCCCTACGATGTTGCCATTCTGATCGATGACATACGTCGTCGGGAACGAGAACAAATTTGACGTAAACTTACCGGCCTCGCTATCCGACTTGAACCAGATGTTCTTATATGTCACGCCCTTCTTGCTCAGCACGTCCTTGGCATCTGCAATCTCGCCCTTGTTGCCATCGAGCGTAAAGGAATTGACGCCCACGACCTGGCCGCCCTTCTCGGCAAGCTCCTGATTCAGTTTCTCAAGATCGCCCAACTCACCCACGCACGGCTTGCAAGTGGTGAACCAGAAGTTCATGACGGTAACCTTGTTCTTAGAGAACAGCTCGTCGCTGCTCACGTCGTTGCCGTCCAGGTCCTTGCCCATAAAGCTGGGGAACTTCGTCGCCTCGCTCGAAGCATTGGCACCAGCCGTCATGCCAGCGGTCGAAGCGTCGACGCTCTCGCCTGCGCTCGGCGTGCTTCCACAGCCGGGGAACTCCTTCTCCAAGCTCTCGAGCTTGTCCTCGATTTCCTTGATCTGCTGCGCACCGGCCTTGAGCGTCTTAAGCTCATCCGCCGTGAACTCATCCTTGGCGCCGTCGATGGTCTTGAGCAGGAAATCGCCGTAATTGCTGCCGTCCTCAATCATTGTCGAGTCTTTATTTGCCGCATTGAATACCTTTTCCCACAGCGCGTTATCACTCGAAAAGATCTCGTTCTCCTTCTGCATGAGTTTTGCATACAACTCGGCGGCCTCGTCGGCATTGGCCGGCTTCTGCGCAGTGAGCTCTGCGATCTTAGGATCGGAGCTCGCAGATTCGCTCGCATTGCCACCGGGCGCCGAACATGCCACAAGGCACAAGGCCAATACCGGCACCATAAACAGGGCCGCAATCTTAGAAAGCTTCATAGTCATTCCTCCGTTTTGTCGAAGCTTGTTTACTTTTTATCAGCGGTCAAGGGAAGCTTTTCCGCCGACACATCCAGGCCATAGCGATAGCTGATGGCATCGACGGGACAGGCCCCGATGCACTTTCCGCACCGGATACATTCGGCATGATTGGGCGCGCGGACCACATCAACGTCCATCTGACAAACCTTTGAGCACTTGCCGCACGAGACACATTTGCACGCGTCAACCTGAATCCCCAACAAGGACACCCTATTCATGAGCGCATAGAATGCGCCGAGTGGGCAAATCCATTTGCAGAAGGGGCGGTAGAACAAAACGCTCAGCACTACCACGGCAATGAGAACGGCAAGTTTCCAAGTAAAGAGATGTCCCAACGCAGATCGAATGCCGGCATTGGCGATGGCCAGCGGAATGGCGCCCTCGAGCACACCCTGCGGACAGATGTACTTGCAAAAGAATGGGTCGCCCATGCCCACGTCGTTAACCATCAAGACGGGCAGCAGCACCACGGCAAACAGCAGCACGACGTACTTGATGTACGTGAGCGGCTTAAGCTTTTTCGTGGAAAGCTTTTTGCCGGGAATCTTATGAAGCAGCTCCTGCAGCCAGCCAAACGGGCACAGAAAGCCGCATACAAAGCGTCCCAGCAGCACGCCGAGCAAAATGAGCGTACCGGTGACATAGTAAGAAAAGTTGAACTTGGATGAACCTACCACCGACTGGAACGACCCGATGGGGCACGCACCCGATGCCGCGGGGCACGAATAGCAATTAAGTCCAGGTACGCAGACTGTTTTCCCCGCGCCCTGATAAATGCCGCCTTTGGCAAAGTTTGGCAGGTGAATATTGGTGACCAGCGTCGCCGCCGCCTGAAAGAATCCGCGAAATCGGGCCAAAACATGCGACGCAGTGTTTTCTCTTTTATCCAATTCCGATACACTCCAAGCACAGCCTAATCGCTTTGGCCAGCACGGCATCCGCCTCGCCACGCATAACACCAAAGCACACCATGGCAATTCCGACGATCAACAAAGCGACCTGTACCATGGGTTTTACCGCTTTGAACAACTCGACCACTCCTTTCGTTACGCGACCATTGGACCATATCGACTATAAAATCCGTGTTAAGCGCGATTTGAAATGTGCAAGGAGACTGTTATGCGTATTTTGATCGTCGAGGACGAGCGGGCGCTGTGTGACGCAATCGCGCGCAGCTTGCGAAACCTGGCATACAGCGTCGACTGCTGTCACGACGGACAGGAGGCGCTCGACCTGCTGGGCGTCGAAGTCTTTGACCTCGTGGTACTCGACCTCAACCTTCCCCGTATCGACGGCATGACCGTACTCAGGGAACTTAGGAAAACCGACTGCGAGACCAAGGTGCTGATTCTGTCCGCGCGTGGCGAAGTATCCGATAAGGTCGACGGACTCGATGCCGGCGCCAACGATTACCTCACCAAGCCGTTTCATCTGGACGAACTTGCGGCAAGGATCCGCAGCCTTACCCTCAGGCGCTTCGCACAAAGCGACATAGTATTAACCTGCGGAAAACTCAGCTTTGACACCAAGGCGCGCATCGCTTCCGTGGGCAGCGAGGCCTTATCTCTTACACGCAAGGAAACGGGAATCTTGGAATACCTGATGCTTAATCAGGGGCGTCCGGTAAGTCAAGAGGAGCTTATCGAGCACGTTTGGGATAGCAGCGTGAACAGCTTTAGCAACGCAACCCGCGTTCACATCTCGTCACTCCGCAAAAAGCTACGCAGCGCTTTGGGATACGACCCGATTCGCAATCGGATTGGAGAGGGCTACGTTATGGAGGATAGCGAATGAAAAGGCTTTCGCTGCAATGGCGCATAACGATTATGACGGCACTGCTCACGTGTGCGGCATGCGTGCTGACGAACTGCCTGGTCGGCTATACGGGCATGCGCTACATGGATGCCATCGGCAGTAACATCTCGGCCTTTAAGGCAACCGGCGAAGATTCGCCCCAGGCATTCGACCCGACGAAAGCGGTCCCCGATGACAGAGTCACGATCGTCGTAAACGACGCACAGGAGTCTTTTGGCACGACAGCCTGGTACATCACGGCTGGAGTCACGCTCCTTGGCGGCGTGCTGGCATACTTTGTGAGCGGCCGTGCACTTAAACCGCTACGGGCTTTTGCAGCCCAGGTTGAGCGCGTGCAGCCTGACAACCTAAGCGAAATCAGACTCAATGAAGATATGCCCACCGAGCTACAACGATGCAGCGCCTCTTTCAACGACATGATCGCTCGTCTTGGCGAAGGGTTCTCTGCACAGCGTCAGTTTACCGGCAACGCCGCACACGAGCTGCGCACCCCGCTCGCCCTTATGCAAGCACAGATTGAACTATTCATCTCCGAGCACTCCGGTTTGCAACCCGAAACAGCCGAGCTGCTCGGCCTGCTACAAGAACAAACTGAGCGCATGTCTCGAATGACCAAGGTATTGCTCGAGATGAGTGAGCTCCGCAGTGTCCCTTGCGGGGACGCTGTTGAACTCGGCCCCCTGTCCGAAGAGGTCCTCACCGATCTTGCGCCACTTGCCGAGGATAAGGGCATAGCCCTCAATTGTGCTGGAGACGCTTTAGTAATCGGGAGCGACACGCTCCTCTATCGGCTGGTGTTTAATCTGGTCGAAAACGCCATCCGTTACAGCCGCTCCGGCTCGACTGTCAACGTCTCCATCAGCGACAGCGACAGCCATGTGTTCCTGCGAGTCGAAGACCAGGGCCCGGGAATACCCAAGCAGTACCGTGAGAGCATCTTCCAACCGTTCTTTCGCCTGGATAAATCCCGCAGCAGGGCATATGGCGGCGCAGGACTCGGACTAGCGCTCGTTTGGGAGATTGCAGCGCTTCACGGTGGCACGGTAGAGGTCGAAGCAAGTTCCGAGAACGGGACCACCATGCTCGTAAGCCTTCCAAAACGATCCGCAGCGTCAACCAAACAGTAAAACGAAAGGGGTCCCGAGCAACAGGAGTACAATTGCTGCTATTGTTGCCAGCTGTTGGGAGATGGAAGATGGACTGCGATGGCTACCCATGCGTTCCCATGCCGTTGATGTGCACTGCCTTTGTGCCGGGGCAGATTGACACTGCGGTTGCAGGCATTTCCGACCCCGATTCACGCACCATCGCCACGGCAGAAGCGCTGTACTTTCGCGGACAGGCCGCCCTCGCTGCCAAGACGGCGCGTCCCTATCTTGACGCCACCGACCCCGCACTGCGCTATTCCGCATGCTTTATCTGCGGATATGCCAGTCTGTCGCTCAACCGTATCGCCGACGCCCGCCGTTGTCTTGCGGGCATCCTCGATACGCCCACCAACGAAGAATCGCTCGCCGTCCATGCCATGCGTATCCTGTTCGCCTCGGCCGCAAGCGTCCTGCTACACTTGCCTTCCCCGTATTCTGCCGAAGAGTTTTATCCGCTTGCGGCGCATCTACCCGAAGGCCTGCGCCTGTTCGCCAGCTACGTGATGGCGCATGCCCTGTACCTGCGCGGCGAATATGGCCGCAGTCTGGGCATGGCGGAAAACGCCCTGATCATGAAACAGGGAAGCTATCCGATCTCGGAACTGTTCCTTCACCTGGCAGCTTCCATGGCATGCATGAGCCTCAAGGACATCGACGCCGCAAAAACGCACTTCGGAATTGCTTGGAACATTGCGCGTCCCGACGGCCTTATCGAGCTCATCGGCGAGCACCACGGCCTTTTGCAGGGGCTTATCGAGGCGTGCCTAAAAACGCAATACCCTGACGACTTCGCGCGCATCATCGAGATCACATACCGCTTCAGCTACGGCTGGCGGCGCATCCACAACCCCGATTCGGGCGAGGACGTTGCCGACGATCTAACGACCACGGAATTCACCATGGCCATGCTCGCCTGTCGTGGGTGGACCAACGCCGAAATCGCACGCCATATGGGAGTATCGCCGGGCACCGTCAAAAACCGCCTATCCGGCGTATACGCAAAGCTTGGCATCGGCACACGCGCCGAGCTGGTCGCGCATATGTTACGTTAGCGACCGGACTACCAAGCGCATCGAACGCGTTCCGGAACCCGGCGCTTCGCTCGATCAATTTGGACATTTTGACCCTTGAACGGCACTACCGCCACGGGGCGCCTTCTCGCAAAATTGGATTATTTCCACCGATACTTGCGGGATGGGAGCCCAAGATGCTTGATCGCCGTTCGTTACTTGTCGCCGGAGCGTCCTCGTTAGCGAGCATTATGATGCCGCGCGTGCCGGGAAGCGCAAACGCCTTCATATTGCCGTTCGCACCCACCGAAGCCCATGCCGACGAAAAAGACCCCTTCAGGGTGCTCGTTCTCTCGCGCACCATGTTCGGTGTGGTCGTGGTCGACGTCGCCAACAAGAATACGCCCATCACGGGTGCCCAGGTCACACTCACATCGCGCTATGCCGCAGGCAAGCAGCTCACCGCCGCTACCGATGACGAAGGCACGGCCATCTTTGAGGTCGCGCCGCTTTCAGAAGGCTACGTGGACGAGGCGACGCTTCTCGACGCGTACGACTTTAACGGCGGCATCTCCATTAGCATGGCGGGCTACCGCGATGTCGAGATTCCCCTCGCGCGCGTCCAAGGCGGCACCGCTATAACCGCGCCCACGCGTCCGCTTTCCGACGGCGAGCCGTACTTCCGCCAGCTCACATTCGACGAATGGGACATCCAGTACGCCGACGCCACGTTTATGGCAATGCCAGCGGACGAAGCAGCAAACGACCAGCCCAACACGCACGCTTTTACCGTGCAGGCACATCTGCCACAGGGTGGACAGGCAACGCTGCACATCAATAAGGTAATGCCCGCCACGAGTAGCTCACCCGAAACCGTCACGCAGATTGGCCAAGTCAAGGCCAGCGCATCGGGCACGAATAATCTGGCGACGTTCACGCTCGAAGACAAGTTCCTCGATGCAGCGTCAAACCTTCTGGAGGAAGGGTGCAAGCTGCGCTTTGTCCTCGACTACCAGGGCAAAACCTACACGCTCTCATCCCCTATGGCCGTTGTTACCGCGCCGGCGGCAAAGGCGGAATCCGGATCGACCACTATCGTCCCCACTACCATGGACCAAGAGATCACTCCGTTTGATTTCCCGGCGGCGTTTCCCGGCATCGGCGGCAATAAGTTCACGTGCTGGATGCCCTCGTTCCCCATTTTGTTCGATTTCTCTTTTGCCGGGTACGTGCTGTTTGGCGGAGGATACAAACCGGTCGGCTACATGAACGATTCGGGCAACCCTGATCCGGAATACTGGAAGAAATCGCCGCGTGAATCGGGCGCCAAGCAGGCAAACCGCTACCTCGACGAGATGGAGGGGAAGTGGAATCAGTACAAGAGTATGAGTGCCGGTTCGGGCACCGATCCAAGAAACACCAAGCTCCTTCGCCACCATTGCACGCTGCTGTTCACGATGGATATCGCCACACAGCTGTACGGCTCGCTCGCCTACGATTGGGTGGGCAAAACCTGGGGTAACAACAACGACCCCGCATACGGCAATATCAAGGCTCTCTTCCAGATAAGAACCGACCTCAATTGGACCGAGCAGTTTACCCTAGGACCGGTGCCGTTTTTCCTAAACGTCAACCCCTGGGTGCTGGCGAAGCTGGCGCTCGCCGTGGGTGCCCACACGCACGGCAGCGGCGCGGCGTTTTTTAAAAACATTTCGCTCGACTATTCAAACACCTCGGGCTCGTTCACCATCCAGATCGGGCTTGCCGTCACCTTTGGCGCCGGCGTTGCAGGCGTCGCTTCGTCTGCCGTGCGCGGCGCTGCATCCCTCACGCTGTTCATTGGGTACGAGAAGGCAGATGGACACCAGCTTCCGCGGCTGCGCGTGGGTGCGGACGTCGATGTCGATGTGATACTCCAGTTCGTAATGTTCAAGTGGACCACCAAGGCTTGGTCGGGGTCGTGGCCCACGCTCCTCGATTCGTGGAATATGTCGGTGAACAATGGTAACCAGTATGTGCTCCAGCGCTCTGAGCTCGCATTGGGCGGAGATACGCCTTACACGTTGGATGCCTGCTTCGGCACGCCCGGCAACATCGAGGCGGGCGGCGTACCGCAATTTATCGCATCGGCCACCATCGTCACCAACGCCGAGCTACTCGCACGCGCCGAGGTTAAGGCCACCGCCGTAAACGTCGCGCCTGTCGTGCGCGATTGGGATCAAGCGGTCACGCGCATTGAGCTCAAGGCGGATGCAGAAAGCGACGACACGGGACAGATCGAGCATTTCGTCCATGCACTGATAGAGAACGACGAAAACGCCGCGCCGATGTATGCGTACGCCCATATCGGGCAGGCGAAGGACGCCGTTGCGGACCCCAACGCCAATTCTGCTGGTGTATCGGAGGACGAGCGTGGCGGCATCAAGCCCTCGAGCGACAACGTGCTGTTTACTGGCGTGCTCAGCGAAGCCCACATGAAGCTGGCGATTATCGCCGGCGTAGAATGCCTGTTCCGTATCGCCTCGGTGCGCTACGGCGACAATGGTCGCTCGCGCCTGGTGGTGCACACAAAGGCAAACGGCACGTGGTCCGCTCCCACGCCCGTGGACTTTCCCCTTGGGTTTGGCGAGGGCGATGTGGAGCGCAACGGCATATTCGATTACGACTTCGACGTGGTGGAATATACAGACGGAAGAGGAAACCAGGACGCCTACGTGCTGCTGGTCTCGGGTGAGCGCCCCGCCGGCGACAACACCCTTTTCGATACGGCGAGCACATCCGGCATACTGTCCGTTGTGCGCCTGCGCATAAGCAACGACGGAGTTCGCGTGATATCGCACACGTCATGGCGCAGCATCTCGCGCGGCCGCCTTCAGGAGGATGGCTACCATTGCCTGCAGTGCCCACGCATCACGGTGGGCAAGACGCTGGTCGACGGACGTCTGTCGGGCGCCTACCTCCACCGCCACGGAGCCACCGCAGAAAAGACGCTCGGTAGCGAGGCCGAGGTTGCGCTGGAATGCTTTACCCTGTGGTCGGATGATTTGGGCGACAGCCTGACGTTCCGCCAAGTTCTCCGCTTTCCGCAAGCACCGTCGAGCATCGAGCTGGGCGCGTCCGAGAATATCAATGGCAAAATGGTGGTGCCCGTTGCATACGAGACTGCAGGCGGTTGTGGCTGCGCATCGTACGCCGTAATCGGCCAGTCCATTGCGGGCTGGGGCGTTATGTCGCCAGATGTCACAGTGCCCCACGCGGTGCCGTGGCCACAACATTCGGGCTTTTTGGCAACCGTCAACGAGCAACTGCAGCATATTACTTGGACGCGAGGCGCATCGGCCTTTGCAACGCAGCCCGTGGGTGCCGCAGGCTGTGGCCCAGCATCGTTTAGCGTAAGCAACAACGGCAGGTGCGTGCTCTATGTAGAGAACACCGATGGCAAGGTGGGACAGACCTACGACGAAGAAGGCAACCCGGTAGCAGTGATGGGCAAGCACTTCCGCATCTTCGCCAGCACCTTGGCAGGCGATCTGTTTACGGAGCCGTTCGTGATGTGCGAGCTAGACCATCCCGTCGATCAGATAACGACATTTTTAACGTCGGGAGGCATGCTCTCCGCGCTCGCCACGCACATTGTGAGCGCGGAGAAGAGCGAGGCAGAGCTGCACGGCATCGAAGTGCCCTTGGTGGCGTGTGCCACTCCGACGGGCGCGGTCGCTACCTCGGGCGCGGTGGTGCCCGGAGCGGCAGGCGAATCCTTCATGGTCACGGTGCGAAACGACGGCAACACCTTGCTGACCGCCGGCACGATCGATCTATACCGAGAGGGCTCCAGCCAGCCGTTCTCCAGCGCATCCATCGGATTCGGAATGAACGCACGCATGGCTTCGATCTACGATCCAGAGCTTGCCGAGGACGCTTCGGCCAACGACATGGCACATGTGAAGTACGCGCTCGAGACGCTGGGCGAGCGCTTCGCTACGCACCCGCTGGCAGCCGACAGCGGCAACGCCGTGCTGGCACCGGGTTGCACGGCACAGTTCCGCATGAGCTTCGCCATCCCCGAGAGTTGGAGCGACGAAGTGGGCAAACGCGTAACGCTGTATGCGAAGGCGCGTAATCTGGTGGCGCTCGATCCCGTAACGCTCGAGGAAATTCGACCGGGCGCAAACTCGGCGCTGGGTGCCGTACTGCACGAGCTTCATGTGCCCGACGCGGCATGCGAACGCTCAAAAGTTCAGGTCGGCGTATGCGACAGCGCGGATACGACGGGGCTTCACGATGCACCGATGACGGCGGACGGCGGTGGCGACTCGAGTGGCGGCGGTACTGACAAGGGCGGCGGCTCCGGCGGAAGCAGCTCCGGTGGCGGCAGTGGCTCTGGCAGCGGCAAGGATCACGGCAATAACAAGCATTCCGGAAAAGCGGGCGTGCTTGCGGGCACGAGCGATGTCAACGCTCCCCTCATGGCAGCCGCTGCAGCACTCGCCGCAGCTGGCGCCGGCCTTGTCGCCTACAGCGCCCGCCGCACGGCGCTCGAAAACGACACCGCCGATGAGATCAATTCGGATAGGCCTCGCTAGCTCCTAAATTACCTTTGCGAGAGACGCCGACTCGGCTCATCGAACATCAAAAAAGGGCTGGCCCCGATAACTCGGAGCCAGCCCTGAGTCGCCTGACATGGGAATCACAGCGCTACTTGAGCTTTAGCGCCTCCATCATGGGCACGGCGGCGTCCCAATCGATCTTCCAGCCAATCGACACGCGGACGGTTTCACCCGTTGCGGGAGCCGTCGCAAACAGCGTATGGCTGTTGTCGGGACCGGTAAAGCGCAGCCACGTTATGCCGTTGTACTCGACCTGGTCGGTTGTTGTCTCCTTGCCTTCGTAGACCTGCTCTAGGCTTGCAACCTCTTCCTCCGGCGAGCGCGGGAAGATGCTGATGTGCAAGCGTCCTCCAGTCTCGTCGTGGAAGAAGTCTGCCTTTTCGTGCTCTTCGTTGGACGAATCCAGCGTGTACCCATCGGCGGCCTCGATACTGTACGATGCGCAATCGATGCCGGTCATATTGGCCGCGTCACCAGAATCGGCCACACCGCCGGCCGCCTTGAACTCCTTGGTCTCGCACCCCGTGGTGTCAAAGTGCATGGCCTCATGATTCTTGGCGGGGGCGTAAGCATCTACGAACTCGACAGTGATGGGCCCGTAGTACGCCGTCTTGGGCGCCCAGAAATACACGTACTCAACAGTCTCGCCCGGACCGATATCTGGCCTCTCGGAAAGATCGATGCCCTCGTGAAGCTCATCTGGAGCCTCGCTTGCAACGTAATCGAGCACGGCCGCCTTGCCGGAAGTAAACAACGGGTCGCCTGCCTCAAGATCGCCCTGGGCAGCATGCACGTTAAAGGAGCTAAACGTCCTGTTCTTTGCATTGTTGTTGGTGATCTTGATGTGCAGATAAAAGCCGTCCTGTAGCTTGGCATCGCCACGATAGAACGTACCGTGAGCCACCGACTCATAGGTAATGCCTGCCACCTCGACCGTCTGCGAATCATAGGCCTTGGGCTTTTCCTGCACAGGCGCGCTGCCGCCCGAACTGCCAGCCGAGCCGCTCGGAGCACTACCGCCACAGCCGGCCACCGTACACGCCAGCACGGCCGAAAGCGTCACGGTGGGAATTCCTAACAGCAGCTTCTTCGTCATGGGCTTCATCATCCTCACCGCTCCTTTCGCTTGCAGCTCATCCGTTGCCCAAGGCCTTCGTCGTCCTGTGGCATCGGCTTCCACTATGAGCGTATGACGAAACACGGCGCCGGCGAAGTTACCCGTGGCCCAAATAACGACCCACCAGCGTTCCTTATGGGCCAAAAGAACTCGCACATGCACGCCCCCGGCCCATAAAACGAGACGTCTGTCCCAATGTTCGATTCGATCCAACAATCCGCACGACACGTTTTCGACAACGTATCCAACCGCAAACGCAGCAAGACGCATTCGGCCGCCTTCAAATTAACTCGGGCAGAACCGACTCGGTTTTGTCCGAGTAAACTCGAGCATAAACTGATCCATGCGATACAATTAACTCGGACAAAACCGAGTCGGAAGGAACCGAGTAAGTGGAATTTATTGGCAGGGAGCGTGAGCTCGCCCGTATTAAGAAAACGCTCAAAGCACCCGAGCAGCGCAATGTTCTCATTTACGGCAGGCGTCGCGTCGGAAAAAGTGAGCTCATCAAGCAGGCGCTAACCGATTTGTCGGACGTCGCAACGGTCTATTACGAGTGCCGCCAAACCTCCGAGGCAGACAACCTCGAGAGTCTGTCCGTCCTTGTTGCTGAAGCGCTGAGCTTTCCTCCGCTCGCCTTCACAGGCATCCGCGAGCTCATCGAATTTCTGTTTGCCCAAGCTAAAGACAAGAACATTACCCTCGTTCTCGACGAATACCCCTACTTGAGAGATGCGGTTAAAGGCCTAGACAGCATTCTTCAGACCTCAATCGACGCCCACAGGGAAGACTCACGTTTAAACATTGTCCTGTGCGGCTCCTACGTTGAGATTATGAAATCCCTCATCGAGCATGAAAGCCCCCTCTACGGGCGAATTGATCTCGCGCTTGAGCTTAAGCCCATGGATTACTTTGACGCTGCGAAGTTCTATCCCGCGTTCTCGCCCGAGGACAAGGTGCGGCTCTATAGCGTTTTTGGCGGTATCCCCTTTTACAATCGCCTCATCGATCAATCCCAAAGCGTACGCGACAACATCATCGAGCTCGCCACGGAACCTGGCGCCCGCTTAGAAAGCGAGGTGCCGTCCTATCTCAACGCCGAGATCTCGAAGATGACCAACGCCAACGAAGTTTTCGGGGCTCTCGCACAAGGCTACTCCCGTTGGGGGGACGTGCTGGCACAGTCGCACGTCTCGAGCGGTCCGGCCATGGCAGACGTGCTCGACAAGCTCATGTCACTCGAAATCGTCCAAAAGCGTGCACCCATCAACGACCCTACGAACAAGCGCAAGTCTGGCTACTTTGTAGTTGATCCGCTTTCGCTCTTTTACTATCGCTATGTTTTCCGCAATGCCTCAGCGCGTCAGCTGCTCGACCCGGAAGTCTTCTATGATCGTCACGTCTTCCAAGACTTCGAGGAAAACTACGTTCCTCATATGTTCGAGGAGATCTGCCGTCAATACCTCGTGCGGCAGAACAGGACCGGCAAGATCGAACCGGCTTTCGACGCCATAGGCAAGTACTGGTACGACGACCCCGCAAACAAAACGAGCGGCGAATTCGATGTGGTAACGCAAGACCCCGAGGGCTACGCATTCTACGAAGCAAAGTTCCGCAAATCCCCCATCACGCAAAAAATGGTCGACGAGGAAATCGCCCAAGTCGAGGCAACGGGACTCAAGTGCCATCGCTATGGATTCTTCTCCCGTTCGGGCTTCGAAGCTGGCGAAAGCGATCGAACCGTCTTCATCGACCTGCCGCAGATGTTTGGATAGGACAGGACAGGTCCCTCCCGCATTCCAAGCATTCATTATCTAATCGAACGATTGTTCGATGGATTTCGTGTTGGTTGGAATCGCCTATGGGCTGGGCTATGCTACCTTGACTATCTATATGACTTAAACGCAGCAAAGGAGCACCGAGAGAGCGAGTATGGCAAAAAACACCGCAAACTATGGTAACGACAGTATCCGCCAGCTCAAGGACGAGGAGCGCGTACGCCTGCGCCCCGCCGTCATCTTTGGCTCGGACGGACTCGACGGCTGCGCGCATGCCGCCTTCGAGATCCTGTCCAACGCCGTTGACGAGGCGCGCCAGGGCTACGGCAAGCTCATCACCCTTACCGCCTTTCGCGATGGCTCCATTCAGGTAGAGGACAATGGCCGCGGCTGCCCGCTCGACTGGAACCCTTCCGAGAAGCGCTTTAACTGGGAGCTCGTCTTTTGCGAGCTCTATGCAGGTGGCAAATACAACAACAACCAGGGCGGCGACTACGACTTCTCGCTCGGTACCAACGGCCTGGGCTCGTGCGCGACCCAGTACGCCTCCGAATACATGGACGTCACGGTTTGGCGCGACGGCAACAAGTACTCCCTGCACTTTAAGAAGGGCAAGGTTGTCGGCGCCAAGAAGAAGGCACTCGAGATTGAGCCCAGCGACGAGAACCGCACCGGCACCACCATCAAGTGGCGCCCCGACCTTGAGGTCTTTACCTCGATCAGCATCCCTCACGATTGGTATCGCGAGACCATGCGCCGCCAGGCCGTGGTCAACGCCAACGTGACCTTCCGCCTGCGTATTGAGGGCGACGATGGCGAGTTTACCGAAGAGGATTTTTGCTATCCCAAGGGCATCGAGGACTACGTGCTCGAGAAGGTCGGTACCGACTACCTTACCGAGCCCTTCTTTATCGAGGCCGACCGTCGCGGTCGCGACCGCGAGGACCTGCCCGACTACAACGTAAAGATCACAGCTTGCATGTGCTTCTCGCGCACCTTCATGATGCAGGAGTACTACCACAACTCGTCGTGGCTCGAGAACGGCGGCTCGCCCGAGAAGGCGGCTCGTAGCGCTCTGACCAGCGCCATCGATGCCTACATCAAGCAGCAGGGCAAGTACAACAAAAACGAGAGCAGCATTAAGTGGCAAGACGTCCAAGACTGCCTGGTGCTCGTGACCAACTGCTTCTCAACCCAGACGTCCTACGAGAACCAGACCAAGAAGGCCATCAATAACCGCTTTATCCAGCAGGCCATGACGGCATTCTTTAAGGAACGCCTCTCGACCTACTTGATCGAGAACAAAGATGCCGCCAACAAGATCATGGAGCAGGTGCTCATCAACAAGCGCTCGCGCGAGAACGCCGAGAAGACGCGTCAGAGCATCAAGACCAACCTGCAGCAAAAGACCGACATGGCCAACCGCGTGCAGAAGTTCATCGACTGCCGCTCCAAGGACAAGAGCCGCCGCGAAATCTACATCGTAGAGGGCGACTCGGCAGCAGGCGCCATTCGCACCTCGCGCGATGCCGAGTTCCAGGGCGTTATGCCCGTCCGCGGCAAGATTCTCAACTGCCTGAAGGAGGACTATCCGCGCATCTTTAAGTCCGACATCATCATGGACCTCATGCGCGTGCTGGGCTGCGGCGTGGAAATCAAGGACAAGCGCATCAAGAACCTTGGCGCCTTTGACCTGGACAACCTCAACTGGAACAAGGTCATTATCTGTACGGATGCCGACGTCGACGGTTATCACATCCGCACGCTCGTGCTCACCATGCTCTATCGCCTGGTGCCCACGCTTATCGACGAGGGTTACGTGTATATCGCCGAGTCGCCGCTCTACGAGATCAACTGCAAAGAAAAGACCTACTTTGCCTACACCGAGCTCGAGAAGAACGGCATCCTCAAAGAGATCGGCGACCAAAAGTGCTCGATCAACCGCTCCAAGGGTCTTGGTGAGAACGATCCGGACATGATGTGGCTCACCACCATGAATCCCGAGACGCGTCGCCTGATCAAGGTGGAGCCCGAGGACGTCACCAAGATGGAAACCATGTTCAACCTGTTGCTGGGCAACGACGAGGCAGGCCGCAAGCGCCATATCTCCGAGCACGGCAAGGAATATCTGGACCAGCTGGACCTGCAGTAGCAGCAAATCGATAACGACGGCCCATAAGAAGTTCAAGAGGAAATCGTGGCAAAGAAGAAGACGAAGAACCAGCCCAAGAAAAAGCAGGTCAACGCCGAGAACGTCATCGGCCTGCACTCCGAGGTCACCGACCAGCCGATCACGCAGACGCTCGAGGTCAACTACATGCCCTACGCCATGAGCGTCAATGTCTCGCGTGCGTTCCCCGAGATCGACGGCTTTAAGCCCTCGCACCGCAAGCTGCTCTACACCATGTACAAGATGGGCCTGCTCAAGGGCGAGCGCCAGAAGAGCGCCAACATCGTGGGCCAGACCATGAAGCTCAACCCGCACGGCGATGCCGCGATCTACGAGACGATGGTGCGTCTGGCCACCGGCAACGAGGCACTGCTCGCCCCCTTCGTGGAGTCGAAGGGCAACTTTGGCAAGTACTATTCGGGCGACCTGAGCTACGCCGCCTCGCGTTATACCGAGGCCAAGCTCTCCCCCATCAGCGCCGAGATCTTCAAGGACATCGACAAGGACCCGGTCGACTTCGTTGACAGCTACGACGGCGCCATGAAGGAGCCGCGCCTGCTGCCCACCACGTTCCCCAACATCCTTGTCTCGGCCAATAAGGGCATCGGCGTCGCCATGGCGTCCGACATCTGCGGTTTCAACCTCAACGAGGTCTGCACTGCCACCATGCACTACCTGCGGGATCCTAACTGCGACCTGCTCGAGTACATGCCCATGCCCGACTTCTCGACCGGCGGCGAAATTATCTATCGCCGCGAGGAGATGGAGAAGATCGTCGAGACCGGCCTTGGCAGCTTCCAGATCCGCTCCCGCTGGCGCTGGATTCCCGAAGAGCGCATCATCGAGGTCTACGAGATCCCCTACACCACCAAGACCGATGTCATCATCGAACGCATCGTCAAGCTCTCCAAAGAGGGCAAGGTCAAGGAGATCGCTGATATCCGCGACGAGACCGACCTCTCGGGCTTGCGCATCGCCATCGACCTTAAGCGCGGTGTCGACCCCGACAAGCTCATGGCCAAGCTCTATCGCTCGACCACGCTGCAGGATTCGTTCTCTTGCAACTTCAACGTGCTGGTCGACGGCTATCCCCGCGTCATGGGCGTGCGCCAGATCCTGCACGAGTGGGTTGCGTGGCGCATTCAGTCCACGCGTCGCCGCATTAACTTTGACCTGGGTAAAAAGTCCGAGCGCCTGCACCTGCTGCACGGCCTCGAGGCGATCCTGCTCGACATCGACAAGGCCATCGCCATCATCCGCGGCACCAAGCTCGAGGCTGAGGTCGTACCCAACCTTATGAAGGGTTTCGACATCGACGAGACCCAGGCCGAGTTTGTTGCCGAGCTCAAGCTCCGCAACATCAACGAGGAGTACATTCTCAACCGCACCAAGGACATCGCCAAGCTCGAAGGCGAGATTGCCGAGCTCGAGGAAATCCTCTCGAGCGAGGAGAATATCAAGAAGGTCATCAGCGACGAGCTGGCCGCCGTCAACAAGAAGTACGTGATGCCGCGCCGCACGGGCAGGATCGAGCCCCACGAGGTTGTCGAGGTGAGCCTGGAGCCCGAGGTCGAGGAGTACCCAGTGACCATCATGCTCTCGCGCGACGGCTACCTCAAGAAGATGACGGACCGTGTGCTCAAGAAGGCTGCCACGCTCAAGTACAAGGACGGCGACAAGCCCTTTATCGAGTTCCCATCCTCCAACACGCACGAGCTGCTCGTGTTTACCAACAAGAGCCAGGTGTACAAGTGCAAGGTCGCGCAGTTTGAGGACACCAAGTCGGCCCAGCTGGGCTCGTACCTGCCGACCGATCTTGAGATGGAACCCGACGAGAGCGTCATCTGGGTTATCGACCCCGAGGACTACAAGGCTGACGCGCTGTTTGTCTTTGAAAACGGCCGCGTGGTGCGCGTCGCGCTTTCCGGATACGTCACCAAGACCAACCGCAAGCGCCTCAAAAACGCCATCTACGGCGGCAGCAAGTTGCTGTATGCCCAGGTGCTCAAAGAGGACCGCGACATTGCGCTGGTCTCGAGCGACTACCGCCTGATGAACTTCAACACGTCGTTGCTCAAGACCAAGACGACCACCAACACGCAGGGCGTCCAGGCATTCACGGCCAAGAAGGGCCGCTCGGTCACCACGGTCGGCACGACCGAGGACATCCTCGGCGCCGGCGTTTCCGCCGAGAAGTTCACCGCGCAGAGCCTACCCTCCGCCGGTGCCCTCATGAAGGAAAACGACATGCCGAGCTTGTTTGACTAAAAGCCAGAACTCTTCATCAGGCACATGATTTAGGAACAGTTAAAGGCCCAGGCGACACAACCGCCTGGGCCTTTTCGTCAAGCGAAAGGCCTGGTACTGTCGTTAGCAAAATTTGCAAAAATTAGCAAAACTTGCAAAAAATACCAAAACTTGCAAAAGGAAATGTCAACAGCCACGCATGGCAATCAGCAATCCTCTTGGTAAGAGCAACAAGCACTTCGGTTAGCGCTGATTGCCATGCGTTCTTCTTGTCCTTAGGCGAGCTTGCGAGCGAGCTCTCGCACCTCTTCCAACTTGGGCGAGGAGGCCATGCTGTCACGCTCAGTCATACCGCTGATGGTAACGATGCCCTGGTCCTCCCACTTGCAGTATGCGCATGTGGACTTGTACATGGCGATTGCCGCATCATAGACGCCCTCGCTGTGACTATCAAGCAAAAGGGCCGTCTTGGTGAACGGGAATCCCGTGGCACCGAAGGCGTACAGGCGGTCGATGGCGGCTTTCTCCTGCGCGGTGATGTCAAACCAGTAGATAGGCGAAGCGAAGACGACCATGTCGGCGTCTTTCAGCGACTCGATCACGCCGGCCATGTCGTCCTTCTGCACGCAGGCGCCCTTATGGGCAAAGCAGTACTGGCATCCCAGGCAACCAGCGATCTTCTTGCTGGCAACGCGGACGACCTCGACCGTATGGCCAGCCTCACGCGCGGTCTCGGCAAACGCCTCGACCATGGTGTCGGTATTGGCGCCCTTACGCGGGCTACCGCTCAATACAACGATATTCATAGGAATCTCCCTCCTTCATGCCGCAGGCGCGCGGCACGCTTTCTGTTTTAACCAAACCGGATGGAGCTATTCAGTTGTCTGAAGACCACGTCTCTTGTTCGCACTCTCTAGACACAATCCCATTGGTTGATAACTCCCCGGCAACCTTAATTCTCTCTCCAAGAATCAAGCGGGCAGAATGTTGCTCGCAAAGTGTCGGCTGTGGGAAAATTAACTTGAGCTTTCTCCCTGCTCGCGTGAGCGTTCGCGTGTATGAACCTGGCCGAATCGGACAGGCGCAATATAGACCCACGGAAACCGGCCTACGAACAAGGAGCGCCTTATGTATGGACAGCGTGTTACACATCAAACCCAGAACAAACGGACCAGCCTGTCTATCCGCAACGCCATGCGTCATACAGGTGTCAGAGTCGCTGCTTTCGGAGTATGCATTCTTATGGCGGGGCTGCTTTTGCTACCCGGCGCGGCACTGGCGGCCGAAATGCCCGAACCCGATACCGCAACGCCCATTACCTGCGACGAAACCAACACGAACGGCAACTTCACAGCTACCACCGTTGTCGACCATTACTACGACCTAGAGCTACCCCCTGCTTTCATGTTGATCCAGAACGAGGCGTTTGTTTACGACTTCCCCGACAAACCCGATGACTTTGTCTACGGGCTTAACGACACCGTCCACCTCTTCAAGGTCGACACCGATACCGAAAGCCTTGTAAAAACCGAAAACCCCAAAGAAGCCAGCGTCTCTATTACCCTGACCATGATCGACAATCACGTAAGAGCAACCGTAGTCTTTACAGGCGGCTACGCCGACGACCAAATCCCTTACAGGCTGAATCTCGTCAGCTCAACCCGCCTTGGTACACACGTTGACCGCGATTGCGACACCACGCAGGGAACTATGCGCGAGACACGACACGATTACTACATCCGCTACGTCTTCGACAGCGACGTGCACTTGATTGCAACCGACGCAACCGATCCCGAGCCCAGCCCTGACGTTAAGCCGAACCCAGAGGTGAAACCCAATCCAGAAACCAAGCCCGAGCCCACGCCGCAGCCTAAAACAGAAAAGCCAGCCGCAGCCTCCTCCCCCGCCAAGACACCAGCGGTCGTTAAGCACACCGAGACCGTCCTGCCCGCAACAGGCGACAACGGCGCAACGGCAGTCGTCTTGAGCGCAGTTGGCGTAGCGATCGCAGCAGCCGGCATTTCCGCAACAAGGAGCCGCAACAGCTAGCTAAAATATGGCAAATCGACGCACGGAAAGAAACGTACCGATGCTGGTGGATTTCAACGAGGTCAAAGAGGCAACCATCCCGGGAGTGAACAACGAGACGGGCGAGATGAACGCCAGGTTGTAGATGGACTGGCAGGGCAAGATTATCCCGATGGCTATTCATTCAGGCGGCTCGATTGGTCCTCACACGCGCTCAGCGCACACTAGGGCCGCCGGCTCGGCACATGTCGAAAAAATGAGAGTGGATAATCCACGCTCATGCGTCCAGATTTCCACGCTCGTGCAGGCGTGTCGGAAATGCACGCTCCATCCTTGGTAGCAGGAAGCGCGCTTCGAACAGCGAAAGCTGAAGCGCAAGCAAAAGCATCGCGGGCATTAATCAATGCCGACATGAATCGGAGCCGGCCTCCACTCAAATTAGGTCGCCGTCGTCTTTCATAAACGACACCATGTTCAGATGCCTGACGCCGTCTCTCTCCTGCAGCAGGGGGTCAAGCGTGAAAAGGTAGCGCGGATATCCGTCTCTGATGTAGCCGAACGGCCTGTACTCCCGCTCCTCCACGTCCCTATCGGCGATCGTCATCGAGACCTGGATGTAGGCGTAGGCGTTGCGTCTACGCGCGATGAAGTCGCACTCCAGCTTCCCGATGCGGCCTACGGATAGCTTATATCCCCTCGAGCGGAGATAGATGTACAGGGCGTTTTCCAACGAGGGCCCGTAATTCAACCGGACATCGACGTTGCGCGCAAAATAGATACCCGGATCCGCGAGGTAGTACTTCTCCTCGCCGCGCAACGATTTGCGGGACTTAAGGTCGAACCTCTCGCATTTATAGAGCACCTTGGCATCGACGAGCATCTGGATATAGGAGGCGATTGTCCGCCGCTCGACGGCAATATGCTCTGTCTTGGTGAAGTAGCCGTGAAGGTTGGTGAGGCTCGTCGGCGCACCGTAGTTGTTGATGACGTAGGTCATGACACGGTTGAACGTATCGATGTTCCGGATCTTGTTGCGAGACCTGATGTCCTTGTCGACGATCTGCCCTACGACATCCTCGATGTAGCGAGCCTTCGCCTCGGGGTCATCGTATTCCAGGGACCGGGGAAACCCTCCATACCGTAGATATTCGTCAAACTCGATCCGCGCGTCACCGACCTCCTTGCCCATGAACCTCTTCATATCGAGAAACTCGGAAAAGGACAGGGTGAACATCTCGAACTCCACGTATCGGCCCGTGAGCTTGGTCATCAGCTCGCCAGACAGCAGATACGAGTTGGAGCCTGTGATGAAAATCGAGAAGCCGCCATCCGAGTTATAGGCGTTCACGACCTCCTCGTAGTCTCGGACGTTCTGCACCTCATCGATGAAGAGGTATTTGAAGTCGTTGTCAGCCAGAAGCGACTCGATTTTTTCCTCCAGCTGATCAGGCGTCTTAATTGAGCGGTTGCCGCGCTTGTCGAGGTCGAGGTAGATGATGTCCTTGTCTTCGACACCACGGTTTCTCAGTTCTTCGGCAATCGTCGACATGAGGCACGATTTGCCGCAGCGGCGGATACCCGTGATCACCTTGATCAGGTCATCGTCGTAGAACGGTCGAATCTTTTTCAAGTACTGTTCGCGATGATACAGTTTCATAGAAATCGCCTCCTCTGCTTAGCTTATCAGAGAGGACGCTAATCGTCGGTTAAGGCACCTATTTTTTTCGATTTTGCAGAAATTGGTGTCTTAAACCTTATTTCAACTCTTCCATGCTCGCTTGATATCGCGTCATAGATGAAAACACAGTCCCCGTCGGGTAGTCGTGGGCGTGCGGATGTCCGCATCAGTAACCTGCCTCCTTGGTTGTCCCTTCTCTGCATGGACATCTACATAAAGGAGGAACCAACCATGCAGATCAGCGTGTCGTCCACCCTGACCGTATATCACGACGGCCAATTCTGGGTCGGGCTGACGGAGCACGTCGAGGACGGCGGGTATGACGCCGCCCGCATCGTCTTCGGCGCGGAGCCGTCCGATGAGGAGATCCTGCGATTCGTTACAAGCAAATGGGAGAAGCTCTCGTTCTTCGACGACGAGTCCACGGAAACAAGCAAGCCCGCGAAGAACCCCAAGCGACGCGCTCGCGAGGCGGCGAAAGCCCTTAATCGGCCCGCGATGAGCACAAAGGCGCAGCAGGCACTCGTGGCACAGAGAGAAGCGATGAAGCAGGAGTCAGCTCATGCAAGAAGCCGACGCCGCGTAGACGCTAATGGTGACGGCTATGCACGGGCACGGGCGCGCCACCGCACTTCACAGCTTGTTTCTCAAGTATTTGGGACGCACACGCGGCGTTCAAAAATGCGGAGCGACTCCGCATGGCTCGAGACTGAGCCGAGGTGCCCTACTTCTCGCCCTCCAGCAACCCCACGATGCGGTCGATGTCGACGGCAAAGCGAGGCCTTCCCTCGCGCTCGTAGCGGTCGAGGTATGCCTGGCACTCGGAGACAATGCGCTTGGTGTTGCCGTCGATGATGCGCTGGAGCGTCACGTAGTAGGCCGAGCCCTCGGTCCTGAAGCGGCGCTGGTAGGACTTGGTTATGGGGAACATCTTGATGTAGTGGATGCCGTGGCGGCAGCCGGGGCGCGTCGTGGGGCGGGGTGGCAACGCAAAGTACTGGTCTTTGGGCACGTTAGGGGCGATGTTGGAACGCAGCGGCACGGCGAAGTCCCTGCGCTTCCCGCGGAAACGCAGCCTCACCACCACGATGCAGGGGCGATTGTGCTTAAGCATGAGCTCGCGGTCGCCCTCGACGAGGTCGAGGAAGTCCTGGGAGACGGATACGATCTTCATCGGTTACGCCCCCTTCATACGAAGCGGGGCCCGCATCGCTGCAGGCCCCTACAGGTGGGCGATATTCTACGCCTTGCGGCACCCCGTCGCCCACGGAGGTTAAACGTACACGTAAGCCGTACTCTGAAAGCCGCGGCTTCCGGCAAGTAGTTTATACCACGAAAGGTCGCTTTCAATGCGCATAGCTCGCAAAATAACACTCGCTGGGCCGTCCTTGAATGTCAACTTCATCCGAACACCTCCCATATTCATCCGTACATGTACGGATGAATATGGGAACCCGATACCCTGAGGGCCGGATCGGCCGGCCCCGGGAGATCGGAGGACG
>CABRHX010000020.1 GCA_902470805.1 uncultured Collinsella sp. | reverse complement strand
GGGTCAGCCCGTGGGAGGCCAGGGCGCCGCTGACCGGTGGACGGCACCGAGCCGTACGCTTGAACTGAGAAGGGGGAGGCCTCGCGGCCTCCCCCTTTTTTGCGTTTACGGGCTTTTGTCTCACATAGTAGCTGTGTTTTATAACCCTCGTTTGTCGCATCTTCTGCGAACGGGCTACAATAACTTAGTCTGTGCGATATGGAGGTGAACATGGCTGAAGCTGGTATCGGCGTTGATATCGTCGAGATTTCCCGCATGAAATCAATTCTTGAAAAGACGCCGTCGTTTGCTCGGCGTGTGTTTACCGAAGAAGAGCGTGCGTATTGCGATGCATCATCGCGTCCCGCTGCTCACTATGCGAGCCGCTTTGCTTCGCGCGAGGCGGTACTTAAAGCTCTCGGCACGGGTTTTAGTCAAGGCGTGGGTCGCAAGGATGTTTCGGTTACGCGTGATAAACTCGGCAAACCGAAGGCGCTGCTTTCGGGCCGTGCTCTCGAGATCGCTCAAGAACTGGGTGTTGTTGAGGTCGCTCTTTCCATTACGCTTACAGGAGACTTGGCCGTTGCGAATGCCATCGCGATTACCGAAGATGCTCGGCCTAAGCCAAAAGAGGAAAAGGTGAGCACCAAGAAACGCGTAGCGCAGACATTTAAAGAGGCTCGCTCTGTTTTAGATGAGCTTGAGCAGCTGCAGAATTCAGCATTGACGGAGCACCTGGGCGATGCTTCGCAAGATACGCTAGGAGCATAGATGAAACCGGTTTTGAGTACCGAAGAAGTCGTTCGTCTCGAGGATATCATCGAACGCGAAGGGACTTCGAAGGCCGAGCTTATGGAGCTAGCGGGTGAGTTTGCCGCCAACGAGGTCTTGAAGCTCAATCCCGATCGGGTTCTCGTTCTGGTCGGTTTTGGTAATAATGGCGGCGACGGTTGGGTTGCCGCCGATATCCTGAGCCATAAGGGTGTGGACGTGGATATCGTTTCTCCGGTTGAGCCGGATGAGATTCCTGCTGCTCTGGCACGTCATGTTGCTCGTCGTACTGCCGGCCGCGATGTGCACGTTTGCGTCGGCCCCTCGCGTGACGAACTCGAGGTTTTGATCGATAAGGCCGATGTTGTTGTCGATGCCATTTTTGGTACCGGTTTCCACGGAAATCTGCGTGCGCCGTTCTCCATCTGGATTCCTACGGTCAATGAATGCGCCGATTGTGTCGTATCCATTGATGTTCCCTCGGGCCTGAATGCCGAGACGGGCGTTGTTGATGACGACTGCATTCGTGCCGAGCATACGGTGACGATGATTGCGCCCAAGATTGGTCTGTATAGCGCTGATGGTCCTGAGTATGCTGGCGATTTGATCTGCGGCAATCTTTACGACCGTCTTGACGAGGTCATCGATGATGTCGACCACGCCGCCGAGATTGTCGAGCCCGGTGACTTAGTTGATTACTTTGCCCCACTACCTACGAATATCGATAAGTATTCCCGTGGCTCTGTGCTTATTGTCGCCGGATCTGCGCAATATCCTGGTGCTGCCATTATGGCGGCCAAGTCTGCAGCTCGCGCGGGTGCTGGTTACGTGGCAGTCGCGGCTCCTGACGCCTGCGCCAATCTTATTCGCATGGCACTTCCTTCGATTCCCGTCTTTGCTATTCCGTCTGATTCCCGCGGCTCCTTTGGCGCCGCTGCGCGCATGACTGTGTGCGAGATTGCAAAGAAGTACAGCTGTGTACTGTGCGGTCCCGGTATGACGACATCTGCCGGCGCTATGCAGGTGGTTTCGGGCTTGCTCGAGCTTGATGTGCCGCTTATCTTGGACGCCGATGCACTCAACTGCCTTGCTAAGATTGCCATTGACGGTATTGATAGTAATCCCGAGATGTATCGTCGCGAGCAGCCGTTGGTTATGACGCCGCACTATCGTGAACTTTCGCGTCTGGTTGCCGGTGACGAGGTGAACGACCTTGGTACTGCGATTGCAGCCGCGCAGAAGGTTGTCTGGGCTGCAGGCTCTGACAATCTGGTGGTCATTGCCAAGGGGCCGACGACGGCTATCTGTGGCGTTGAGCGTGTGCTGCTGCCGCTCTCGGGTCCGGCTTCTCTGGCAACTGCCGGTTCGGGTGATGTCCTCGCGGGTATTTTGGCCGGCACGCTTGCCACCATGCGCGACGAGATGGATCGTTGGGAGTTGCTGTATTCGTACGCCGTCGCACTTCACAGCTACGCCGGTTTTGCCGCGGCGACGGAGTATGGTGAGAAGAGCGTCATCGCGACC
This sequence comes from uncultured Collinsella sp., assembly GCA_902470805.1. Lineage (GTDB taxonomy): Bacteria > Actinomycetota > Coriobacteriia > Coriobacteriales > Coriobacteriaceae > Collinsella. Next base: position 34,082 of record CABRHX010000020.1, on the reverse strand, counting down.
GATCTTATCGACTTGATCGGTCCGGCCATGGAACTGGCGGCAAAGGATGCGCTCGAAGATCTGGGAATCATGGACGAAGGGTCGGATGACTAATCATGAATAAAGCCGATTTGACGCGCTGGTCCTGGGTCGAGATCGACCGCGGGGCGCTCCGTCGCAACACGAGGGCCTATAAGAACTTGCTGAATCCACGTCAGCGCCTGTGCTGCGTGGTCAAGGCCGATGCTTATGGCCATGGAGCTGTTGAGTGCGCCAAGATCATGTATTCGGCCGGTGCCGACATGTTTGCCGTGGCGACGGTTAACGAGGGCGTTGAGCTCCGACAGGGCGGGATTACGAAACCCATCCTCATCCTAAGCGAGCCGCCTATCGAGGCCATTCCGACGTTGCTCGAGTTTGATATCATGCCTTCGGTCTATACGTCTGACTTTGCTCTTGCGTATGGCGAATGTGCCGTCGCGGCGGGCAAAGTGGGCAAGTATCATCTCGCCATCGAGACGGGCATGAATCGTATCGGCGTTCACTACACGCAGGTGCTCGACTTTGTCCGCGGTATAAATTTCCATCGCGGTATTCAGTGCGACGGCGTATTTACGCACTTCGCCACGGCCGATGAACCTTCGGGCTGGGACTACAAGCTGCAGTGTCAGCGCTTTACCGAGGCCGTTCAGGCCATTAAGGATGCGGGTTTTGAGTGCGGTATCGTGCACTGCGCCAACACGCCGTCCTCGATGCTCGACCCCTCGATGCATTTTGATATGATCCGCGCCGGCGTTGGCTTGTATGGCATGCAGCCGTGCGAGCTGAGTGGCCGCGTGATGCAGCTTGATCCCGTTATGAGCGTCCATGCGCGTGTGACGCGCGTGGCACACCCTGCGATGGGTGAGGGCGTGGGCTACGGTTTTACCTACCGCGTACCGCGTACGCGCGTTCAGATCTGCACGCTGCCGATCGGTTATGCCGATGGCCTATCGCGTACGCTTTCCAATCGTATGGATGTGCTGTATCGCGGCGAGCGTGTGCATCAGGTTGGCAATATCTGCATGGACCAGTTTATGGTCGCCATTCAGTCCAACCCGGCACACGAGATTCCCGAGGCCGAGTATGGTGACGAGATGATCATTGTCGGCCGCGATGGCGATGCCGAGATCACTATGGACGAGATGGCCCGACTGCGCGGAACGATTAACTACGAGGTCGCCTGCGGCTTTGGCATGCGTCTCGACAAGGTCTACGTGTAGGAGCCGCTATGGGCGTCATGCACATCCCCGGCCATATCCATCAGGCACCACGTGAGGTCGCACTCGAGGAAATTGAGGCCGTTCTGGGCGATTGTCACCTCTGCCAGCTCTACCAGTCGCGTCACAATATCGTGTTTGGCGTGGGAAACCCCCGCGCTCGCGTGATGTTTATTGGTGAGGCGCCGGGCCGCAATGAGGATTTGCAGGGCGAGCCCTTTGTGGGGGCGGCAGGCGAGGACCTCAACGGCATTTTGTCGCTGGCGGGCCTCAAACGCGAAGACGTCTACATTGCCAACGTGCTTAAGTGCCGCCCGCCGGGAAACCGCAATCTGCGTCCCGAGGAAGTGCTGGCTTGCTCGCCGTTTTTGCGTGAGCAGATTCGAAGCATCTGGCCCGATATTATCGTGACGCTCGGCAACCCCGCGACGCACTTTGTGCTTAAGACCGAGATTGGCATTACTAAGCTGCGCGGCAGGTTCCACCAGATGGGGCATTTTGTAGTAATGCCCACGTTCCATCCGGCAGCAGCGCTGCGCAATCCGGCGTGGCAGGAGCTGCTGGAGGAAGACTTTAAGATGCTGGGCGACTATCTGGAGCGACATCCCGCACCAGAGGACGCCTCGGAATAATAAGGAGCATATATGTCCCTGGAGCGCCTGGGGGTAGGTACTTACAAAACGACTTGCGCTGCCGATACGGAGTACTTTGGCGAGCTAATTGCACCGTGCCTTGAGGACGGCGATGTGCTCATCCTGACCGGTGGCCTGGGAGTGGGCAAAACTCACTTTACCAAGGGCGTCTCGCGCGGGCTGGGCGATGAGCATATGGTTACGAGCCCTACGTTTGCGCTCATGGCCGTTCACGATCAAGGTCGTATTCCGCTGTTTCACTTTGATCTATACCGCCTGGAGCATGCCTACGAGCTCGAGGATACGGGCATTTTCGATGTGCTGGGCTATGAGGGTGCTTGCTTGCTGGAATGGGGCGAACAATTCCAGGACGAGCTGACGGATGAGTATCTTTCGGTGACGCTCAAGCGTGATGAGGGCGACAGCGATGTGCGAACGATAACGCTCGAGGCACACGGTGACCGCGCAATGGAGCTTTCCCATTTGATTGATAAGGCTGTACAAGATGAGCTTGCATAACGACAACGCGCTGGTGGTGGCGCTCGATACCTCGACCGACATGCTTGCCTGCGCGGCAAGCTGGATTGATGGGCAGACGGGCGAGACGAAGCTCGTGAGTGGCGACCACATGTGTCGCCGTCACGCCAACGTTGAGCTCGTGAATACCGTTGATGGCGTGCTGGCTCAAGCCGGTCTGGATCGCAGCGATGTTGGTTACTACGTGGTCGGCCGCGGCCCGGGGTCGTTTACGGGTGTGCGCATCGGCATCTCCACTGCCAAGGGCCTCGCGCGCGGTGCCAATGTTCCACTGCTGGGCGTGTCGACGCTCGACGCTTGCGCTTGGACGGCGTGGAAGGCTGGCGTGCGCGGCAAGCTTGGTATCTTGGCCGATGCCATGCGCGGTGAGGTATATCCGGCACTATATATGCTGGGCGATGAGGGTCCCGAGCGTCAATTTGAGCGCGAACACGTGGTCAAGGCCGCCGTGGCGCTCGATGAGTGGCGCCGAGCAGCGGACTGGGACCAGGTTCAGCTGACCGGTGACGGTCTCGTGCGCTATGGCAAGCTGCTGGGTGAGGACGAGACCGCCCGCTGCGTGGAGCGCGACCTGTGGTGGCCTTCGGGCGAGGGCTTGCTGCTCGTGCACGCTGCGGGTGACGGCGATCCGGCTCGCGTCCTGCCGATTTACACGCGCCTTTCGGATGCCGAGGAAAACGAGCGCAAGCGTCTTGGTCTTGCCGAGAGTGCGCAGAGCGAAATCACGGGCGTTGCCGATGAGCTCGCCGGTCGTCATCTGCAGTTCCGTCCCATGGGCGCGGCGGATGCCGAGGGCGCGAGCGCGCTAGAGGCTGCCTGCTTTGAAGGTGCCGGACACGAGGCGTGGACGCCGGGCATGTTCCTGTCCGAACTGGGCGAGGACGTCGCTGCGCCGCGCAGTTGGTGGGTGGCACACGACGACGGCAAGCTGCTGGGCCTTGCCGGCGGTATGGTCGTGGACGGTGATGTGCAGATTCTGGATGTCGCCGTCGACTCGGCACATCGCCGTGAGGGCATTGCCCGCAAGCTGCTGTCGCATGTGAGCTATGATGCCCAGATGCTCGGCTGCACCACGGCTTCGCTCGAGGTCGAGGACGGCAACGAGGGCGCGATTGCGCTCTATGCCGCTCTGGGCTTTACCGAGGTGGGTCGTCGTCGTGGCTACTACGGTGTCGGCAAAGACGCCATCGTCATGACGGCCCCACTTCCCCTCGTACTTCCGGTCGATAACGCCTCGCCCGAGCCGACGGCAGCCGAGCAACGCGTATGGCCGCTGCCTGCGCCTGGGCGCTCCGAGGGGGAGCGCGCCGAAATTGAGCGCCGCCGCCTGGTGCTCGCTATCGAGAGTTCCTGCGACGAGACGGCCGTGGCGATTATCGATGCGGATGGCAATATGCTGGCCAACCAGGTGTCGACACAGATTGATTTTCATGCCCGCTTTGGCGGCGTGGTGCCCGAGATCGCCTCGCGCAAACACGTTGAGGTGATTGTGAGTGTCGTGGATGCGGCGCTCGAGGATGCCGCAGCATCGCTTGGTCTTGAGGGTGGAGCCATTGCCCCCAGCGAGCTTGCCGCCGTGGGCGTGACACAGGGTCCGGGTCTGGTGGGCGCGCTCGTGGTTGGCGTCGCCTTCGCCAAAGGCTTTGCCTACGCTGCCGGCAAGCCGCTCGTGTGCGTCAACCATCTGGAGGGGCACCTGTTTGCCAACTTGCTAGCGCAGCCCGACCTCAAGCCGCCGTTCATCTTCACGCTTGTCTCGGGCGGGCACACCATGCTCGTGCACGTGAAGGCATGGGGCGACTACGAGGTACTTGGTGAGACACTCGACGACGCTGTGGGCGAGGCCTTCGACAAGGTAGCCAAGGCATTGGGTCTGGGCTATCCCGGTGGCCCCATCATTTCCAAGCTGGCCGAGACGGGCAACCCCAAGGCGATCGATTTCCCCCGTGCGCTTAACAGCAGAGGAGACTATCGCTTCTCGCTTTCGGGCCTTAAAACCGCTGTGACGCTCTACATTGAACAGGAGACCAAGGCCGGGCGCACGATTCACCTGCCCGATCTGGCAGCTTCGTTTGAGGCAGCTGTCTTTGACGTGCAGTACAAGAAGGCCAAAAACGCATTGCACGCTACCGGATGCAAGGAATACTGCATCGGTGGCGGCGTCTCGGCCAACCCGCATCTGCGCGAGATGATGATCAAGAAGCTTGGGCGTCAGGGGATTCGCGTAACGGTGCCGCCCTTGTCTGCCTGTACCGATAACGCAGCCATGATTGCGGAGGTCGCTCGCCGTAAATTCGACCGAGGTGAAATCTCGCCGTTCGACGTCGACGCCGATCCAAACATGACGCTGTAGCTGATACGGTGCGGTCCCCGGACGGAGGGGCCGGATATAAGGTTTCCTGCTCTACAGTCCTACGCAAGACGAAGGCCACATTAAGTGGCCTTCTTTGCGTGCGGAGCTCGCGATAAACCTTATATCCGGCCCCTCCGTCCGGCTCCCGCGGCTCTCAGGGGCATCTCTCATGCAAAAACTGTCGTGGGGTAAAGTCCGAGGTCAGTGGCGTTTTATACCGAGAAATCCAAAAAAGTTGAAAATTCATTACAAATTTGCGTTGACTTTAGGTAACTAAAGTTTCATACTCCTTTTCAACCACTGGGGGATGTGAACACGCACGGATCGTTCGCATCATGATTGAAGAGGATTTCTTAGACATGTTCACGCATCAGCTAAACATTATCAGCGTAGTAATTATCTGATGCGGGTTAGCACATACAGCTAGCCCGTACGATAACGGGCGGCTGATGAAGATGAGGGCCGTCGAGCGCAACCGACGGCCCTCATTTTTTATGTCTAGGAAGTTCTTTTTAGAGGAGGAAATGTAATGAACGGAGTTTTGCTCATGGTTGTGGCCGCGGCGGTGCTCGCCTGCGGCTATCTGGGCTACGGCCGCTGGCTGGCCAACAAGTGGGGCGTTGACAAAGAGGCCCTCACGCCGGCCAAGCGCATGAAGGACGGCAAGAGCTTCTCACCCGTCTCCGCCTTTACCGCGTTCTCGCACCAGTTCAGCTCGATCTGCGGTGCTGGCCCTGTCACGGGTACGATCGTCGCCATGGCCTTTGGCTGGCTGCCCGTCGTGCTCTGGGTCCTCGTCGGCGGCATCTTCTTTGGCGCCGTCCACGACTTTGGTGCTCTGTATGCTTCGATGAAGAACAACGGCAAGTCCCTGGCTCAGCTCATCGAGAAGTACATCGGCAAGACCGGCCGTCGCCTGTTCCTGCTGTTCTGCTGGCTGTTCTGCATCATCGTCATCGCCGCCTTCACCGACATGGTCTGCAAGACGTTCATGTTCACCCCGGCCGTTGACGCTTCTGGTGCTGCTACCGGTGCCATCGACTTCACCAAGTCCTATGCCGCCGGCTGCGCTGGTACCATCTCCATCCTGTTCACCTTCGTCGCTATCGCCTTTGGTTGGGCCCAGAAGAAGTTCAACCTCACCGGTGCTACCGAGTTCGTCACCGGCGTGGTCCTCATGGTCCTCATGTTTGCCGTCGGTATGCAGTTCCCGGTCTACCTGGATAAGTTCCAGTGGTTCGCCGTCGTCATGGTCTACCTGGTCTTCGCTGGCGCTATGCCCATCCAGATGCTCAAGACCCCGCGTGACTACCTCACTTCCATCATGATGATCGTCATGATCGTTTGCGCTGTCCTCGGTATCGTCGTCCTGGGTGTTAACGGCCAGGCCACCATCACCGCTCCGGCCTTTACCGGCTTCTCCAGCGCTTCTGGCATGATGTTCCCGGTCCTGTTTGTTTCCGTTGCCTGCGGTGCCCTCTCCGGCTTCCACAGCCTCGTTTCTTCTGGTACCTCCTCCAAGCAGGTCGAGAAGGAGCAGGACGCCGTCAAGGTCGGTTATGGCGCCATGATCGTCGAGTCCTTCGTCGGCATCCTTGCCATCATCGTCGCCGGCATCATGTTCTCCGATATGAACACCGCCGGTACCGGCGCCCTCAACGCCGGTGTCGCTTCCACCCCGTTCCAGATCTTCGCCGCTGGCATCTCCCGCGGTATGCAGGCCTTCGGTGTTGACGGCACGCTCGCTACTGTCTTTATGACCATGAACGTCTCCGCTCTGGCCCTGACCTCGCTCGACGCCGTCGCCCGCATCGCCCGCACTTCGTTCTCCGAGTTCTTTGCCCAGACCAACGATGCCCTGGCCATCGAGTCCAAGGCCGGCTACATGAAGGTCCTCGGCAACCCCTGGTTCGCCACGGTCGTTACCCTGCTTCCCGGTCTCGCCCTCGCTTTTGGTGGCTATGCCAACATCTGGCCGCTCTTTGGTGCTTCCAACCAGCTGCTCGGCGGCATGACCATGATCACCCTCGCCGTGTTCTGTAAGTGCACCGGCCGCAAGGGCTGGATGCTCTACGTGCCCGTCGCCTTCCTGCTCTGCTGCACCTTCACCTCGCTGGTCCAGAGCGCCATGGGCTGCATGACCGCCGTCCAGGCCTACGGTTTCTTCGGTACCATCCCGGCTACCGCCACCACGGCCGCCGTCTCCGTCGCCGCCACCAAGGGCCTGCAGCTTGTCTTCGCCGTCCTGCTGATGGTCCTGGGCCTCATCGTCGCCGTCAACTGCCTCAAGGAGCTCTTCGGCAAGGAGGCCGGTTCCATGCCCGACGAGGAGCCCGAGTGGTCCGAGATGGGCAAGGCCGAGTACGGCCGCGCCGCTGCCGCTGAGGCTCCTGCCGACGCCGAGGCCGCCAAGGCTTAGTCGACCTGACGAGTTGAACGTCACATCTATATGACTCGGAAAGACCGGGTCCGCGACTTCGCGGGCTCGGTCCTTTTTTCATGCAAAAGCTGGTGACGCTCGAGTGTTCTCGCAGATGTTTTGCGTGGATAAGGGCGTGCGTTGTACCATATAGACGTATATGTGTACATATGAAAGGGGCCCCGTGGCCAAGACGGTATATTCCGATAACCAAAATAATGTCGATGCCCTGGCTGAACGTCTGAGCAGCCAGACGTCGCTTTCTGCCGAGCGTGCCAAGCTGGTTGCCTACGACCTGCTCTGCCGCAAGGCGCTCAAGATTAAGTCGAGTGCGCTGGCGCAGATTTTCCGCTCCGTCGATAAGGAATGTGACACCAAGGCGATGCGCGATGAGCTTATCGCGGCAAATATCGTGACAAAGATCGAGGGTAGCGGCATTAACGGGCGCCCGGCGTTCTATACCATCAATGCCGAGATCCGCGATGTCCAGGAGCAGCCTGCCGAGTCCGTCGAAGATTTTGTCGTCGAGGATTCCGCTGACGTGCCTGCTGTGGAAGAAGTTGCTCCGCGTGAGCATGTCGATACCGATGAGTTGCTCGATGAGAACGTCGTGCGTGCCTTTACGGCCAAGGCAGGACGCGGCGGTTTTGGCGGGGGTGGCAAGCGCGATGCGCAGCGCCGCGCCCAGCAGGAGCGCTTCCGTCGCGCCGTTGCTCAAAAGGGTGAGACGGATGCCGAGACTGTTGAGACCGAGGCTGCTGCCGAGTCGCAGAAGCCCACGAAGGAGCAAAAGCCCGTGGAGGCCCAAGAGCCCAAGCGCCGTCGCGGTGCTCACTTTAAGGCTGCACAGCAGGATGCCGCGCGTGAGGCTGAAGAGTCTTCTGAGGTTGCAGACGATGTTGAGGAGTCTGCCAAGAAGGCTCCGGGTTCGTGTCGTCCCGGACGTGGTTTTGCGGGGCGCGCGTATCCCGTAAGGCGTCAGGAGAAGAGCGAGCCGGCTTCGACCGCTCAGACCGAGAAGACCGAGCAAACCGAGAAAACCGTTGAGCCGGCGGCTCGCGAGCAGCAGCCTTCCGAGTCGCAGTCTGCGGCTGGCACCGAGGTCAAAGCTCAACAGTCCGCCGATAAGCAGGCGGGGGAGAGCGCCTCGAGCAAGCCCCGCCGCCGTCGTCACCGCGGCGGTCGTGGCTCAAATGCCGAGGCTGCGGCCGAGAAGGCAGCGACGCAAAGCAAGGATGCGAAGGCTGAGGCCCCGGCGGAGCAGCCCAAGCGCCAGCCGGCGAAGGGGGACAAGCCCGAACGTTCGCAAAAGAGCTCGTCCGCGCCAAAGCAAGAGCGCAAAGCTCAGGCAGATTCCAAGCGCAAATCCCAGGCTCAGCCCAAACCGACTGCAAACGTTGCGGCCGCCCAGCAGCCTGAGCCGCCCGCTCATGGCGAGGTTTCGGCGTTTGCTCTGGCACGTGTCCTGGGCAGGCAGCTGCTCAAGGTCGTTCCTACGCCAATGGCGCTCTCCAAGATTAAGGAGCAGCAGACTCAAATTGTTAAGGTCGAGGGCAAGGACGGCAAAAAGGCTCCGCAGCGCACTCAGCACAACGAGATGTCCAACCGCAAGATTGCCGAGGAAATTGCGATCATCCAGGCTTGGATTGAGCAGAATCGCGGTGCCGACACGCCGGTCGCTTCGCGTCGCCAGCGCGCCTACCAGATTTTTAACGATGAGAAGGCCTTTGACGGCAAGCACGGCGAGCGCCTGATTCGGCGTATGACCGAAAAAGGTATCAGCATGCAGGCGATTAAGGTCGCCCCCAACCGCCCCGTGCACTTTACGGGTTTCTTTACGCTGGGCGCCGACAAGCCGTTCATTATGGTCGAGAACCTAGACACCTATGACGAAATCGTCAAGCTCCTGCGCGGCCGCAAGCACGCCAAGCTTTTTGGCACCAAGGTGGGCGGCGTGATCTTTGGCGGTGGCTGCAAGGCGAGCGTTTCGCACGCACTGGATGATTATCTGGCCGAGATCGGCTATCGCTTTAACTATGTCTACTACGTGGGCGACATCGACCGAGAGGGTGCGCGCATTGTCGAGCAGACCCGTAACGCCAATGTGGTAGAGATTCGCCTGCATGCCGGTATGTATCGCGCCATGCTTGCCGAGCACAAGCGTCGCGTGAAGGCCGGCGGAGAGTGCGAACCCGCAGCTGCCAACCAGGGTGTGCCGCAGAACCTGGCGGCGACGATCAAGGATCTGCCCATGGTCACGCGCGTGCAGTTCCGCAACGTGCTGCGCGAGGGCGGACGCATTCCACAGGAGATTCTGATGACCGCCGACTATCGGGATGGCGACTCGGGAAGCTTCGACCGCATGCTGAACAATTAGTTCCGCCGTTCTACCGAACGGCGGTCCTCTCGACGCTGCGAGGGGCCCTGGCACGGCAATCTGACGTTCAACTTCGGCGGCGCGACCAGAAGGTCGGCGCCGCCTTGTTTCACGTCACCTTGCCATGCCAGGGCCCCTCTCGCTGTCACGTCCAAAACATCGGGGCTAGTGGCCTCCTGTTCGTGCGGAACTCGCGATAAACCTAAGCCGGTGCCCCCGCTCTCCCGGGGCCTGTGGCTACTTGGTTGTCGCAAGCGGCTCGCTTTTCGGAACTGGGCTGATGATCTCTAGATGTAAGGCGCTCTTGGTCCTAACGGGCCTGGGGCGCCTATCTTTTGGAGGTAGATTTTTGGGACATGCCTGAAAATCTACCTCAAACTTCTAGTGTAGGACGAGAAGTTGTAGCTGAAACTTCTCTTGTAGGACGAGAAGTTATATACTCAAGATGTTGAAAGGAGAGCATTATGGCGCCTACAGCGTTGGGTATTGCAGAGATTGTTGCCGAGGCCCGTTCCTTTGAGATTCCTCACGTCGTGCATCGAGACGATGCCATCAGTGATCTTCCTGAGCCAAAGCCGTTCAATCTTGTCCATATCATCACGGGTATCAGGCGCTGCGGCAAAACGTTCTATGCGTTTCAATGGATTCGTCGCCTTATCGATCGCGGTGTCGATGCCGAGCGTATCTTCTATTTCAATTTTGCTGATGACCGTCTTCGACCGGCGCCGGACACGCTCATGAGCGACATTTTGGAAGAGTATTGGCGGCAGGTTCCCTCAGCGCGAACGAAAGGCTGTTATCTCTTTCTGGATGAGGTGCAGGAGACCGATGGCTGGCAGGGCGTTTGTCAGCGTTTGGCGGAGCACGAGAGCGTAACGCTTGTTATCACCGGATCGTCCTCAAAACTATCTGCCGATGAAATAGCGACGCAGTTTCGCGGTCGCTCGCAAGAGCACGCTATGCATCCGCTTTCATTCCGCGAGTATTGTGCGTTTCATCACATTGAAACGCCGGATATGTCTACTAGTGCTGGGGCTCCAGCTGTTTCTCCGCAGCGGCGAACTGATCTGGAATCGGCATATGACCGTTATCTCATAGAGGGTGGCTTTCCTGGGGTTCAGGAGCTTGATGCCGGTTCGCGTATTCAGATGCTTCAAGCCTATTTGCGAGATGTTGTTGCACGAGACATTCTCGAGCGGAGCGGGCGCACGGATATCGCTCTTGCCAACCAAGTAGGGCTCTTCTGCCTTCGAAACACGGGTTGCGACCTTTCGGTTAACAGTTTGTTGGAAGCCTTAAAGTCTGTCGGATATCGAGCGTCATGGGAAAAAATAAACGAACTCGTTCGTTTATTCCAGCAGGCTCATCTCATTGGATTACTTCCGGAGTATTCAACTTCTTTGGCTCCTAAGACAACGACAACAGACAAGGTCTATGCCGTCGACCAGGGGATGGCATATGCAACATCGCGTGCTAATCAGCAGGATATAGGAAAGCGTTTGGAGACTGCGATTTATGCTGAACTCATGCGCCGTACGGCAAACGGCCGGTTGGAAACGGTGACTTCATTTACGGCTCCAACGCAAGCACGAGAAAAAGTTGATTTCTTGGTCGGCGACGCTTTGGCATCGGAACCATACGCGCTTTACCAGGTGACAGTCGATATGACGGCAGAGAAAACGCGCAGGCGTGAAGTTGGTTCCCTTGAGGTTGCTATGGTAAAAACCGGTATCAAGGATGCCAATATCATCACGCTGCGCGAGGCGACCCAGATCAAAACGGAGCATGGCGTCATCGAGGTTATTCCCGCATGGAAATGGTCGCTTGGTCTGTAATGCTACGCCGGCCCGCCGGGGCCGCACGGCACCATGTTGATGACCGGCACTTAGGAACGTCCCTAAGTGCCGGTTTGGCTGGTAAGTCGAGATGTGGGGAGCCCGTTGCTGGTATGGGACGGAGGGATTCCGCGTCCGCCTGGTCGGCGGCCGCGCTCCGCTGCGTCGCTTCGCTCCTTGCGTGCTGCGCTGGAAAACGCTTCGCGTTTCCTCAGCTCCGCACCCTTGCGGGTTCGAATCCCTCCGCTTGCTCACAAGAAAAGCCTCCCGATCGGCTATGCGTTCGAGAGGCTTGTTTCTTTGGCTGGGACGGAGGGATTCGAACCCCCAACAGCCGGCACCAAAAACCGGAGTTCTACCGTTGAACTACGTCCCAATGTGTGGTGTTGCCCAAAAGCAACTCGTTTAGTTTACCTAATCTGCGAGGGCATCGCAAACGCCATCGAGCAGGCGTACGGCGAGTGTCTGCGCGTCGCTGGCCGTGAAGGTGCCGTTGTAGCGCGTCATGCCCGTGAGCTCAATGCGAATGCGAGCCGGCTTCTGCTGCGCGGCGACATTGGCAGTGCGGATGCGCTGGGCCAGGTTGTGGCACTCGGCGAGGGCAATCGTGGCGCGCGGTGCGGCGTCGGCGGGCAGCTCGTCGCTTGCGATCTCGAGCACCAGGTCTACGTCGGTTGGGACCTCGGAGTCGCAGAGCATCATGCCGCTGTTGTCGGTCGTTGCCGTGGCGATATTCCACATGCGCGACGCAACGCTGCGTGCGATGGGGTCCTCGCCGATAACGGCGATCTGGAAGCGCTCGAGCACGTTGGCGGCGCGAGCAAAACCGATACGGGACTCGGCTTCGGTGACCGAGGGCTTGCCCTCCCACACATGGTGCAGGCGGTTGATGTAGGCGTAGGTGTCCTGGAAGGCCATGCCGTCGGCAAACAGGCCGACATTTTCCTGGAACTGCTGCAGGGCGGCCTCGGTATGCGGGCCAAAGTAGCCGTCGTCTTCGCCACAGGCAAAGCCCAAAACGTTGAGAGCGCGCTGCAGGGCCTGCACATCGGCGCCATGGAAATTGGGCATGCGCAGATAGAGGGTGCGGTCGCCCAGCTTATACGAAGCGTCTACAAGGGCGCTCCAACAGGGGATATCGACGGCATGACCGGCAGCAAGGCCGCTGTCGAGTCTGAAGGTGCTGACGGCCTGCTCAGTGGTGGCTCCAAAGTACTTGTCGGTGACTTCGGCGGCATCAATCGTGTAGCCGAGCTGCAGGAGACGAGACTGCACGTCCTCGACGGCTGCTCCTTGCATGCCCGTTGTAATAGGTTCCATGAACGAACCCCTTTCGGCGTACCATTCGTACTATTTGAGCGTCTGTCGGATAGACAACGCAAAGGGATGCATAAACATGCACTCAACAGTGTAGCAAGTTGTGCCTAAATACGCTGCTGACAGGTTTTATAACCCCCGTTAGTTAAGGCGCTCCACAAAGAAATCTGCCATGGAGAGGAACAGCTCGCGTGCGTGCGGATCAAGCTCAACGTTCTCGATGGCCGCTTTGGCCTTAGCGGTCAGGTCGAGCGCGTAAGTGTGGGCGTAATCGATGGAGCCGGTCTCCTGGAAGATCTCCACGGCGCGTGCGAGCTGCGCGGGATCATCGGTGCCCGAGGAAAGAATCGCCTCGACCTCGTCGTGGTGGCGCTCATCAGAGAGGGCGTGTACTGCGACAAGTGTGCGCTTGCCCTCGGTGATGTCGGTGCGGAAGTCCTTGTTGGCGGCTTCCTTGGTGCCGACAAGGTTGAGCAGGTCGTCCTGAATCTGAAAGGCAAGGCCCGTGTGCAGGCCAAAGGCGCGCAGCGCTTCGATTTGCTCATCGCTGCCGCCGCCGATAATGGCTCCGGCGGCAAGCGGCGTGGCTCCGCTGTAAAACGCGGTTTTGTGCGTCGCCATGTCCAGGTAGTCATCAACCGAGATATCAAAGCGCCCGTCACGGACCCAACCCAGGTCGAGCGCTTGACCCTCGATGGTGCGGACGATCATCTCGGTAAGCTCGTGGAGCACGCGCAGCTTCACGTCGGACTCCAGCGTGGGGTCGTCGAGAACCGTCTTGGTGACCATGGTGAGCGCCAGGTCGCCACAATTGATGGCAAGGCCCGTGCCCTCGGTAAGGTGCATGCAGGGCTTGCCTCGACGAAGCTGTCCGTTGTCGGCGATGTCGTCGTGGATCAGCGCGCCCGACTGGAAGTGCTCGATGGCTGCCGCGGCGCTGCGGGCGCTCTCAAAGCTGCCGCCCACTGCGGTTGCGGCGAGCATACAGATAAGCGGGCGGTGGCGCTTGCCGGCGTTGGCCGTAAAAGCCGAGAGCGGCGCGTACAGGTAGCGCTCGATATCGGCAGAGGTCGCCTGTCCGTCAAAGAACGTGGCCAGATAGTCGTTAATCTGGTCAAAGTGCTGGGCTAAAAAGCTGGTAAACGGACTGGACACGGGTTCTCGCATTCTTTCTTAGGTTACATCGTTGCGGTGTGCAGATACCATATTGCCACATTGGAGTTGCCGGCGCGTCTGTTTTGGCGATTTGGAGAAACGGGACGCGTGCGCGTGCCGGCTGCTTATATAAGCCTAAAGTGCTCGAGCGCCTTGACGACGCCATCTTTGTCGACCGAGTCGGTGATGTAGTCGGCGCGCTTTTTGAGATAGTCTGGCGCATTGCCCATGGCGATACCGACATCGACGGCGTTCATCAGCGAGACGTCATTGCTGGCGTCGCCGATGCCGTATACGGTTCCATGGTGGGGATCGAGGGCGTCGAGTACAGACTGGATGCCCCCGCGCTTCGTGCATTCGCGGGGCGAGATTTCGGTTACCTCGAGTTCGAGCTCGTTAAAGCACAACAACGGCTCAAGTGCCTTATCTTGAGCGATGTGGTTGGCGAGCGATGTAGACATCAAGATTTTGTAGACACTGTAATGCTGCAGCTGCGTGACTGCGTCGCCCAGGGTGCGCGCGTATCCGGGGGCATCGGGGGCATCGGCACTCATGCGCACGACGCCGTTGAGGCCCTCAAAGCGGATGACCTCGCCCGATTGCTCAAGGTAGGGGGCAAGACGCTGCAACATACTGGGCGTCATCGACAGATCGCGAATTGCGTGTCCGTTGATCTCGGCGTAACCGCCCGCAAGACAGACGATGCCGGTCCAGGGCAGCTCAAGAAGTTTGGGGTGGATGCAGCTGAGGGTGCGTCCTGTGCAGATAAAGGCCATGTTGCCGTTTGCAACGAAATCGCGGATGGCCTGGGAGACCGCCTCGTTGGGATAGGGGGAGAGGTCCCGCTCGTCTTCGGGAAGGTCTTGGGCGAGCCTGGGGTCTTGCCAGGCGAGCGTTCCGTCGATATCGAAGAAGCAGATATCGCCGCGCTTATGGGCTGCGCTGGCGGCAGGGGAGGCCGAGGTGGTGGGCGCAAATCCCGGCTCGAGGCCCATGATCTGGTCAAAATGCTCTTTAACGCGGGGAACGGAGATGCCGATGATCACCTGGGCGGTCTTGCCCGTAATGATGAGGCCCTTGGCGCCCACCGCGACAAACGACGCGTTATCTGCAACGATGGAAGGGTCTGCGACCTCGACGCGCAGACGCGTGGCGCAGTTGGTTGCGCCCACGATATTGCCAACGCCACCTAAAAGCTGAATTACCCGCTCAGCGAGGACGTGATCTTGATCGGATCGACTATTGACCTCGTCATTGGGGGATTGCTCTTTGGCAAAGTCGTTTCCCGTTAAACAATCGATTGCCGCGCGATTGGCGACATGATCCTCGCGGCCCGGTGTCTTAAGGTCATAGACCAAGATGAGTGCTCGAAAACTAACAAAAAAGATGAGGCTAAAGGCAAGGCCGATACCGAGCGCCAAAAGATAGGCACCGGCATGCGTGCGCATGAGCGGAATAAAGTTGAAGGCTGCCATCTCCATGAGGCCGCCCGAGAAGATGCCGACGATGCCAAAGAGATTCATGGTTGTGGCAAGGCAAGACGATAAGACGGCGTAGAGCAAAAAGAGCCCGGGGTGGGTGAACATAAAGAGAAACTCGAGTGGCTCGGTAACGCCGCAAACCACCGAGGCGATGATGGCGGGAACAAGGATGACCCTGAGGCCGGCGCGGCGCTCGGGTTTTGCGGTGGAGTAGAACGCAGCCGCGATGGCAGGAAGGCCAAAGAGCTTGACCCAGCCGGTGGCGGTAAAACCGGCCCACGGCGCAAGCTCATTAAGGGGGCGCGTACTATGGGAGAGGATGGGGAGCAAGCTGCTCCACGTGGCGTAGATGCCGTCGTTAATGACCAGGTTGTCGTAGTAGATCGGCATGTAGAGCAGGTGGTGCAGCCCCATGGGCTCGAGCGCTCGTTCTAAAAAGACAAAGATGCCCACGCCAAAGGGACCGACGCCTGCAAGCGTGTGACGCAGCGTATCGGTTACATCGTATACGTAGGGCACGATGGCGGCCGAGATAGCGGCAAGGGCAAACACGGCAAAAAAGCTGATGAGGTAGACCAGCGAGGAGCCCGAGAAGGTGCCGAGCCAATCGGGAACCTTGGCATCGTAGAAGCGGTCATGTATGGCGACGACGGTTGCCGATACCGCCAGCGGGCCGATAATGCCGGTGTCGAGCGTCTTGATGCCGTCGATGACGGTGATACCGCTGGCGGAGGTCAAAGATGACGGGTACTCAAGTCCAAGGTTGTCTCCGCTCAGCTTAATGATCTCGCTCAAAAAGAAGCAGTAGGCAAAATAGGCGACGAGAGCCTCGAGGCAGCAACGAGCCGGTTGTTTTTGGGCAAGACCGATGGGCAGCGCTACGGCAAAAAGGAGCGGGAGGCGTTTAAAGACAGTCCACGAGCCGCGCTGGATGATGGTCCAAAAAACGTACCAAGGGGTTCCGTATACGGCGAGATTGCCGACGATGTCCGCAGTCGTTGCGAGAGCGGAGACGCCGACCATGAGGCCTGATATAGAAAACAGCATGGCGGGAGCGAACATTGCCCCGCCAAAGCGTTGGATTTTTTGCAGCATGTTCTGCCTTCCGAATATCGAGGCGCGTTGCGCGTGGGGAAACGTTTAAACAATGGATTCATTGTAGAGGACCAGACGATTGTCGTACCGGCAGTTTTGAGCGAAACCGATTTGGGCATGACAGAAACCGTCAACGGTTAAATCCTATCGCTTTACCGATATTCGGTTTAAACAACTTTAAGAAATGCTATCGTGCCTAGCCGGAAATGAACAATATAGAGGTGAAACAATGCCAAAAGCGATATACGAAGGAATCTATCGAGAAATACGCTCGCGCATCATTAATGGGACCTATGCGTTTCAGGAGATGCTGCCAACCGAAGCCGAGCTGACCGCGGAGTTCGGATGCACTCGCAATACCGTCCGTCGCGCCTTGGGTATGCTGTCCGACGGGATGTTTGTGCAGCCCATACACGGCAAGGGCGTGCGCGTTATTTGGCTTAAGGGCGAAACCGACATGTTGGGCGCACTCGAAGAGGTTGAGTCGTTTGGCGAGTTTGCAAAGCGCAACAATGCCGTCGCATCGACCGAGGTCAAGTCTTTTGAGCATTTGATTTGCACTGAGCAACTCTCTCGTCGCCTGGGCTTTAAGGTGGGCGAGGAGTTGATTCGCGTGGTGCGTGTCCGAAGCCTTAACGGCAATGCGCGCCAAGTAGACCATGGTTACTTTTTGGAGTCGATCGCCAAGGGTCTGACGCCCGAGATCGCCGCAAAGTCAATTTACGACTATCTGGAGCACAAACGCGGCGTCAAGGTGATGGCGAGTCGCCGTACAGTGAGCGTCGAGCTTGCCAACGATGAGGACTGCAGCTGCTTGGACCTTGGCAAATACAACTGTGTCGCCGTCATGGAGAGCCAGTCGTACACCTCGGACGGCATCTTGTTCGAGGTCACGCATGCCCGCACGCATCCTGAGATCTTCCACTACCGCGTCAACTCCAAGCGATAGCCGGCTAGCTCGCAGCCTGACGAGACTCATGCCCTCAAAGAGAAAACGCCCGGTCAAACCGACGATGCATCGGCTTGACCGGGCGTTTTCTCTGCATTCGATAACAAATAATTGTTTATACAAAACTTGTCAAGTATCAAGTTGAAATTACCGTTCACTGATGTTTTTCTACCGCTCTAGTAATACTTGTTCAAACAACTAGCCAAATAGCGTATTGTACAAATCAGCAAAAGGGGCAAAGTCCCCGAGCCAATCTCCGAAGGCGGCGGCAAAGGGTGCCGCCACGGTGTGAAAGGGTGGATTGTAATGAAGAACGAAATGAGCAGAAGGCAGTTCCTGGGCTTCGCTGGTTCCGCGGCTGCGGTTCTGGGCCTTGGTCTTGTAGGCTGCGGCGGCTCCGCCGGCTCCGGCTCCTCTGCTTCTGGTGACGCTGCCGAGGTCTATTTCCTCCAATTCAAGCCCGAGGTCGACAAGGAGTGGAAGGAGATCGCCAAGGCCTATAAGAAGGAGAAGGGCGTCGAGGTCAAGATCGTGACCGCTGCCTCCAACACCTACGAGGAGAAGCTCAAGTCCGAGATGTCCAAGAGCTCCGCTCCGACCCTGTTCCAGGTCAACGGCCCCACCGGCCTTAAGAACTGGAAGGATTACTGCGCCGACCTGTCCGATACCAAGCTCCGCGGTGAGCTCATTGACGACTCCCTGGCTCTGCAGTCCGATGGCAAGGATCTGGGTATCGACTGGGTCCAGGAGAGCTACGGCATCATCTACAACAAGCAGCTGCTCGAGAAGGCTGGCTACAAGGCCGAGGACATCAACTCCTTCGACAAGCTGAAGGCTTGTGCCGACGACATCCAGGCCCGCAAGGACGAGCTTGGCATTGAGGGTGCCT
This sequence comes from uncultured Collinsella sp., assembly GCA_902470805.1. GTDB lineage: Bacteria > Actinomycetota > Coriobacteriia > Coriobacteriales > Coriobacteriaceae > Collinsella. The sequence continues at coordinate 15,805 of CABRHX010000020.1, read as the reverse complement.
TCACTTCTGCTGGCATGGACGACTCCTCCAGCTGGCGCTACACCACCCACCTCGCCAACCTCCCGCTCTACTACGAGTTCGAGAAGGAGCACAACCAGGAGGACGACGAGATCAAGGGCGAGTATCTCGACAACTTCAAGCAGATTTTCGACCTGTACATCACCGACTCCACCTGCGATCCTTCGCAGCTTGCCTCCAAGACCGGCGACGACGCCACCAACGAGTTCGCAACCGGCAAGGCCGTCTTCTATCAGAACGGCTCCTGGGCCTACGCTGACCTCACCAAGGCCGGCATGACCGACGATCAGATTGGCATGATGCCCATCTACATCGGTGTCGACGGCGAGGAGAACCAGGGCCTGTGCTCCGGCGGCGAGAACTACTGGTGCGTCAGCTCCCAGGCTTCCGAGGATGCCCAGAAGGCCACCGAGGACTTCATGTATTGGTGCGTCACTTCTGACACCGCCACCAGCATCATCGCTGACAAGATGGGTCTGACTGCCCCGTTCAAGAGCGCCAAGGAAACCACCAACGTCTTCTCGCAGCAGGCCGTCGCCATGGCCAAGGACGGCAAGAAGACCGTCGCTTGGGACTTCGTCTACATCCCCTCTGAGGAGTGGAAGAAGAACCTCAAGCAGGCTCTGATCGCCTATGCTGCCGACAATAGCAAGTGGGACGGCGTCAAGAACGCCTTCGTCGATGGCTGGAAGACCGAGAAGGCTGCTTCCGAGTAAGTAGTTGCTGCCCAAGCTATCTGATTAGCGACAGGGGGCGGGCAGACGTTGGTTTGCCCGCCCCCTGCATATTGAAAGGACCCTTCTATGGGCAAAGCACTCAAGCGCTGGTGGCCGCTCTTTATGCTGCCCACGTGTCTGGCGTTTATGATCGGGTTCGTGATCCCCTTTATCCAGGGTTTCTATCTCTCGTTCTGCCAGTTTATTACCATCAACAACGCGCACTTTGTCGGTATCGAGAACTACGTGCGCGCACTGTCCGATCCGCAGTTTGCCACGTCGTTCTTCTTTACCGTGGCGTTTGCCTTCCTGTCGACGGTGCTCATCAACGTGATCGCCCTGGCCATTGCGCAGGCGCTCACCCGCAAGGCACTCAAAGGCACCAACATCTTCCGTACGATCTTCTTTATGCCGAACCTGATCGGCGGCATCGTGCTGGGCTACATTTGGCAGATTCTGATCAACTGCCTGCTCTCCAACGTGGGCGCCCAGCTCATCGCCCTTAACTCTGCTGCTGGCTTCTGGGGCCTTATCATCCTGACCCTGTGGCAGCAGGTCGGCTACATGATGATCATCTACATCGCTGGTCTGCAGTCCATTCCGTCCGACTACATCGAGGCCGCCAAGGTCGACGGTGCCACGGCATGGCAGACGTTTTGGAAGGTTAAGATCCCTAACCTGATGCCGACCATCACCATCTGCCTGTTCCTGTCCATCACCAACGGCTTTAAGCTGTTCGACCAGAACCTCGCCCTTACCGGCGGCGCCCCCGCGCACTCCACCGAGATGCTCGCCCTGAACATCTACAACACGTTCTATTCGCGTGCCGGTATCGCATGGCAGGGCATCGGTCAGGCCAAGGCAGTTATCTTCTGCATCCTGGTCGTAGCCATCTCCATGATTCAGCTTAAGGCCACGAGGTCCAAGGAGGTGCAGCAGTAATGAAACGCGATAAGGTTATCAACCGCGCGCTCTCGATTTTCTTTACGATTCTGTCGCTCGCGTGGATCTACCCCGTGTTCATGATTGCGCTCAATTCCTTTAAAAAGGCAACTGCAATCAGCACCACCACGGCATTCGATCTGCTCACGCCCGAGACGTTCAACGGCCTCGCAAACTACATGCATGCCCTTAACGAGCAGGGCTTTGCCTCGGCATTTATGTACTCGCTCATCATCACGGTCACGTCGGTCGTGCTGATTCTGGTGTGCTGCTCCATGTGTGCTTGGTACGTAGTGCGCGTCAACAGCAAGATCTCGAACTTCTTCTATTACCTGTTCGTCTTCTCGATGGTCGTGCCCTTCCAGATGCTCATGTTCACGCTGTCCAATTTGGCGGACCGCATCGGCTTCAACACGCCGTTCAACATCTGCTTTATCTACCTCGGCTTTGGCGCGGGCCTGGCGGTCTTTATGTTCGCCGGCTTTGTAAAGAACATCCCGCTCGAGATCGAAGAGGCGGCCATGATCGACGGCTGCAACCCGGTCCAGGTGTTCTTTAAGATCGTCCTTCCCATCATGAAGCCCACCTATCTTTCGGTCGGCATCCTCGAGACCATGTGGGTCTGGAACGACTATCTGCTGCCCTACCTCACTCTCGACTCCACCAAGTACAAGACCATTCCTATCTTGATCCAGTACTTCCGCGGCGGCTACGGCCACGTCGAGCTCGGCCCCATGATGGCCTGCATCATGATGGTCGTTATCCCCATCGTCATCATGTACATCCTCTGCCAGAAGTACATCATCGACGGCGTGGTGGCAGGTGCCGTCAAGGGCTGATGCCGTAACTGTTTTGCAAGTTTCTGCGGCGCCCTCAACATGGTGCCGCATATCGAAAGGTAAAGACATGGCCGAGATCGTTCTCAAACATGTTCAGAAGGTGTATCCCAACACCGAGTCCAAAAAGAAGGGCTTCTTTGGCAAAAAGAAGAAGACCGAGGAGAAGAAGCACAACCTCAAGGTTACCGAGGATGGTGTGCTCGCTGTTGAGGACTTTAACCTCACCGTTCACGACCAGGAGTTCGTCGTCCTCGTTGGCCCGTCTGGCTGCGGTAAGTCCACGACGATGCGCATGGTCGCCGGCCTGGAGGACATTACCTCGGGCGACGTGCTCATCGACGGCAAGCGGGTCAACGACGTGGCGCCCAAGGACCGCGACATCGCCATGGTGTTCCAGAGCTACGCTCTGTACCCCAACATGACGGTGTACGAGAACATGGCGTTTACGCTTGAGCTCAAGAAGGTCTCCAAGGACGAGATCGACCGTAAGGTTCGCTCCGCTGCCGAGATCCTGGGTATTACCGAGTACCTCGACCGTAAGCCCAAGGCGCTTTCGGGCGGCCAGCGTCAGCGTGTCGCTATCGGCCGCGCCATCGTGCGTGACCCCAAGGTCTTCCTGATGGACGAGCCGCTGTCCAACCTGGACGCCAAGCTTCGTAACCAGATGCGTGCCGAGCTCATCAAGCTGCGCCACGAGATCAAGGGCACGTTCATCTACGTCACTCACGACCAGACCGAGGCCATGACCCTTGGCGACCGCATCGTGGTCATGAAGGACGGCGTCGTCCAGCAGATCGCCACGCCGCAGGAGGTCTTCAACCATCCCGCGAACATCTTCGTCGCCGGCTTCATCGGCGTGCCGCAGATGAACTTCTTCGATGCCCAGCTGGTGCGCTCGGGCAACGGCTTTACCGTCAAGACCGAGGACATGAACGTTGCTCTCGCCCCCGAGACCTGCGCTCAACTCGCTCTTAACTGGGACGGCGGCGACGTGAAGGAGATCACGGCCGGCGTGCGCCCCGAGCAGATCCTGCTTGCCGACAAGGGCGAGGAGGGTGCGCTCCAGGGTACCGTCGAGGTGACCGAGCTCATGGGTTCGACCGAGCACGTCCACGTGACCGCCCCCGACGGCCAGTTTGTCCTGATTATCCCCGTCGTCGACCTCGAGGCCAAGGGCGCGCTCAAGGCTGGCGACACCATCTGGTTCAAGTTCGAGAAGAACGCGACCCATCTCTTCGATAAGGTGTCTGGCAAGAACCTTATCTAGGCCCGGTGCATCCAGGCCCTCCCTTTGGGCGACTGCGGTATTGCCATCCTTTTGCCGCGGTCACATATAAGGCTCCCCTCCCGTCCGCTGGGCGAGAGGGGAGCCTTTCTTTGTATCGGGGTTGTCTGTAGGTTTGTTTGTCTCGAACTGTAACAGGTAGAGGGCCAAATTGAGCCTAGATGTTACAGATTGAGACAGCGTCGAGCTGCCTGTCCTTCCGTCTTGATCTGTAACAGGTAGACTCAATTTTGTCGGCTAGATGTTACAGGTCGAGATTTTTGGTCGAGGCAGGTCACGGACAACACAGGGGCACAAAAAACGGAGCCGTGTTGCCACGACTCCGTTTCTCAAGAGGATGGGTAAGGGAAGCGAAATTAGTTCAGGTGCCAGATCTCGTCGTTGTACTGGGAGATGGTGCGGTCGGACGAGAAGGTGCCGGCGTTGGCGATATTGATGAGCGCCTTGCGCATCCAGGCGTCCTGGTCCTCGTAGTCGGCCAGCACGCGCTCCTTGGTCTGGATGTACTCCTCAATGTCGAGCAGGGCCATAAACCAGTCCTTGCCCTTAATGTCGTCGTGCAGGCGCTGCAGGCGCTCGGCATTACCGGTCGCCATAAAGGCCGGGTTGGTGATGAAGTCCACCAGCAGCTTAATGCCGGGCTTGCGGTAGAGCACACCGGCGTCATAGGTGCCGTTGGCATAGAGCTGCTCGACCTGTTTGGACGAGGCACCAAAGGTATAGATGTTCTCGTCGCCCACGAGCTCGGCAATCTCCACGTTGGCACCGTCGAGCGTGCACAGGGTTAGGGCGCCGTTGAGCATGAACTTCATGTTGGAGGTGCCGCTCGCTTCCTTGGAGGCCAGGCTGATCTGCTCGGAGATATCAGCGGCGGGGATCACGCGCTCGGCGGCGGTGACGTTGTAGTTCTCGATCATGACAACCTGCAGGTAGGGAGCCACGTCGGGGTCGTTTGCAATCCACTGCGACAGCGTCAAGATCAGATGGATGATGTCCTGCGCGATAGTGTAGGCAGGCGCCGCCTTGCCGCCAAAGATGATGGTGACGGGGTGCTTAGGTCTGTTGCCGTTCTTGATATCGAGGTACTTCCAGATGATGTAGAGCGCGAGCATCTGCTGGCGCTTGTACTCGTGGATGCGCTTGACCTGGACGTCGATGATGGCGTTGGAGGGAATGGTCACGCCCTGCTCGAGCGCCATGAACTGGCGCATGATGGCCTTGGCCTCGACCTTGGTGGCGGCCAGGCGCTCAAGAACGTCCTTGTCGTCGGCGAACTTGGCGAGTTTGCTCAGATCGCCGGTGCTGCGCCAGTCGGTGCCGATCACATCGTCGAGCAGGCTGGCGAGCGCGGGGTTGGCCCCATGAATCCAGCGGCGGAAGGTGATGCCGTTGGTCTTGTTGGAGAACTTCTCGGGATAGATCTCGTAGAACGGATGAAGCTCGGTGTCCTCCAGGATCTTGGTGTGGAGGGCGGCTACGCCGTTGATGGAGAAGCCAAAGTGGATGTCCATGTGGGCCATGTGGACGGTGTCGTGCTCGTCGATGATGGCGACGCGCGGGTCATCGTGCTCGGCCTTCGCGATCTCATCGAGCTTGACGATAATGTCGGCGATGACAGGGGAGACCTTCTGCAGGCTGGCGAGCGGCCACTTCTCGAGCGCCTCGGCAAGAATCGTGTGGTTAGTGTAGGCGACCATGGAGCGTACGATGGTCACGGCCTCGTCAAACTCGATGCCATGCTCGGTGGTGAGCAAGCGAATGAGCTCGGGGATGACCATGGTGGGGTGCGTGTCGTTAATTTGGACCACGGCGTAGTCGGCCAGATCGTGCAGGTTGCTGCCGCGCTCGACGGCCTCGTCGATCAGGAGCTGGGCGGCGTTGCTCACCATGAAGTACTCCTGATAGATGCGAAGTAGGCGGCCCTGCTCGTCGGAATCGTCGGGGTAGAGGAACAAGGTGAGGTTCTTGGCGATCTCGGTCTTGTCGAAGTCGATGGAGCTGCCGGGGACCAGGCCGTCGTCGACGCTCGCCAGGTCGAACAGACGCAGGCGGTTTTTGGTGGGCTGGCCGTAACCGGGCACATCGATGTTGACGAGCTTAGAGGTAACGGCAAAATCGCCGAACTCGACGGTGTAGGAGCGGCCATCGTCGACTAGGATGTCCTGCTCACCGAGCCACTCGTCGGGGACGGCCTTCTGCTGGTTGTCGACAAAGCGCTGACGGAACAGACCGTAGTGATAGTTGAGGCCCACGCCATCGCCGGTCAAGCCCAGCGTGGCGATGGAATCCAGGAAGCATGCGGCCAAGCGGCCCAGGCCGCCGTTGCCGAGTGACGGCTCGACCTCGAATTCCTCGATCTTGTTGAGGTCGTGGCCTGCGGCGGTGAGCTGGTCCTTAACCTCGTCGTAGATGCCGAGGTCGATCATGTTGTTGATGAGCAGCTTGCCGATCAAAAATTCGGCGGAAATGTAATAGAGCTTTTTCTTGCCGTTGTTGAGCGGGCAGGCGGCAGAGCGCTCCTGCACGAGCTTGACCAGCAGTTTGTAAATGCGGCGGTCATCGAGTTGCTCGAGCGAAGTTCCAAAGGACTGCTCGGCAAGATCCGCGAGATTGATGCGGGGCATGTTTCCTCCTGTGGTGAGTTGACTACATGTCAGAAATTCAAAAGAATCCCGCGCGAGGGGATTGGGGTGGCCTCGCGCGGGAAAAGCAAGCGCGTCCGCACGGTGGGGAGGGGTCGGGCGCGGTAGCTCCTATTGAGGAAGCTCGATTTCGGCTTCCGACGGGATGCGGAAGTAGGTCTCGGTCCAGTCGGTGAGTTTGTGCTCGAGCTCGCGGGTGATGGCGCCGTCGAGCATGCGCCAGGTCCAGTTGCCGCCCAGGGTGGCAGGGGTGTTGATGCGCGCCTCATTGCCCAGGTTAAGCAGGTCCTGCATGGTGTAGATGCACGTGTCGCTCACGCTGGCGGCGATGGTGCGATTGAGTGCATCTGCCATGGGTTCGCCGGCCTGCTGATGGGTGTACAGGGCTGCCTGCTCGCGCTGACGCGGGGTGGCCGTTCCCTCAAACCAGCCGCGCGCCGTCTCGTTGTCGTGGGTGCCCACATAGGCGACGGTGTTGGCGATGTAGTTATGCGGCAGGTAGTACGAGTTGGTGCCCTCAAAGGCGAACTGCAGGATCTTCATGCCGGGGAAACCCGAGTTGTCGCGCATGTCGATGACACCGGGAGTGAGGAAACCCAGGTCCTCGGCGATGATGGGCAGCGTGCCGAGCTTTTCCTCGAGCGTCTTGAAGAACTTGAGGCCGGGACCCTGCGTCCACGAACCGTAGGACGAATCAGGCGAGGAGAACGGCACCTCCCAATAGGCCTCGAAGCCGCGGAAGTGATCCAGGCGGATGACGTCGTACATGTCGAGGGCGGCGCGAATGCGGCCCTCCCACCAGGAGAAGCCGTCGGCCTCCATGGCGTCCCAGTCGTAGATGGGGTTGCCCCAGTACTGGCCGGTAGCCGAGAACTGGTCGGGCGGCGTGCCGGCGACGCTCACGGGATTGCCGGCGGCGTCGATCTTAAAGAGCTCAGGTGTCGCCCACATCTCGACGGAGTCACGCGAGACATAGATGGGCAGGTCGCCGATGATGAGAATGTCGCGCTCGTTGGCATAGGCCTTGAGGCGGCTCCACTGGCGATCGAAGAAGTACTGCGTCATCTGGTGGTAGAGCATACGCGCCGGATGGTCGGCGCAGACCTTGGCGGAAGCCTCGCCGCGGGTGCGGAGCTCCGCGGGCCACTCCCAAAACGCCTTGAGACCGCACTCCTCTTTGACGGTCATGAACTCACAGTAGGGGATGAGCCAGTCCTCGTTGGCCTGGATAAAGTCATCGAAATCGGCCGGCTTGGCGGCAGCAAAGCGCTCGGCGGCGCGGTCGAGAATCTGACGGCGGCCGCCAAAGATAGCACCGTAGTCGACATTGCTGGGGTCGGATCCCAGATACACGCCATCGATATCGCGCTGCTCCAGATACCCTGCCTCGATAAGCTCGGCAAAGTCGATAAAGTTGGGGTTGCCTGCGCGGGCCGAGAACGACTGATAAGGCGAATCGCCATAGCTGGTCGTCGTAAGGGGCAGAATCTGCCAGTAATGTTGTTTGCACGAGGCGAGAAAATCGACGAAGTCGTAGGCATTCCAGCCAAAGCCGCCGATTCCGTATGGTCCGGGCAGAGATGAGACGGGCATGAGGACGCCGCTTGCACGCTCCATGAATGCGCTCACCAACCTTCTTGTTGTGGGGTCGGCCTGCCGATGGGTGTGCAGTCCGCCTCCGATGTTCTGATTCGATATGCCTATTGTAAAACATGTTGTTTAAACATGTACAGGCAAGATAAAAAAGTTGGTCGATTTTCGGCGAATGGTTACATGCCATGAAAAAGCCCCGACCTCACATCGTGAGATCGGGGCAAGAGCGGTATGTAGGTTTTTGCTACTCGGCGTCGGCGAAGCCGTTGGGGTTGTGGCTCTGCCAGTTCCAGCTATCGCGGCACATATCCGCGATGTCGTACTGAGCCTTCCAGCCCATCATGCGCTCGGCCTTGGAGGCATCGCACCAGTTGGCAGCGATGTCGCCGGCGCGGCGCTCGCGGATCACGTAGGGCAGCTCCTTGCCGCAGGCCTTGGAGAAGGCGGCGACGACCTCGAGTACCGAGGTACCGGTGCCGGCGCCCAGGTTAAAGATCTCGACGCCGGTCTTGCCGTTCATCCAGTTAAGGGCGGCAACGTGGCCCGAGGCCAGATCGCACACGTGGATGTAGTCGCGCACACCGGTGCCGTCGGGTGTGGGGTAGTCGTTGCCAAAGACCTGAACGGCCTCGAGCTTGCCCACGGCAACCTGCGCGACATAGGGCACCAGGTTGTTGGGGATGCCCTTGGGATCCTCGCCGATCAGGCCCGACGGATGAGCGCCGATGGGATTGAAATAACGGAGCAGCACAACGTCCCACTCGGGGTCGGCGGTGTGAACGTCCATAAGGATCTGCTCGATCATCCACTTGGTCCAGCCATAGGGGTTGGTTGCGGGCTTCTTGGGGTCTTCCTCAGTGACGGGCGGGTTGTCCGGGTCGCCGTAGACGGTCGAGGAGCTCGAGAAGATGATGGACTTGCAGCCATGGTTGCGCATGACGTCGATGAGCACCAGGGTGTTCTCGATGTTGTTGTGGTAGTACTCGACGGGCTTGCTCACCGACTCGCCGACGGCCTTAAAGCCGGCGAAGTGGATGACGCGGTCGATCTGATGGGTGTCGAAGATCTTGTTCATGGCCTCGCGGTCGAGCACGTTGGCCTCGTAGAAGGTGAGGTTCTTGGCAGCCTCTTCGCCCACGATGGTCTTGACGCGGTCGACGGCGACGGCGCTGGAGTTGGAAAGGTCATCGACGATGACGACCTGGTAGCCGCCCTCGAGCAGCTGAACGACGGTGTGCGAGCCGATAAAGCCGGCGCCACCGGTTACGAGGACGCAGGTGTCTTTGGGGTCGAGTGCTTTGGACATGTAGTCTCCTATCGAATCAGGAACACTTCTTCAGGGGAGTATAGCGCAGGCAGGGGCACTCAAAACGTGCAGGGCAGGAAAAGCAGATGAACATGCTAACGTACTCATGGAAATGTTTGGCGTGGGCATACCCTCGACCTTGACGTTTGCATACGAGCCGCCGACCATACGGTTTGCTGCCGTTCGTGGAAATCGTTGGGATGCGCCGGATGTACGCTAATATGTATGAGTTGAGCGACATATAAATAAACATGTAACGGAGTAGATATGTCACCAAACAGCGATTCCATCCTTTCCCAGGAGCTTTCGCGTCGCACTGCCCTCAAGGCCCTGTTCGGCGCAGCTTCTGCAGCCGTTCTTTTTGGTCTGCCCGCTCGCGCCCATGCTGCGGAGGCCACCAAGGAAACCACCGACAAGCTCAATGCGGCCCAGGCTCAGCTTGACGAGGTCCAGGCCCAGCTCGACAGCATCGCAAATGAATACGCGGCGCTGGCCAACAAGAACGCCCAGACCCTCAACGATATCGAGGGCGTACAGGGCCAGATTGACAGCACGCAGGCGCAGATTGACGAAAAGAAGGCCGAGCTCAAAAAGAAGCGCGACGATCTTTCCGATCGCGTTTCCGCCAGCTATAAGTCGGGCGGCACCAACGTCCTGTCGCTGCTGCTCGCCTCGGGTTCGTTTGAGGAGCTCGTCGCCAATGCGCACTATGTTGAGAAGATCAACAAGAGCGACCGTGACGCCATCGAGGACATCCAGACCATCCAGCAAGAGCTCGATACACAGAAGTCCGAGCTCGAGTCGCAAAAAGCCGACTTGGAGAAGCTCAAGGACCAGCAGACTGCTCAGATGCGGGACATGCAGGCCAAGCAGCAGGAGGTCCAGACGGTTCTGAACGGCCTCTCCGACGATGTCAAGGAGCTCATGGCCCAGCGCGATTCCGAGATTCTTGCTGCTGCTCAGGCCGAGGAGGCTGCCAAGAAGGCTGCCGCTGCCGCGGCTGCCGCAAACAAGAACAATTCCTACTCGGGTGGTTCAAGCTCGGGTGGCGGTTCGTATGCGCCCGGAACTCCGCAACAGAATGCCGGCTCGGGCAAGCAGCAAGCCGTCGTCAACGCGTGCTACTCCACGCCCTCGCCTGGCCAGAACTGGTGCGCGGCGTGGGTCACCAACGTCTTCCGCAACGCCGGCGTTGGTTACTTTGGTGGTAACGCGTGCGACATGTTTAACGCATGGTGCTATAGCTCCGATCGCTCGGCGCTGCAGGTGGGCATGATTGTTGCCGACTCATCGCATAGCGGTACCGGCATGCCGGGCCTGATTTATGGCCACGTGGGCATCTACGTTGGCGGCGGCATCGTTATGAGTAACGAGGGCGCCATCACGTCGAGGTCGCTTGATTCGTTCATTGGGTTCTACGGCACTGGCTCTGGCGTGCGCTGGGGCTGGCTTGGCGGTATTGCGCTGTCGTAAAGTCGACTGGGCCGCGTGCCCGCCCGCAATATATTTGATTGCCTGCTCGGGCAGTCCTGCTCGCACGGAGAGCACATTAAGTGCTCTCCGGCTCGTGCGGAACTCGCGATCAATCAAATATATTGCGGGCGGGCACGCGGCCCTCTCGGGTTCTGAGTGCGACTCACCGGACTGGTTGTCTGTATTAAAGAAAGTGAAGGCCCCTTTCGGGGCCTTCTTTTTTATAGGAATTCGCCTACTCGGTGGACTTCGGGTTCTAGGTCTACGCCGAATTGGTCTTTGACGGTTGCTTGGATGTCGCGGATGAGTTCGTCGACGTCGGCTGCGGTGGCGTGGCCGGCGTTGACGATGAAGCCGCAGTGTTTTTCGCTCACCTGGGCGCCGCCGACGGCGTGGCCGCGCAGGCCGGCGTCCATGATGAGCTTGCCGGCAAAGTGGCCCTCGGGGCGCTTGAAGGTGGAGCCGGCGCTCGGCATGTCGAGCGGCTGCTTGTCCTCGCGGCGCTGACGGTAGTCGTCCATGTCGGCCTTGATCATCGCGGCGTTGCCCGGGGCGAGATTGAAGGTGGCCGAAAGCACGATGAAGCCGTCGTCGGCGATGCGGCTCTTACGATAGCCCAGATTGAGCTCGTCGACATCGAACTCGATGATGCTGCCGCTACCGCGGGTGCCGTCGTCGAGCATGCGAGCGGGCTTGTAGACGCGTACAGATTCCAGTACATCGGCCATGCAGGCACCGTAGGCGCCGGCGTTCATGTAGCAGGCGCCGCCGACCGATCCGGGGATGCCCGAGATGGGCTCCATGCCGGTGAGGCAGGCTTCGGCGGCAGCCGCGGCGACATCGGAAAGCAAGGCGCCAGCTGCCGCCGTGACGCGCATGCCATCGACGGTGATGTCGGAGAGACCTTTGCCCAGCGCCACGACGACGCCACGGATGCCCTTGTCGCCAACGAGCAAGTCGGAGCCGTTGCCTACGATGGTGAGCGGTAGATCGCAGCGATAACAGGTATCGAGCGTGGCGACGAGGCCCTGCTCGGTGTCGGGCGTGACAAAGACATCGGCCGGGCCGCCGATCTTAAACGTGGTGTGCTCGCGCATGGGCTCGCTCATGAGTACGTTGTCCTCGCCGGCAACGCCGGCGAGCGCGCAAAGCAGGTCCTCGTTAAAAAAGTCGTTCTCGTGCATACGAATATCCGCCTTTTGGTGGTTGTTGTCATCAATCGATTGCAATATACCCCACCTGGACGGATTTGGTGCGCTGACGGCGATAAAACAGCCGTCCACCGGATTGGTAAAGTGTTTATCACCGAGGTAGATGGGCAGTCGCTATACTTTCAAGAGATTGCGCGTAAACCCGGAAGGAGCGAGATGGCCAACAAAGTCACCCTCAAGCAGATCGCCCAGGAGGTGGGGCTTTCCCCTTCGTCGGTCTCGCTTGTTCTCAATAATCGGCCCTGTCGCATCTCGGAAGAAAACCGCAAGCTCATCAAGGAGGTTGCGGCGCGCAACCACTATGTTCCTAACCAGATCGCGCGCAGCCTGGTCATGCGCGAGTCGCGCACACTGGGCCTTATCGTTCCCAATATCGAGAGTCGCTTTTTTGCCTCGCTTGCCGGCAGCTTGGAAAAGCGCTGCCGCGAGGACGGTTACGCGCTCTTTATTACCAGCTCGGGCGGAAGCGCCGATGACGATTTGGAACTGCTGCGCCAGCTGGTGACGCGCGGCGTCGACGGCGTCTTTCTGGTAGTGGGTGACGAGTTCTCCGACGATCGCGCCCTGCGCGAGGAAGTGAGCCATCTGCCCATTCCTGCCGTGATGGTCGACCGCGCCATTGAGGGCCTCGAGTGCGACAAGGTGATGTTCGACCACGAGATGGGCGGCTACATGGCCACCCGCTATCTGATCGAGCAAGGCCACCGTCGCATTGCCTGCTTGGTTAACGCGCGCCGTTCCAATACGGGGCGTAAGCGACTTGCCGGCTATGAGCGCGCGCTGCGCGAGGTTGGCCTGCCTATCGACGCACGTTTGGAGTTTGAGAGCGAGTACTACATTCCGAGTGCCTACGAGGCCTCGGAGGCGGTGCTCGCAACTGATGCCACCGCTGTGTTCGCAAGTTCGGACAACATTGCCCTTGGTCTGCTCAAGCGCTTACACGAGATGGGGAAGAGCATTCCGGGCGACATTTCGGTGGTGAGTTACGACAACTCGGCCGCCGACGTTCTCTTTGAGCCGGCGCTGACCGCGATTGAGCAGGATCCAGGTATCCTCGCGGAGCATGCTTTTGGCTGCATGTCCAAGCGTCTTGCCGGTAGGGGCGGTAGACGTGCCGAAGAGGTCGTCCTGGAGCCGGCGCTTATCGTTAAGGGCAGCGTGCTCGAACTTACCGAATGTAGCTAAGCGTACTTGTTTGGTTGCATAGATTGCATGCGGAGTGTCCACTATTTGCCGGCGGGGCCGGGCTGCCTGCCTTGTTTTGAGAAGTTCGCGGAGCCCACTTCTCAAAACAAGGCAGGCAGCCCGGCCCTCGTCCGTTAACTCTTCCGCTGGGCGAGCCATAGACGCCGCGCACCGATAGGGTAAGGCAGCGGCTTGAAATTGGTGCTATATTCAGCTTGAGTTGTTTAATGCTAGTACGGGAGGCTGATATGGGGCTGTTCAAGAAGAAAAACCCGCAGGATGCCTTTGATCCCGATGTGTTTACCATCACGGATACGATTTTGGACCCGCCGCGGTTTACATTTTTGCCGGCTATCTACCAGGATGCCACGCGCCGCAAGTGGGCCGTGCATCAGCGTGGTGCAGAGCCTAAGATTTTTGACTATGTGGACGTGCTGCAGTGCGAGATTGTCGAGACCGGAAATCCCGAGGATGTGCCGGAGGTTAGCAAGCGCGAACTAGCTCAGCAGATTTTGATTAATCCAGCTCAGGCTACCAAAAACAACGCTGCCAAGCGTAATATGTGCCTTGGTATGGGTGTCATCGTTGCCGTGCAAACCGGCGAGGATGAGATTTCGAAGCTTGAGATTCCGGTGACCGCGGGCGAAGTCAAGCGAGACTCCGGCCTATATCGATCGTATCGGAACGTTGCGGAGCAGATCAAAGAAGCCTTCGACGCCATGGGGCGTCCGGAGCAATGATGCCCGCAGCATCAAGCGGTTGAGGAGCCTTGCCCATGTCGAGTGAACCATATGCGATTCCGCCCAAAGATCGCGCCTTTGAGGGCATTCTTTGGTATATCAAACATTATGACCTGCAGGGTGGTGACCGGCTGCCCGCCGAGCGTGTGCTCTGTGAAGAGCTGGGCGTGTCGCGCACGGCGTTGCGCGCTGCGATCACGCGTCTTATTTCGTGCGGAACTTTGGAAAGCCGCCGCGGTTCGGGCACCTATGTGTGTCCTCCCAAACCGCTGAATATCTTTCAGGAAACATGGAACTATACGCAGGCGGTGGAGAGGGTTGGCTCAAAGTCGACCGCACACCTGGTTTGGTCCAAGGTCGTGTACGCCGATATCGATCTGGCCCAAAAAGCCCAGATCGACCTGGGCATGCCGCTCTTCTGCATTCGGCGCGTGCGCGTGGTTAATGGTTCCCCGGCGTCGATTGAGACGGCTCACGTCAATCTGTCTTTGTGCCCCTCGCTTCCCGATCACGATTTTGAGCAGGAAAGCCTCTACGACGTTTTGCTCAAAGAGGGGAATGTCCATGTGGCGCACGGCAAGGAGCATATTTCCATCAGCCGTCTGAACGCCGACGAGGCCAAGTTGCTGGGTGCTCAGGAGGGCACGCCGGTGTTTTACAAGGCTTCGCACGAGCGTGACGAGAACGATGGCTTTGTCGAGTATTGCAAGTCCGTGATTCTGCCGACCAAGTATCGTTTTGCCGATAACGGCGAGGCAGACGGCGTTGCGACGAAGGTAGGTGTCGAATGGCTGATGCAGTAGAAGACTTGCCGGTTTACAAACAAATTCGCCGCTGCATTGCGGAGCGAATCGAGCGCGGCGACTACCCGACGGGCTCGATGATTCCGTCCGAAAACGAGCTGGCCGAGGAGTTTGGCACGACACGCCTGACAATCCGAAGCGCCATGGACGAGCTGGTCAAAAGTGGCCAGATTCGTCGCGTGCAGGGCAAAGGCGCCTTTGTGGGACACAAGTGGTTTGACGAGCACGAACGCAAGGGCGGCTTCCGCCAGTCGGTTCTGGCATCGGGCGCGACGCCGTCGGTGCGCATCCTGGCGCGCTCCAAACGCTACGCCGGCCCGCATTATGCCGACTTGTTTGGCATCGCCGAGGACGATCTGCTTTACTCGGTGCGCCGCCTCAACTGCATCGATGGTGAGCCCGTATCGATCGAGATGACACTGATTCCGTGCCTGCTGTTTCCGGGCATCGAAGACGTGGACATTTCGGTCTTCAGCCTGTTCGAGACCTACGATATGTTGGGACGCAAGCCAGATCAGTCGGTAGAGAAACTCGATATCGAGGCGCTGGGCGCACGCGATGCGAGTTTGCTCAATCTTGAGCCGGGCGATCTGGCGCTCGTGCTGGAAGGCCTGACCTATGACTCGAGTGGGCAGGCAATCGAGCATGCCAAGTCTTTTACCCGCGGCGACGCCGGCGGATATACCTACAACTATTAGCGTCTAGAGCGTCCCTGCGCATGGCGGGGGCGCTCGTTTTTACGGATATATGTCGCTTGACCGATGAGCGGCAAAAACTGACCGTCTACCGAGAGGGGAGGATGAAATCATAAAATCGGTATTAAAAACGGCTAACCTGTAATCGTTCACTGGTATTAAGAACCTTTGAATTGTTGAGCTTGGGGCCAAGATGTCCACAAGGTTAAGCGGTGCGACGGGGCGGCAAGCCCGTTCATTCCGTGCGACAATTCAAACTGCTCGTGAAAGGAGCGGGAATGAAGGAGACCGAGAAGATCGAAATCATGCACTTCGACCAGGAGGGCTACCTCGAGGACGGCAGGAACGTCTACGAGG
>CABRHX010000019.1 GCA_902470805.1 uncultured Collinsella sp. | reverse complement strand
ATATCGTTGGGGCCAGGCCCGATTTTGCCTCTTGACAATGTCCTGCTCATATTAAAAGAGGGCTGTCCTGCGTTGGCGGGACAGCCCCTCTGGCTTCGATATGTGCGATACGGTTCGTTAGAAACCCTGGCCGTAGCCTTGACCCTGGCCCTGGCCCTGCTGGCCCAGCAGCTCCTCCAGGTACTGGCGCAGCTGTTCATCGGTAATACCACCGTTGCCGGTGTCGGTCGCGCTGTCGTTCTGCTGCTGGTTCTGCAGCTCCTCGTCGGAACCCAGCTCAACCGTGACCTTCTTCTCGTCCTTGCCGCGCATGAGCGTGATCTCGACCTTCTCGCCCACCTCGTGGCTGCGCAGCGCGATGATCAGGCCATCGGCGCTCGAAATCTCATCGTCGCCCAGCTTGGTGATGACGTCGCCCTCCTGGATACCGGCCTTGGCGGCGGGACCGTCCTCGACGACGCTTGCCACGTACGCGCCGCTATCGGTGCTCAGCTTGTTGGTGCGGGCGTTGAGCGCATTGACGCTCGAAAGCGTAGCGCCCATGTACGGATGCACCGGCGTCTTGCCGTCGATAATCTGGTCGGCAATGTTCTTGGCGTAGTTAACCGGAATGGCAAAGCCCACGCCCGAGCTGGAGCCCGAGTAGCTCTCGATAAGCGAGTTGATACCCACAAGCTCGCCATTGTCGTTGACGAGCGCGCCGCCGGAGTTGCCCGGGTTGATGGCGGCATCGGTCTGGATCATGTTGGCATAGATGGTGTTACCGCTGGTAGAGCTCATGGCCGTGGAGCGGTAGAGCGCCGAGACGATACCGGTGGAGACAGACTGCTCGTTGCCAAACGGCGAACCGATCGCCATGACCCACTCGCCCACGTTGAGCTTGGAGGAGTCGCCGATCTCGATCGGGGTGAGCTTGGAAGCATCGACGTCCTTGAGCTTGATGACGGCCAGGTCGCTTGAGGCATCGTTACCCACGAACTCGGCCTCGTAGGTGGTACCGTCGTCCATGGTCACCACGTACTGGTCGTAACCATCGACCACGTGGTTGTTGGTGAGGATGTGGCCCTCGGTATCGAGCACAACGCCCGAACCGACGCTACCCGAGCTGTCCGACTCGTCGGCAGACTGCGAAAGCGAGCCATTCTGGCCGCCGCTCGAAGTGGCGGTAATGGAAACCACGGAGGGCAGGGCCTTGGCAGAAACGGCCTCGGCCAGCGTGGTGTCCTCGGAGTCGATCGTGATCTTTTGCGTCGACGAACCCGAAGCGCCCGCCGTCACGGCATTCTTGCCGCCGCCAATGTTGGGTGTGCCACTCATAATGAGCGCGATGACCAGTAGGGCGCCGCAGGCGCAGCCGGCAAGCGCTGTAATAAAGATCGGCAGCTTTTTGGTCTTGGTCTTGACCACTGTGTGCTTGTTTACAACCTGCTGGCTGCCCAGCGGTTGGCCAGTCTGTGTGTCGTAGGCCTGCACGTAAGGAATGTTGTTGCCATCGGCAGGCGTCGATTCCACCTGCACACGCGGCTGCTGTTGGGTCTCGCCGGCGTTGCCCGCATCCTGGGGACGCTGGGAATCGTACTCGCTCATAGCTGCGATCCTTTCGTCAAATAACCAAAGGCCCGCCAAACATGTGGCGGGCCATCATTGTTCACGTTGAGTTGTACCCCAATATGCGGGCGTACGTGTATGAGAACGCAATCTTTTAGGAAGGCTTAAGTTCTGTTGCAGATTCGAGAGGAACCCGCACCTGCGTCAAAGCCACTACAAAGGTGCCTGTCCCCTTTGTGGTGGAAATCTAGTCCTTAAACAGATAGCCCACGCCGCGGACGGTGGTGATGTGTGCCGCGATCTGCGGGCCCACCTTGGAGCGGATGCGTCGAATGTGTACGTCGACGGTGCGCGTGCCGCCGCAGTACTCAAAGCCCCACACGCGGTGCAGCAGCACCTCGCGGCTGTAGGCGCGGTTGGGGTGCGTGGCCAAAAAGCTCAGCAGCGAGTACTCCATCAGCGTCAGGTCGATGGGCTCGTTATCGAGCGTCACCTGGTAGGTAGCCAGGTTGATCTCGAGGTTATCGATGTTGAGCACATCGTCGGCGGTGACGGTCTCCTCCTCGCCCATCAGACGCTGCGCGCGAGCCTTGAGCTCGTTGGGCATCGCCGTAGGGCATACAAAGTCGGCATGCGCGTGATTGGGCAGGCGCAAGGTGCCGAGTGCCTCGTCGTCGACAATCACCAGCATGGGGACACCGCCGCGATCGTCAAGCCACTTGGCAATCTGATCGATGCGGTCGCTGCGGATGCCATCGGAATCGAGAATCAGCAGGTCAAAGTCGTGCGCCGCAGTTGGCGAATCGGGGGTTGCCAGGCTCACCTCGACACCCAGGGTAGTCGTCAAGCTGCGGGCAAACTCGTGGAAGCGCGTCGTGCGCGCCATGAACAGGGCACTCTTTTCGGACATATCGGCCTCCAAAGAAATGAGCTCAATCGTACTGGAACAAGCCAGCGTGATTAGGAGTTCGCCAGGTAGTGCTTGATCTCCCACTCAGTGATCGTAGACTCAAACTTATGCCACTCGGCGCGCTTCTTTTTGAGGAAGAAGCTGTGGATGTGCTCGCCGAGGGCATCCTTCATAAACTGCGAGTCCTCAAACACGTCGAGTGCCTCTTTGAGCGAGCGCGGCAGCGGCGTGTAGCCGGCCTCGACCATCTGACGGCCGGTAAGCTTGAGCGTCTCGGCAGTTGCCTCGGGCGGGAGTTCCAGCTTGCGCTCGATGCCGTCCAGACCGGCCGCTAGCGTGACGGCGTTGACCAGGTACGGGTTGGCCATGGGGTCGGGGCTGCGCAGCTCGATGCGCGTGGACAGCTGCTTGCCGGGCTTGTAGACCGGGATGCGGACCATGCTCGCGCGGTTGCGCAGGCCCCACGTGGCGTACTGCGGCACGGAGTCGCCACCGGTGGTGATGCGCTTGTACGAGTTGACGGTGGGGTTGGTGATGGCGCTGATCTCGCGCGCGTGCGCCAGGATGCCGGCCATGTAGTGCTTGGCGACGTCGGAGAGATGGTACTTATCGTCGTCCTCGCCCCAAAAGACGTTGTTGCCGTCGTGGTCGAACAGCGACTGGTGCAGGAACATGGCGCTGCCGTCCTCGCCCGCCAGCGGCTTGGGCATAAAGGAGGCGTGGCAGCCGCTCTCGTAGGCCTGCTGCTTAATGATGAGCTTGGCCGTGGTGATGGCGTCGGACATGCTCAGGGCCTCGGCGTGGCGCAGGCTCATGCCGTGCTGCGAGCGGCCGGCGGCGTGGAAGGTGTACTCCACGGGCACGGACATCTTCTCGAGCGTGAGGACTGTGTTGCGGCGCAGGTCGCGCGCGGCGTCGCTCACCGAAAGGTCAAAGTAGCCAACGTTGTCGAGCGGCTCAGGCGTGCGCTCGTCGGGGAAGTAGTAATACTCCAGCTCGGCGCCCACGTTGAGCAGGTAGCCGGCCTTCTCGGCCTTGTGGAACATACGGCGCAGGGCATCGCGCGGATCGCCGGCGAAAGGCTTGCGATCGGGAGTGCACACGTCGCAGAACACACGGGCGACGCCGTTGTGGCTCGGGCGCCACGGCAGAATCTGGAAGGTCGAAGCATCGGGAAACGCCAGCATGTCGGCTTCCTCGGGCGTAGCAAAGCCCTCGATGGCGGAGCCGTCAAAGCCAATACCCTCCTCAAAAGCGACCTCGAGGTCCTCGGGGCTAATGGCAAAGTTCTTGAGGCGGCCGAGAATGTCGACAAACCACAGACGCACAAAGCGGATGTCGCGCTGCTCTACGGAGCGGAGTACGTAATCGATGTTCTGCTGGTTCATGTCGCTCCCCTTTCTTTCGGGCGGGTTTCGACTGGTCTATATCGCAGATACTATCGCAGAAAAATGTTTCCGCAGGGTTAAAGCGTATCAAGCGCTCAAAAAACGTGCGCGAACAGGCAGTTGCGAACGAGCGGCTAGCGTTCAGATTCGGAGACAATTTGTCTACAGGCTCGTTCCAGCGTGGGGAACTCCATCGTCACCGCATCCCAAACAACCGAGCGGTCGACATTGCCGTAATCATGCGCAAGATAATTTCTCATGCCGACAATTCCACGCCATTCGATTTCGGGATGAAGCCGCTGCGAGCGTTCCGACAATTTGCCCGCTTCTTCCGTCACCCTAAGCGCACACATCAAAAGGGAGTCCGCCAACGCCCTCGTCCGTACGTCATTCGCATGCAGAAACTGGTCCTCGGTGATATCAAAAGCCTTGATGCGCTCGTTCGTTTCGGAGATGGCCTCCAAAACCTCTTGGGCGCGGAGACCGTCTGACCTACGCGCGATCATAAAGGATCACTCCTTCGCGCTCGATTACCGCGGCAAGATCGTCATCAAGATGGTCGCTCGAGACGAGATCAACCTGCCTCCCGGTTTCTTTGCGCACCGCCTCGCCAAATGCCGACAGCGCGAAAAGACCAAAGCCCTGCTCGCGATCGACTTCGAGACGCAAGTCAATATCACTATCGACATGCGCCTCGCCCCGGGCATACGAACCAAAAAGAATCACGGTTTTGATGGCGGGAATCGAGCTGGCCGCCTCGCAGACGGCGGACTCAATCTGGGCAGTATCCAAAATGCCCGCCGCGGCGCTTTCGCTCGCAGAGCTTTTACCAAGTGAAGGAACAAACGGCAGCGAACGCTCGCGCAGCATCTGTCTCATAAACATATTGACCGCAACAGACGAAGTCATGCCAAGTTCTTCGCACAGCTCGGCAAATGAGTCTTTAATTGACGAGTCCACTCGCACACTCAGCACAGACGCAGCCATGGATACCTCCTGTATGACATTGTCTATATATTATCACACAGACTAGCGCGAGGTCGAGGCGCGGTGTTCGATGTGGCCGGGGATCTCGATGCGTTTGGGCGCCAGCTTTGCGGCCTCGCCCACGGTGGTGGTAACGACGTCGATGCGCTCGGACAGGCGCTCGACCACGCGCTCGGCAATGGTGAGGGTATCCTGCGCGGCCGTGGTGACGCCGCCAAAGAGCACATGGTTCCAAGGGTAGTCGTCAAACGTCGCGATCTTGAGCCCCGCCGGCAGCGAGGGACCAAGCTGCGCCAGCGCCTCGGTCAGACGCAGGAAAACTAGGCCGTTGACGGCAATGAGGCCGAGCTTTTTGCCTGCATAGCCGCGGATGGTCTCGTCCAAGCGACCAACGCCCGTGGCACCGCCATCGGCCAAGGTGACAACCTCGCCGGCAAGGCCGCGTCGCGACAGCTCGTCGGTAAAGGCCTCGGCGCGCTCGCGACGCACGGGGCTGTCGTCGCTCGCCTCGGTGAGCAGGCACAGGCGCTCGCTGCCAGCGGCGGTCAAGGCGTCTACCAGGCCGGCGACCAGCTCACGGTTGTTAGATGTCACCAGATCGACACCGCCGTCGGCAACGTCGCGGTCGAGCAGCACAACGGGCAGGCGCCCCGCGGCCGCGGCGATCGCCTTGTCGTTGCCTCCGCAGGTGTTGACGACCAGGCCGTCCACGCCGGCATCGATAAGTCTGGTGAGCGACTCGGCCTCCTTGGCGGGATCGTTGCCGCTAATGGCCGTCATGAGCGAGCAGCCGCGCGCGGCGGCACTGGCGGAAAGGCCCTCGAGCATGGCGCTCGAGAACGGGTTGGCGATGTCGGCCAGGATCACACCGATGAGGTTGGTGCGCGAGCTGCGCAGATTGCGCGCGGCAGCACGTGGGCGATAGCCGGTGCGCTCGATAACCGCCGCGATGCGAGCGCGGGTTTCCTCGGTCATCTGCCCGGGGCGGTTGTTGAGATAGCGCGAGACCGTGGCCGGGCTCACGCCCGCCCCGGCGGCAATGTCCTTGATTCTCATCTGCGCCATGGCGCACCCCGTTTCCCCATTGTCGGCAGCCTGAGCCATTTTAGGCATTTTTTTAAAAATCTCGCTTGCAAAACGCTGTAGGTGAGCAGCGTCGTTTTTTGCGTCTCGAGCAGATGCGATGATGGGCTAGATAGACGAGTCTTTAGGCAGCTCAAAATAGTCGGGATGCAAGGCGATAACCGGGCCCTGCTCCTCGGGCATCAGGTGCAAGTGCGTCTCTGCCAGATAACTCGCCGCATCGGTATCGCCCCTCTTAATGGCCTCGAGAATCCGGCGATGCTGCCGACGAATCGGCTCCCAATCCAGATCCTGCGACACCATACGCAACCAGTTGTATCGCTCAAAATGCGTGTTGATGCTCTTCATCCAATCCCACAACATGTGACGACCGGCAATTTCAAAACATGTCTCATGGAACAGGTTATCCAGGTCAAAGAAACGGCGCGTTTCGCCATGGTCGAGCGACTCGGACTCGGTAAGAATCTGCTCAAGCCGCTGCTTTTGCTCGGGCGAGGCGGCCGAACAGCATTTAATAAGCACGCTTCTCTCGAGCTTCTCGCGCAAAAAGCAGGCGTTTTCGGCGCGTTCCATGCTGATCTTAGAGACGTAGGTGCCGCTTTTGGGACGCGTTTCCACCAGCTCCTGCTCACGCAGGCGCACAAAGGATTCGCGAATGGGCGTGCGCCCGATTCCCGTCTCCTTTTCCAGACCAATCGCCGAAAGGCGCGTGCCGGGCTTGAGCTCGGCATAGATAATCTTGGAGCGCAATGCGTTGTACGCCTGATCTTGCAAGCTCTGATAATGCTGGTGTTGTTCCATAAAGCCCTCGGATGAAGCTCACGGTTTGTCGAATATCACCACGTAATACTATCGCATCGACACGCCCCAGCTCCCAATCAGTCTTTTTGGGACGGGGTTCTTTTGGCTACCCTGACCCGCAGATCGGCCCCCTTGCCACAAAAGTGGCCTATCTACTACGTTAACACGGGTAGCCTCGACCATACCGAAAACCGTGAAAACAAAACCGCAGGTAGACAGCTTGTCGATTTTCGAAAAAGCCGACTATGGTTGACCCCTGCGGCTTAAACGTAGTAGATAGGCCCTATTCGTGGCACAGCACTACTCCATCCCAAATTGGCACCCCGAGCCCTCGTGAGTTGCCAACAAGCTGTTCGCCCAGCGCTTTATCCGCGCGGCATTTGGAAAATAGCACCACCGCAAAACCCGCAAGTAGCGCTTACTTTGCTATATCTTGCTATATCTTGAGCAAAGGTGGCTCACATGCAAACAAACCCTTTTAAGCCCACAGCAGGTAAAACACCTCCCACGATTATCGGCCGCGAAGATGTACTCGAAGAATTCAATGAAGGCCTCATCAACGGGCCTGGTGCCCCGGGGCGCCTAATGCGCATAGCCGGCGTCCGTGGAACGGGCAAGACGGTCCTCCTTGACGAGTGCTCACGTTTGGCGCAAAGCCGTGGCTGGACGGTCATAAAAGAGGTCGCAACCGAGGGACTTTGCCAGCGCATTCTCGAACAGCTGCAGCCCAAATTCCAGGCCAAACACGCCAGATTTGAGCCCACCGTAGCTGGCATATCCATCGGCAGCATAGATATTGAGCGAATCGGCCCATCGCTACGCGACGCCATGAGACAGACAATATCCAAGAATGGAAATGGCCTGCTCATCACTCTCGACGAGGTTCAAGACGCAGAGCTCGATGAGGTCCGAACGCTCTCCATTGCGATTCAGCAGGTTATCGGCGAAGACCTTGATATCGCCTTTGTTTTTGCTGGGCTGCCTTCGATGATTGAAAGCATCATCAACGGAAAGACACTTACGTTTTTGCACCGTGCCCTCCCCTTTGATCTGAAGGCTGTGGCAGTAACCGAAGTGTCGTACTCCCTCGAGGAAACCATTGAAGCGTCTGGCATGGAGTTGCAGCCAGGTATTGCCGGCCAACTTGCCGAGGCAACGCAAGGCTATCCTTTCATGATCCAACTCGTTGGATACTACGCATGGCAGTTGGCAAGACGCGCACATACAGCGATTATTGGAGAAGAAGAAGCCGAGCGTGGCATTGCAACGGCACGCGAACGCTTCTGCGCCATGGTGATTGAGCCCGCGCTGCAGCGCATTCCGCCCACGTGCATCGCTTATCTGCTGAGCATGGCGTCTTTGGGGCAGACGAGCTCGACCAGCATGGTTGCCGATGCCCTAAACAAAACGCCTCAACAGGTGAGCTCCGTCCGCAGCCGCCTGTTAAGAGAATCGATTATCGAGGCTCCTTCGTACGGCAAGGTCTCATTTGCCATCCCCTACATGCGCGACTACCTCTACGAACACAAAGCCGAATTGGAAGTTGAACTGTAGAAACGGTAACTGCCCTGCAAGACGAAAACCGTTTTCATACGGATTTAAAGCAGACGTAAACGGTTTTCGTCTGTTTTACGTTCGGGAATAAGACGCAAATTGCACTTTCGTATGGTTTTACGCCAAACGCAACACGCTTTTGTCCGGCTATGCGTCCCCAATCCAGACGAAAAGGGCCCCGAGCTCGTGTGAGCTCGGGGCCCTTTGTGCCGCACATCTATGAGATGGAATCGATGCGCACGGGCGCTACTCCATGTAGCCACCCTGGGATGGCGGAAACCTCGTCGTTCCCCGCCTGATGGGCGTGCTCAAGGCATCCGTCCCCCTCTTTATCGACGTGACCGGCAAAAAGCTCGTCGAGGAAACTATCCGCACGCACCGCGATGTGGCCGACGCCATCGCCTCGCGCAATCCCACCGCCGCGCACGACGCGATGTATCTGCACCTGGTGTATAACCGCAACATGATTGCGGAGGGAGCAGAAGCAAAAGGCATTTAGGGCCCGACAATAATCTTTCTTTGGCAAAACGCAGGCGGCGGCTGCCCAACACACAGGGCAGCCGCCGCTTTTTGCAATCGATTGGTGCAAAGGGTTAACTAGAGCTCGCAGGCAACCTTGTAGCCATCGCCGATGGCGTCGCGAATGTTGCCGCACTTGTTGGCATCGCCCAGCACGTGGGTGGTAACGCCGGCTGCAGCCAGGTCGTCGGCCAGCTTGGTATTGGGACGATAGCCCATGGCAAGCACCAGCGTATCGGCATCGGCGATGGTGTGGATCTCGCCGTCCTTTTCGTAGCTGATGGTGTCCTCGGTAATCTCGGTCACCTTGGCCTCGGTCAGCACGTGAACGCCCTTGGAGAGCATGCGCGTGATGAGCACCGCGCGGCCGGCACCGCCCTCGTTGACGGCGAGCGTCTTGGTCATCTCGATGACGGTGACATCGCGATTGGCCGGCGACAGGTCGTTGACCAGCGGGGCCAGGTAATCTGCCGTCTCGCAGCCAACGGTGCCGCCGCCCACGATGACGATCTTCTTGCCCGGGAAAGCCTTGCCACCCAGCAGGTCGTCAGCCGTCATAACCTGCTTAAAGCCCTGCATGAAGGCCGGAGCGATGGGCTCGGCGCCATAAGCTAGGACAACCTCGTAGCCTGCGTAGTCGCGCTGAATGTCCTCGGCAGTAAGCTCGGTGCCAAAGACGCACTTCACGCCGGCCTCGGCTAGGCGACGGTACTGATACTTGATCACGCGGGTGAGTTCCTGCTTTGCCGGCGGAACGGCTGCGATGCGCATCTCGCCGCCCGGCTCATCCTGCTTGTCCACGAGCACCACGTTATGGCCGCGCTTGGCGGCAATGTAGGCTGCCTCCATGCCCGCAGGACCAGCGCCCACAACCAGTACGTTCTTGGCCTCGGCGGCAGGCTCGTAACCGGCCTCGTCGCGCTCAACATCGGGGTTGACGGTGCAGGAGATACGCTTGCCAAACATAATGCCGTTCAGGCAGCGCAGGCAGCCAATGCAGGGGCGGATGTCGTCGGCGTTGCCGGCAGCGGCCTTGTTGCAGAACTCGGCATCGCACAGATTGGCGCGGCCCATCATGCAGATGTCGGCGGCACCGTCCTCGATCAGCTCCTCGGCAATCCAGGCCTCGTTGATGCGGCCGACCGTGGCGACGGGAATGTTGACGTGCTTTTTGATCTCGCGCGAGCAGGCGGCGTGCGAGGCCTGCTGGGTACCGGCGGCGGGAATCGCGGAGCCGCGCTTGATGGTGGTACCGCCCGACACGTGAATCATGTCGACGCCGGCCTTCTCCAGGCGACGCGAGACGTAAATCATGTCGTTGAGGGTCAGGCCGCCATCGGTGTACTCATCGCCCGAGATGCGAACGTCGATGATAAAGTCCTTGCCGCAGCGCTCGCGAATCTCGGCGATGACCTCGAGCAGGAAGCGCATGCGGGCGTCGAGCGAGCCGCCGTACTCGTCGGTGCGCTTGTTGTAGAGCGGAGTCAAAAAGCCGCCGAGCATGCCGTGGGCGTGCGCCGCATGGACCTCGACGCCATCGACGCCAGCCTTCTGCATACGCACGGCAGCGTCGCCAAACTGATGCGTGAGCTCGTGAATCTCGTCGACCGTGATGGGGCGCGGTGCCTCGCGGGCGTAAGACGGGCCCACAAAGGACGGAGCGATCAGGCGCGGCGTGCCCGGAATGTTAAAGGCCATGTAGGCGGGATGGAAGAGCTGCGGCATGATCTTGCAGCCGTACTCGTGAACGGCCGCGGCGAGCTTTTCCCAGCCGGGGATAAACGTGTCGTCGTAGCAGCACATGTCACCCGGCAGATAGGTATAGGTGGGCTCGACCGTCACGACCTCGGTAATGATGAGGCCCACGCCGCCCTTGGCGCGGGCACGGTAATGATCGACCAAGTCGTCGGTCACATAGCCACGATCGGCCAGGTTGGTGGACACCGGCGGCATAAAGACGCGGTTCTTGACCTCGGTCGTACCGACCTTGATCGGGCTAAAGAGCATCGGGTAGGCGGAGGACTCCATGCGGGATTCCTTTCATTTGAGCCGCTCGGCGGCAGTTGCTGACGTACCTATCGTACCAGCAACTGCCGTATCCGCAGTCAAACATGCTCAAACGCCGGTCGGCTAATGAATACCGCGGCCCAAGTCTTCGGCAATTTTGTCCACGCCTTTGAGCGCAGCGCAGGACTTCTTGTTGGAACAATGCCCCGTGCAAACGCCACCCTGAGCGCAGTCGGCACAGGTGCCCTTGCGGTAGATGCGCACACATACCGCGACAAACGCAATACCGATAACAGCCAGTACAACAATATCGATAGGTGCCATAGCAAGCCTCCTCTAGTTAACCATCACTTACTTTACCCCATTCTCCACCTACCAAAAAGGGACAGGTTTATTTTGGTCGGTTTTATCTGCGGAAACGCCACATCTCCCCCACCAAAAAGCCCGAGTGTCGCTGGGACACCCGGGCTCGTGGAAAGGGGTTAATCCTTATTCGGACTTAAGCGGAAACTGCGGCGGAAGCAGTGTTGGTCTCGTCCTCATCGGTCCATGCATGCTTGGGCATGGGACGGAAAATCTGGAAGAGCATCGCAACCAGCAGCACAATGGCCACAACCGTCCAGATACCAAACTGCCCAAGGACAAGCAGGTTGTAGAACTGGTTGATGAACAGGCCGATCACCCAAGCGAAGGCGCACTCGTAGCCGATGGCAATCGCGGTCCACTTGCCAGAGTCCATCTGGTTGCGGATGGTGCCAATGGCGGCAAAGCACGGAGCGCACAGCAGGTTGAAGGCGCCGAAGGCAACGCAAGCGCCCATGGTGGGGAACATGCCGGCAAACGCGGTCCACAGGCTCGGGTCGGTCTCGCCCGCGTCGGCGACGGACAGCAGCGAGCCGGCGGTGGCGACGACGTTCTCCTTGGCGACGAGGCCAGAGACGGTCAGTGCGGTTGCCTGCCAGGTGCTAAAGCCGAGCGGGGCGAAGATCCAAGCGACCAGGTTGCCCAGCATGGCGAGCACGGAGTAGTCCATGAACTCCTCGGGGATGCCGTCCATCGCAGGCAGGAAGCCAAAGGAACCGTTGTAGCTACCAAAGTTGGACAGGAACCAAACCACGACAGTGGACGCGAAGATGACCGTGCCGGCCTTCTTGATAAAGGCCCAGCAGCGCTCCCACACGTGCAGCGCCCAAGAGCGGATCGCCGGGAAGTGGTAGGCGGGAAGCTCCATAACGAACGGCGTCGGGCGACCGGCGAAGAGCTTTGTCTTCTTGAGCATAAGGCCCGAGGCGATGACGGCAAAGACGCCCAGGAAGTAGAAGAGCGGGCTGATCCACGCCGCGGTGGTGGAAGAGTCGCCGATGATGGAACCCATGAGCAGGGCGATGATCGGCAGCTTAGCGCCGCAGGGGATGAACGTGGTAGTCATGACCGTCATGCGGCGGTCCTTCTCGTTCTCGATGGTCTTGGTAGCCATGACGCCGGGGACGCCGCAGCCCGAAGACACGAGCATGGGGATGAACGACTTACCGGACAGGCCAAAGCGGCGGAACACACGGTCCATGATGAAGGCAACGCGGGCCATGTAGCCGCAGTCCTCCAGGAAGGACAGCATCACAAAAAGCAGGAACATCTGCGGCACAAAGCCGAAGATGGCGCCCAGGCCGCCGACGATACCGTCACAGACGAGCGAATCGACCAGGCCACCGTCCTCGGTGCCACCCGCCACAAGTGCGTCGTGGACCATGGTGGTAATACCCGGAACATAGGGGCCGTACTGCGCCGGGTCGACCGAGTCGGCATTGTCGCCCGCAGCCTCGACAGCCTCATCGTAAGCGTCGCGGCCCTGGCCGAGCACATACCAACCGTCGGTACCAAAGAACTGGTCGTTGGTGAAGTCGGTCACCGTGCCGCCCAAGGTAGAAACGGCGATGTAGTACACGCAGAACATGATGACGACAAAGATCGGCAGGCCCAGAATACGGTTGGTAACCACGCGGTCGATCTTCTCGGAGGTGCTCATCTTGGCCGGGGCCTTGGTGAGGCACTCGTCGATGATGTGCGCGATCACGCCGTAGCGCTCACCGGTGATGATGGACTCGGCGTCGTCATCGCAATCCTGCTCGCACTGGGCGACCAGCTGCTCTACGCGAGCAGCCTTCTCCTTAGTGAGGTTGATGAGCTTGCAGGCGTCCGCGTCGCGCTCAAACAGCTTGACAGCGTAGTAGCGGCGCTTGTTGGCGGGAACGCTCGCCGGAAGGTTGTTCTCGATGTGGTCCAGAACGTCCTCGATGGAGGAGTCGAACTTGTGCTCCGGCACCTGGCCCTTGGAAGCGGCGGACTTCTTAACCTGCTCGAACAGCTCCTTGATACCCTTGTTCTTAAGAGCCGAGATCATCATGACCGGGCAGCCGAGCTTCTTGGAAAGCTTGTCAATGTCGATCTTGTCACCGTTCTTCTCGACCAAGTCGGCCATGTTGAGGGCAACGACCACGGGCAGGCCGGTCTCGATAACCTGAAGCGCCAGGTACAGGTTGCGCTCGAGGTTGGTGGCATCGACGACTTGGACGACAACATCGGGCTCGCCGCTCATGAGGTAATCGCGCGAGCATTGCTCCTCGGGGCTGTAGGGGGAAAGCGAGTAGATGCCAGGGAGGTCCGTGATGGTAACGTTCTTGTCGCTTAGGAGCTTGGCTTCCTTTTTCTCAACCGTGACGCCGGGCCAGTTGCCAACGTAGCCGTTGGCGCCGGTGATCAGGTTGAAAAGCGTGGTCTTGCCGCAGTTGGGGTTACCCGCCAGCGCGACATGGATCTGAGAATCCGCCATTCAATCCTTCTTCCTTGTGTGCCTGCGCTGCTTTCTCCGCGCAGGCTGGATAATGTGCTTCAAAGATGCTGCATTAAGTTAGAAAAACCTAACTTTATCTGCAGAAATATGCGCCGCGAGTCCTTACTGGACCTCGACAACGGCGGCCTCCTCCTTGCGGATGGAAAGCTCGTAGCCGCGCACGTTGATCTCGACCGGATCACCGAGCGGTGCAACCTTCACGACCTTGAACGAAGTGCCCTTGATGAGCCCCAGGTCCATAAGGTGGCGGCGAAGCGCACCCTCACCGTGAAGCTTGACGATGGTGGAGCTCTCGCCCACCTTAACGTCACCCAACGTCTTCATTTACTTGTCCCCCTTTCAGTGCGTACAGAAATACCGTCGACTAACCGACGGTCATGATGTGCATGGCAACCTTGGAATCGATACCAAAGCGTGCGCCCAGC
The DNA here is from genome assembly GCA_902470805.1 of uncultured Collinsella sp. Classification (GTDB taxonomy): domain Bacteria; phylum Actinomycetota; class Coriobacteriia; order Coriobacteriales; family Coriobacteriaceae; genus Collinsella. Next base: position 24,549 of record CABRHX010000019.1, on the reverse strand, counting down.
ACCGTGACGATGATATTGGCGCCACTCGAGCTCACCACGTGGATTTCGTTGCCCTCGACAAAGCCGAGGTCCTTGAGGTGGTGCTTCATGTCCTCATTGCCCTTTACACGAGACACGCGCACGGTTTCGCCCGCTTTTACCATCGAAAGCGGCATGGCCGGCATCTGCGGTCCGCAAGACATGAGTGGCTCCTAACGTCAGTTCGTCCTCAACATCGACGCGATAAAAGTTAACCACGTCTATGTTCGCTTTAGTAAACTAGCACGTGGTTAACTTTTTGGAAAGGGTCCCCATTCAGATTTCGAAAAAGTTTCCTATACGAAACAAAGGCACCGCAAAGACCATCTCTTTGCGGTGCCTTTTGATACCAATATAAATGTGACAAAGGGACTGTCCCTTTGTCACATTGTTACGCTCAAAGCGAGAGGTTTCTAATCGACGTAACGCAGGAAGCCTCATCCACGCCCGAAACGCGGAAGATGATGTCCTCGCCGCACTCGCCGTAGAGAGCCATGAGGCCCATAACGTCGCGGCCATCCGTGTTGCGATCGCCGATGCTGACTGACACGTCGCTACGATGCTTGGCAATGATGTCATAGAGCAGCGCAACCGGGCGGGCATGTAATCCCAACGGATCTTTAATCGTCTTTGTAAACTCGACCATGTCCCCTCCCACGACATCGCACATTCGGCCGGCAAACCCAGCCACGTGGTAGTTATTGTAGCGTTAGATGCTTGTTGAGGGCGAGACGGAAACCGCATCCCATTTCGAGCGTCAATGATGGGACATAGTTTCCGCCAGAAGGCTCAACCGGAAAGTGCGACCCGTTATTTGGCTGGATTCTGGGACGCAGTTTCCTCGACGTCCGGTCACCCCATGTCCTCACAACCTCGGCGCATAAAAAACGAGGGAAGGCACGCGTCCTTCCCTCGCAACGGGCAATATGTAGCCGCTTGCCTACATCAGGCGCAGGCTGACGTCCTTGAGCTGGGCGCCGGAAACGGCACTCGGAGCGCCCGACATGAGGTCGGAGCCGCTGGCCGTCTTGGGGAATGCCATGACGTCGCGGATGGAATCGGAGCCGGTGAGCAGCATGCACACGCGGTCCAGGCCCAGAGCGAAACCGCCCATCGGGGGCGCACCAAACTTGAGGGCCTCCATGAGGAAGCCGAACTGAGACTCGGCACGCTCCTCGGTAAAGCCCAGGAGCTTGAGCATGGACATCTGCATCTCGGCGTTGTGGATACGCATACCGCCGCCGCCGGCCTCAAAGCCGTCCATGACAAAGTCGTAGGTGCAAGAACCGGCTGCCAACGGGTCGGCCTCGATCTTAGCGATGTCGGTCTCGGTCGGCAGGGTGAAGGGCTGATGCTCGGCGGCATAGGCCTTGCGGTCCTCATCCCAGTGGAACAGCGGGAAGTTGACGACCCACAGGAAGTCGTGGCCCTCGCGCTTGATCTCAAGCGCGTTGGCCATGTGGGAACGCATGCCGCCCAGGATCTCGTCGGAAAGCAGGCGCGGGCCGGCGGCGAACATCACAAGGTCGCCGGGCTCGACATCCATGCGCTCGCGCAGAGCCGCCATCTCCTCGTCCGAGAAGAACTTGACGATGGGGCTGTTGATGGAGCCGTCCTCGCGGAAAGCGATCCACGCCAGACCCTTGGCGCCAAACGTGGAGGCCACGCCGGCAAGCTTATCGATCTTGGCACGTGCCCAGGCACCGGCACCCTTGGCGTTGATGGCCTTGACGACAGAGCCCTCCTCGTTTGCGGCGGTCGCAAAGACCTTGAACTTGGAGTTGGCAAAGATGTCGGTCAGGTCGACCAGGTGCATGCCATAGCGGGTATCGGGCTTGTCGGAGCCATAGGTGTCCATGGCCTCCCAGTAGTCCATACGACGCAGCGGCGTGGGCATCTCGACACCCATGCGACCGAAGGCATCGGCAAGAACCTCTTCGAGCGCGCTCATAACGTCGTTCTGGTCCACGAAGGACATCTCGATATCGACCTGGGTGAACTCGGGCTGACGGTCGGCACGCAGGTCCTCGTCGCGGAAGCACTTGGCAACCTGGTAGTAGCGCTCGACGCCACCGACCATGAGCAGCTGCTTCAGAAGCTGCGGGGACTGCGGCAGAGCGTAGAAGTTGCCCGGCTGGATGCGGCTGGGGACGATGAAGTCGCGGGCTCCCTCGGGCGTGGACTTGAACAGGGAGGGCGTCTCGACCTCCATGAACTCACGGTTGTGCAGCGCCTCGCGAATGGCAAAGGTAAAGTCGGAGCGCAGCTTGAGGTTTGCCATCATCTCGGGACGACGGAGGTCCAGATAGCGATAGCGCAGACGGGTGTCCTCGCTGGTCTCGATGCCGTCCTCGATCTGGAACGGCGGGGTGACGGAAGTGTTGAGCACCTCGGCGTGGTCGGTCAGGACCTCGATCTCGCCGGTCGCGAGCTTGGCGTTGGTGGTCTCCTCGCCACGGGAGCGCACGACGCCGTGGATCTTGATAGGCCACTCGGGACGCATGGTCTCGGCAATCTTAAAGGCGTCGCCGTCGGAGTGCTCGGGGTCGAAGGTGAGCTGCGTGATGCCCTCGCGGTCGCGAAGGTCGCAGAAAATAAGGCCGCCGTGATCGCGGCGACGGCTCACCCAACCGGTGAGGGTGACCTCTTCGCCCACGTTCTCGCGGCGAAGCTCGCCGCAGGTACGGGTGTGCATGGAATGCTCGTCGATGGGACGGGTCTGGCTCATACCAGTGATCCTCCTTTATGGATCTGTGCCGCCCCGTGTCGTTCCGGGCGGCGTCGTACAGATTTGCCCAGCCTGCGTAAACCGCGCAGCCAGACATGGCGTTCTATCTTATCGCACCTGTGTCGATGTGCCGCGGAAAAGTAGCTCCTGCCCAAAGACTTGACGGAGACGAAACAATTGATGCGCCGTGGCCGTCGCCCAGGCGCACGGCGTGCGACAATGTGCCCCAATACAACTGCACTCGGAAAGGCTCGCCATGACTGCACGCCTCATCGTTATGGATATCGACTCCACGCTCATCAACCAGGAGGTCATCGACCTGTTGGGCGAGGAGGCCGGCGTAGGCGAGCAAGTGGCGAAGATTACTGAGCGCGCCATGCGCGGCGAGCTCGACTTTAAGCAGGCGCTCGAGGAGCGCGTGGGGCTGCTTGCCGGCTTGGACGAGAGTGTGTTCGAGCGCACCTTTGAGCGCGTGACGTTTACCCCCGGCGCGCTGGAGCTTGTGCGCTCGGCGCACAGCAAGGGCTGGAAGGTCGGCGTGGTAAGCGGCGGCTTTCACGAGGTCGCCGATAAGATCGTGGCCGCTGCGGGCATCGATTTTTGCCTGGCCAATCGTCTGGAGGTCGTAGACGGCAAGCTCACCGGTAAGTTGGCGGCCGACATTGTGACCAAGGAGTCCAAACTTATCCAGCTGCTGGATTGGGCAGTTGAGTGCGGCGTCGATATGGCCCATACCGTCGCGATCGGCGACGGCGCCAACGACATCCCCATGATTCAGGCCGCGGGCACGGGCATCGCGTTTTGCGCCAAGCCCAAGACGCGCGAGGCCGCCCCGTTTGCCATCGACGAGCGCAACCTGATGCTCGCCATGGACATCATCCTGCGCGACTAGCCGATCCGTCTAACAATTGAATCAGTCTGTCCTATAGTTTCCGAACAATTTTGTCTTAGTGTTCGGAAACATACCCTTTGAGTGCTAGACTTTGCGCCGTCGAAGGGAACATATATGGATAAGCGAGATCTTGAGCAGTTGCTGCGCGGCGTAGCAGACGGAAGTGTTGCGCCAGCCGACGCCCTCACGCGCATCCAGACGGCGCCAACCGCCGATCTGGGCTTTGCGCAGCTCGATCTTTCGCGCGGGGTGCGCCAGGGGGCCGGCGAGGTTGTCTACGGTGCCGGTAAAACCGCCGAGCAGATTGCCGCCATTATCGAAGCGCTGCGCGATGCCGGCCAGGAGCGCATCCTGGTCACGCGCCTGGACGCCGAAAAGGCAGCCCGCACCTCGGAGCTCCTCGACAACGGCATCGACCTGGGATATGTCCCAGACGCACAGCTCGCCCTCGTGGGCGGCAAGCCCTCCCCTACCGGCAACGGACGCATCGTCGTCGCCTGCGCTGGCACGAGCGACTTGCCCGTCGCCGAGGAAGCCGCATTGACGGCCGAGTTCTATGGCAACGAGGTCGACCGCCTCTACGACGTGGGCGTCGCCGGCCTGCACCGCCTGCTCGCGCATGCCGAGGAACTTGCTCAGGCGCAGGTGGTCATCGCCATCGCCGGCATGGAGGGCGCGCTGGCGAGCGTTATCGGCGGTCTGGTGAGCTGTCCGGTCATCGCCGTTCCCACCAGCGTGGGCTACGGCGCAAGTTTTGGTGGCGTAGCCGCACTGCTCGCCATGCTTAACTCCTGTGCCAGCGGCGTTTCGGTCGTCAATATCGACAACGGCTTTGGTGCCGCCTATCAGGCAAGTCTTATCAATCATCTGAGCGCTGGCACGCCCTGCGCCCGTTAAGGAGCATTCCATGTCCAACCATCAGCACACGCTTATCATCGACGGCACCTCGGGCATCAGCGGCGACATGACCGTCGCGGCCCTGCTCGACCTGGGCGCCAGCGAGGAGCATCTGCGCGAGCAGCTCGCCACGCTGCCGGTCGATGGCTTTTCGATCGCCGTGACGCGCGTAAACAAGCATGGCATCGACGCCTGCGATTTCGACGTCCAGCTTGCAGAGGAGCTCGAGAACCACGATCACGATATGGCCTGGCTCTACGGCAACGAAGCAGCCGTCGAGCACACGCACGAGCATGAGCACCACCATCATGACCATGGCGGGCACGAACACGAGCACTGCCATGAGCACGACCATGAGGGCCACGCCCATGAGCACGAAGATCATCACCACACCCACCACCATCACCACCGTTCTTTGGCGGATGTCACCGCCATCATCGATGGCTCGCAGTTAAGCGATGGCGCCAAGCGCCGCGCGCTCGCCATCTTTACCGCACTCGCCGCCGCCGAGGCCAAGGCCCACGGCAAAACGCCCGAGACCGTCATGTTCCACGAGGTAGGCGCCATCGACTCCATCGTCGACATCTGCTCGGTCGCCATCTGTCTCGATGACCTGGGTATCGAGGACATTGTCGTCGAGTCGCTCTCCGAGGGTCACGGCACCATCCACTGTGCCCACGGCCTTATGCCCATCCCGGTGCCCGCCGTCGTCAACCTATGCCAAGCAGGCAATATCGCCCTCACGCCCGCACCGGTCGCCGGCGAGCTCGTGACGCCCACGGGCGCCGCCATCGTCGCCGCACTGCGCACGTCCGAGCACCTACCGGCCCGCTACCGCATCGAGGCCGTCGGCTACGGCGCCGGTAAGCGCCCCTACGAGGGTTGCTCCGGCACGCTCCGTTGTCTGCTCGTTGACGCGGACGCATAGCCATGGATGCCCGCAAGGCAAAAAGCCGTGCCGCCATCGTTGCGGCGTTCTCCGAGCTCCTGTGCGAGGAAGATTACGGCAAGATCACCGTCGGCGACATCATCGCTCGCGCCCACGTAGGTCGGGCCACGTTCTACGGCCTCTTCAAAAGCAAAGATGACCTGCTCGCTGAACTCGTGCGCGATATCTGCACCCATGCCCTCGACGATGACGGTACACCCCTCGACGACCCGCTCGTACAGGTCGAGCATATCCTCAACAACCTCTGGGAGCGCCGTCAGGGCGTTCGAGCCCTCGTAGCCGGCGCCGGCTCACGCGTCTTCGCCGACTGCTTACGCAAGACCATCATGTCACGAGCAGCCGAAACCGTCCCTACCGACCCAAACGGCCCCTCCGCCACCATGGACCGAAGCTTCCTACTACACCACATAGCCTCAAGCTTCGTAGCCACCGTCCAATGGTGGGCCTGGCACAACTTCCAAGCAGATAAGGCCGAAGTAGCCAAAGACTACCTATCAGCCATTAAGCCTCTCTTCAACTGAGTAAACCCCTCATCCCAAAGTTCCGACCTCATCTCAAAGCGCCGCCCCAACCCAAAGCACAATCCATCCCAAAGTGTCGACAGAAGCCCAACGCCCCTACCAGCAACAAGCCCCTCCCATCCAAATTCAGATATATATTGGGTTGCTTGTGCGAACGCAACAAAGACCCCGCAGCCGTCCGCATGGGGTAACTTCCCAGCGCACTCCGCAGGACGCAAAAAGGCTCGCCGCACAAAGTGCGCAGCGAGCCTTTTTGCATGTCCGAGGACGCGCTGGGAAGTTACCCCATGCGGCCAGCGGACAACTATGTAGCCTTGAACTAGAACATGCCAGAAACCATGCACAAACAGCGCAGCCACAATAGCACCGACGAACGGAGCGATACCAGGAACGAGCAGGCCGTACTTCCAGTTGTTGTCAGCCTTGTTCTTGATCGGCAGCACCTGATAAGCCATGCGAGGACCAAGGTCACGAGCCTGGTTCATGGCGAAGCCGGTGATGCCGCCCATGCCCATGCCAACAGCCCAAACGATCAGACCGACGCAGATAGCAAGCATCAGAACGTTCTCGCCGGCGCGGTTAGCGGCAGCAAGGATGGCGCTGATGAACACGAAGGTGCAGATGGCCTCGCAGAAGAAGTTACGGGCATAGTTCGTACCCTCGGTGGTGGGGTTGGTCGAGAAGATGTTGCGCTGGGCAATGGGGTCGACGACGCCCTCGGAAGCCTTGAACTCATCGGCATACATAAGCCAAGCGATTACGGCGCCCACAAAGCCGCCGAGCATATCGGCAATCATGAAGGGGATGCAGCTGCTCCACGGCACCAAGCCGACGATGCACTGGGCAAGCACCATGGCGGGGTTCATGCACACGGCGCCGCCAAAGACAAACAGGCAGACCGAGATGCCAAAAGACCAGGTGGTGATGGCAAACATGTGGCCGGAGCCCTGATACTTGGTGCCCTTGAGCACGGTATCGCAGTGCACACCCACGCCAAAGATGATCATGAGGGCCGTTGCGCCGAATTCGCAGAGGAGTTTGGTAAGCATAAAACCTTATCTTTCTTGTCGGTTATAAACGATTCGTTTAGGCCGCGTACTAGTGCTGAGCGACGACAACGCCAAGGCCATCGGGAATGACGGTCACCTTGGCATCGGCACCCTTCATCTCAAAGGCGAGCTTGAGCGCCTCATCGAGGGTGTTGACCGGCGTCATGTGCATATCCTTGATCATCTGGTGATCGCACAGGTCGGTGACCATGATCACAGGGTGATACGCCAGGATGCGGGCGAAAATCTGGCTCGTCCACTGGTCGGGCAGGGTCTCGTCCTTAGGACGGTCGATGCAAGCGCGCTCAAACTCTGCCGGATCGTTGTCGGCGATGTTGTGATAGAAGCCCTCGCCACCGTGACCATCGGCACAGCCGGCGACGTCGATGATCACGCCGCCCTCGGGAAGCGCGGCCTCGGCAGAGCACATGCCCTTCACGGCCTGATAGATGTTCTGGTCGAGCGGGTAGCCGCCGTTGGTGGTGATGGCGATCTCGCACTCGACGGGCTCAACGCCGGCAAGGCTCTTCACGAACTCGCAGCCAGCCTCGTGTGCCTTATGGATGTCGCCTGCAAAGGAGCCGATAACCTCGTGCTTGCCGTTGAGCACCACGTTAAGCACAAAGGCAAGGTGAGCCATCTCGGCGGCAGCAAACATGTCCTCGCTTACGTGGTTGTGGCACAGGTTGCCGGCACGCGAGTGGGAATCATTCACAAACTGACCGTTGTGGTTGTACATGATGGTCTTGTAGCTGGCGATGCCAGGCAGGACGGACTTGCGGCTACCAGAGAAACCGGCAAAGAAGTGCGGCTCAATAAAGCCCTCGGCAAGCAGCAGATCGCAATCGGCGGCAATCTTGTTGATGATGCACTCGCCACCAGAAGGCAGGGTGCCGATCTTTTTCATCATGCTGTCGTCAGTCGCGACGTGCATAACGATTTCCTCGTTGGCAACAATCTCCTCGCCATACTTGTTGACGAGTTCCTCGTGCGTCGACGGACGGTGCATACCCGTAGCAACCAAAATACGCACTCGAGCCTCGGGCGCAGCGGAATGGATGTGATGCAGCAGAATAGGCATCGTCACACGCGAGGGAACGGGACGCGTATGATCGGAGCTAATGATGACGATATCCTTCTTGCCAGCACAAAGCTCCTCGAGCGAAGGCGAGCCATAAGGGTTGGCAAGTGACTCCTCTACCAGCTCTTCCTGCGATTTTGTAGTCTTAAACTCGTTTTGATGACCTTCCATCACACCCGCGAAATTCTTATCCTCGAGCTCCAGATGCAACGTCTTGTGGTCAAACGGTAGTTCACATTCAAACAATGACGAGCGCCCTATTCCTTTCAACTGACACACTAGATTAACCGTTGGAAGGATACGCCGCTCACCGAAAAACACCACCGTCCACCGACTCATTAACACAACGTTCATATTTGACCCACAACAAAACGGCCGCGACCCCAAACGGGACCGCGGCCGCCTGTCAAAGACACTATAGACAGGATGACTTACGCAGCGCCGAGGCAATCATCTACCCCGAGACGTACGCACGTAAGCCATTTTGCATAAATGCGTTAATTAATTGCATAAAAAGGCGCATGGATTTCTAGCCGTAACAGGGTAGTACCCTCCGGAGCGTGCATTTTTGCGAGTATTCAGCATCGCGGGATAAGATTTTGGTGTCAAAAGTCTTTCAAAAAGTAGATAGTCCTCATGACTCGACCCATCTGGATAGCATGCGGCGAGAAACCAGCCATATATGAATATCACCAAAGCCCAATCGTCGTGCAAAAGCATCAACAGGGGCCGCGAACGTCACCCACAGCCTTATGCACCAATCTTTGGCTGCTGAAAACTCCGTTTTTTGCACGTCGCCCCAAGCACCACCCTCACCCAGCGGCTGATCCGCCAAAGGTCGGACATCGCAGGGCCCGCCATTAGTTTACTTTTAGGCACACTCCGCAGGACGCAAGAAGCCCTCGCCGCACTCCACATTAAGCGCGAAGCGCGCCATTCTTCTCCTCAGCTTTAATCCCCGAAGAACGAGGACGAAGGGACCCGACGGGTTTCCCTCTGAATGCATTCCGCAGCACGAAGCCCCCTTATCCGCAGCTCCGAAGGAGCAGGATAAGGGGGCTTCAAGTGCGAGGACGCATTCAGAGGGAAACCCATCGGGTCCCGGTGAGAGCCACAGGGCTATCGATTACCCCGTGTTCTGCAAACCTGCCGAGACGCCGGTCACAGTCGAAAGAATCAGGCTCATGTACTCGGCCTTCTTCTCCTCGGCCATCTCGTCCTGGTTCATACGCACCTCGCGAAGGGCGCGGACCTGGGCGATGGACAGGGCGTCGACATAGGGGTTACGCACGCGGACGGCGCAGCCGAGCACGCGGCGGCGCTGCAGCGGCCACTCGTCACCGACGATGGCAAGGACCCACTTACGCGTGAGCTGCATCTCGGTAAAGACCTTCTCGGACAGATCCTGGCGATCGCCCAGGTGCAGATACATCTTGGCGATGCGCTGATCGGTCTTGGCGATCGACATCTCAATATTGTCGATAAAGGTGCGGAAGAACGGCCACTCCTGGTAGGCAGCCTTGAGCTGGTCAAGATCGCCAAGCTGCTCGCAGGCGGTGCCCAGGCCGTACCAAGCGGCCAGGTTAATGCGCGCCTGGCTCCAGCTGAAGATCCACGGAATGGTACGCAGGTCGTCGAGTGACTTCGCACCCAGACCGCGCTTGGCCGGACGCGAGCCGATCGGCAGCAGACCGACCTCGGTCAGCGGCGTCACGGTCGAGAACCACGGTGTAAAGTCCTCGGTGTTCAGCAGGTCCAGATAGCGCTCGTGGCTTGCGGTGTTGAGCTTCTCGGCCATATCCCAGAACTTCTGCGTGGTCTCGGTGTTGGTCTTCTCGACACTCGGGGCCGACTGCAAAAGCGTTGCGGCAGCAACGGACTCAACATGGCGCTGAGCCAGCGTGCGGTTGCCGTAACGGGCAAAGATGACCTCGCCCTGCTCGGTGAGCTTAAAGAAGCAGTTGACCGAACCCTTGGGCTGCGCCAGCACGGCCTTGTTGGCCGGGCCGCCACCACGGCCCACGGCACCGCCGCGACCGTGCATGAGCACCAGGTCGATATCGTTCTTCTCGGCCCACTTGGCGATGCGCTCCTGCGCGGAGTGCAGCGCGAGCATGGCCGTGGTAGGACCGGCGTCCTTGGAGGAGTCGGAATAGCCCAGCATGACCTCCATGCGGCGGTTGGTCTGGGCAAGGCGCTTTTGCACCACGGGCAGAGTAAGCATCTGGTCGAGCACGTCGATGCAGCCCTCGAGGTCCTCGAGCTGCTCGAACAGCGGGATCACGTCGAGCTCGGGGACATCCTCCTCGTGTGCAAAGGACAGGTGGGCAAGCTCAAAGACGTCGGCCACATGCTGGGCGCTCTTGGTGAACGAGATGATGTAGCGGTGCGCCATCTTCTTGCCGTAGCGCTTTTGGATGGAGCCGATAGCGCGGAAGGTATCGATGACCTCGCGCGTCATGGGCTGCAGGTCGCCATGGATACCGTTCTCGTGGATATCCTTGAGGGCGCGGGCGTGCACCACGGAGTGCTGACGGAACTCCATCTCGACCATATGGAAGCCGAAGGACTCGACCTGCCAGATGATGGTCTGGACCGGACCGTAGGCGGCACGGACGGCACCGCAGGCAGCAAGCGAACGCTGGACGACGCGCAGGTCATCCAGGAACTCGTCGGCGCTGTGGTACATGGTGTCGGTGATACGGCGCACGGTGGCGTTCAGACGGTCGGCCATGACGAGCATGACGGCGCGATGCGGCTCGTGCTCGGAAATCAGCTCGGCGCGGGCCGTGTACTGGGTACTCATCTCGACCTGATGGTTCCACAGGTTGATGAGCTCGGCAGACGGCTTGCTGTAGGTGGCCTCGAGCGTGAGGTTGCGGCCGATGCGGCGGCACTTGTCCTCGAGCTTGAGCACCATGTGGGTAAAGTACTTGGCGGCGACCTCACGGCTCACCTTGGCGGTGACGTTGGGGTTACCGTCGCGGTCGGAACCGATCCAGCTGCCGGGATGGAAGAACGCCGGGCACAGCGGCGGCACGGTACCGGCCTTGTCGCCCAGCACCCAGTCGTCAAAACGACGATAGATGACGGGGATAACGTCGAACAGCGTGTTATCGAAGATGTCGATGATGGTATCGGCTTCCTCGACCGGCGTGGGCTTCTTGAGCGCGATGGGGCTCGTACGCACCAGGGCGTCGATCTCCTGCAGCATATGGCGCTCGTTCTCCACCAGGTCGGAGCCGCCCAAACGCGGACGCTCCTCCAGCAGGTTGGAGATACGGCGAATCTTGCCCTCGACGGCCTTACGACGGGCCTCGGTGGGATGTGCGGTAAAGACAGGGTGGAACTCGAGCTTGCCGAGCAGCTCATTGGCACCCTCGACGCCCATCTCGTTTACCAACTGGTGATAGGCGACGGTGAGTTCGTTGGCGGGATCGACCTCGGTATCGGTCGATGCGCCGGCCTCGCGCTCGCGCAGCTGCGCCACACGGTAGTTCTCCTCCGACAGGTTTGCCAAGTGGAAGAAGCTCGTAAAGGCGCGAACGATGACCTGCTGCTTATCAAGCGGCAGGCTGTCAATCAAATCGACGACTTCGCGAAACGCCACGGCGGTGGGCTCGTCGGCAGTGGGCACGCCCTGTTCGTCAACGGACTCGTCGGCAGCGCGGCTACCGGGGTTGCCGGCATTGGCCACAATCTCGGCTGTCAAAATCTTGTCGAACAGGTCCGCGATCTCGGGATCATACTCGCTAAGCACACGACGTTCCAGGCGCAGGAACAGCGCCAGATTATCGCGCAGCTCCTCGGGGATCTCGATCTCGGCGAGACGCTCCCTGGACTCGGCATTCGAGCCGATTCGGTTAACGAGGCGGTTGACCACGGCAGCGACGCGCGCCGCGGCTTCGGGTACAGACTGGTTGCTTAGGTTCTCAGCCACGTTTCCTCCCATTCCTCCTTCTATGCACGTAACATGCGGTATTCATTATAGGCGCTTGAGAAATACTTTCGACACTGATTGCGCTTTACCACACAAAAGTATTTTCTGCATTGCAAGGGTTTTTGCCCCAAATGGTCGTATTTCTCGGTGGGCGGCATATGCAAACGAGGGCATTCCGCATAAATGCGAAACACCCCCGTAACAATAGCTCGTCGCGAGCGGGACATGTTAGCGGGTCCGCAGCTCAAAAATCATGCGCTACAGACGCTCGCGAACCGCCTCGACGACGTTGGCCAGATCGACGAGAACCTCGTCATGGCTCTGCATGTCGCGCACCTTGACCTTGCCGGCGGCAAGCTCGTCGCCGCCCAGGACCAGGATGAGCTTGGCGCCTACCTTATCGGCCTGCTTAAACTGGGCCTTGAGCGAACGGCCCTGATAGTCGGCCTCGGTCACAATCCCTGCGGCGCGAAGCTGCTGCGTAATGGTAAAGACGTTCTGACGCAGCTCCTTGCCGGCATTGGCGACGTAGACGCACGGGACCTCCTCGGCACCCAGGTCGCTGCCAAAGGCCTGCAGGGCCAGCAGGGCGCGCTCAAAACCGACGGCGAAGCCGACGCCTGCCGTGGGCTTGCCGCCCTCGAGCTCGACGAGGCCGTCATAGCGGCCGCCGCCGCCGATGGAGCCGACGCCGGCGCCAGGGGCCTCGACCTCAAAGACAGTACGGGTGTAGTAGTCCAGGCCGCGCACCAAGGTGGGATCCTCGACATACTCGATACCGGCGGCATCCAGATAGCGCTTGACCTGCTCGTAGTGCTCGCGGCACTCGTCGCACAGGTTGTCGCCCATCAGCGGGGCGTCGGCCATGATCTCGCGGCAATGGTCGTTCTTGCAGTCGAAGGCACGCAGCGGGTTGAGCTCGGCGCGCTCGCGGCACTCATCGCACATCTCGTCTGCGTGATCGAGGATGAACTGCTTGACCTGCTCGCGGTAAGCCGGACGGCACTGGGCGTCACCCATCGAGTTGATGAGCAGACGAAGCTTGGAAAGGTCGAAGCCCAGGCGCTTGTAGAACTCCATGAGCATGATGATGCACTCGGCGTCTGCCGCCGGATCGGGAGCGCCGAGCCACTCGATGCCCACCTGGTGGAACTGGCGCAGACGGCCCTTCTGGGGGCGCTCGCCGCGGAACATGGCCTCGGCATAGTAGGCCTTAAACGGCGTGGAGCCCTGAGGCACCAGGTTGTTCTCCACGACGGCGCGCACCACACCGGCCGTGCCCTCGGGGCGAAGCGCCAAGCGCTGCTTGGGCTTGAGCTTGGTATCGGTACCCTCGGTAAAGACGCGCTCCAGGTTGGCGCCGCTAAAGACGCGGAACATCTCCTTGCGCACGACGTCGGTCGACTGGCCGATACCGTGGACAAAGACGTCCACCTGCTCGATCGCGGGCGTCTCGATAGGCTTAAAGCCAAACGGCTCGAATACGCCGGCAGCGATCTGCTGCATCTTTTGCCAGGCGCGCATCTCGGCGCCGATAAGGTCGCGGGTTCCCTCCGCCTTCTGTGCCTGCATGGGCAAACACCTTTCTTTTGTATCGCGTCATAGGTAGTGGTCATTATACGGCACAAACACAAAACGCGGTGGCGCGTCTGACCGAACGAGGGTATGGGGGCTCGTTCGGCCAGACGCGCCACCGCGGACGAAGCGGACAAGCGGCGATGCGCTTTGGCCTACCTACTCCCCCGCCACGCTCGCGCGCAGCTTGGCGGCGATGGGCTCGGATGCCAGCAGGAACACGAGCATGACCACGGAGCACGCCAGGCACACGATCCAGGTGCTCGCAAAGGAGCCCGAAACGGCAAAGAGCACGTAGACCTGCCACAGCTCACCGACAAAGCTCATGCCAGCAAGCACCGCCGAGGTAGCGATAACGGTGAGCGAGCCCAATATGCGGCCACTCACCTTATCGGCAACATGGCCGATAACGAGCGAACCCACGACACTCACCACGGTGGAGATAGCGTTGGAGATATTGTACTGGGCAAGCGTAATCCCGAGGTCGCTGACGATCAGCGGTTGGAACAGGCTCATGCAGTTGACGAAAATCGTGTAGCACGTGGCCATGATCACAAAGCCGGAGGCCACCACGAGCCAGCCGGGGAAGAGCTTACGCTGCTGGGACATACTGCTCCTTATTTAACAAACGAATAGCCGGCACCGGGCGCCGGTAGTGCCCAAGATTGCCTTGAAAGACAAGGGCATAGGCCTTACGGCCATGCCCGCAGGCTTGAAAGACAAGGTTGGTGCTACCGGTGGTCGGCGATATAGCCCAAAGCGACGGCGGCATAGGCCGCGGCACCGAGCGGCAGCTCGGCATCGTTAAAACGTGCCTTGGGATGGTGCTGGGCAAAGTGTTCGTCCGTGTCGGTTACGGCCGCGCCCACGGTAAAGTACGCACTCGGAATCTCGCTCGAGATAAGCGCGAAGTCCTCACTCGCCATGGCATGGAAAAGCGGCAAGAAAGCCGCCTTGGGCAGCACCGCGCCCACGTAGCCAAGCGACGCCTGAGTCATATCGCTGTCGAGTACAAGCGGCGGAACATCCGAAAGCGTCTCGATGGTCGCCGGCGTACGATATGTTCTGGCAACGCCGTTAACGACCTCCGCGATGCGGGTCTTGAGGCGCTCCATGAGCTCAACATCAAAGCCGCGCAGCGTTCCCTCGAGCACGCAGGTGTCGGGGATGACGTTGGCCGCCAAGCCGCCAGCAAACTTACCAACGGTAAGTGCGACTTCCTTGGCCGCCGGCACCTCGCGGGAGATAAGCTCCTGGAGCGCCAGATGCACATGGACGCCGGCCGTGATGGGATCGATGCAAATCTCGGGGCTCGAGCCATGGCCGCCCTTGCCCTGCAGCGTGATGCGAAAACCGTACACGCCCGAAAGCGCCGGGCTCCCATAGAGCACCAGGCCGAGCGGCGATTGGCTGTTGACATGCATGGCAAAGGCCGCCTGAGGGCGCGGGTTCTGCAGCAGGCCATCGGCGATGGCTGCGCGTGCCCCCTCAAAGGTCTCCTCGCCCGGCTGGAACAGCAATTTCACCGTGGCGTTGGCCTCCACAAGCTCGGCCTCGCGGGCCTTGAGCAGGCGCGCCGCACCAAGCAGCGCCGTCGCGTGCATATCGTGACCGCAAGCATGCATGCAGCCATTGGTGGATGCAAAGGGCTCGCCGGATTCCTCGACAACGGGTAGGGCATCCATATCGCCTCGGAGCATGACGACCGTTCCGGCCTGCTCGTCCTTGCACGTGCCATTGCCCTGAGCGGCCGCGGCCGCACCGGCACCGATCAGGCCAACAACACAGGAGCCGTCGACGAGCGTGGTATGGGGGATGTCCATCTCGTCCAGACGTGCCTGGATATAGGCAGACGTCTGCGGAAGATTGTTACCGAGCTCGGGCATCTGGTGTAGATCGTGTCGCCACGCAGCGAGCTCATCGGCAAATGCCTGGGCTTCTTTGACCAGGCCATCGCCGATAGCGGTCTGCGCCGCCGTGGTAGCCTGAGGCGCTGGTTGCGGTTGAAAATCGGACAGAGCTGGTGCCATAGATGCCCTCCAGTAACGTTTTTGCAGCACGCACTTTGATAGCGTAAAGTGCAAGGCACAACTGTAAAGGCATGACATAAAAAATGCCGCCCTGGGAGGGCGGCGCAACAAGTTGTTTACAATTGCGGGCGAGATTTTCGGCGCAAGAAATCGAAATGCGTCTCACTCAAAATGATCGACAGGAAGATGAGCGCAAAGCCGGCAAGCAGGCGCGAGGTGAGCGCCTCCCCCATCAGCAGCACCGAAAACAACACGCCCGATGGCGACTCCATCGAAAGCAGCAGTGAGCCCGTCGAGGCCGGGACGTGCGCCAAGCCGACGTTTTGGATGAGCAGCGCCACGCACGTGCAGCCCACCGAGAGAAAGGCCATTACGCAGATAAAGCTCGGCGTCCACACGGACAAGGGCGCTTGGGTCTCGAACAACAGCGACGAGATCAGGCTTAGGACACCATTGCCCACAAACATCCAAAACGTGATGACGTTGATATCCATCTTGCGACCGTACTTGGCGGTCACCGCCATCTGGATGGCAAAGAAGACCGCGCCGCCCAGCGTAATGGCATCGCCGGCATTGAACTCGACGCTATCGAGCGCCACCAAGCCAATGCCCGCCAGGCACAGCAATGCGGCGCCCAAGTTGTAACGGGTAAGCTTTTCGCCGCTTAGGACGTAGCTTGCAAACGGCACGAGGATGCAATAGGTACCCGTCAAAAATGCACTCTTGCCCGCCGTGGTCTGTGCCAGGCCAATCGTCTGCAAACCGTACGCGCCCCACATAAGTGTGCCCATACCAAGTCCGACGATAAGGTTGCGGGCATTAAAGTGCACGATGATGCGTTTGTGGAAGATGGCGAACATAACCAGCGAAGCCGGAAGAAAACGAATATAGAGCAGTTCGAACACCGGAATGGTGTCGAGCGCATCTTTCATGGTGGTAAAGGAATAACCCCAGATGACCGCCACCGATAGCAGCAAGACCTTCCAGAAGAACGGGGAACGCGCGCCGGCGCCGCGGGAGGTGCCGCCGGCGCCCAGGTCCTCCCGTGCGACGGGGCTATCGGGCATGTTTTCGATTTCATCAACGGCATTCTGGGCCATAGGGCATCCTCGCGCTCAGTCTGGGCGTGGTGTCCGCACGCGCATAGCCGCATGCCGCCTCATGGTCAAATAAGAACAGGGCGCACCGGACCCCCGGCACGCCCCGCTACTGTAGCAACAACCGGCGTTGCATCGCAATCCAGCATAATAAAGTGTCAAACTGGAAGACCTCAATGTTCCGACAGCGTTTACGTGGCTGAACTAGATCAACTTAGTTGACTCCAGCTTTTCGATAATCCAGTCGTTGGCTTTGATGACCGGGCGGCGGAAGATGACGCCCAGGGCCAGCGACGGAATCAGATAGCTCGCCAGAATACCCAGCTCAACCCAGTACTCCATATGGTAGGCGCCAGCCATGGCGGCATGCATGGCGTTGATGCCGTGAGTAAACGGCAGGAACGGATAGATCGCCTGGAACACGGGGCCGGTCATCTCGATGGGGAACGTGCCGCCCGAGCCGCCGACCTGCATGACCAACAGCACGACTGCGAGCGCCTTGCCGATATCGCCAAACGAAACCGTAAGCGTGTAGACGATATTGGAGAACACGAGACTCGCGACCCAGCCCGCTAGCACAAACTGCAGCGGGTTGTCGCACTGAATGCCAAAGAACAGAATGTCGCCCGCGCACACGAGCGTTGCCTGCAGCAGAGCCAAACCGCCAAAGAACAGGTAACGACCCAGGTAGATCTCGTGCAGGCGCACGGGGATGAGCTCGTTGATGAGCTCATCGTCAACCGAGACCTTCATCATGGCTGCCAGCACGATCGAGCCCACCCACAGCGACAGGATCGTATAGAACGGCGCCATGGCCGAACCGTAATTGCGGATCGGATAGACCGGCTTGCGATCGAGCGCGACGGGACCGGAAAGCGACACGGCCAGACCCTCGGGATCATTGCCAATCATCGTCTTGATCGTGGCCAGATCGTCCGACATAAGGGCACCGTCGAGCTCGTCCTTAAAGGCACTGATCTTATCGGACGCTTCACCCAGCTGATCGGAAGCCTTGTTGACCAGCTTTGCAGCCTTGGAGAGGCCCTTTGCCAGCGAACCGGATGCATCGGTTAGACCGGCAACAGCGCTATCAAGATCGCCCGAGATGCCATCAAGCGAGTCCAAAATGCCCGAAACCGTCTTCTTGAGCTCCTCGGCCTTAACCGAGAACGTGGAATCGTAATCGGATTTGGCACCCGCGATGCCGGCCTTGGCA
This sequence comes from uncultured Collinsella sp., assembly GCA_902470805.1. Taxonomy (GTDB): domain Bacteria; phylum Actinomycetota; class Coriobacteriia; order Coriobacteriales; family Coriobacteriaceae; genus Collinsella. The sequence goes on along the minus strand of CABRHX010000019.1, from coordinate 6,556 downwards.
TCGGCGATGGCCTGATCGACCTCGGCACGCGAGTTGTTGACCTCGGCCATGCTATCGGAGAGAGACTTCGCGGTGGCCGCCAGATCCTTGGCATTGTTGCGGTACTCAACGGCGATTCTGCCCAGCGACGTCGCGGCGGACTTGAGGCCGTCCTTCAAATTCTCATCGCTCACCTGGTCGGCAAGGCTGCGGAGCTGATCGGCCACCGTATCGATATCCTTGGCGCGCGCATTGAGGGCCGCAGCGGCATCGTTGAGTTGGGACACCGTAAGGTAGACATGCTGGTTTGCGGTGTCGAACGCCTTCGCGAACTCGGCAGACACATTGTCGAACGAACCCGCACTTCCATCGATTGCGGCATCGATGGCATCGTTTGCCGTCTTAAGCGCTTCTTTGGAATCATCGATGCCGCTCTTGGCATGCTCCATCAGCTGCTTGGTCGACTCATCGACCGTACCCGTCTGCTGGAGCATACCGCTCGCCGACGTCAACGAATCGGACGTAGAGCTCAAAATGCCCGCCAGCGACGAAGCATTAGCCTGAACGTCTTGCAGGTCCTCAATCGAATCGCCGAGCGTCGAGGACAGGTTGGCGATAAAGTTGCTGACTTGGTCGGTGCTCATGTAATCGAGCAGGCTGGACACCGTCTTAAGACCGATGCTCGTAATGGTCTTGGTAAAAGATTCGTTAACCTGGTTCTGAACGGCGCTCGAACCCTTCTCGGTCACGATCTGCGCGATGGCGTTGGCCTTCTGGTTCTCGTAAAACTCGATATCGGCGTGTTTCACGTCGGTCGAGAAAAGCGTCATCATGTCGGCGCTAAACGTTTTGGGGATAACGACGGCAGCATAGTACGCGCCCGACTTAACGCCCTCGATAGCCTTTTCGCGATCGTTAAGCACAACCCAATCGAAGCTCTCGTTGCCGCGTAGGGTGGCGGTCACGTTTTCGCCCACGTTAACCTCGACGGGGATCAGATCGCTCTCGTAACCCTCATCGGTGTTGACCACGGCGATCTTAAGATTGCCGGTGTTGCCGTACGGATCCCAGCTGCCGGCGATGTTAAACCACGCGTACAGACACGGCACGATAATGAGGCCCATCACGACAACCAAGCCGATTACGGAGCGAGACACGTTTTGGACATCGCGCTTAAACAGATGCAGGATGTTCTTCATTTATGCCTCACCTCCTTTGGAGTGCTTGCCAAGCGGGGTGGTATCTCCATCATTTGTGGCTGAGCTGTCGCTGCCCTGAGATTTATGGTGCGAGCCTATATGCGGCAAGCGGCCCGTGGACTGATCGCCACCCTTGGCACCACGCTCGCTGGCGTTGAGGCCAAACATGCGGCGGGCGGCAGGAATGGCGGCCGTGTGCTCGCACATCTCGCGACGCAGGTCCTCATCGGAAAGCGCCGAGATGCGCATCTGGGTATTGAGGCTCGCGCGGATATATTCGATATTGATAAGCCAGCCGCAGATGGCAATAACCGAGATGATCCAAATGACAAGCAGGATGATCTTGCCGTTATTGTCGATATCGAGAACCGTCGACAGGACAAAGAGCAGGACCTGAACGCCCACCACGGCGGCAAAACCGCCCTTGATGTAGTACGGGTAGCGATGTTCAAAGGCGACCGCATGATCGAGCAGTTCGCGACGGTACGAATCGGAATCGAGCACGACGCGCATGGCCGTTCGCAAGGAGTAGCGCTCGCGCGGCAGGTCGTTAGACTCGCAAATCATCATACCGGTCGTGGAAAGCTGTTTATCAAAGAGCAGGTTGAGGTTGAGCAGCAGCGGACGCAGCTGCAGGCCGATAAAGAGCGCCACGATCAAGAACACGCCCAAAATGCACAGGTTAAACAGGTAGTTGAACGAATACATGCCGCCGACCGTCTCACGCAGCAGATTGATGCCATAGGTAAAGGGCAGCAGCGGGTGCAGCCACTGGAAGAAGCCGGGCATCATCTCGATGGGGTACATGCCCGACGAACCCGGGATCTGCACGATGACAAGAATGACGCCGATTGCCTTGCCGATATGTTTAAACGTAGTGGACAACGCGTAAATGATGTTGACGTACGTAAATGAGATGGCGATGCCGCCCAGCACAAATAGGAGCGGACTGACGCACTGTACGCCAATGACCAGATCTCCCACCGTAACGATAATGGCCTGCAACGCGCCCAGGATCACCAGGAGCAACCAGCGGCCAAAGTAGCCCTGACGCGCGGTAAAGCTGCCAACGCCTTCGCGATCGACCTCGAGCTTGTAAATGGCGATGAGCACGTAGCCGCCCACCCAAAGCGCCAGATTGGTGTAGAAAGGAGCAATGCCCGAGCCGAAGCTCTTAACCGGATAGATCGACTTGGAGGTCAGCTCGACCGGAGATGCCATGAAGTCAGCAACATCATCGACGTCGACGCCCATCAGGTCGGCCAGTTCGCCCATGGACTCGGAGGTCTGCAGCGCCGCGATGTCGTTGGCGGCGGTGGCGAGCTTGTCCTGGACCTTGGCAAGCGAGGCGTCGGTCTGGGACAGCGTGGTCTTGGCCTGACCGAGCGTAGCGTTGAGTTGCGAAAGTGTACCGCGCGCACTTGCAATAGTAGGCGTGAGGCCAGACACGATTCCCGTCAGATCACCCGAGACGGCGGCAAATGAATCAAGCGCGCTCGAGGCCTTCGGCAGCGCGTTTTGACCCAGGTCCGTCTGGGCCTGGCCAAGGTTGGTCGCACCGGTCTGGATTGCGTTATTGATAGCGTCGCTGGCACCCGAGACAGCCGCGGCGTCATTCGCCATGGCGCTCGACTGTGCAGACAGACCGTCCTTGATGCTCTGAAGCTTTTCATTCTGCTTGCGGAGCAAATCGATGGTCGATACAATGCGCGCGTCAATTTCCTTGGAACCTGTCGACGTGTCATTGACGAGAATTTCCAAGTGCCCGATAACGGCCTTATTGTGGTCGATCGTCGCCTGGAGAGACTCGAGCGAGTTGTCGATGCGGGTGGTCGTAGATGTGATCGTGCCCGTCAGCTTGCCAATCGCAGCGTTCGCGGAGGCTGACGTCTTGGTGAGCGCAAGGCTGCCTTCCGAGAGCGCCTTGGAGAGCGAGGCGACAGAGTTACCCGCCGTGGCGCGAGCCTCGCCCAGCAGGTCGTTGCCCTGGGAGATCGCCTGCGTCAGCGACGGCGCCTGACCCTGCAGACCGGCAAGTGCTGCATCTGCCGAGGCAATGGAACCACTCGTCTTATCGATGGCGGCATTCATGTCGCCAATCGAATCGCGCACTTCGCCCAACGTATCAGAAGCCTCTGATACCGAACCGGCCAACGAATCCTGAGCCTGGGTTGCCTTGTCCTTTAAATCGACTCCGGCATCCTTGGCAATACTGGCAACGGTCTCACCCACCGTGGAGACGAACTCCGAGTTAATCTGCTGCTCGATGGTGTTTGCACCGGTGTCGGTAACCTTGGGTGCAATAGCGCTCTTTTTCTCATTGACGTAGTACGTAAGCTTGGGCTGATGGTAGTTGCCGTCGAGCATCGAGACCAGGTTATCCGAGAAGTTCTTGGGGATTACGATGGCCGCATAGTACTCACCGCTCTCGACGCCCTCCTTGGCGTCGGCCGCCGAATCGACGAAGGTCCAGCCCAACTGATCGTTCTCCTTGAGCTGATCGACGACCTTATCACCCGCGTTGAGCTCACCCACCAGGTCGTTTTGGGTGCCCTGATCGTTGTTGGCGATGGCAATCTTGATACCCTGAGTGTTTCCGTACGGATCCCAGTTTGCCACGATGTTGTACCAGGCATACAGCGAGGGAATAACGCACACGCCGAGGGTAACCACCAAGGCGACGGGGTTCACAAGTAGTCGCTTAATGTCGCGCTTGAATATCGCAAAGGAGACCTTTGCATCGGATAGTTTGCTGCCGAGACTCACGCTTGGGCCATCCATCCTGTCGTTGAATCAAATCGTACTATCGACAACCATTGTACGTAGGCGCTTTAGCGTCTCGGCGCACAATGGTATCGAGTTTTGCGGTAGCAATATACTACGAAGACGAATTAACGTACAGTTGTACAGTATCTTAAATTCCCGCAGCTCCCAAAACCACAACCCGCACAAACTAGCAATCCAACTAGTCATTTAAGAACGCCCCCAACGACTACTCCGTACAAAAGCAAACGAGAGTGGAAAATCTCCCACTTCAAGCCCGCATTCGAGCCAAAAGTGGGAGATTATCCACTCTCGTTCTAATTAGTTACGGTGCCGGATCCCCGAACTACATCAAGTTACAAACAGCCGCCGCGAAGGCCACGGGGTCCTCGGGCAAAACGCCCTCGACCAGCAGGGCCTGGTCATAGAGCAGGCCGGAGTACTGCTTGATCTTGTCGGTGTCGCCCGCCTTCTGGGCAGCGACGAGCTTGGCAAAGACCGGGTGCTTGGCGTTGAGCTCGAGCACGCGCTGGCTCTTGGGCATACCGTCGGGCGCGCCCTCGGGACCCTTCTGGAGCACCTTCTCCATCTCGAGCGAAAGCGGGCCCTCGGTGGTGATGCACGCGGGAGCATCGGTCAGGCGCGCAGAGACGGCGACCTTCTCGACCTTGTCGCCGAGCGCCTCCTTCATGGCGCTAAAGAGGTCCTCGTTCTCCTTGGTGGCGTCCTCGGCCTCCTTCTTCTCGTCCTCGGTCGCCAGGTCAAGATCACCGGTCGCGACGTTCTTGAGCTCCAAGTGACGATCCTCGACCTCGGGCTCAGCACCGTCGGCAACGGCCTTCTCGGCAGCCTCGCGGGCAGCATCGTCCTCGTAGATCTTGGGCATATCGGCGGCAACGTACTCACGCATGGCCTGGAACGTGAACTCATCCACATCCTGCGTCAGCAGCAGCACGTCATAGCCGCGGTCGAGCACGCCCTTTACCACGGGCATCTTGGCCAAGCGCTCACGCGAGTCGCCGGCGGCGTAGTAAATGGCCTTCTGATCCTCGGGCATGCCCTTGGCATACTCGGCCAGGGTAATCATCTTCTGCTCCTTGGCAGACCAGAACAGCAGCAGGTCGGCGAGCTCATCGGCCTTCATGCCATAGCTCGAGTAGATGCCGTACTTAAGACCGCGGCCAAAGTTCTCAAAGAACTTCTCGTAGGCCTCGCGGTCGTTGTCACGCATATCCTCAAGGTCAGCGGTGATCTTCTTTTCCACACGCTTGGCGATGGCCTTGAGCTGACGGTTCTGCTGCAGCGTCTCACGCGAGATGTTGAGCGACACGTCGGCGGAATCCACGACACCGCGCACAAAGTTGTAGTAGTCGGGCAGCAGGTCGTCGCATTTCTCCATAATCAGCACGTTGGAGCTGTAGAGCGCCAGACCCTTCTCGTAGTCCTTGCTGTACAGATCGAACGGGGCGCGACCCGGCACAAACAGCAGGGCGTCGTACTCGAGCGTGCCCTCGGCGTGGAAGCTGATGGTGCGCGCAGGATTATCAAAGTCGTGGAACGTGGACTTGTAGAACTCGTCGTAGTCCTTCTGCTCGACATCGGAGCTGTGCTTCTTCCAGATCGGTGTCATGGAATTGACGGTCTCGAGCTCCTGGTAGTCCTCGTACTCGGGCTTGTAATCGTCGCCGGCGTCCTCGGGCTTGGGTTTCTGGCGGCTCTTGGACACCATCATCTGGATCGGGTAACGCACATAGTTACTGTACTGCTGAATCAGGCTCTTGAGACCCCACTCGGTCAGGAAGCGATCGTAGGTCTCGGCCTCGCCGTCGGCATCGAGCTTCTCGTTCTCGCGCAGCGTCAGGATGACATCGGTACCGTGCTCGGCGCGCTCGCCGTCCTCGATGGTGTAGCCCTCAAGACCGTCGGATTCCCACACATGGGCGACATCCTCGCCGTAGGCGCGGCTGACGACCTTCACATGGCTGGCGACCATAAAAGCCGAGTAGAAGCCCACGCCAAACTGACCGATGATGTCGACTTCCGAACCCTGCTGCTCGGCGTTCTCGGTCTTAAACTCCTCGGAGCCGGAATGGGCGATGGTGCCCAGATTGCGCTCCAGCTCCTCGGCGGTCATGCCAATGCCGTTATCCGAGATGGTAATGGTGCGGGCGTCTTTATCAAAGGAGACGCGAATGGCCAGGTCGCCCTGGTCGATCTTGACGCTCGGGTCCTGCAGGCTCTTAAAGTTGAGCTTGTCGACGGCGTCGCTCGCGTTAGAGATAAGCTCGCGCAGGAAGATTTCCTTATTGGTGTAGATGGAGTTGATCATGAGGTCGAGCAGTTTTTTGCTCTCGGTCTTAAATTGACGCATGTGCAGTCCTTTCGCGCTACCCCCGTCCGCAAAAACGGCCCGGTCGCCCGAGCCGAATCGCAGACCTGCTATGTTCAGACTTAGATTTTATAACCCATTAGCGCGCATATATACATACGGAATCGAAAAACTGTATGTCTAAGCGCTCCGATGCGCCAATTGCCAAGGAGCGTCCCCAACTGCCGGCAGAGACGATATGAGCAGGACATAAAAACATTGAGAGCCCCTGCTGCATGAAAGACCG
>CABRHX010000018.1 GCA_902470805.1 uncultured Collinsella sp. | reverse complement strand
GCGGGTGGTTTCTGATGCGGCGCGCTGCGCGCCCCGCACAGGCTAAAGCCCGTAATGAAAGGGCGCTGACCTTCTGGTCGCGCCCTTGAAATTGAACGTCAGATTGCCGCTTGGGGCCGTTTGCAGCGTCGAGCAGTTACGCGGTTTGGTAAAACCGCGTAACTATAAAGCCTCGAGCGCGTTGGCGATGCGCTTCATGGCGGCGTCGGCGGCGGCTTGGTCGGGGGCTTCGGCCAGCACGCGGATAACCGACTCGGTTCCGCTCTTGCGCACGAGCACGCGGCCCTCGCCTGCCAGCGCAGCCTCGGCCTCGGCGATGGCGTTCTGCACGCCCATGTTCTCGAGCGCGGCGTCCTTGTCCGCCACGCGCACGGCAACCTGCGCCTGCGGCAGCAGCTTGCACGGAGCCGTGAGCTGCGAGAGCGTCTCGCGCTCGGCACGAATCACTTCCATCACGCGCAGCGAAGTCATAATGCCGTCGCCCGTGCGCTCGATATCGCCAAAGATCGTATGGCCCGTCTGCTCGCCGCCCAAGCTGTAACCGCCCTCGCGCATCTTGGCATACACGTGACGGTCGCCCACACCGCTGGTCACGGCGCTCAGACCGGCAAGCTCCAGCGACTTGACCAGGCCAAAGTTGCTGGCAATCGTCGGCACCACGGTACCGCCCGAAAGGCGACCGTGCTTGTTCAGATACACGCCGCACACGTACAGGATCTGGTCGCCGTCTACCACGCGACCGCGCTCATCCACGGCCAGGCAGCGGTCGGCATCGCCATCGTAGGCAAAACCCACGTCCAGGCCCTGCTCCACCACATGGCGCTGCAGGCGCTCCATATGCGTGGAGCCGCAGTCGACGTTGATGTTAAAGCCATCGGGCGCGGCGTTGATCACGCGCACGTCGGCACCGAGCGCGTCAAACACCGGCTTGGCCACCGAGGAAGCCGAGCCGTTGGCGCAGTCGATACCGATCTTGACGCCCTGCAGCGAAAAGTTCGCACTTGCAATGAGCGAAGCAATGTAGCGGTTGCGGCCCTGCATGTAATCCACCGTGGCGCCGATGTGGTTGCCCGTGGCCAGCGGAACTTCGCTCTTGCCATCGATGTAGTCCTCGATGAGCTCCAGTACGTCCTCGTCCATCTTAAAACCGTCGCTGTTGACGAGCTTAATGCCGTTATCGCAAAACGGGTTGTGGCTCGCGCTGATCATGATGCCGCAATCGAAGCAGCCCTCCACGGTCTGATGCGCCACGCCCGGCGTCGGGATCACGTGCAGCATATAGGCGTCCGCACCGCTCGCGACCAGGCCGCTCACCAGCGCCGCCTCGAACATATAACTCGAGCGACGTGTGTCCTTGCCCACGATGACGCGCGCCTTGCGCTCGCGGTTGGCGCCGTAATACCAGCCCACAAAACGGCCAATCTTATAAGCGTGCTCTACCGTCAGCCCAACGTTGGCCTCACCGCGAAAGCCGTCGGTGCCAAAGTACTTCATGCGCTCTCCTTACAAAATAGGGGCGGACAGATTGCCTGTCCGCCCCAAAATGGTACTCGATTATCTGCGCTACCAGAAAAACCCTACGCCGACGCGCTGTCGCGAGCCGCCTGGCATGTAGGAGTCTGACGCAGCGTAAGCGGCTTGTCCCCCGCCTCGCCCGACGTGGTCAGCGTATACGTGATCGTCGTCGTCTCGCCAGCATGCAGGTCAACGGTGCCCGAATAGCAGGGAACTCCGTGCCAAGTGGCAGCGAACAGTCCAAACTGAGTCCCCTCGACGTTTAGATCGGTAATGCTGCCGCCTGTCGGCGCAAACAGTGATACATACAAGCGCTCATCGTCACGCGAGGTCCCAGGCGCACTGGCCGCTACGTAGTCGGGCAGCTTACCTGCCTCCTCCTGCGTCATGATGTTCGTCAGGGTAACGGTGATGCGATACGAGCAAGCGCCGTCGCCGTTCTTCACGCCCTGACCAATCTGCGTATCGGCGTTCAGATACCAGTCGAGCTTGGAGAAGCTCAGGTTGTTAAAGTAGACACCAGCAACGGGATCTTCACTCGGGTCATCCGGATCGGGCAGTGAGGCGTCGATGTTCATCTCCTTGATAGCGTTCTGCTCGTCATCGTTTTTCATCCACGCGATCAGGCGGCCCTCTTCGGCACCGCGCTCAACGGCGCTGACAAGGTTCGCAACATCGACGTCGCCGATACCGCCAAGGATCTTGTCGAAGGCAGCGCTGGCGACGGATGCAAAGATGCCGTCCGACTCCTCGACCGGATAGTTCCAGTACACATCATGCATAAGCACCTTCGCCGCGTTAGTGCCGTCAACGACTGTACCGTCGGGCAGTGAAACATTACCCACGAGGCCCAACAGATACTGCAGGAATACCGGATCGATACCAATGACGCCATCGACGTCCTGACCATATTCAGACTTCCACAGCGCGGCGACACGCTGCGAATTACGGGGCCAGTCGGGCGAATAGGTATTGCCCGAGTTGTACAGGTTACTGTGGTTGCCGAACAGCGCCTCATCCTCTTCGTCGACGCTCTCGACTGCCTCATCCTCGCTGAGTCCAATGCGGGGAACAAACTCGCCAATCGACATCTGGCCGTCGGTGACCGAAATCAGGCCCTGCGAACCGCCAAAGCCGCCGCAGGCACGAATCTCGACGTTGTTCATGGCGTACACAAGGTAGTTGCGCGTCTGGCCGTTGGCACCGAGCATCTGGGGAAGGACGGGGGCGACCTTCTCCGCCGCGTCAACCGCGCCGTTGAGGGTGGCAAAGCCGTCCTTGGCCTTATCGACCAGCTCGGTCACCTGGGAAATATGAGTATCGCCAATGCTCTGGATCTTCTCGTTGGCGCTCTTGAACACCTTCGAGCCGCTGGAAAGCGAATCGGCGACCGCCTGCAGCGCGGACACGTTAATCATGCCGTCCTGAAACAGCTTGCCGGGCGTGGCCTGCGAAAGGTTGTCGGCCATGGGAACCAGCGCGTTGCTCGAGACATCGGACAGGGCATCGATCATGGTACGGGCCGCATTGATGTCGCTGCCGTACACCGGAATAAACGAAGCCGCCGTCCACAGCGGGCTCGAGGTCTCCGCCTTCATGCTATCGCAGAGCTCGTCGATCTTCTTCGCATCATCGGGCAGCGTCGAAAAATCGCCCGACGTGACCTTGTCCTTAAGGCTGCCGACGATCTCGACGGCTTCCTTTGCTTCACCCTTTACGGTCTTAGCCGAGTTAAGCAGCATAAAGCCACTTGCGCCAAGCGCAACGAGAAGCACCACGACTACGGCGGCGACAATGGCGCCAGTGTGGCGCTTCTTGCGCTCGCCCTTGCGATGGCGATGACGAACCAGGCCGTCCGAGGTCGAGCTCGACGAGGCGTCGTTGCCATAGTTCAGGCCAAAATCGTAATAATCTTCCTTGGAACCGGAGCCCTTAAACTCGGCACCGCTATCATCCAGGCGGGCGAACGTGCCGGTCTCGGAGGCACCCGTATAGATCGTACCAAGGTTGCCCGTAAGCCCCGCGCCACCGGCAGAGGGAGTATTGTTGGCGGCATTGCCGGCATTAATGTTGCCGGCGGTATTCGCGGCGTTGGCAGCGCCTACGTTGTTCGCAGGTGTCGAAGGAGCCCCACTCGGCTGCGACGTGGGAGTCGCACCGCCCGCAAAGACATTCCCTCTTGCGCGACCGGTCTTTTTTGCCTTTTGAGACTGCTCGTACAGAGCGGTAAACATCGCCGTCTCGCCCGGAGACGTGCGCTTACCGGAGCTGCCCTGTCCAGCGCCGCCCGGCGTGCCGGCCTTACCAGCCCCGTTCGGACGCGGCGGAACTGCAGGACGGCCGCTATCGCTGCCCTTAAAGTGATTACCAGCCATAAAGAAATCCTCGCAATTGAGTCGCAATGAAAAAGTCCATAACGTTGCTAGTTTATGGCATTTTGAGCATCGACAGCTAAACTCCAGACACGGACATCAATTGGCGAAAATGCGGCACAACACCTTTTCTGTCTTGGCGGCGGCGCTAGCTACACCGTAAGGAACATCATCACGATGATCATGGCAAAGCCGATAAGGTCGGTCGGCAAAAACACCGTCCCCAGCATAACGGCGCTGGTGATGGTCGCCGAAACCGGCTCCACAGTTCCGATGAGGCTCGCGCGCACCGAGCCGATGTCCTTAACGCCCTGCATATAAAGCATGTAAGCAAAAAACGAGCCGATAACCACGAACACCGCGAGCGCCTCGATGCCGGCAGCGTCGAGCGCCGGCATATGCGCCCAGGGCTGCACGAAGACGCACGAGACCACGCCCGCCGTGAGCATTGCCGAGCCCGTGACGATGGGGCTACCGTATTCGGGCAGGATCTTGGCGGGAATCACCGCCATACACGTGGCGCTGACCGCACACATAAGACCTGCTGCCAGGCCAAGCGGCGAGATATTCAGGCTGGTGGGGTCGCCGCCGGTGGCGATTAAAAAGGTTCCACCCAGAGCCAGGCCAATGCCGATGACTTCGCGAGTGCGCGGCATGCGGCGATCGGTCACGCAGGCGTAGCCCATGATGATAACGAGCTGCAGGCACTGGAGCACCGTCGCGGTTCCGGCGTTCGTCAGGCGCACGGCCGAAAGATAGCAAAACTGGTTGAACAACAGACCAAAGGCGGTAAAGAGCAGCAGCTGCTTGCGATCGGCGGGTGTGGTCCAGAGCTTAATCAGGCGCTCGCGGTCGCGCGTAACAACCACGGCCATAAAGAGTAGACCGGCGAGAATCTGACGCACGCTCATAAGCCACAAGGTGTCGACGTGGTAGGTATCGAACAGAAAACTCGCGCTGGTGCCCGAGAAGCCCCAAAACGAACCGCCCACCAGCGTAGCCAAGACGCCCGTGATCATCTTGCGCGTCGAAGCGCTGTTCAGGCGGTCGCGCCATGCGCGACGGGTGTTGCGGCTGAGCTCGTCGGTGCCCTCGGGCACATCAATGTTCGATATATCGGTCATCGGCACCGAAGCCCCTGCGCCTTCGACCTGCTCGACACACTCTTTGCTCATTCCGCTCCCCCGAAACAGCCTGGAAACAATTCGGCTTACCTTACCACGGCAAAGGCACCAGCCGAAGGCTTGTCCGCTTATCGGTAGGACAATTCCGTAGGTGTCTTTCCATAGCTCGACACCGCAACGGCCTTGCATTATGCGACAGCCAAATCGCGACAGCAGGCTCTTTTGAAATGGATATGACAAGACCCCCGAATTCCACAATGTAAGCGATTTTTAAAAATGTTCTTGCCACCGAGTTCAGGCTCCGTTATATTATCCCTTGCGCGCTTGCGCACCCTTGATCGGGCGTTTAGCTCAGGGGGAGAGCGCTTCCCTGACACGGAAGAGGTCAGAAGTTCAAATCTTCTAACGCCCACCAAATGTTCGCAGCTCAGAGGCTATGTCCTCTGGGCTGTTTTGTAATATGAGAAAGCCATTGTCAATAGGCATGTTCGTTCGAGCCCGGTTTGAAACCGGGCTTTTTCGTTTCCCGTCGGGAGGGCCCGCGCACGCTGCATGGCTTAGTCGACGCTTGCCTGGCAAGCTAATATCCGCGGGCTCTTGCGGGTGCGCTTCCGGCGGTCAGCCCGGTATGTCCGCGCACCCCACCGCATTTCGATTCTCCGTCCGGCGCGATCGTGCGAATCCAGTCTTTTGTCGGGCGCGGCCCGGGGGCTGCCCATCAAAAAGGTCGTGAACTCGCGCCGGCGATGCGTCGAGGCGCGGGCCCTCCCGGCGGGAGTCGGTTGTCGCCGGCCGCTAGAGGACGGTCCCCTCGGACCTGCACCCGATCTCCCAGACCCAGCAGGCGAGCTCGCGCGCCACGGCGGCGTTGGCCTTGCACGCGCTCTTGCCCGCCGCGGCCAGCGCCTCTCGGCGGCGGTGGAGCCTGGCGGTGCAGTCGTCCGCCCTCGAGCGTACCGCCGGGGGCACGTCGGTGCCGGGGGCTGGGGCCTTGGGCCTCGGGGAGCACGTGGAGTAGTGCCATGCGGACTCTATGAGCGCCGTGCGCGCGAGCGCGTTGCCGGCCTTGGTTATCCCGCCGCGCCGCTCGGACTCGCCGCTCGAGTGCTCCGACGGGATGAGCCCGCACCAGCTCGCGAAGGCCGGCGCCGAGCGGAACCTGCTGAAGGACCCGGCCTCCGCCGCGAGCCTGAAGGCCGTCAGGGTGTCGACACCCTTGATGCAGGACAGCGCCTCCACCGTCGCCCGCCAGCGGTCGGTGCCCGCCAGCGCGACGACCCTCCTCTCGAGCTGCCGCCTGTCCGACTCCGCGCAGCGGGCGGCCGTGACGTAGTACTCCAGCGCGTCGCGCTGCGGCCCCTCGAGCCTGATCTCCGAGACCCACCTCCAGTGGGCCCTCGTCCAGGCCTTCTTCCTCGCCCCGTCGGCGTTGCGCTCGTCCCAGACGTGGCCCAGCCTGATCAGGAACATGTTGAGACGCTGCCTCGAGCGGCGGAGCTCGCGGGTCGCGTCGTCGAGGGCGCGGTCGAGGTCCCGGGCGGCCTCGACCGCCATGTCGGGCAGCGGGACCTCGACGATGTTGTGGGTGGCGAGCATGCGGGCGATGAACTCGGCGTCGCGCCGGTCGTTCTTGCGCCGGGCGTCCGCCGCCGGCCTCTGCATCTTGGAGACGGCGGCCACGGCGCAGTCGAGGCCGAGCGCGCGCAGCTCGCGCGCCATGTGGAACCCGGTGGGGCCGCTCTCGTAGCACGCCCTCGGGTCCTCGAAGCCGAGGGCCCACTCCGCGATCTCGGAGGCGTCGGTGCCGAAGCCGCGGCGCACCACCTCGCCGGTGAAGGGGTTGAACGCCGCGGCGGCGACCGATCGCGCGTGGACGTCCAGGCCGATGGAGGTAACATGGGGCATGGGAAGCCTCCTCCCCGCAGGTGCGGTAAGGGCTACCGCACGGGCCGATACTCAAAGCCCATTGTGGCACCCCGAGCCCGCGGAAAGAAGCTGCGCCGCGGGGGAGGCGACCCCAATGGCTTTCTCATATCGTCTTTTATGTCGCTAAATCCGCTGGCAGTTCCAACCGTCATCGCAACGTAACATCAATTCACCTGACGAATGGCTGCCAAACAAATTCAATACCCCAACATCAACAATAGCCAGGCACAAAACTGCGCCGGAAGCTGCTCCAACCGCCCAACTGGCCAAAAGCCGACCATCTACTTGCCAATTTATCCAGGGCGTAACCAACCAGTCCGCACCGCAGCTTCCCAGCAAAACGCCGCGATGCCCGCGCCCTGCGGTATCCTTGAGCCACTTACACCTGCAGCACCAAGGAGCCACCATGCGCACCGAGCTCGATGTCCCTTTTTCACACAAAGAAGAAGCCAAGGCGTTGGGCGCCAAATGGGACCGGACCAAGAAGATCTGGTACGTGCCCAGCGGCGTCAACCCCGAGCCCTTTGCCGAGTGGCTGCCCGGCGTTGGCCGATCCGACCCCTCTGGGCCGTATATATATCTAGTACTGGGCAAGCGCGAGTGCTGGAAATGCCGCAAAGAGACCTCGGTCGCGGCCTTCGGCATTCCCTATCGAGCCGATGACGGCGAGGACATCGCCATCGCGCACGCGCCCAACAAGGCCGGGCACATTGCCATCGACACGGCCAATGCCAACGCGCTCGCCATTGTTCCCGCTCTTGGCTGCGTGCCGGGCGAGATCCGCGACTATCTTTCTAAGCGCTGTGGCTACAAGCCCGTAGGCGCGCGAGCCTCCAAAGCCCCATCGCTCGGCAACACGTGCACCAGTTGCGGCGCGCTGCAAGGCAGCCGCTATCTGTTCGAAGAACCCACGTCCCCGTTTGCCCTCACTGCCATCAACAAGCTACCGGCACTGGAGTTTGTGCGCGTCGTAGTTGCCGGCGTCTTTGGCGTCCCGGCCACGCGCACCGACTTTGACCAAGCGCTCTTTACCTGGGCACGCGACCATCACGCCGAGTTCCACAGGCAACTCGGCGAGGGGGTTTATTTGTAGAGGCAAAAGACACTCACAGCCAACTCCTCCGCATCACCTATCCCTCGTCGCCGGCGTCGTACACGATATCGAGGCCACAAACAGGGCATTTCTCCGGATACACCGGCATATGAACGCCCATACGTTTCCTCACTTCGTCGCTGAGTCTGTCGCGCGCATCGATGAACCAAATGTCGAGACACGGTATTTGCGAGCCGCAGCAAGGGCAGGTGACGACAAACGACCCGCAATCAACCTCTACGCTCGGAAACATATTGTTGTCTATAAGGGCGCACGGCAGTTTTCCGTACTTCCCCATCGCAATATCGCCTCGCCAGCTCACGCTCGCTCCCTTCCCGTTATTCAAACCAGGAAGAGCATGCACCAGCAAGTGCGCGCGAGATTGCATCGCCACGCGATCCGATCAAACAACACGATCGTCAAAGACCGCCAAAGCCAAATACGCTAATACGGCAGAAGCCCCGCCTTTTCACGCTTCTTTTCCGAGCGATCGAACTCGATGCGATGGGCCTCAAGAAACACCGTATTGGGTCGCCACTGACGCTCATTCGGCTGCCTTAGCGTCGCACCCGCAAAGGAAGCGTAGTCGGTCTTATCCAGCAGGTACGATCCGCACAGCCGATATTCGCCGCAAACAGGCTCAAACGAAATCAGATGAGCATCGAATAAAGCATGTAAGTCGCGCCGAAGCAGAATGCCGTTGCTGGCAACCTGCGATTTGGGTCCCGAGTAATTCTCGATATGTGCAGCCTCCAGAGCTTCGCTGACGCCGCAGTCCGACACCGCGCAACGGCCATCATAGGCGGCAACGAGCTGCTTGCGGAACCATTGCTGCCCCAATCGCTCGCGCCTTAACGCATAGCGGGCCTTTTCGTCGTCGGTCGTACCCTGTCCGACAAACTCAATATCGACGGGCATGTGCTTCAGATAACTCATGTCGGGCGCAAAACGAGGGTCCGGTCCGCCTTTATGAACAGGACCGTGCAGAACAAACCATCCGTTTTCGGACTCGAACCGTTCAACAAACGCAAGGCCGAGCACCTTGTAGCCCACCTCGGTTGCAAATATGACTCCGACTGGAACGCCACATTCCATGCAGTTGAGCATTTTACGGTTGTAATTCTGGTCTCGAAAACCAACGGTACCCGGCGCTTGAACCGAGTACTTAATGACCCACGTGCCATCGTCCAAATAGAGCGGAGGCACATCGTTGATGCTCTCGGTTTGCCGCTGGCGCGCTTGTACCCCGCTGCCCCACTCCCCTGTATACTGATGTAGCACGTGTTTCATCCGGGCTTGTTGGGCCGGGTCGTTCATGGGAGGTTCTTGTGGCTGTTTCGAATCCGCCTAAGGGGAGCGTTTCTTCTTCGTCCATCAAGCCGGTTACGCGCAAGGCCGTGCGTTGCCAGCGCGAGGTCGCTTGGCTTGTCACGCAGGCGGCGGGCAGGCTCGTGGCGACCACTCAGGACGTCAACGCGCCTACGCCGAGCTTTGTGCTGGCAGCGGCGCTGGATTTTGTGCGCCAATTGGAGCTTGCCGAACAGGATGCCGGCGGCCACCTCGACTACCAGAATGTTATGGCGCCCGACCTGCAAACGTTCTGCCACATGGCCAAGTTGCCCGCCGCGCCCAATGCGCTTTCGGACGCAGGCTACATGTTTACGCTTTCGGGCGCGGACCTTATCCGCGACATCTATGCATACTGCAGCGAGCTCGCCGAGCGCCACGTCTTTGACGCGGCTGAAGTCAAACCGGGAAATGTCATCAAGCTGGTTCTTAGGCTGTTCTTGATGGACGGGTTCGGGGCCATGCCGGCGTAAGCCGAGTCTTTAGCATCACCGTCGACTGAGTAACAACCGCTTTACCTTAGTGGGCGCCAATTGAGGGTCGATTATTGGGTCGCCTCGTCCACTAACGCATTTATTCCACGCGCTCTGACAGTCGATACTTGCGGTTGCGGCTCGTCGCCGGCGCCGTGGGCTCAAGCTCGCCTTGAGCAATGAGCGCGTTGACGCGCGACCTTACCTGGGAAATTGTAAGCCCCGTACGTTCTGCCAGCTCACGCGTCCCCAGCTCGCCGTAGTGTTTGAGTGCCGTCACAATTAAGCCCCCGCCATGATCGACCGGCTCGATCTTTGAACGGTAAAGTACGACCTTGAACCGATCGAACCCCGGGCAGAACAGGGGCTCGGCCAGACCATGCGCGCGCATGGCATCGATCATCATCGGGATGCCCGAGCCATTGCCCTCAGCCGGCGAACCTGCGCCATCCGGCAGCGGGACAATCGACATGAGTTTCACGAGCGTCGCGTTACGGCATCGGGAGCTGCCGTCAAACAAGTTCTCGCGAGTCTTTCCCCCGTAAAGGCCGCCAGGATTCGTCACCTCGACACGATCGTCAAAGACGTCGACGGCAATCGATTGTCCACAGAACCGATCCCCGTATTCTCGATGGATTACGGCGTTGGCGATTGCCTCGCGCAGAACCTCCTCGGGAATCTCCAGCGAGTCGACACGCGAGACGCCTTGGACGGTCGAGGTTCGCCGCAAATTCTTGGCGACGGCCGCGACAGCATCCGAGATCATCTCGCCCAACGTTCCCTCACAGATTGTGCGGTCCATGAACCTCAGCAACCCCGCCGTGCCTTTCCGGGTCCCCGCATAGACAGCCATGTCGATAAAGAGCTTGGGATAAAACTGCTGAGGGTAGGTGCCCGCAACTAGGAGTCCAGCCTTGGTGACATTGCCCTGGGAATCAAGGAAATTTAGGCGCTCCAGCTTCGTTTGTTTGTCCGGCGCGCCGCGCATCGCCCGGGGCGTCAACGAGAAAGCCCGATCTATCGTACGGTCGACCAGCGTCTCGTCGAGATCGTCCGCGCCCGCGCCCGCCACCGCGTCGCGATCGCTCGGAGTCGCTCGACCGTATGACGCCAATGCGAGCACCTCGGTCGATGAAAGCGGCACATCTTTGTCATCGATGCGCTTGTAGCTGCCGCCCTGGGCGCCCCGCTCTATGACATAGCAGGGCTTGCTCGACGGATCGAGCTCCTCAATCGTAATGACGAGAACGATGACGCCCTGAAGCTCCACTCGCTCGATCGTGTATTTAGGCGGATTGGCCAGCTTTCCTCGACCGCCCGCATCACCCATGCCTGACACAAATTGGTTGAGCACTTTCTCGGTCTCGAAGTTCTCAACCGGGACAAAACCTGCGCGCTCACTCACTCCGAGCACGATGATTCCGCCGGCAGTGTTCGCGAATGCGCTCACCGTTTCCCACACATCGCGGGAAAGCGTCGTGGCGCTCTCCTTCACTTCGACGTTAAGATCATCCGAGCCCATACGCCTTAAAGACTCAAGCAGACCGGTCAGCTCGTTTTCGTTCATCTGCACGTCCTTTCGCTCGGTCCTGCGGAGAATGCCGCGGATAGATTTCCCTCGTCTCTCAGTTATCTCTCGTAATTATCTCTCATCTATCTCTCTATCTCTCTATCTCTCGGCTTAGAGATAAGAGATAGATAGAGATGGAATGTCTACCATTTGCTTCATTTATACATATTTTTGCTGGTAGAACAATCGGTATTGAGACAATACCATGATTGCCCGTCTCTTTGCTGCTCAGTTATCTCTCATAATTTTCTCTCATCTTCCTGTCATCTCTCATATTAGAAACGAATGAGAGACGAGAGATACGCGAGTGATGGACGAGCGAGGATTTCCGAATATCCACTCTCGTTTGGCGAGTGTCCAATTTTCCACGCTCGTGCGGCGGGCACGCGAGCCCTTCGCCCAATCCGCTGGCATCGTCTCCAGTTCGCCGCAGGGTCGCGGCCCCATATGGGTATACTCTCGAGGATTCGACTCGATTCGCCCCCGCTGGGGCGTCAAAGGAGACTGCATATGCCCACCACCTCAACCGACCCGCGCGCCGCAGCCGCTGCACTGCTGGTGCCCGGCACTACCTGCCACGGCTTTGCCGTCGAGCGCCGCGAGACCGTGCCCGAGCTCGACTCGGACGCTTACGTGCTGCGACACACTGCCTCGGGCGCTCGTCTGCTGTACCTGGCGTGCGACGACGAAAACAAGGCCTTTGCCATTGGCTTTAAGACGCCGCCGGCCGATTCCACCGGCGTGTTCCATATTCTTGAGCACTCGGTGCTGTGCGGATCGGCCAAATTCCCCGTCAAGGAGCCGTTTGTCGACCTGATCAAGAGCTCCATGCAGACGTTCCTCAACGCCATGACCTACCCCGACAAGACCATCTACCCCGTTGCCACCACCAACGAACAGGACCTGTACAACCTGATGGACGTGTATCTGGACGCGGTGTTCAACCCAGCCATCTACACCAAGCCGACCATTTTTGAGCAGGAGGGCTGGCACTACGAGCTGGACCTGCCGGAGGGCGCCGAGGGCGAGGGCGACGGCAGCTCCGCGAGCCTGCGCGAGGGCACGCTGCGCTATAACGGCGTGGTATTCAACGAGATGAAGGGTGCGCTATCCGATCCCATGAGCGTGCTGGACGACGCCGTCAACGCCGCGCTCTATCCCGACACCGCCTATGCGCACGAGAGCGGCGGCGACCCGCGCGCGATTCCCGCGCTCACCTACGAGCAGTTCCTGAACACGCACGCGCGCCACTACAATCCTTCCAACTCCTACATCACGCTCTACGGCGACCTGGACGTGGACCGCGCCCTGGCCTTTTTGGACGAGCGCTATCTGTCGCAGCCGAGTGCCGCAAGTCGGCGCATGGACGCAGCCGTTGCCGCCGGCGAGGACCCGTCCACGCTGGCGCCCAATCCGCTGGATGCGCAGACGCCCGTGACCTGCGAGTATAAGCGTGTCGAGATGGCCACCACGCCCGAGAACGCCTTGGTGGGCC
This sequence comes from uncultured Collinsella sp., assembly GCA_902470805.1. Classification (GTDB taxonomy): domain Bacteria; phylum Actinomycetota; class Coriobacteriia; order Coriobacteriales; family Coriobacteriaceae; genus Collinsella. The sequence goes on along the minus strand of CABRHX010000018.1, from coordinate 32,164 downwards.
TGGGCCTGGTGTTGGGCAGCGCGCTCGACCGCAAGCGCACAATCGCGGCGGACATCCTGTTCGAGGCACTGCTGGGCTCCAACGAGGCACCAGTTAAGAAGGCCATTCTGGCCGCCGGCCTGGGCGGCAACGTGGTGAGCTACACCGCGGCCGAGAGCCTGCAGCCCTACGAGCTCATCATGCTGCAGAACGCGCAGCCCGGCGTGGCGCGCGAGCTGCGTCGCGTATTCCAGGACGCCTGCCGCGACCTGTGCGAGCACGGCGTTCCGCGCGAGCGCCTGGAAGCTATCATCAGCAGCAACGAATACGACCTGCGCCAGCGCGACTATGGCATCGCCGATGGCGTGGCCATTGCGTGCGACGCGCTGAGCACTTGGCTCTACGATGACGACGCCGCGACGCTGGCGCTCAAGTACGGCCCGGTGTACGAGGAGCTGCGTGGCGAGCTGGACGGCAGCTACTTTGAGGACCTTCTGCGCGAGCTCGTGCTCCAGAACGATCACATGGCGCTGGTCGAGTTGGTTCCGGTAGACGCTGCCGAGGGTGCGGAGAGCGCCGAAGCTGCCGAGCTGGCTACCAAGCGCGACGCCATGACCGATGCCGAGCTGGCCGACGTGGTCGAGCGCACGGCCGCGCTGCGTGCCGCGCAGGAGGCCGAGGACACGCCCGAGGACAAGGCCACGCTGCCGCGCCTGCGTGTATCCGACATTGGCGAGGCGCGTCCCGAGCCGCCGCTGGTTGTGGACACGACCGCGCCCATCCCCTGTCTGCGCCACGGCATCCCCACCAACCGTCTGGCCTACGCCATGCAGTATTTCGACCTGAGCTGCGTCGCGTTTGAGGACCTGCCCTATGTGACACTGCTCTGCCGCCTGCTTAAGCAGCTGCCCACGCGCGAGCACTCGGCCGAGGAACTCGACAACTTGCTCGCTGGCAAGCTCGGCTTTTTGAGCTTTACGACCGAAGTCATGACGCAGCCCGAAGTGGACGGCGTGCGCCCCTACCTGCTGGTGAGCGCCGGCGCCCTGTCCGAGAAGATCGATGCGCTGGCGAGTCTGCCGCGCGAGGTATGGTCGAGCACGCTTTTGGCAGACGCCGACGCCGACCGCATGCGCGACGTGCTCACGCAGATTCGCATTGGGCTTGAGCAGGGCTTTATCAACAACGGCCACTCGGCGGCACTCGGTCGCGCGATGAGCTACAGCTCGCCTTCGGCCGTGGTGCGCGAGCAGCTTTCGGGCGTTGATTTCTATCTGTTCCTGCGCGATTTGCTCGAGCACTTTGACGAGCGCGTGGACGGGCTGCGTACCGAGCTTGCCGAGCTGGCGGAGCGCATCTTTGTGGCCGATGGCTGCATGGCGAGCTTTACCGGCAGCGACGAGGACTTTGACGCGTACTGGGATGCCGCGGGCGACCTGGGGCTGGATGCGGGCGATGGTGCCGGCCGCGACGCGCTCGCGGTGCCGGCGCCGTGCGACCGCCACGAGGCTTTCGTGATCCCCAGCGACATCTGCTTTGCCGCGCGTGCGTGCGATCCGCGTCGCCTGGGCATTGACGTGACAGGCGCTTGGGCCGTGGCTGCCAACGCGCTCTCCTACGATTACCTGTGGAACGAGATTCGCGTGAAGGGCGGCGCGTACGGCTGCGGATTCCGCGCAGCCGGCGAGCGCCAGGCGGCGTTCTACACCTACCGCGACCCGGCAATCGACCCCTCGATTGAGCGCGTGGCGCGCGCAGGTGAATGGCTCGGCAGCTTTGAGCCCGACGAGGCCGCCTTTGAGGGCTTTATCGTGAGCTGCGTGAGCGGCATGGACGCGCCGGTGAAGCCGTACGCGCTCACCAAGCGCCGCAACACGACCTACCTGGCCGGGCTCGATCCACATGCACGCGAGGAGCGCCGCGCCCAGATGCTCGCCGCCACGCCCGGTAAGCTGCGCTCGCTCGGCGCCGACGTGACGCGCATCGCAGCCGAGTCGCCCACCTGCGTCTTTGGCGGCCGAGACGTCATCGCCAAGAGCAACGCCGGCTTCACCGTAGTCGACCTGTTGGGCTAACGCACAAAGGTAGATTTTTGGGACATGACCGAAAATCTACCTTTTTCTTTTGCCGCAGTCTGCCGATTTATCTCGATCTGTAACGCTAAGGCGGCAATATTGGCTCCAGATGTTACAAATCGAGACGTTTCCGGATGACGCCGGCCCTTTGTCTCAATCTGTAACATCTAGGTCCAATTTTGCCGAGTTACTGTTACAGATCGAGACGAACTGCCGCAGACGCCCACTCCACAGCACAGACCACCACAAAGATGCCTGTCCCCATTCTCAGTGGTGATTCGAACACTTGTTCTATACGCACACATGTTCTATAGTAGAGGTGCTTGCAACGACCTGAAATTGCAACTAGAATATAGTTGCAGAATGTGAGGCGGGATGACTCGATCCGATAAACTCATCGCCCAACTGTTTAGCTGCCCTTCAACTTATCGGTATGCGGATTTTTTAAAAGTCATGGCTTCATATGGCTTTGAAATGGACAGCAAAGGCAAGACATCCGGATCGCGCGTTCGCTTCTACAGGCCATCAGATGGCAGGATGTTCGTAATGCACGCGCCTCATCCATCTGACGAATTGACAGCGGGGACCATTCGAAACATCGTTCGCTTTCTGCAAGATGTCGGAGGTAGTCATGAGTAACGTTTTGGCATACAAAGGTTATTTCGCCCCGGTCGAGTTCAATGCCGAACAGCATGTGCTAACAGGTATGGTCGCCGGCATTAGGGACGCAATCGTATTTGAAGGCTCCACGGCTGAAGAAGTGGAGCAATGCTTCCACGACGCCGTCGACGATTACCTTGAGTTTTGCGCCGAGAAGGGCAAGGAACCCGAGCGGGCTTTTAAGGGCTCGTTCAACGTAAGAACGGGCTCTGAGCTCCACAAGCAAGCAGCGCTGGCAGCGGCAAAGAAGGGTGAGTCACTCAATAAGTTTGTGACTGAAGCGATCGCTGCGGCGCTGTGAAGCCAACGTCGAGTCGAAGCCGCCACACAGGGCGCCTTTGTGGCGGCTTCGACGTTTGCCCAGATAAAACCCGCCAAAATAAACCTGTCCCTTTTTGGCAGGTTTGCTAGAGGAGGCTGGGATGGACAAGGCTGAGTTGCGGCGGGCAATGATTGCTCGGCGCGACGATCTCGATTTGGATGTGCGGGCGGCGAAGTCCGCCGTTATCTGTGCGCGGCTTGTTGAGCTGTTGGATCGCTTGGATGCCGCGACGCCGCACACCGTTGCCGCCTATGCCGCGATGGGTTCCGAAGTCGATCCTGCCGCGTTTGCCGCAGCGGCCGCCAAACGCGGCTGGCGCGTGGCCTATCCGTGCATACTCTCGGCAACAGACGCCGCAGCTTGTGGCCAGCGCATGTGCATGCGGGCAGTTGCCGGCGGCGATGCGTCCGCGGCTCCGTTTATCGCCCACCCCACGCGGGCCTTCGCGGCCATGGACATCGACAGCGACCGCTTCCCCATCGTGTCTGCCGAGGCCCTCGACATGGTCGTCGTGCCACTCGTAGCCTTCGACCGCGCCGGCGCGCGCCTGGGCTACGGCGGCGGCTGCTATGACCGCTACCTGCCCATGCTCTCGCCCGCATGCCAAATCATCGGCATCGCCTTTGACGAGCAGCGTGTCGACCACGTTCCCACCGACGCCCACGACCTGCCGCTACCCCACATCATCAGCGCCTAACGGCTGACGCACATCCCGACGGCCTAGTGCTCCTCGCCGGCGCGGGCCAGGTCGTAGGGCGTGGTCTGGTAGACGTAGTAGTTGAGCCAGTTGGTGTAGAACAGCTGAGCCTGGCTGCGCCAGACGTTGCGCGGCTCGGCGGTGGGGTCGTCATTCGGGAAGTAATGCGCCGGCACCTGAGGGTTGAGCCCGCGCTTAACGTCGCGCTCGTACTCCAGACGCAACGTGTCGGTATCGTACTCGGGGTGGCCAAATACAAAGAAGCGGCGGCTGTCGGTCGACTTGACGATGTACAGGCCCACCTCGTCGGACACGGCCACGACCTCAAGCTGCGGCTCGGCCTCCACGTCCTCGCGGCGCACATCGGTGTTGCGCGAATGCACGGCATAGAAACGGTCGTCAAAGCCGCGAACCAGCGGGCTTTGCGGCTTCACCAGATAATGCTCAAACACGCCACTCGCCTTTGCCGGCAGGTCGTGCTTCTGGATACCGTAATGATGGTACAGGCCGGCCTGCGCGCCCCAACAAATGTGCAGCGTAGAGTGCACGTGCGTGGTGGACCAATCCATGATCTGGCAGAGCTCGGGCCAGTAGTCGACCTCCTCGAACGGCATCTGCTCCACCGGCGCGCCCGTGATGATCAGGCCGTCGTAGTGGATGTCGCGGATGTCGTCGAACGTGCGGTAAAACGTCTCCAGGTGGCCGGCGCTCACGTGCGTGGCCTCGTGCGTCTTAGTGCGCAGCAGGTCCACCTCCACCTGCAGCGGCGTGTTGGAGAGCTTACGCATGATCTGCGTCTCGGTGGCGATCTTGGTGGGCATGAGGTTGAGGATGAGCACGCGCAGCGGACGGATGTCCTGGTGCAGCGCGCGGTACTCGGTCATGACAAAGATGTTCTCGCTCTCGAGCTGCGCGGCGGCAGGGAGGGCGTCGGGAATGCGAATGGGCATGGATGCTCCTTACGAGTCAGTTGCAGCTATGGTACAACGACCGGCCCCATCCGCGCGAGCGCATCGCCCAGCGATGCCGTCAGCGGCCCAAATCACTCCAAAAGTAGAGATTAAGGCATGTCCCAAAAATCTACGGCGCTTTAGCCTGGCAAAGTGGCGGCAGGAAGCTACAATGGTTCGACGCGAAAAACTCGGCCGAAAGGATACATATATGTACCAGACGCGTAAGATCGGTGTGGTCGGCCAGGGCCACGTAGGAGCACATGTCGCCAACAGCCTACTTATGCAGGGCATTGCCGATGAGCTGTACCTGTGCGATATCAACGAGGCCAAGGTGACGTCAGAGGTCCAGGACCTGCGCGACTCCCTTTCGTTTGTCCCGTACAACACCAAGATCGTCAACTGCTACGACCACTACGAGGAGCTGGCCTGCTGCGACGTTATCGTCAACGCCGCCGGCAAGGTCGCGCTGGCCGCCGGCAACCGTGACGGCGAGCTGTTCTTTACCACCGATGCCGCCCGCACCTTTGCCAAGCGCATCGTCGACGCCGGCTTTGACGGCATCTTCGTGAGCATCTCCAACCCCTGCGACGTCGTGTGCACCGAGTTGTGGCACCTGACCGGCTACAATCCCAAGAAGATCATCGGCTCGGGCTGCGGCCTGGACTCCGCCCGCCTGCGCACCGAGATCTCCAAGAAGGTCGGCGTGAGCCCCAAGTCCATCGACGCCTACATGATCGGCGAGCATGGCTTTAGCCAACTGGCAGCCTTTAAGGCCGCGACCATCGCCGGCAAGAGCCTTAACGAGCTTCAGGCCGAGAACCCCGACAAGTACGCCTTCGACCACATGGAGGTCGAGGAGCTTGCACGCAAGGGCGGCTATGTGACCTACCAGGGCAAGCAGTGCACCGAGTACGCCGTCGCCAACTCCGCCGCGCGCGTCTGCGCCGCTGTGCTTCACAACGAGCACGCCGTGCTTTCCGCCTCCACGCTTATGACCGGCCAGTATGGCGAGGAGGGCATCTTCACCTCCCTGCCGTGCGCGATCGGTGCCGAGGGCGTCGAGGAGGTCTACACGCTGGACCTGTCCGAGCACGAGCTCGAGGGCTTCCACAAGAGCTGCCAGCACATCCGCGACAACATCGCCCAGCTCGACTGGTGGGACGCCGAGGCCTACGACGCAAAGTAGGCCGCTGGCTACCGCAACCTTGCGAATCTATGCGCGATACTAAGCGGGCCGCGCCGGAAATCCCCGGCGCGGCCCGCTTTTTGACTCATGTGGCCCGCTTGCGAATCGAAGGTTAATGCTTTTCCCGTTACCTAGTACTGCTCGATACCCATGTAGCGACGAACCTCGGGGCTGTGGTCGAATACCTTGCCGCGAGCGGCACGCAGCTCGCAGCTCATGTTGTAGAAGAAGATCGGTTCCAGGTACGAACGCACGCTGGCAGGCACGTCGCCCACGCCGTACTCGAGCGCATCGAGCACCATGATCGTGTCGGTGTGCGTGTTGAGGAACGCAAGAGCGCGCTCCTCCATGGGGCGGCACTCGCCCGATCCGAGCTGCACAAAGTAGAACACGCCGGGCTCGGTAGCCTCGAAAGGACCGTGGAAATACTCGCCGGAGTGGATGTAGCAGCAGTGCTGCCACTGCATCTCCATGAGCGAGCAGATCGCCATGGCATAGGTCTGACTAAAGTTGGGGCCGGAGCCCAGGATATAGAAGAACTTGTGCTGCTGGCAGAGCTCGGCAAAGCGGGCGCCCAGCTCGGCGTTGACCTTCTCACGGGCGGCGGGCAGCAGCGCATCCATCTGCTTGAGGCCCTCATACATGTCGGCGAGTGCCTCGTAGCCTTCCTGCTGGTCGAGCAACTCGGCGGCGATCAGAGCGCCGATGCCCTGCGGCACCTCGGCCTGCGACACACCCTCACCCCACGGATAGACCCAGGTAGTCCACTTGCCGTTGTCGATCTTTGAGCCCTCGCAGTCGGTAAGGGCAATGACCTCGGCACCGGCGGCCAGCGCCATCTCGCAGCCGTCGACGACCTCCTGCGTGTTGCCGCTGTGGCTGCAGGCGATGACGAGCGACTTCTCGCCAAGACTCTTGGGAGCCATCAGGCAAAACTCGCGCGCCGTGTAGACCGTCGAGGTAAACGTGGTGGCCTCACGCTTGAGCAGTTCGTTGGCCGGCATCAGGTCGATCATCGAACCGCCGCAGGCGATCCAAAAGACGTTCTCGATCTTGCCCTTGCGCTCGATGATTTCCTGAACCAGATCATGTGCGTTCATGCTGATGCTCCTCCTTGTGGGGCGGCTTTGAACGACGACAGCTCGTACCTGCTGTCGTTCTATGTTGTCCTATTTATAGCACGTGTAACAACGCCCGTGAAGTCATCTCAGCAAATTTGTTCTATATTGTTCTATCTGTGGACGTTAGATGTCAAAGACGTAGCGCGAGCCCACGATCTTTTGGCGGCCGAGCAGTAGAGGGCGCCCGCCGGCGTCGGTAAAGTAGGCCTCCATATAGAAGAGCGGCTCGCCGACCGGCACCTCCAGCAGCGGGGCCGTCTGAGTATCGGCAAGCGCAATCTCCACGGTGCAGGGGTCGGACTTGAGCGGCGCGCGACCCGAATGCTCGGCAACGAGCGCAAAGATTGAGTTATCGGTGAGGTCCTCGTCGGCCAGCGTCTGCAGGTAGGGATGGTCGGCGAGCACAAAGGCGTTGTTCTCGAGCATGACGGGAATGCCGTCGGCCGTGCGCACGCGCTCGACCACGATAAGCTCGCAGCCGGGCTCCACGCCAAAGAACGCCGCATCCTCGTGCGTCGCCGCGACCACCGTGCGCGACACCAGACGCGCACCCGGCACCATGTCGTTGGCAGCACAACCCTCAGTAAAGCTCTGGACGTCACCCTTCTGGCGAATCTTGCGTTTGAGCTTGGGAGCGCACACAAACGTGCCCCTCCCCTGCTGGCGGTTGAGATACCCCGCACGCGACAGCTCCTCGATGGCGCGGCGCACGGTGATGCGCCCCACGCCGTAGGACTTCGCGAGCTCCATCTCGGCAGGGATGCGCGAGCCGGCCACGTACACGCCGCGCGCGATCTCGCCCTTTAGGTCGTCCATGACCTGCTGGTACAGCGGCACGGCGGGCACGTCAGTGCGGTCGGTTTTATCGTCGAATGCCATCGTTACACTCCATCCCGCGCATGCTCGGACTCAAATTCTTCAATCGCCGCCATAAACTGCTCGCCAAAGGCGTCGGCCTTTTTCTCGCCGATGCCGTTGACCTGGATAAGCTCGTCGCGCGTCTGTGGGCGTAGGCGGCACAGGCCGCGCAGGGCCTTGTCGGAAAAGACCATGTACGGCGCCATCTCCAGCTCCGTCGAGATCTCCTTGCGCAGGGCACGCAGGCGCTCGAACAGCTCGGCATCGTCGCCAACACGCGGGCGCTGATCCAGCTCGGCCTCCTCGCGCAGCAGATCGACGGCGCGGCGGGCGCGGGCCGAAGCTTTGCGCTTGGACGCACGACGCTTAACGGTAAAGGCGAACGCCTCATCCTCGACCTCGACGGCACGCGGACCCAGCCCCACGACCGGGTACTGCCCCTGCGAGGTGGCCAGATAACCGCGGCCGCACAGCTGGCCGATGATGTCCTTGATGCGCCCGACCGATTCGCTCGACAGCTCACCGTAGCCGCGGTCCTCGTCCAGATGCATCTGGCGAATGCGCTCGGTGTTGCCGCCGTGGAGCACATCGGCGATGAGCGACTTGCCAAAGCGCATGGGACGCGTGGCCACGTAGCGCACGGCGGCGCGGGCCATATCGGTGACGTCCTCGACCTCGAACTGCGTGAGGCAGTTGCTGCAGTTGCCGCAGCTCTCGACGTCGTCCGCGGCGGTGCCGCCCGTACTGGCCGCGGCATGCTCGGCCGCGGCCTCGTCGCCAAAGTAGCGCAGCATGTATTCGCGCAGGCAGCCGGTGGTATTGCAGTAGCCCTCCATCTGGCTGAGCAGACGATATCGATTCTGGAGCGCCCACGCGCGCTGCTCGTCGTCGAGCGCCTCATCGGCAGCATCGCCGCGGTCGATCAGAAAGCGGCGCATGCGAAAATCGTTGCCGTTCCACAGCAAGTAGCAGCTGGCCGGGTCGCCATCGCGGCCGGCGCGGCCCGCCTCCTGGTAGTAGGCTTCGATGCTCTCGGGCACGTTGTTGTGGATCACGTAGCGCACGTTGGGCTTGTCGATGCCCATGCCAAAGGCGTTGGTGGCAACCATCACCTGGATATCGTCGTCGATAAAGGCGCGCTGGCTTTGGCGACGGGCGTCGTTGCCCATGCCGGCATGGTAGCGGCCAACGCGAATGCCGCTGGGGCCCAGCGCCTCGGCAAGCTCGCCCGCCAGCGCATCGACCGTCTTGCGGGTCGAGCAATACACGATACCGCTCTCGCTCGAATGCGCGATCACATAGTCGCGCACCCAGGCAGTCTTGGCCTTGTCGCCCATCTCCTCGCAACCAAAGTAGAGATTCTTGCGATCGAAGCCCGTCACCACCGTCGCAGGGTTTTGCAGGCCGAGCATCTGCTGAATATCCGCACGCACGCGTTCGGTCGCCGTGGCGGTAAACGCCGCCACGATGGGGCGCTGCGGCAGGGAATCGATGAACTCACGAATCTGCAGATAGGCGGGGCGGAAATCCTGACCCCATTGGCTTACGCAGTGGGCCTCGTCAATGGCCACGAGCGGCACGCCAATGCCGGCGGAACCCGCAGCCTCCTGCGCAAAGGCCAAAAAACGCGGCTCGAGCAAGCGCTCGGGCGCCACGTACATAAGCTGGTAGCGGCCCTCGCGCGCCCGCTTGAGCACGGTGTTTTGCTGGGCCGGAGTAAGGCTGGAGTTGAGATAGCTGGGTCGCGCATCCGCCGCGAGCAACGCACGGGTCTGGTCCTCCATAAGCGACAGCAGCGGACTCACCACAAAGGTGATGCCGGGCAGCATGAGCGCGGGCACCTGGTAGCAAATGGACTTGCCGGCACCCGTGGGCATAACACCCAGCGCATCGCGACCGGCAAGGATCGCATCGACCATGCGGTCCTGTCCCGGGCGAAACGAGGTGTAGCCAAAATAGGCGCCGAGCGTGTCGAGCGCCATCTGCTGCATGCTATCGGTCATGGTTTCCTAACGTCCAAGTCATCTGCCGCCGATTATACGCCGCCACGCGGACCGGTGCCGCACGGCTGTCGGCCACGGGCAACGCAATCCAAAAGGAACGAGCGTGGGATTTTTGGACACTTTCCCAACGGCTAATCTCTTGACAAGCGCGCAAACGTCGCTGGTTGAGCATAAGTCAGCGAAAACGCCCCTAAGCGAGCAAGGTGACGTGAAAGAGGAGGGAAGCGTACTTTGGGTACGCGACCGACGATTGAACGTCAGATTGCCGCTTAGGGGCGTTTGCAGCGTCGAGCCGTTACGCGGTTTGGTAAAACCGCGTAACTTACATGACCATAACGTAGCGCGATCCCACGTAGTACTGCTTACCCATCAAAACCGGCTCGTCATCGGGACCGGTAAAGCCGGCACGCAGGTTGAGCAGCGGATCGTGCGGAGCAATGCCCAGCTCGGCCGCCTGCTCGGCGTTAGCTCGAACGGCCTCGACCGTACGGTAGCCAACCGAGACAATCGGCGTTCCGCCAACACGCTCGACCTCGGCAAAAATCGACTTGTCCTCAAGATCGGCCGTCAACAGCTCACGGTAGGCGTCAAACGGCACAAAGATGTTCTCCTCAAAGATGGGCTCGCCGTCGGCCGTACGCACGCGCTTGATATGCAGCAGCAGCGCATCCTTCTGCAGGCCAAAGAACTCCATCTCGTTTTGGCGCGCCGGAACGATCTGGCGATCGATCACGTGCGCACCGGCCTTCATGCCGTTGCCGGCACACAGCGCGGTAAACGTCTGCAGCGTCGAGGCGTGAAACTGGCGGTTGATGTGCGGCGTGGAGACAAAGGTGCCGCGGCCCTGCTGCTTAACCAGGTAACCATCGGAGCACAGCTCCTCGACAGCGCGGCGCACCGTAATACGGCTCACCTCGTACTGCTCGGCTAGTTCAAGCTCGGACGGAATACGCTCCTTGGGTGCATAAACACCTTTCTCGATCGCATCCTTGATTTCGTCATAAATCTGCTGGTAAAGCGGTGCATTTTTGGGCGCAGGCATATCTGATCACTCTTATCAAAATAGCTAAATTTCTAATACGTATATAACGTCTAGTTTCATGTTACCTCATATTGATAAAACGATACACCCTCCCTACCAAAAAGCGACAGCTTCATTTTGGTAGGTTTTATCTGGGCAAACGAGAGCCCTCGAAAGCAACGGGGCTTTCGGGGGGCTCGTTCGGATGGGTTGCGCAGGACCGGCAAAATGCCAATACCCTACTTGCCGTCGTCCTGCTGCAGGCTGTCCTGTTCGCTGAGGCGCGCCTGCCTGCTGGCCATGCGTGCGGGCTTGTCGGGATCGGGAACGGCCGTGGGCATGGGCTCGTCGACATGACCGCCCCACCAGCCGCCCACAAAGTTGAGCGTGTGGAACACGTTGATCACGGCGCCGGGATCAACGTCGCACACCAACTTGATAATGTCCTGGCTCTCGTAGGTCGAAACAACGGTGTTCAGCAGGTACATCTTTTCGCGGCTGTATCCGCCGACGACCTCGGCGCAGCTAATGCCGTGCTGAAAATGGTTTACGTAGGCAGTCATGACCTCGTCTGCCTTGCGCGTCGTAATCTGCAGCGTCACGCGATCGTAGCGACGATAGAAACTGTCGATGGTCTTGGTCGAAATAAACTGGAACACGATGGAATACGCCGCCTTGTCCCAGCCAAACATAAAGCCAAAGATCGCCAGGATAAAGCAGTTGAAACCAAAGATGACGCCCCAGATGGTCTTGCCCGTGTGGTTGGAAACCCACAGCGCGATAAAGTCGGTGCCGCCGGTGGATGCGCCGGATTTAAGTGCGATGGCAGCGCCCAGACCCGAGACCACGCCGCCAAAAATGATGAGCATGATCTTGTCGCCCAAAAATGGAGCGAAGTGAAAGACGTTGAGGAACAGCGACGAGAGCACGACCTGCATCATCGAGAAGATGACGAAGCGCTTGCTAATGCCGCTCCAGCATAGGAGCGCCACGGGGATGTTGAGCGCGAGCATACCGAGCGAAATGTCGATGTGAACGCCGCCCAGCGAGGTAACGCGATCGAGCAGGACCGCAACGCCGGTGAGGCCGCTCGGAAGCAGGTCGGCGGGCTGAATGAACGCCTGGATCAGGAATGTCTGGAGGACGGCAGAAATTGTGACCGCCACGGCAGTAATGGCACGGCGGACGATGGTGAGGCGGCCGAGCATGAGCACGCGGTCCGTGAGCTGATCGATGGCGTTCGCCACGTAGGCTCCTTTCGAAGGCAGATGTGGTTGTGGGGCATGCCCGCGATTGTAGCATGGAGCGTGCGGGGGCGCTTCAATTCAACCTCCCTCGACAACCAAAACGGGACCAGCAACCCCCACGACCAAAGGGCAAAATTCCAAGTGAGTAGACTTTTTACGATCTGCCGAGCACACCCAAAACCGCCACCCCTGTGACCTGCGGTTTTACAAAGGAAGATATGCATTGTGCTCGGCCTGCGCCAAAAAGTCTACTCACTTAGTCCGAATCGAAGCCAAACGGATCAAAATCGAAACCAAATGGAGCCAGTCCACCGCAAAAAACGCTTGAACCCGTGCTTCTCGCGGCGGATTGACACTACAAAGCGGCCAAAATGTCGGTCAGATTATCAATAACGGCATCGGCTCGCGATTGATCGAGGTTGACGCCCTCGTGCGGACGCAGTGCCAGGACGCGGGCGCCGGAACGCTTGCCGGCCTCGATGCCCAAAGGCGAGTCCTCGATAACCAGGCACTCGGCAGGCTCCGCCCCCAACGCCTCCATGGCACGCAGGTAAATCTCGGGGTCGGGCTTAAACGCGCTGCACTCGTGGCCGCTGATGGTGTAGTCCAACACGTCGGCAATACCGGCGATGTCCACCAGCTCGTCAATCAGCTCGCGATAGGACGAGCTCGCGATGGCACACTTCACGCCGCGCTCGTGCAGTTCGCGCATCACCGGCTCTGTCTGCTCGTTGAGCAGCTCGGCATACGGAACGGGATGGACCGGGCTGTAGACCTGCTTGTACTCCACGCGCAGGCGCTCGCGCAACTCAACATCGTCGGGCACCAGCGCCTGCCAAATGGCCGGCTCGTTAGACCCCGAAAGATCGGGGATCTCGTCAAAGTGGAAGCCCTTCTCCTCCATAAACGCCACGCGGCGGCGGTTGTAGAACCACTCGGTATCGACCAGCACGCCATCCATATCAAACAGCACTGCCTTGATCATACGCATCTCCTCTCAAGAGCAAAAAAGGGGACGGGGCGCAAACCCCATCCCCTCTCAATCAACCCGTAAGGTCTACTTACTTGTGATTAGTAGGAAAGCTTCCACATGTAGCGGCGCATGGTCAGCGGGTGCTGACGGGCCTCGGCGATCTGGTTGCCGTACTCGCGCATAACGGCGAGGTGCAGCAGCGGGTTGAAGTAGGTGACGACGCTCGCGGGCACGGCGTCAGCCAGGCCGTAGTCCTTGGAGTCGATCAGAGCGACCTTGGCGCCCATGCGCTCAAGGAAGGTGAGGGCGCGGGCGTCCATCGGACGGGTAGCGCCATCGGACATGAAGAAGACGTAGGGCTTACCCTCGGTGGAAACCTCGAACGGGCCGTGGAAGTACTCGCCGGTGTTGTAGGCGGCGGCGTCGATCCACTGCATCTCGGTGAACAGGAAGGCGGCGTGAGAGTAAGCCATCTTCTCGGAGGCACCAGAGGCCATGAAGTAAATCATCTTGTCGTCCTTGAAGTCCTCAGCGAACTTCTTGGCGAGCTTCTTGCAGGACTGAGCAGCGTTCTCGCAGAGATCGAAGACGTTGGTGAGGCCGGTGATCATGTCGTCGTACTTGTCATAGCCCTCGGTCTGCTGAAGGATCTCGAGAGCAAGAGCGATGGCATAGCCGGGCTTCTCGCACTTGGCAGCGAAGTTGGCGTGGAAGCCGTGAACGATGACGTAGTCAGCGTCGACGGTCAGAGCGGAGCCAGCCTTGTTGGTGAGGGAGACGACCGGGCAGTTGTGCTTCTTGGCGGTCTTGTTGGCCTCGACGGTCTCGGGCGTGGAGCCACCGAGGGAGCAGGTGATCACGAAGGTGTGCTCGTTGACCCAGGAAGGCGTGTCGTAGTTGAACTCGTTAGCGGTGAAGATCTGAACGTTCAGCTTGTCCGTGTTGTTGGCCAGGAAGTACTTGGCGGGGTACAGGTCGGACATGGAAGCACCGCAGCCGACGAAGGCGACACTGTGGATCTCGTGGTTGGACAGGACGTCAGCGACGATCTGCTTAGGGAGGTTAAGGTCGATCTCGTACATCTGACACATTCCTTTCGATTTTTGCGGCGCCACATTGCCGGGCGCTCGCAGGGTTACCGTGGTTTGGACCGAGTCGCCGGTCCGTTGAGGATGCGACAAGGGGACTGTCCCATTGTCGCATTTTGGGGATGGAAGCCTGCCTGGGGTATGGGATGCCAGGCAGGCCCCCGGGGGAAAGCGGTTAGGCGCTTGGTCGCGACTAGGCCAGAATGCCGGCCGCGGAGAGGGCGATGCCGCCCACGATGGCGATCACGAGAAGCCAACCGGTGTTGACGTTCTTCTTGATGAGCCAGTACATAAGGCCGGTGAGGCCAAGGGAGATCATCTGGGGCATCATGCCGTCCAGGATGTCCTGGATAACGACGGTGCCCTCAGCGAACTGCAGCGGGGTGGTGGCGCCGATCAGCGTGGCGATCATGCCGCCCACGGACATAAGACCCACGATGCCGCAGACATACATGAGCTTCTCCATGAGGTCGCCGCCCTGAAGCTTGCTCAGGTACTCGTGGCCGCCCTGATAGCCCATCTTGGCGGCGAACCAAGTAATCAGCACAGAGGGGACGATGGAGATGAGCATGGCCAGGATCGGGCCCATGATGGAGCCCTGCTGAGCCAGCTGAACGCCCAGGCCAAAGGCGATAACGCGGATGGTGCCCTGGAAGAAGGAGTCACCGATGCCGGAAAGCGGACCCATGAGGGAGGTCTTGACCGCGTTGATCGAATCGGGATCGAAGTTCTCGGGATCCTTGGCGTACTCCTCCTCCATGGAGGCGGTGAGGCCCAGGATAAAGGCGCTCGTCTGCGGGGTGCAGTTGTAGAACGCCATGTGACGGTGGTAAGCCTCTTTCTTAGCAGCGAGCTGCTTGGGGTCGGACTCGTCCGGATAGAGGCGATCGAGCGTGGGAACCATGCCGTAGAGGAAGCCCATGTTCATCTGACGCTCGTAGTTCCAAGAGGCCTGGATGGCCCAGGAGCGCCAGAAGAACTGGCTGACCTTCTTGTTCAGGGACACGTCCTTGGTTGCGGTTGCCATAGTGTGTTCCTCCTTAGTCTTCGTCGTCTTCGAGCGGATCGTAGTCGGAATCGACACCGGCGGCTGCATGGGAACCGTTGAACTTGAAGCCCATGAAGACGACAGCCAGGCACACACCGATCAGAGCGACCGCGATGACGGACAGGTTGAGGTAAGCGGCGAGCAGGAAACCGATGAACAGGAACGGAGTCATACCCTTCTTGATCATCATGGTGAGCAGCAGGGCCAAGCCGTAGGCGGTCATGATCTTGGTCGAAACGTTAAGACCAGTGGACAGCCACTCGGGAACCATGTTGACGATGGCCTGAACCAGGTCGGTGCCAACAAAAACGGCGAGGAAGATCGGCAGGAAGTACATGACGGCGTACAGACCGGAGCCGGCGCAGATGTGCATACGGTAGGCGGTCTTGAACTTTCCGTTATCGATCGCGCTATCTGCCACATGGGTGAGGGCGGCGATGATGGAACGGAACACGATGCCGAGAAGCTGACCCAGGACGGCGACCGGGATGGCGATCGTCATGGCGGTCTCGGCGGAAGCATCGGTCAGGCACGCAAAGGCAGCGGCCACGATGCCGCCCAGGACCATATCGGGCGGAACGGCGGCGCCGACCTGCACCAGGCCCATGGACACGAGCTCGACGGCGGCACCGACGGCAAGGCCGGTGGGCACATCGCCCAGCAGCAGACCGACGAGCGTAGCGCCAACGAGGGGCTGCTCGAAGTTAAGACGACCGAGCAGGCGGGAGTCCCACATGCAGAACACGCCGACGAGGCCGACGAGCACCGCACTGATGAACGTATTCATACCCTTCTCCTTTCAGTCAGGCAAAAGCCTGGTTGATTACAGCTTGGCGTCGATGTCGACGCTCTGATACGTAGGGGTCTGCTGAACATAGAGCTTGATGCCCATGTCGAGCAGCTGATTGACGTCGGCCTTCTGGGTGGCGTCGAGAAAGACGGAGCTGTCCTTGCCGCCGACCTGATCGGCACCGTCGTGGTTGGCGGTGGCGCCCAGGTTGATGGCGTCGAGCTTGTAGCCCTGGCAGAACTGCAGCATCTCGGCAGTGTTGCCAAAGACGAACATGACGCGCTCGCCGAGGGTGTTGAGCTTGTCCATCTTGGCGAGGGCACGCTCGACGGTGAAGACGTTCAGGCGCACGCCCTGGGGCTTGGCCAGCTTAAGAGCGCCCTTCTTGATGTCATCGTTGGCGGCGGCGTTGTCGACGACGATGATGCGCTCGGCCTGAACCTTGGTGGTCCAGGTAAAGACGACCTGGCCGTGCAGCAGACGGTAGTCAAGACGTGCGAGGACGATCTTGGCGGGACCGGAGCTGTGACGGGACGCCTTGGCCTTCTTGGCGGGAGCCGCGGCGGCCTCGACCGGTGCGTTGGGATTGGTCAGACCGGTGCGGGCCTCGTTGATGAGGGCCGCGAGCTCGGCGCCCTTGACGGGGGCGGGGCTCATAGCAAGCGTGAGCGCCAACGGGATGTTGAAACCGCTGACAACCGTGAACTTCGTGCCGTTCTTGGAAAGCTCGACCATGTTGTTGTTGACCGAGCTGCCGAGCATATCGGTCAGCACATAGACGGTGTCGTCCGCGTTGAACGTGGCGATCATAGCCTCAACCTTATTGGTGATGGGCTCCTTGTCGTCACGAGCAAGCGACACGACGTGGACGTTCGACACGTCGCCGAGAACCATCTCGAGCGTGTCTTTGGCGCCTGCGGCCAGGCCGCCATGAGATGCGAGAATGATCTGATTCATCTTGCCTCCTCCTTTTCGTTATGGTCATTATAACGTCTTATACGTTGCTTATATTGCTAATTAGTATAAAGACCGTTCGCGGGTGAAAATCGACCGTTGACGGGTTTAACGTACTCGAAACGTTGGGCTGGGTAGGCCGGCGCTAGCTGGATAACCCCAGGTCAGACCCTGCGCGCAATCCCCTATCGCACGAAGTACCAGGGGCTTTCCTGTACGGTGGGTTCCAGCGCAATGCCGGTGCGTTCTTTAAACAGATCCATGTCCTGAGATTTTTCGGTCCACCACGCGTTGGGCTTAAAGGTCATGCTCTCAATGACATGACCGACAAACACACTGTTGCGCAGCTTGGAGAAGTCGGTGTTCATAATCAGGATGGACGCGAGCACCAACACGATGCCCAGGACTTTAATCGCGCCGGCGGGCTCGGCGTAGACACCAATGCCCACCAGTACGGTGACGACCGTCTCGAAAGACATTACGACGGGAACTTTCGATGTCTCGAGCCCCATGGACAGACCCTGCATATATAAGATGTAAGCAACGGCTGTGGGGATGAGTCCAAAGCCAAGGAACAGCAGCAGCAGCTGTGGCGACATTGCCGCGGCGACATCCGGCCACGGAGCCGCGATAGCTGCCATAACCGCACCGCCAAAAACAAAGCCCCAAAACGTGACAGCCAGCGGGTGGACCGTCTTGGTTGCTATTCGGCTAAACACCGCGAGCGACGCACCACAAAGGCCTGCAATCACGCCCGACGTGACGCCCCAAACCGAAAAATGAAAACCGGAAAGGTCGCCATTGGTCACTGCAAGCACGCAGCCTACGATGTTAAAGACAATGGCAACGAGCTTGTTGGGGGTCACGTCCTCGCGATAAAGCACGCGGCCGAGCATGACGCCAAACACCGGCGAGGTGTAGAGCAGCACCGAGGCCGTGGACATGCCCACCTCGCCCATGCACTCGTAATAGCAGGTGTTAGCGGCGGCCAAACCGACGATGCCAACAAGCGCACAAGGAACAAGCTCTTTAGGGCTTGCCTTGAACAGGGCCAGCGGACCCTGAGCCACGGTAGACCCCTCACCCGGACGGCAGCCCATAAACATCAGGACCGGCGCCAAGATAAGCGCTCCGACCAACAAGCGAAAGGCAGCCATGCTCTGGGACGAAACGCCCATGGCCGAGATGCCGTTTACAAAGATTCCGATGCTGCCCCACATAAGCGCGGCGATCAGCACCAGCACATAGCCCAGATTGCTCTTCTTCAACGCAGCCTCCTCGGTATTGTTTCCAATATGTTTCGTACTACGTTATAGTCGTTATATACATTTTTCAAGACACAAATCGGCGAGCGGATAAGTGATCCGTTTTCCTCCGCCCCCAGCGGATTACTGGGCGGTAGCGGTGAAATAGTTCCTAAATAGAGGCTTCAAGCCCCCAAGCAGGAACTATTCCACCGCAACTTATGAGGACATCGAGCTGTTAGGCCGCTCTATCCCCTAGTAGTCCAGCTTCCACATGTAGCGGCGCGTCATGTAGTCCTTGTGGGTGACGGCAGAGAGCGCACGCATGTACACGTTGTTGAGGATCGGGGCAAAGATCAGGTGATTGAAGTACTCGCTCACGCTGTCCTTGATGTCGTTGAGGCCGAGCTCCTTGGCGTCGAGCTGATAGACGCGCTCGCCACCGTACTGGTTGACGAAGCGGATGCCGCGCTCGTCGTTGCAGCGGCTGCGGCCGACGCTGATGAGCTGGAACAGCGAGGTGCGCTTGTCCAGGATCTCGAAGGGGCCGTGGAAGAAGTCGCAGGTGTTGATGGTGCAGGAGTCGATCTGCAGCATCTCCTGCACGTTGCAGATGCTAAAGACGTAGGCGGCACCAAAGAGCGGACCCTGAGCCATCACGTTGATGCAGGGCTTGTCGGCGTTTTGCTCGGCCCACTTGGCGGCGAGCGGACGGGTGTACTCGACGGCCTTGCGATAGATGGGGTCAACCAGGTCGAAGGCGGCCATAGCGGTCTCGTACTCGGCATAGCCCTCGGTCTGCTGCGTAAGCTCCATGGCGATCATGGTCACGACGGCGGAGTTGGTACGGCCCATGCAAGACTCGTCGACGGCCAGGCTGTCATACTGGATCTTGTAGTCGCAGACCTCGGTGAGGCCGGACTCGTCGACATAGATGGCGATGGTGCTGGCGCCGTGGTCCTTGGCGACCTGGGCGGCGACGATGGTCTCCTTGGTGCCGCGCATGGACACGACGACGGCCAGGGTGTTCTCGTTGACGTAGGCCGGGGTGGCGTGCACGAACTCATTGCTGGTGTAGCTGGAGCTCACGACCTGCGTGGCCTCGTGCTCCATAAAGTACTGGGCAGGATAGTTGCCGCCGTTGGATCCGCCGGCGCCAATCCACACGACGCGCTTGATGCTGCCCTTGTCTGCCTTGTCGGCCAAAACCTGGGAGACGACGTCCTTAACCTGTTCCTGAGTAGTCATCGTGCATCAGCCTTTCTTCTCGTTTGATGCTCTCGATGGCATACAAGTTACATACATGTTTTGGTTATGTCGACTAGTTGTATGCTATATTTGTCTTAAAAAATTTGCTGATACGGTTTTCGATAACTTGATACCAGCGGTTTTGTTGTTGTATTGAATACATGCTTGATTAGATACGCATACAGGTTAGATACAGGTTGATCGCATGAACGCTTCATCTAAAAAGAGACTGACCCAATACGAGCGCTTGGCGGGCATGCTGCGCGACCGCATCGCCTCCGGCACCTACGCGCGCGGAGACAAGCTGCCGTCCGAGATGGAACTCATGGACGAATCGGGGCTGTCGCGTAGCACCGTACGCCACGCCCTTAAGGTGCTCGTTGACGAGGGCCTGGTGCGCACCGAGCGCGGGCGTGGCGCCTTTGTGGCCGACACGCCGGCGCTCCACGAGAACAACCTGGTGTTTTCGAGCTACACGACACAGGTCCAGGGTCAGGGTATGAAGCCCACCACGCGCACGGTGGACTCGGGCTTTGCCAAGGCCGCGGGCAATGCGGCCAAGTTCTTCGATGTCGCCGTGGGCAGCAAGCTCGTCAAACTTGTCCGCCTGCGTTATCTGGACGATGCGCCGCTGTGCCTGGAGACCACCTATCTACCACCGAGCTTTGAAGCACTCATCGATCGCGATATCAACGGTTCGCTCTACGCCACGCTGCGCCAGGAATTCCATCGCGCGCCGGCACAGGGACATAAGACCTTTGAGGTGTGCTATGCCTCGCAAAACGAGGCGTTTTTGCTCAACGTTGGGCGCGGGCAGGCGCTGATCCTGATCACCGACTACGTGTACGACACCGACGGCCGACCGCTCCATGTCTCCAAGCGCATCCAGCGCACCGACCGTGCCAAATACACCGAGCCCATCGGCTAACCTGCCAAAATAAACCTGTCCCTAAATGGTAGGTTTGGGGAGGTCGGGGAACCAGGTTGGTTTGGGTTGGTTGGGGACGCGCTCGGCTAGGACCAACTCCATCCAGCACATGTCGTACCAGCGGCCGAACTTTTGGGCGCAGCGGTCAAAGGCGCCCACCAGGCGATACCCCATATGGGCATGGAAGTCCTGGCTGTTGTGCGTCAGGTACTCATCGTCCTTGTCGTGCGGCACGGCGATGAGGGCGCACATGTTGGTGATACCCATCGCGATCAGGCATTGCTTAAGCGCGTCATGCAGCTTGCGGCCCAGCCCGCCGTGGCGCACATCACGCGCCAGGTAGATCGATGTCTCGACCGACCAGTCGTATGCCTCGCGGCTGTTGAGCGGACTCACATAGGCATAGCCTACCGGACGCCCGTTCAGCTCCATCACCAGATACGGATAGCGCTTGAGCGTGCGCTCGATGCGCCCGGTGAACTCCTCAACGCTCGGCACCTCATATTCGCAGGTAATCGCCGTCTGGCGCACATACGGCTCATAGATGGCAAGCAACGCCGGCGCATCATCGGGCGTCGCCAGGCGAATCGTCGGCTCGGGCATCTCGGTCATACAACCCTTCTCCCCAAAAGCAAAGGCCGCCCTGCGCCAAGCTTAGGCGCAGGGCGGCCCCTCGTCATTACATCAGGCTACAGGACAGCCGCCAACGCGTCGATATCCTCCCGCGTCGTGGCCCAGCTGGTGCAAAAACGCACCACCGTGTGGGTTTCGTCGTACTTTTCCCAGTACTCGATCGCCGCATGCTCGCGAATGCGGGCCATGTCCTCGTTGGGCAGAATCACGAACTGCTGGTTGGTCGGCGTCTCCAAGAAGAACTGGTAGCCGCGCTCGTGCAGCACGCGACGAAGCGCCTGAGCGGTCTCAATCGCCTGGCGACCAATCTCAAAATACAGGCCATCGGTAAAGAGCGCCTCAAACTGCACGCCCGTCAGGCGACCCTTGGCCAGCAACGCACCGTGCTGCTTAATGCGCGGAATGGGATGCGCCGGAGCGCGCATGCCGCAAAACACCACGGCCTCGCCGCAAAGCGCGCCGCACTTGGTGCCGCCGATGTAGAACACGTCACACAGCTGCGCCAGCTCGGGCAGGGTAATGTCGCACTCATCGGCCGCCAGCGCATAGGCCAGGCGGGCGCCATCCACAAACAGCGGAATCTCGCGCTTCTGGCACACCGCGTGAATCGCCGCGAGCTCGGCCTTGGAGTACAGCGTGCCGTACTCGGTCGATAGGCTCACATACACGGCACCCGGGAACACCGTGTGCTCGTAGCTCTCGTTTTCGTAGAACACCTGGATATAGTTCTCGAGGTCCTCGGCGTGCATCTTGCCCTCGTAGCCGGGGATGGTGAGCACCTTGTGGCCGCCAAACTCGATGGCGCCCGCCTCGTGGCAGGCGACGTGGCCAGTCTCGGCAGCAACGACGCCCTCGTAGGGCGCAAGCAGCATGTCGATCACCGTCGCGTTGGCCTGCGTGCCGCCCACCAGAAAAAACACGTCGGCATCGGGGGCCTGACAGGCCTCACGGATAAGCTGCTTGGCACGCTCGGTGTGCGCATCGGTACCGTAGCCGGGCTGCGGCTCCATATTGGTGTCGACGAGCGCCTGCAGCACTGCCGGATGTGCGCCGTGGGAATAATCGTTGTTAAACGCGAGCATGGCAATCCTCTCTTACCGGGTATCGGCCAGATGATTCAAACGGAGCTATTGTACGCCGTTGGGATAGGCAATGCGCGCGGCAAGGCACTCAAGTGCCAGTACCAGGGCAAAACCGCAGCTCACGTCACTCAAAAAGTGCGCACCGATCACGATGCGCCCAAAGGCGACGAGCGCCGCGATCACAGCCGCCGCCCAAAAAATCACGCGGCGACGCGACGGTTTTTCCTTAAAGGCTGCCGCGGGAAGCCCGGCGAGCATAAGGCCGATCGCCGCATGCGCCGTGTGTCCGCTCGCAAACGACTTGAACCCGTCCTTGATCACGCCGGCGGCGATATAGGTCCACTTGTCGGGATTGCCGATCACCCACCACGGCTGAAAATTGAGCCCCGGCGTGACCTCGATCACGCGCATGCGCGGGCGCGACCACAGTGGCTTGACGATCACGTTGAGGATGATGGCCTGAGCGATCCACACGGCAAGCACCATCAACGCCCAGCGCGTGAGATCGTCGGGCTCGGTCGTGCGCGTGAGGCGATAGACGATAAGGTTGGCAGCGATGACCAGCACAAACGTCAGCACCAACTGAGCCGCAATGAGTTTACCGCCAACCCTCAGGGACGAAACGATCTCGTAGCCGGTCAGGCCAACGTTGACGAGGATGCCGAGCGCGGCAAGCCATTTGCTGCCCCTGGAGTCGGGACGCACCGCGCGCACGAGCATAACGCCCGCGATGCTCGCCGTCAGCTCAAACGGCAACTCGCCAGCGGCCTCGATAAAGCGGCCGTACATGCTGCCGATGTTGAACAGCGCGCTCGAGATCTGATAATCGAAGAAACTGCCCACGCCCAGACAAAGACACAGGACAACCGCGATAGCGGCGGCGTCTTTCTTGTAGATGTACCCGAACATGCTTTCCTTTCGATAGGGCTGGAATCAACCTGCGAGGTGGCGGGGCAAAGAACAACTGGTAGCTCTGCCCCGCCACGCCCCCTACTTGTTAGTCATCGTCGCTCGCGCCTAATTGCTGCAGCAGCATGAGTGCCGCGGCCACGGGGCCGGTGCCGTCGTTGGCGTCGAGACCGCGACCCAGGCCGCTGCCCGCGCCGGCGCCCGCCTTGTAGGGCACCGACAACTTGCGGCTCTTGGGGAAGTTCACCGCGCCATAGCGGGTCTTAAGCTCAAAGGCCACCTTCTTGGGCACGTCGACGCCCAAAAACGTGATGCGACCGCCGCTGAGCGTGACGCTCTCGAGCCCCAGGCGCTCGCCGCGAATGCGGATGCGCGCGCGATTGAACAGGTTGAGTCCCGCCAACGGCAGCTCACCATGCGCGGCCTCGGTCTCTTCCTGCACCTCGTCAATGCTCTCCAGGTCCTCGGCCGCTGCGAGCTTACGGTACACGAGCACGCGCTGGTCCACCGCCGGCAGGTACTCCTCGGACAAGAAGTAGTCGGCCGGCAGGTTAATACCCACGCTCGCCGCCTCCACGCCGGCGTCGTCATCGCCGCGCGCCTCGGCCACGGCCTGGCCCAGCATCTGCGTAAACAGATCAAAGCCCACGCTCGACAGGTTGCCGTGCTGCTCGGCTCCCATAAGCGAACCGGCGCCACGGATCTCTAGGTCGCGCATGGCGATGCGCATGCCGCTGCCCAGGTCCTGGAACTCGGAAAGTGCGGTCAGGCGCGCCGTTGCCTCCTCGGTGAGCGGCAGCTCGCCGGGGAACATAAAGTACGCGTAGGCCTGCGTGGCAGAGCGGCCCACACGGCCCTTGAGCTGGTAGAGCTGCGCCAGGCCAAGGCGCTGCGAGTCCTCGATGATCAGCGTGTTGGCCGTTGCGTTGTCGATGCCGCTCTCCACGATGGTCGTGGCGATGAGCACATCGATCTTTTTGGTCGCGAACTCAATCATCACGTCCTCGACCTCGCGCGGGCTCATCTTGCCGTGTGCCACGCCCACGCGCGCCTCGGGCGCGGCCTCGTGCACGCGCGCCACGGCATCATCGATGGTCTTGACGCGGTTGGACACGTAATACACCTGACCGCCGCGGCCCACCTCCAGGCGAATCGCCGCACTCACCACATCGGGGTCGTACTCCCCCACGTGCACGATCACGGGACGACGCCCGGTCGGCGGCGTGGTAATCAGGCTCATGTCGCGTACGCCACTCGTGGCCATCTGCATGGTTCGCGGAATAGGCGTTGCCGAAAGCGTGAGCACGTCGATTTGCTCGCGCAGGTTCTTGAGCTGCTCCTTGTGCTGCACACCAAAGCGCTGCTCCTCGTCGATGATCACCATGCCCAGGTTCTTGGGGTTCACGTCGGCAGAAAGCAAGCGGTGCGTGCCGATGAGCACGTCGATCGTGCCCTCGGCAAACGCCTTAAGCGCGCGCTTTTGCTGCGCCGGGGTGCGGAAGCGGCTGAGCACTTCGACCTCGAGGCCAAACGGGGCAAAGCGCTCAAAGAACGTCTCATAGTGCTGCTGGGCCAGAATGGTCGTGGGGCAGAGCACCATGACCTGGCGGCCGGAGTCCACGCACTTAAACGCCGCGCGCAGGGCAACCTCGGTCTTGCCAAAGCCCACGTCGCCGCACAGCAGGCGGTCCATGGGCTTGGGCGCTTCCATGTCGGCCTTGATGTCGGCAATAGCCTCCAGCTGGTCGCGCGTCTCGTCGTAGGGAAAGCTCTCCTCCATCTCGATCTGCTCGGGCGTGTCGGGCGGGCAGGCGATACCGGTAATCGACGAGCGGCGTGTATACAGGTCGACCAGGTCAAACGCCAGCTTTTTGGCATTCTTGCGCGCCTTGTTGGTAGCCCGCGTCCAGTCGGCGGTGTTGAGCCTGGTCAGGCGCGGCTTGTCGCCGTCGGGGCCAACATAGCGCGTGATGCGGTCGACCTGCTCGAGCGGCACGTAGAGCTTGTCGCCGTCGGCATATTCCAGCAAAAAGTAGTCGCGCTCCTTGCCGCCCACTTCCTGACGTGCGATCTCGCTAAAGAGCGCGATGCCGTGAGTGGCGTGCACCACGTAGTCGCCCGGCTTAAACGGAAACGTGATCTGCGTAATGTCCACCTTGCGGCGGCTGCGCGCGCGGTTGGCATCCATACGGGCGTTGAGGTCGGCGATCGAGAACACGGCCAGGTTGGCATCGGGCACCACCACGCCCTGCGGCAGGGCGGCATCGACAAAGGTCACGCGTCCGCGCGAGATAGTGGGCACGGCAGCACCGGCGGCAGCCTGGGCGGCACCCGCCTCGAGCGAGCGGGCGTTGAGCGCATCGGCCTTGCGCTCGCGAATTGCAGCATGAGCATCCTGACGGGCAGCACGATCGGCAGAATCCGCCGCTGCCACGCGCACGCGCTCGCCAATGACGCCGGCGTTTTCGGGCGCGGCCGTCAGCGATTCCTCAAAGGTAATGCCCTCGTCGCCAAAGGTGAGCTCCATCGACTCGCGCGCGCCGCGGTCGGGAATGGCAAACACGCAGGCATAGCGCTTGCCCACGACTTCCTGAACGCGCGTCATAAAACGGTTGTCCGAGCCTGCGATAGCAGGCTGCTCAATCTTGAGCTCGGCCGTCACCGCACCGCCGGCACGGATGAGGCTTACGTAGTTCAAGCGCTGCTGGGCACCAAAATCGAGCTGTTGAGCGCGCACGTACAGACCATCCAGGCGGTCAATCCCTGCCTCGCCGGCACGCGCCTCGATATCCTCGTAGGCGCGCAGGCAGTCGTCGAACAGCGAGCGCGGCTCGGACAGAACCACGAGCGCCTTGCCGCTCACGTGCGCCAACGGGCTTACGGTCTGGCCGTACATCACCGGCAAAAAGCGGTCGAGCTCGGGCGTGACGATGCGCGCATCCACCATCTCGAGCAGCGCCGCCAGTTTGCTGTCATCCTGGCTGGCGCGATAGAGCGCCACATGCATGTTGTGGACGGCCTCGTCGGTGAGTGCCAGTTCGCGGCAGGGAAAGATTTCGATGCTGTCCTCGTTGCCGATGGTCTGCCCCGTGGAGCTCACCATGCGGCGGATGCGGTCAATCTCGTCGCCGAAGAACTCGATGCGCACGGGTGCCTTTTCCTGTGCGGGGAACACCTCGACGGTGTCGCCGTGAACGCGAAACAAGCCGGGCGCATCGGCGGCGCCGGCATTGGTGTAGCCCATGCCCACCAAGCGCTGCGGCACCTCGTCAAAGGGAATCTCCTCGCCCACCGCAAAAGTAGTGGACTCCCAGTAGCGGCTCTCGACCGGCGGCACGCAGCGCAGCAGCGCGCGAGCCGAGGCGACCATGATGCAGTTGTCCCCGCGCACGATGCGCCCCAGAGCCTCGCAGCGCTGCGCCACCACGGCGTCGTCCGGCGCCTGCTCGCGCCACGGATAGTCCTTGCGCTCAGGAAAACGACACACGTGCGCCAGGCCCACGTAGGCGGCAAGGCTACGCGCGGCGCGATCGGCCGCATCCTCGCCGCTCACGATATAGACCGTCGGGCGCGGACGGCGCGCAAACTGGGCGGCCGCCATAAGCGTGCGGCCCGACTGCGACACAGCCAGCGTCACGTCCTCGCCAGCATCGAGCCCGGCCTCGACGGCCTGCAAGGCCTCGGCAGTGTAGAGCTGCGCGGCTATACGGTGAATGAGCATGCTGTTCCTCCGGCATTGCAACGCCAAAAGCCCGCCGGGGCAAGCTCGGCGGGTATGCGGCGGATTTCATTGCCTGTCATGGTAGCGCATGGAGAGGACTCCGGCTCAAGAGCAAACCCAGCCCCGCAAAAAACGCCAGACGAAGATGCGTTCCGCCCTACCCCGCTACGCGCACGCTGGGGCACAAATCTGCCAGCGGACACTCGTCACACTTGGGTTTGCGGGCGTCGCAGATCTCGCGACCGAAGGTGATCCACTGATGGTTGACCGACTCCCAATACTCGTGCGGCAAAATCTTGAGCAGATCCTGCTCGGTCTTGAGCGGCTCCTTGGCATGTGTCTTGGGACTCAACATCAGGCGATGCGCAATGCGGTTGACGTGCGTGTCCACCGCAATGCCCTCCACGATGCCATACCCCACGTTGAGCACGATGTTCGCCGTCTTGCGTCCCACGCCCGGCAGCTTCACGAGTTCCTTCATGTCGGCCGGCACCTCGCCGCCATAGTCGGCGACGATCATCTGCGCGGCCTCCACGGCGTGCTTGGCCTTGCTCTTATAAAAGCCGAGTGACTTGATGGTGTCTGCCACGTCAGCCACACTCGCCCCGGCCATGGCCTCGGGCGTGGGCCACTGGGCAAACAGCTTCGGCGTCACCTTGTTGACCTGCGCGTCGGTCGTTTGCGCCGAGAGCAACACCGCGATCAGCAGGCGGAAGGGATTCTCGTGGTCCAAAAAGCACTCGACCGGGCCATAGCGACGGTTGAGGCGCTCACACACCTCAACGGCGCGCTCGCGTTTGGCGGCATTGGTCTCGCGTGGCATAACGACTCCTCGGCTCAACGGCACAATAAACTTATGGGCACAATTGTCCCACGTCCGAGACGCTTACGCCTCCAAGAATGCGCCGGTCTGACGGCTCCACAGGCTCGCGTACTCGCCACCCGCCTCGACGAGCTGCGTATGCGTGCCGTCCTCGACAATCTCGCCATCGGCCAGCACCACAATGCGGTCAAGCGCCGCCACGGTGGACAGGCGGTGCGCCACCACAATGGAGGTGCGGCCGCGCATCAGATTCTCGAGCGCCTCCTGCACCAACGCCTCGGACTCGCTGTCCAAGGCAGACGTCGCCTCGTCGAGCACCAGAATCGGCGCGTCGGTTAGGATGGCGCGGGCGATGGCCACGCGCTGACGCTGACCGCCAGAGAGCTTGACGCCGCGCTCGCCCACCATAGTGTCAAAGCCACGGGGCAAGCGGTCGATAAACTCGGTCGCATTAGCCAAGCGAGCCGCCTCGCGAATCTGCTCATCAGTGGCGTTGGGACGACCGTAGGCAATGTTTTCGCGAATGGAGCGGTGGAACAGCAGCGCCTCCTGCGGCACGTAGGCAACCTGACGGCGCAGGCTCTGCTGCGTGCAGCGCGAGACGTCCTGGCCGTCCACGAGCACGCGGCCGCCCTGTACATCGTCCAGGCGCAACAACAACTTGGTGAGCGTCGTCTTGCCCGAGCCCGATTTGCCCACCAGGCCCACGCGCTGGCCCGCCGCCACATGAAGTGTCAGGTCATCGAACACGCTCTCGCCCGCCGCAGCGTCACGGTACGCAAAGCTCAGCTGCTCAAAATCAATCGCGCCCTCGGTCACTTTGAGCTCGGGGGCGTCCGGGTCATCTGCCACCAAACGTGGCTCGTCCAGCACGCGCGTCATCTCGGCCGCATCGCCGAGCGCGCGGTTGATGCGCTGCATCATGGAGCTTACGTAGTTCAGGCGCATGGTGAGGTTATAGGTGTAGGTAAAGATCATGACGAGCGAGCCGGCCGAGATGCCAAACCACGCGTTGCCGCCCGCCACGAATACGCTCACCACGGCCATGGTGATGACGATAAGACCCGAGGTCGTAAAGTTGCGCTGCATCATGGCGTGCATCGAGACCGTCTCGGCATCGCGCGCGGCACGATCAGCGGCGTCGAACAGATCACGTTCAAAGTCCTCGCGCCCGCAGGTCTTGACGGCCAAGATGTTCGTGACCGCGTCGGAGAGCACGCCCGAGAGCTTGTTCTGCGCGGCGGACGTCGCGGCCGAAAGCGGCATGATGCGCTTGTACATAAGCCAGACAAACGCGATGTAGACGGCCATGATGCACACCAGGATCACGGTAAACGTCGGTACCACCGGGGCGAGTGCGGCCACGGTGCAGACGACCGAGGTGATGGTGGGGATGAGCGAATACACCGTCACGTCCACCAGCCCCGTATAGCCGCTCATAAAACGACTCGTCTGGCTCACGAGTGATCCGCCAAAGCGGCTGGTATGGAATGTCATGGATTGGTTGGAGAGCGTGTCGAAGCATAGACGCGCCAGGTGATAGTTGCCTGCGATCTCGAGCTTGTAGACGGTGTAGTCCTGTAGCTTGGAGAGGATCTGACCCACCAGATTAACGAGTACGAGCGCCAGGATATAGGGGCCGAAGACCTCAAACACCTGGTCACCCGCCACGGGACCGGCTTGAACGCGGTCGACAATGAGGGCCATCACATAGGTATTGGCAAACGTCAGCAAAAAGATGTAGCCCGCCGACGAGAACACCGAGAGAAAGACAATCAGCGGCTGCGTGCGCGTGACACCCCAAAACCGCTGCAGCGTGCGGCGCACGGTGGAGCGGTGGAGCGGGCTGGTGCTTCTCTGAGACATGGGCTTCCTTTCGCGTCTGATAGGGCGAAACGCCATTGTTGCACATTGGAGCACACTCCAGACAAGTGCGATACGAAAAGCGGTGGGGCGCCCGCGTTTGCGCCGGCGCCCCACCGTCTTGTTGCAATTAGCCTTCGTCTTCTTGGTCTGTGAGAAGGTCCGCGGACGTGAGTCCCAAGATCTCATCGGCTTGGTCGACGTCTTCCAGTGCGTCGATGTCCTTGAGCTTGCGCTCCATGACGTTGGTGCGCGTGGTGATGATGCCCTCGACCGTTTTGCCCGCGGTCTCGATCTGCTGCTGGGCGCGGCGCAGCGCCTTTTGATAGCGCGGCAGCTCGGCCTTGACAGCGGAGAGCACGCGCAGCACGTCATCGGTGCGTTTTTGCAGCTTAAACGTTTGGTAACTCATCTGCAGGCTATTGAGGATGGCCGCCATGGTGCTGGGACCGGCAACGTTGACGTGATAGTCGCGGCCCAGGGTTTCGATGAGCCCGGGTCGGCTGACGACCTCGGCGTACAGGCCCTCAAATGGCACGAACATGATGCCAAAGTTGGTCGTTGCCGGCACACTCAGGTACTTTTCGCAGATGTCCTTGGCCTCGCGCTTCACCATCATATCGAGCGTCTTGCGTGCCGCGGCAACGGCCTCCGCGTCACCCGACTCCTGGGCGTCGAGCAGATGCTCGTACGCGTCGCCCGGAAACTTGGAGTCAATCGGCAGCAGCACGGGGTCGCCCTCGTCCACCGGCAGCTTGACGGCAAACTCAACGCGCTCCGAGGCGCCGGGCTTGGTGGCGACGTTTTCCAGATACTGGTCGGGTGTAAGAATGTCCGCCAGAATTGCACCCAGCTGCACCTCGCCCAAAATACCACGCGCCTTCACGTTGCCCAGCACGCGCTTAAGGTCGCCCACGCCGGTGGCGATGGACTGCATGTCGCCCAGGCCCTTGTACACGGCCTCGAGCTGGTCGCTCACCTGCTTAAACGATGCCGACAGGCGATCGTTGAGCGTGCGGGAGAGTTTCTCGTCCACCGTCGCGCGCATCTGATCGAGTTGCACGTTGTTGTCTTTGCGGATAGCACCCAGCTGGGCATCGACCGTCTCGCGCACCTTGTCCAGGCGGTGCTCGATGCCCTCGCGGTTGGCACCGAGCTGTTGGGCCGTCTCGCGGCGAAGGTCATCCATCCGGTCACCAGCTTGCGAAAACTCACGTGCGATGGTCAGGTAACGTTGCTGCTCCACGGCCGCATCTGTCGTCTGCTGCTGCGCGATGGCGTTGGCCGTGCGGCGAGTTTCGGCCAGCGCGACGTTCAGGGCATCGAGCGCGTTGTTGGCCTGCTCGAGTGCTGCCAGCGTTTCCGCGCTACTGTCGCCACGCTCCCGCAACTCGGCACGCAGGCTCTTGAGCTGGAGGGCGCAAGCCACAGCAACCCCCACCGCCACCAAGGCGATCACAACAAGCACGATATCAATAGCAGACATAGACTCCGCCCAACAAACTCAATCGGTCATCAATCAAAACCGCGATCAATCTTACCCCGCCACACGCACCGGGCGCCCGGCGCCTTCTTGGGTGCTTCTCTCTTCCGCATATTCCATAATACGGCGCGCTGTCTTCCTGCTCACCTTTGAGTCATCACCGGCTAAGTATGCGTAAACGTTTCCCTTATTCAGGTGCAGAGCACGGCAGAGGCCATAGCGCGTTTCACCCGATTCCTCTAATGCTTCCAGCGTTTTCTTTCTCATCAGGGCGTTCACCCTTCTGTCGACCGCCGGCTTTTCCTTCACCGCTCTATACGCACGCCAAACGTTGGCATAACGATTAGGAAGTTTGTCCTCGGCGCATAGAGATGCCAGGCTACCCGTTTGGGCGTACAAGGACAAAACGCCTCGGTAACCCTCTTCCATCCACAAACCCTCGGATAAGCCCAGAACGTATTCGGCTTTACCCTGTGCCAAAGCGAGCAAAAACAGGGGCTCCGCCACGCGCGGCACAACCGTCGTCGCTTGCTTAACCAGTTTTCTAAAACTGAGCGACTGCTGTCCGGATAGCTCTCGGCAATAGCCTTTTAAGAATCCCTCAAAGGTCAGATTCAACCGAGCACCTCCTTTTTGTATTGGCTGTATGCGCAGACCATCTCTTGATAACTCCGCTCCGAAGGCGACGACGCCAGCGCCTCGCCCTCGTCGAATATAAGCCGTTCGAGCAGTCCCCAATCAAGTCGGTCGACGAATGCCTGGCTATGAAGATCGATGATGTCGTTCGGACGGAAGGCATAGAGCTTCATTACCGCCAGATCCTCCAAGAGGGGTCTGCTCTAAATCCTGCTTATACATAACAAATCCTATTATTATTTATCTTCAATTTTCTGTTATTTCTGTTCGTACTATTTATATTAGGGTTGTTTATCAAAGAAAATGGCTTCACACATAATTTTCTTTGTTTAAGTATTATAGGACAGGGATTGAATATCTTTGACTTATTTATTGTAGACCTTTTATGGTGGCGGAATACAAAGCGTGTTCGTTTAAGAAAAATGCCAGAAAAGGAATTGTATCAAAATCCGAAAAAGCATATAGAAGCGTTTATCAGAGCCTTTATTATGTATCTGCTAATTGCTCTGATAGACGGATATATATTGACACTTTTATAGGAATAGATATAAGTAAATCCCAGTTTGACAATTTCATATCCATACACACAAAGCAGTTAGTCTTAGGATTGACTGCTTTT